>NZ_SMKL01000127.1 GCF_004348545.1 Jiangella ureilytica | reverse complement strand
GTGGGTGGCCGGGGCGGGGTGGGCCGTCAGACGTAGCGCTCGAGGATGCTGGACTCGGCCAGCCGGGAGAGGCCCTCGCGGACGCTGCGGGCGCGGGACTCGCCGACACCCTCGACGGCCTGGAGGTCGTCGACGCTCGCGGCCAGGAGCTTCTGCAAGCCGCCGAAGTGCTCGACCAGGCGGTCGATGACGCTGTCAGGAAGGCGCGGCACGCGCGCCAGCAGGCGGAAACCGCGCGGGCTCACCGCCGCGTCGAGCTGCTCGCCGCCACCCGGGAAGCCGAGCGCCCGGGCGACCGCGCCGAGGTCGAGCAGATCGGTCCCGGACAGCGTGTCGAGGGCGCTGATGGCCTCGCCGAGGCTGCGCTTGCGCCGCCCGGACGGAGCCGGAAGGTAGTCGCGGATGACCAGCTCGCGATCGGAGTCGACGCCGGCGACGAGCTCGTCGAGCTGCAGGCTGAGCAGCCGGCCGTCGGTGCCGAGCTCGACGACGTAGCCGTCGATCTCGACGGAGATGCGCCGCACCATCTCGAGCCGCTGCGCCACCGAGACGACGTCGCGGACGGTGACGAGGTCTTCGATCTCGAGCGCCGACAGCGTGCCGGACACCTCGTCGAGGCGGAGCTTGTAGCGCTCGAGCGTGGCCAGCGCCTGGTTGGCGCGGGACAGGATCTGCCCGGCGTCCTCGAGCACGTAGCGGATGTCGTCGACGTAGATGGCGACGATGCGCATGGACTGGCTGACCGAGATGACCGGGAACCCGGTCTGCTTGGCCACCCGCTCGGCCGTGCGGTGCCGGGTGCCGGACTCGGTGGTCGGGATGGAGGGGTCGGGCACCAGTTGGGTGGCGGCCTTGAGGATGCGCGTGCAGTCGCGGTCGACGACGATGGCGCCGTCCATCTTCGCCAGCTCGCGCAGCCGGGTGGCGCTGAACTCGACGTCGAGGCTGAACCCGCCGGTGGACATGGCTTCGATGGTCTTGTCGTAGCCCAGCACGACCAGGGCGCCGGTGCGCCCGCGCAGGATACGCTCGAGGCCCTCGCGCAGGTTGGTACCGGGCGCGACGGCTGCGAGAGCCAGGCGCAGTTTCGCGTCGGCGCCGGCTCGATCGATGCCTTGCACGTGACCCCTGTCGTGACCCGGACGGCTTGTCGTGATGAACAGTGTACGGTCGCGCGTCTGGCGGCCCGGCGAGGGAGACAGACGACGCTGGATTGAACAGTCTAGGGCGTGATGTGCCGTCGTGAGACGACGATCGCGTCAATACCACGCAACGATTCAGCTGTGTTGCGGCGAATCCGCGGCCAAACCGGCGTTCCGGCCGGCCGCCGCGAGCGCCTGCCCGACATCGGCCACCTCGACCACGCGGATGCCGTCGGGCAGCGGGCCGGGGTCCGCCGGCACCAGCGCCGTGGTGAACCCCATGCGCCCGGCCTCGGCCAGCCGCTGCGACAGCCCGGAGACCCGGCGGATCTCGCCGGCCAGCCCGACCTCGCCGAGCGCCGTCAGCCCGGGCGGCAGCGGCGTGCCCGAGGTCGCGCTGGCCACCGCCAGCAGCAGCGCGAGGTCCGCGGACGGCTCGGAGAGCTTGGCGCCGCCGACGGTGGAGGTGTAGACGTCGCTGTTGCTGAGCCGCACCTGCCCCCGCCGTTCCAGCACCGCCAGCACCATGGCCACCCGGGAGGAGTCGAGCCCGCTGTTGGCCCGCCGCGGCGTGGCCAGCGCCGACGTGGCCACCAGCGCCTGCACCTCGCCCAGCAGCGGCCGCCGGCCCTCGAGCGTCACGGTGATGCAGGTGCCCGGCACCGGGGTGGAGTGCCGCGAGAGGAACAGCCCGGTGGGGTCGGCGAGCGAGCTGATGCCGGTGTCGGTGAGGTCGAAGCAGCCCACCTCGTCGGCCGGGCCGAACCTGTTCTTGACGGTACGGACCAGCCGCAGCCGCGAGTGCCGGTCGCCCTCGAAGTGCAGCACGACATCGACGAGGTGCTCGAGCACCCGCGGGCCGGCGATGCTGCCGTCCTTGGTGACATGCCCGACGAGGATGGTGGCGACGCCGCGGTCCTTGGCCACCCGGATGAGCGACGCCGCGACCTCGCGGACCTGGGTGACGCCGCCGGCCGCGCCGTCGACGGCCGGGCTGGACACCGTCTGGACGGAGTCGAGCACCACCAGCGACGGCTGCACCTCCTCGATGTGCCCGAGGACGGCGGACAGGTCGGTCTCGGCCGCGAGGTAGAGGTGGTCGGCGACGGCGCCGGTGCGCTCGGCCCGCAGCCGCACCTGGGCCGCCGACTCCTCGCCGGTGATGTAGAGGGCGCGGCCGGCCTCGTGCGCCCACCGCGCGGTGACGTCGAGCAGCAGGGTCGACTTGCCGACGCCGGGCTCGCCGGCCAGGAGGATGACGGCGCCCTGGACCAGCCCGCCGCCCAGCGCGCGGTCGAACTCGCCGACGCCGGTGGGCCGGGACCGGGCGGCCTCGATGGCGACGGAGCCGATGGGGCGGGCCGCCTCGGTGACCGGACCCGCCGCCGTGACGCCCGCCTTCGCGGCCCCGGCCTGCTCGACCGTGCCCCACGCCTGGCACTCGCCGCACCGGCCGACCCACTTGGCCGTGGTCCAGCCGCAATCGGTGCACCGGAACGACGGGGCCGCCGTCTTCGCCTTCGCCATGCCCAGAACCGTAGCCGCCGGTTCCGACAGGCTGCGGGAACGAGCGCTAGAAGCGCCGCCAGAACAGGTTGACCGCGTAGTCGACGGACGTGCCGGCGTGCTCGGCGAGGACGGCGTCGGCGGTCTTCGGGTCGAACTCGATGCGCACGACCGCCTCGAACGACGCGCGGTCGGGCTGCTCCCAGCGCATGGTCAGCTGCTCGCGGTGCCAGCCCTGACGGGCCCAGAACCGCTCGACCGCCTCGGCGTCGTACGACGGCAGCCCGGTGCGGAACCAGCGGCCGAACGTCGACCGGGTGGCGTCGTTGTCGATGACGAACGCGCTGCCGCCGTGGCGCACGACCCGGCGAAGCTCCGCCAGCCCCGGCTCGCAGCCCGGCCCGAAGAAGTAGGCCCAGCGGGCGTGGACGATGTCGACGGACGCCGGCGGTAGGGGCAACTCCTGCGCCTTGCCGCGCAGGACGGTGATGCGGGAGCGGACCGCGGCGGGCAGCGCCGCGACGCGGGCCTCGGCCCGGCGCACCAGCGGCTTGTGCGGCTCGACGCCGACGACCCGGCGGGCGGCGGCGGCGAACCGGGGGAGGTGGAAGCCGGACCCGCAGCCGACGTCGAGGACGTCGAGGCCGGCCCAGTCGTGCAGGCGGCGCATGGCCGCCTCGAGGACACCGTCGGGGTCGACCCCGCGGTTCTCCATTTCGTAGACGTCCGGATAGTGCCAGATGTTCGGGCTGGGGATCACGTCGCGGCGCACAGACCAATCATTGCAGACGCTTTCGCCGAATTCGGACAGAAAGGATGCGGGAATGTCGTGTCACCGGTATGTCACCCAGTTGAATGACCTTTTGTAGAGTACCTTGACACCCTTGGACAGGGGGTCGAATGTACTCCCTGGCGGGCATCCCGGAAATCAGGTTGCCTGGGAAACTTCTTTCGAATGATTTGAGGAGAATTGTGCTGAAGACAGTGCTGCGTGGCGCCGTTGTGGCCGGCGCTGCGCTCGCCGCCTGTTTCGCCCTGAGCGTGCCGGCGGCCACGGCCGAGGAGGGGAAGGCTCTCGACTTCCCCACCGAGATCACAAGTGTCGAGGAGGCCAACGGCCTGCTGGACACCCTCGGCCTCGGCGACATCGAGGTCGGCAACAGCCTCTGCGCACTGCCTTGGCTGTGGCAGGGCCCGTTCAACATCTTCGTCGGCGGCCAGGAGGCCTTCTACGAGGCCTGCAACGGCAACACCGGCATCGCCATCGGTGACGGCATCAACGTCCTGAACAACAACGCCGACTCCTACGGCGACGGCATCAACGTCCTCAACAACGCGTGCGCCGCGCCGTGGCTCTGGCAGGGCCCGGCCAACGGCGCCGTCGAGGACCAGTCCGCCTACTACGTGGTCTGCAACACCGAGGAGACCACGTACGGCGACGGCATCAACGTGCTCAACGGTGCCTGCGCCCTGCCGTGGCTGTGGCAGGGCCCGGCGAACGTGTTCGTCGAGGGCCAGGAGGCGACCTACGTCGCCTGCAACAGTGACGGCACCACCTACGGCGACGGCATCAACGTGGGCAACAACGCCTGCGCGCTGCCGTGGCTGTGGCAGGGCCCGGTCAACGGGTTCAGCGACGGTCAGTCCGCGCACTACGCCGCCTGCAACAACGACGGCACGCTGACCGGCGAGGGCGCCAACCTGCTGAACGGCGCCTGCGCCGCTCCGTGGATGTGGCAGGGTCCGATCAACGCGGTGCTGGGCGAGCAGTCGGCGCACTACACCGCCTGCAGCGGTGCCAGCACGCCGGACTCGAAGGACCTGCTGGGCAGCGTCGCCGCGGTGCTCGAGGGTGGCAGCATCGACATCCTCAACGACGCGTGCGCGCTGCCGTGGCTGTGGCAGGGCCCGGTCAACGCCGTCATCGGCAGCCAGGAGGCCTACTACCAGGCCTGCGACATGCGCGCCGAGGCGGAGACGGAGGTCGACGGCACTGAGGTCGACGGGACCGAGGTCGACGGCACTGAGGTCGACGGCACTGAGGTCGACGGGACCGAGGTCGACGGGACTGAGGTCGACGGCACTGAGGTCGACGGGACCGAGGTCGACGGGACCGAGGTCGACGGGACTGAGGTCGACGGCACTGAGGTCGACGGGACTGAGGTCGACGGGACTGAGGTCGACGGGACTGAGGTCGACGGGACTGAGGTCGACGGCACTGAGGTCGACGGCACCGAGACCGACGGGTCGGACGACGGCTCCGAGGACGGGTCGGACGACGGCTCCGAGGACGGGTCGGACGACGGCTCCGAGGACGGTTCCGCCTCGGGCTCCGACGACGGCTCCGGTGACGGCGAGTCGCTGCCGGACACCGGTGCGTCGAGCCAGCTGGTGTTCGTCGGTGCGGGCCTGCTGCTCGCCGGCGCGGCCGCCGCGTTCGCGGTGAACCGCCGTCAGGTCCAGCAGTAAGAGGTCAGCACCACAGGTGAGACAGCGTCACCGGTAGTTCCCCTGCAGAGGCCGCCGGCCCCGACCGATGAGGTTCGGGACCGGCGGTCTCTCCGTGTCAGTGCTCCTGCTGCCGCGCCGCCGTCGCCGGGTGCACGAGCAGCGGCAGCTGGGCGGCCAGGAACGCCTCGCAGTGCCGGGCCAGCTCCTCGTAGGCCTTGTCGCCGACGAGCTCGCGCAGCTCCGGCTCGCTGGACCGGTACACCGGCTCGCGCCCCACGTGCGCCTCGGTGGCCGTGGTGCAGTACCAGGTCATGTCGTGGCCGCCCGGGCCCCAGCCGGCGCGGTCGTACTCGCCGATGCTGATCTCGAGGTACGAGGTCCCGTCGGGCCGCTCGGCCTCGCGGTAGGTGCGCCTGATGGGCAGCTGCCAGCACACGTCGGGCTTGGTCTCGAGCGGGTGCTCCCCGACGGTGAGCGCGTAGGCGTGCAGCGCGCAGCCGATGCCGCCGGAGAACCCCGGCCGGTTGAGGAACACGCAGGCGCCGTCGACGACCCGGGTCTTGCGCTCGCCCTCGTCGTCGACCTCGACGACGCCGCCGCGCCGGCCGTCGTCGCGCAGCTGCCAGACGTCGGGGCCCAGCCGGTCGGCGTAGCCGAGCACGCGCTTCTCGTCGTCCTCGTCGGAGAAGTGGGCGCCGTGCGTGCAGCAGCCGTCGTCGGGCCGCTCGGCGTAGATGCCGGGGCAGCCCTGGCCGAAGATGCAGGTCCAGCGCGACGTCAGCCAGGTGAGGTCGCAGCGCAGCACCTGGCCGTCGTCGGCGGGGTCGGTGAACTCGACCCAGGCTCGTGCTCCGTGCGTCTGCAGCTCCACTCCACGAGTATCGTCCTTTCCGTGCGCATGGGTGTGCTCGACGTCGGTTCCAATACCGTTCACCTGCTGCTGGTCGACGCCCACCGCGGCGCGCGGCCGCTGCCGGCCCACAAGCAGAAGACCGAGCTGCGGCTGGTCGAGCTGCTCGACGACTCCGGCTCCATCAGCAAGCAGGGCGCCGAGCGGCTGGTCAAGGCCTGTCGCGAGGCGGTCGAGGCCGCCGAGGACAAGGGCGCCACGTCCATGCTGGCGTTCGCCACGTCGGCGCTGCGCGAGGCCGTCAACGGCACCGCCGTCCTCGACCGCGTGCGCGAGGAGGCCGGCGTCGACCTGCAGATCCTCTCCGGCGAGGACGAGGCCCGGCTCACGTTCCTGGCGGTGCGGCGCTGGTACGGGTGGTCGGCGGGCCGGCTGCTCAGCTTCGACATCGGCGGTGGCTCGCTCGAGCTGGCGGCCGGCGGCGACGAGGATCCCGACGTCGCCGTCTCACTGCCGCTGGGCGCCGCGCGGCTCACCCGCGCCTGGTTCAGCGACGACCCGCCGTCGAAGGACGAGCTGCGGGCGCTGCGCCGCCACGTCAGGGCCGAGATCGCCGCGATCGTCGGCAGCGTCAACCGCTACGGCGCACCCGACCGCGTGGTCGCGTCCAGCAAGACGTTCCGCTCGCTGGCCCGGGTGGCCGGCGCCGCGCCGTCGGGCGACGGGCCGTACGTGCGGCGCTCGCTCAGCCGCTCCGACGTGCAGGATCTGGTCAAGAAGCTGGCGGGCATGCCGGCGTCGGACCGCGCGAAGCTGCCCGGGGTCTCGGCCGGCCGGGCGGGCCAGCTGCTGGCCGGCGCCGTCGTCGCCGACGCCGCCATCGACCTGTTCGAGGTCGACGAGGTCGACATCTGCCCGTGGGCCCTGCGCGAGGGCGTCATCCTGCGCCGGCTCGACCAGATCGAAGGGGCCGGTTTCGGCGAATCGGACGAATCGGGTTAGAGTCTTCTGGCCCGTTACCGACTCGTGATCTGACGGAGGATCGCCGCACCGTGAGCAGAGCCCGCCACGCCGCACGCCGAAGCGGTTCGACCTCAAGACACAAGCGCCGCCGCCCCTCCCGTCTCCTGAGCATCGTGATCCCGGTCGCCGGTGCGGGTGCGGCCGCCGGCGCCGCCGTCGCCGCCACCGGCATGCCGGCGAGCGAGTCGCCGACGGCGGCCGTCTCGCCCGTGAACCCGGTGCCCTTCGACGTCGACGCCGAGCGCGAGGACGCCTCCGGAGCGCCCGACCGCGGCAACGCCGGCGACGCCGGCACGCCCTCGCCGCTGGCCGGCTCCGGCACCCCGACGGCGGCCGCGGTGACGCCGTCGGCGACCCCCACGCCGACTCTCGCGCCCACCCCCGCACCGACAC
>NZ_SMKL01000126.1 GCF_004348545.1 Jiangella ureilytica | reverse complement strand
AGATGTGCCGGCGGTCATAGCGGCGGGGAAACGCCCGGACCCATTCCGAACCCGGAAGCTAAGCCCACCAGCGCCGATGGTACTGCCCTCTAGCGGGGGTGGGAGAGTAGGACACCGCCGGACACTTGCGTCAACGAAGGCCCGCACCGGGACACGGTGCGGGCCTTCGTCATGTCCGGGCCCCGGCGCCACGGCTCCGCGGATTCGGCTCCGGATCCGGGAACCCGGCGCTGCTGCGGCGGCGTTCACCAGATGAAGGGCTTCCCCGCCGGGGGTAAGCCCTTCGCCACGTTCCGGGCGCAGAGCGCGGCCGAATCCGTCTCGAGGATCACCCGCGGCGTCGGGCAGGCCATGGAGCGCAGGTCGGGGCGCGCCACCGGACGCCAGTTCGAGATCGTCGGAGCCGACGCCTAAGCTGGATGCCATCGACGACGAACCCGACACCCTCGTCGCCTGGCCGGCCGAGGACGACCAGTTCGCCCGGGCGCTGCCGGGCGGACCGCTGCTGCACGTCGACGCCGACGCGTTCTTCGCCTCGGTCGAGCAGCGCGACGACCCGTCTCTGCGCGGCATCCCCATGGCCGCCGGCGAGGTCGTCATCGCCTGTGCGAGCTACGAGGCGCGCGAGTGGGGCGTCCAGGCCGGCATGTCGGTCGGCAACGCGCTCGCCGTCTGCCCGCAGCTGCGCGTCGTTCCGCTGCGCGACGACGCCTACGCCGAGGCCAGCGCACACCTGTTCGGCATGTTCGGCCGGTTCGCCGGCCGGGTCGAGGCGGGCTCCATGGAAGAGGCGTTCCTCGACACCCGTGCCACCAGCTGGGCCAGCATCGACCACCTCGCCACCACCGTCCAGCGGGCCATCTGGCACGAGATCGGCCTGCCCGTCACCGTCGGCGCCGGGCGCACCAAGCTCATGGCCAAGCTCGCCTCGCGGTCGGCGAAGCCGCGCGGGCTGCGCGTCATCCGGCCCGCCGAGGAACGGTACCTCCGGCCCGCCCTGCGCATCGACGAGCTCTGGGGGGTCGGCGAGGTCACCCGCGAGCGGCTGCGCCAGCACAACATCCGCACCGTCGGCGACATCGCGCTCGTTCACCCCGAGGTGCTGCGCGACATCGCCGGTACCCTCATGGCCCGCCGGCTCGGCGACATCGCCGCCGGCACCGACGACGCCAGTGTGCGGGCCGCGCGGCCGCGCAAGTCGTTCAGCGTGCAGCGGGTCGTCCCGCGCGGCAGCGCGGTCGACGTCGCCGGGCTCACCGACGAGCTGGCCGGCCGGCTCCGCGACGCCGAGCTCACGTGTACGGCCGTCGCCGTCCTGATCCTCTATGCGGGCAAGCTCGAGCACCACGGCCGCGCGCGGCTGCGCGAGCCCACCGACCACGCCGCCGCGCTGGCCGCCGCCGTCGCCCCGCTGGTCGAGGCCGCCACCGCCCGGCGCATCGAGCGGGTCGGCATCACCGTCACCGGCCTGCAGCCCGCGGGCGCGGCCGTCCAGCTCACGCTCGACACCGGCTTCTAGCGCTACCTCAGCAGCGCCGTCACCAGCACCAGCACCGGCAGCGACAACACCGTTGTCACCAGCACCGCCTCGCGCACCAGTGTCTGCGCCTGCCCGTAGCGCATCGCGAACGTCAGCGCGTTCTGCGCCGTCGGAAGCGCGGACAGCACGACCACGGCGAGCAGTTCCCGCGCCGACAGCCCCAGCGCCAGCCCGAGCAGGTACGCCACCGCCGGATGCACCAGCGTCTTCAGCACGACGGCCAGCGCCAGCGGCCGCCGGTCCGGGCCGCGGCCGGGCCAGGTGCTGCCACGCAGCGAGATGCCGAACACCATGAGCACCGACGGAATCGAGATCGCGCCCACCAGGATGAACGGCTCCATGATCGGCCCCGGGACCGTGACGCCCGTCGCCGCGACGACCACGCCGGCCAGCGACGCCACCGTGATGGGGCTCTGCAGCGGGGTGAGGAAGCGGCGCCACACCGGCGTCGACGAGCCCTGACCGGCGAGGTCGAGCACCGTCAGCGCCACGGGTACGATCACCACGGTCTGCATGAGCAGGATCGGCGCCACCAGCGTCGCGTCGCCCAGCACGTACGCCGCGATCGGGATGCCGAGGTTGCCGGCGTTGACCAGGCACGAGCAGAGCACGCCCAGCGTCGAGTACGACACGCTCCACCGCCGCCACAGGCCGGCCAGCGCGAACACCGCCGCCACGATGACCACACTGCCGCCCGTCGCGATCAGCGGCTCGGCGACGATGACCCCGAGGTCGGCCTCGGCGACGGTGTGGAACATCAGCGCCGGGCTGGCCACCCAGAACGCGAGCCGGGTGAGCACCATGGGCCCGGCCGGGCCGAGCAGCTCGGTGCGACCGAGGACGTAGCCGACGCCGATGATGACGACGATGACGGCGAAACCCGTGACCACGCTCGTCATGCCGTCCGCAGCTCCTCGATTATCGAGACCTCCACTCTGAAGATTGCCAGCCGCACCCTGAACCGGTCCAATCGAGCCGGCCGCGCGCCGGATACGGACGTAACGGAACGAATTCGTCAGCCGCCGCCTCTTCTGAAAATCCGCACCGCCGTCTAGTGTCTCGCTCATCGATCTTCCGGCCGTTCGGCGGAAGTACCGGAAACCTGTGTGCAGGAGGTTGCCCGAGATGACGAGACGACCACGCCGCGTCGCGGCCGTCGCCGGAGCCGGCGTACTGGCCGCGGCCTGTCTCATGACGGTCCCCGCGGAGGCGGCCAACGACAAGGTCACCATCCGCCACATGAACAAGCTCATCACGCTCGAGAACGTGATGGACCACATCGAGGCGATGCAAGAGATCAGCGACGACAACGGCGGCAACCGCGCCTCCGGGCTGCCCGGCTACGAAGCCTCCGTCGACTACGTCGTGGAGCAGCTCGAGGCCGCCGGGTACACGCCGGAGGTCCAGGAGTTCGAGTTCGACTACTTCGACGAGCGCTCCGAGCTCGAGCGCATCTCGCCCGACCCGCGGGTCTTCGAGGAGGGCAGCGAGTTCATCCGCAACGAGTTCGACACCGGCTCCCCGGAGGGCGAGGCGACCGGGCCGCTGTTCCCCGCGGACATCCGGCTGGACACGCCCGGCCCGCCGCCGCTGCCGGACAACACCTCGACCAGCGGCTGCGAGATGAAGGACTTCACCGGCATGGCGCCGGGAAGCATCGCCCTCGTCCAGCGCGGCACCTGCGGCTTCGCCGTCAAGGTGCTCAACGCGCAGGCGGCCGGCGCCGCCGGCGTGGTCGTCATGAACGAGGGCCAGCCCGGCCGCGACACCGGCCTCGTCGGCATGATCGGCGACGCCACCGGCCTCACCATCCCCGCGGTCTTCGCGCAGTTCCAGGCCGGGGCGAGCCTGGCCCAGACCCCGGGCGCGACCGTCCGGGTCAAGGTCGACTACGACGCGGACGTGCGCACCACCTGGAACGTCTTCGCCGAGACCCGCAAGGGCAACCCGGACAACGTCGTCATGGCCGGCGCGCACCTCGACAGCGTCCACGACGGCGCGGGCATCAACGACAACGGCAGCGGTAGTGCGGCGCTGCTCGAGACCGCGATCCAGATCAACCGGCAGAACCTCAAGAACCAGGTCCGGTTCGCCTGGTGGGGTGCGGAGGAGTCCGGCCTGCTCGGCTCGAACCATTACATCGAGACCCTGCCGCAGGCGGAGCAGGACAAGATCGCGCTGTACCTGAACTTCGACATGGTCGCCTCGCCGAACTACATGTTCGGCATCTACGACGGCGACAACTCCGGCGGCACCGCCGCGCCGGGGTTCATCCCGGAAGGCTCGGCGCAGATCGAGGACGTCTTCGAGCAGATCTACACCCGCCGCAACCAGCCGTTCAACGACAGCGAGTTCTCCGGCCGGTCCGACTACGGCGCGTTCATCGCCGTGGGCATCCCGGCGGGCGGCCTGTTCACCGGCGCCGAGGGCGCGAAGTCCGAGGCGCAGGTGGAGATGTACGGCGGCCTGGCCGGCGTCGCGTACGACCCCTGCTACCACGCGCCCTGCGACAACCTCAACGGTGAGGGCCAGGACGAGGCGACCTACGACGCGCTGGCGGCGGAGTACGACCTCGTCGGCAACGTCAACACGGAGGCGCTGGACATCAACGCCGACGTCATCGGCTCGGCCGTGCTGACCTTCGCCTACGACACCTCGACGGTCAACGGCGTCAAGCCCCGCCGCTAATCACCGCACACACAACGCGCGAACAGTCGCGGTACCAGCGCAACCAGGACTGACCAGGTGGAGGGGGCGGGGGTGCGGAGCCGGCGTCAAGAGCGCACGCGGCATGCTTCACCGCCGCGAAGCGGAGCCGGCGCAGCATCCCCCGCCCCCTCCACCGGACCCACCCTCGAGCGCGAGGGGGCCCGCGCCGGATCGCGCTGATCACCAACCCACCAGAACGTCAGCGCCAACGCGACCACGACCAGCAGCAGGGTCAGCGGCAGCAGGCCGTGGTGCCAGCGCGTGAGCGGGTCGGGCAGCGCGGTGAAGCACAGCGCCACGCTCAACGCGATCAGCCAGCGGTGCCCGACGATGCCGGCGCAGGCCGCCAGCAGGGCCAGTCCCCACGACAGGTACCACGCGTGGATGACCGGGGCGGCCAGCGCCAGCACGACCAGCGCGCTGCCCACCAGTACGCCGGCCCGGCGGGCCGGCGTGTGCGGCTCGCCGCCGCGGAAGATCAGCCAGCCGATGACCGCCGCACCGGCCAGCGCACAGACGACGCGCGACCAGTCGAGCAGCTCGCGGAACGTCACGCCGCCGGTCGTCAGGGTGATGAACCCGTACGCCACGCCTGCGACCGCGGCCGGGACCGTATAGAGGATCTCCACCTTGCCCGGGGTGTCGAGGGCCGCGATCCAGCCCCATCCGTCGGGGACGGCGGCAGCTGCGGCCAGCGTGACGGCGGCCGTCACCGCCAGCGCCGCGGCGGTGCCCGCCCAGCGGGCCTCGCGCTGCCGGAACCGGGCCAGCAGCACGTAGCCGACCAGGACCAGGCCCGGCAGCTTGATCGCGAACGCGAGCGCCGCCGTCAGCGCCGCGAGCCACCACCAGCGCTTGCGCACGGCCAGCAGCACGACCGGCGCGAGCGTGCCGACCAGCACGTCCAGGTGCACGCCGCCGACCAGGTGCAGCACGACGATCGGGTTGGCGGCGACCAGCGCCACCGCGGCGGCCTGCGAGCCGGGCCGGGCCAGCCGGGCGACGGCGACGGCGCCGGCCACGACCGCGGCGATGGACAGCACCCGCAGCAGCAGCACGAACGGCACGTGCGAGGCGCCCGTGATATCGGCGGACCAGCCCAGCAGGCTCAGCGACAGTGGACCGTACGGCGCCGGCGTCATCCGCCAGATCGGCGCCACGGGATCGAGCAGCGGACCGGCGCCGAACACGATCGGCCCGGTCAGGTAGGGGTCGATGCCGACGTTGAGCAGCTGGCCCTGCGCGACGTAGGAGTAGGCGTCGAGGCTGAGGATCGGCTGCGCCAGCAGCATCGGCAACGTCCACACGACCGCCGTGCGGACCGCCCACCGCACGTCGACGATCTGGTCGCGGGCCAGCAGGTACAGCCGCACGAAGATCAGCGACAGCGCCGTGATGCCGAGCAGCGCCACGACGCTCCACGCCGGCCGCCCGTGGTCGGCGGCCCGCCACAGCCCGAGCGGGCCGTCGGGCAGGATCACCCCGGGGATCGGACCGGCCAGGGTGACGGCGACCGCGATGGTCGTCGACGCGGCCGCCCCGCCCACCAGCGTGGCACGGGGGGAGTCGCGCAGCCGACCCGCGGCGGACGTGAGGGACATCGGGCTCCTGCCGGTCACGAACAGCAGAGTCAACCGTCACGAAGCCAGACGCCGGCGTGGAGCGGACTGCGGATCCATGAACGGCGCGAGGCCGACGGGTGAATGCTCCCGCCGGCCCGGCCGAGCCCGCGCGAATGGAGCGGCGTCAGCGCTCGCTGTCGAGGTGCGCGTACGCGTAGGCCGCGTACCGGTCACCGGCGGCGGCGCCGGCGGGGACGGCCTGCTCGATGCGGGCGAGGTCGGCGTCGTCGAGCACCAGTTCGGCGGCGCCGAGCGACTCGGCCAGCCGCTCGCGGGTGCGCGCGCCCACCAGCGGGACGATGTCGGCGCCCTGGGCGGCGACCCAGGCGATGGCCACCTGCGCCACCGTTACGCCCTTCTGCTCCGCGACGCCGCGCAGCGCCTCGACCAGCGCGAGGTTGCGCTCGAGGTTGCCGTCCTGGAAGCGCGGGCTGCTGCTGCGGAAGTCGCCGGTGGTCAGCTCGCGGTCGGGCCGCCAGTGGCCGCTGAGCAGCCCGCGCGACAGGACGCCGTACGCCGTCACGCCGATGCCGAGCTCGCGGGCGGTGGGCAGGATCTTCTCCTCGATGCCGCGGGAGAGCAGGGAGTACTCGATCTGCAGGTCCGAGATGGGGTGGACGGCGGCGGCGCGCCGCAGGGTGTCGGGGCCGACCTCGGAGAGCCCGATGTGGCGGACGTAGCCGGCCTGCACGAGCTCGGCGATGGCACCGACGGTGTCCTCGATCGGTACGTCGGGGTCGAGGCGCGACGGCCGGTAGACGTCGATGTGGTCGGTGCCGAGGCGGCGCAGGCTGTAGGCGGCGAAGGTCTTGACCGCGGCCGGGCGGGCGTCGAACCCGATCCAGGCACCGTCCGGACCGCGCAGGCCGCCGAACTTCACGCTGATGACGACGTCGTCGCGACGGCGGCCACGCAGCGCGTCGCTGAGCAGGAGCTCGTTGTCGCCCATGCCGTAGAAGTCGCCGGTGTCGAGCAGGGTGAGGCCTGCGTCGAGGGCGGCGTGGATGGTGGCGATGGACTCGTCGCGGTCGGCCGGGCCGTAGAGGTCGGACATGCCCATGAGACCGAGGCCGAGCGCGGAGACGGCGGGTCCGGTGCTGCCGAGCGGGGTGGTGCGCATGGAGTGCTCCTTCGTCATGCATGTTTCCAGTGCTAACGAGCTGACGTTATCACTGATTCGATAACGACGCTAACGCAATGCTGTTATCATTGATTCCATGAGCCCTGCCGACAGCGGCGACACCCGCGACCGCATCTTGCGCGCGGCCGCCGAGCTGCTCGATCGCGAGGGTCGCGAGGCGGTGTCGACCCGCGCGGTCAGCGCGGCGGCGGGCGTGCAGGCGCCCACGCTGTACCGGATCTTTGGCGACATGACCGGCCTGCTCGACGCCGTCACCGCGTACGCGTTCGAGGAGTACCTCGAGGACAAGCGCGCGCTCTCCGAGACCGACGACCCCGTGGCCGACCTGCGCCGCGGCTGGGACCAGCACGTCGGCTTCGGCCTCGCGCGGCCGGCGTTCTACGTGCTCATGTACGGCAACGGCCGGTCGGCGGGCGAGTCCCCGGCCGGCCGCGAGGCGGCGGCGAACCTGCGCCGGCTGGTCGGCCGGGTCGCCGCGACCGGCCGGCTCACCATGAGCGTCGAGCGGGCCGCCGAGTTCGCCCACGCCACCGGCGTCGGCGTCGTGCTGACCCTCATCGCGACCCCCGAGGCCGAGCGCGACCTCGCGCTGTCGGAGCTGGCCCGCGACAGCGTGCTGCGCACCCTGGTCACCGACGCCGAGCCGGTCAGTGCTCCGGCGCCCGGCGACCCGGTCGCCGGGCGAGCGACGGCGCTGCGCGAGGCGCTGCGCACCGCACCCAGCGGCGAGGACGGCGACGGGCTCACCAGCGCCGAGCGCGCGCTGCTCGACCAGTGGCTGGAGCGCCTCGCCGGCCGGCGGTGACTCACTCCCCCCAGGAGTTGATCTTGGAGTGACCGCGGAATCAACCGGGCGAATCGGGCCGCGATCGCCCCGTTACTCCAAGATCAACCTTTGCGGGGCGGGCCGGCTCACGCGAGCCGGGCGAGCCAGTGCCCGACGAGGTCGCGGAACGCCTCGGGCTGCTCCAGCGGCAGGTAGTGCCCGGCAGCGGGGACCACGGCGTACGCGCCGTCGGGGTAGCGCTCGAGGGCGGCGAACTGGTCGGCGTACCCGGCGACGAGGTCCTGCCGCCCCGTCAGCAGCGCCACCGGTCCGCCGTACCTGGCCGCCGAGTCCTCGTCGGAGAGCTGGAAGCCGGCCGGCCGGAGCCGGCCGAGGAAGTCGTCGTCGCCGGTGAGCGCCGCGGCGACGACCTCGCCGATCCGCGTCGTGACGGCCGCGCTCCGGTGGCCGAGCGCGGTCGTCAGGTGGTCCGCCAGACCCGGCGGGACCCCGTCGAGCCAGCCTGGCGGGGGTGGATCGACCGGCGACGGCGGAAGCGTGCGGTCAGCGGGCGCGATCCTCACCCCCGAGCAGACGAGCAGCCGGCCAGCGCCACCGGCTCGGGGCCGAACTCCGCGTCCAGCAGGTTCACGACCGCCGCGCACACCGCATCCGACGTCGGCTCACCGCCCGTGCCCGGCAGGTCGGCGTAGATGCGCCGCCACCCGTCGCGGCCGGTGAACGCCGGCTCGAACGCCGCGACCATCGAGCTGCGGTCCAGCCCGAACCAGGGCAGGAGGAGAAGCGGGCGGCCAACGCCGCGTGTCTCGTACGCCAGCACCATGCCCGGGGAGCCTAGTCGAGCCGCCGGGGGCGAGTTGCTGCGCCGGCGCCGGGTCCCGCTCGCCCCTGCGGGCATCGTC
>NZ_SMKL01000125.1 GCF_004348545.1 Jiangella ureilytica | reverse complement strand
GTCCGGTCGCGTGCAAACCCCAGGACCGGGCACGACGACAGGTCGTTCACAAGACACCACGGTCACTGATCATTCGAGTCAGCCGCACCCGACCCCAGGACCACAAAGCATCTCACTGTGATCATTCCGAAGGCGGCCGGGCTGGACGTCGGCGGGACCGGTCGCCACACCCCGGTGCCGCCGTCAGTGGCCAGCGCCGAGTAGCCACAGCGGGAAGGGACCCAGGGTCCTGGAAGGAAATCCTGGCCCCGTTGTCGGATCGGCGCGACGGCGTTCGTGGAAGGGGTGAAGGCCGCCCACGAGAGGCGGCCCCGATGGCCGGAAGGCCAGTGAGAGAGGACCTCCGATCATGAAGCTGACCACTGTCACGAACATCACCGTCGACGGCGTGATTCAGGGCCTGGGCGGATCGGGCGAAGACCGCCGCGGCGGCTTCGAGCGCGGCGGCTGGGCGCTGCCGCTGTTCCGCGGTGACGCCGAGGCGGCTCTCGGTGAGATCTACGCGCGCGCCGACGCGTTCCTGTTCGGCCGGCAGACCTACGAGATCTTCGCCGGCTCCTGGGGGTCGTGGGCCGACCCGGGCGACAGCCCCATCTGGACGGCGCTGAACACGCGGCCCAAGTACGTCGCGTCGACCACGCTCACCGACCCGCGGTGGGCGGACACCTCCGTCCTCTCCGGCGACCTCGCGGCAGCCGTCCGCGAGCTGAAGGCCTCGACGGCCGGTGAGGTGCAGGTGCACGGCAGCGGCCGGCTGATCCGCTGGCTGCTCGAGAACGACCTCGTCGACGAGATCACCCTGTTCACCTATCCCGTGGTCGTCGGCCAGGGCACGCGGCTGTTCCCCGACTCCGGTCCGGACACCGCGCTCGAACTGGCCGAGTCGCGTGCCTTCTCGAACGGCATCACCCTCCAGGTCTTCCGGCCGGCCGGGCGCCCCCGGTACGCCGCGTCCGAGCCGATCCCGGGCACGTGACGCGACCGCCGTCAGCCGATGCCGTCGGCCAGCAGCAACTGCGTGCGCAGGGCGAGGTCGTCGGGCGTTCCCCAGACCTCGACGATCCGCCCGGCCGCCGTGCGGTAGACGGCGAACTCGTGCGTGCCGGCGGTGCGGCCGGTGGCGGGCAGGCCGAGGAGCGGGCCGCGGTGGGTGCCCGTGGTCGCCAGGTGGGCGGCGAACCACTCGTCGTCGACGACGAGGTGGCGCAGCTCCCAGTGGTAGTCGGGGAAGCCGCGGACCACCGACCGCAGCGCCGCCATGTAGCCGCCGAGTCCCCTCGGCTCGCCGTTGACGACGACGTCGGCGGCGACGAACTCCCCGAGGTCCTCGAACCGGTGCTCGTTACAGGTCTGCAGGTAGACGCGGTAGAAGGCCTCGATCTCGCGGCGCCGGGCGGTGTGCTCCATCGATCCAGCATCGCCGCAGCCACTGACAACGTCCAGCAGGGCTCATCCATGAAAGGTATCCACGATCATGAGACTGACCACCACCATCCAGGTCACCGTCGACGGCGTCATGCAGGCCAACGGCGGGGCGCACCCGGACCTCGACCCCGGGTTCGAGCGCGGCGGCTGGGCGCTGCCGCTGTTCGACGACGAGTCCCTCGCCTACGTCGACGACGTGTACCAGCGCGCCGACGCGTTCCTGTTCGGCCGGAAGACCTACGACTTCTTCGCCACCACCTGGGGCGCGATCGAGGAGATGGCCGACACCCCCATCGGGCGCTCGCTGAACACGCGGCCCAAGTACGTCGCGTCGACCACGCTCACCGACCCCCGGTGGGCGCCCGCGACCGTCCTCTCCGGTGACGTCGCGGCGGCCGTCCGCGAGCTCAAGGCGACGCCGGGAGGGGAGCTCCAGGTCCACGGCAGCGGAGCCCTGACCCGGTGGTTGCTCGAGAACGACCTCGTCGACGAGCTGAACCTGCTCGTCGTCCCCGTCATCGTCGGCCAGGGCATTCGCCTGTTCCCCGGCTCCGGCCCGGACACCGCGCTCGAGCTGGTCGAGTCGCGAGCCTTCCCGAAGGGCATCACGCTCCAGTCCTACCGGCCGGCCGGTCGTCCGCAGTACGCGCACTGATTCAGGAGATGATTCCGAGATGAAGTACCTGGTTTCCGTGATCGACGACACGAGCAACTCCGCCACGCCGGACGAGATGGTGGCCATCCGCGCGTTCAACGAAGGTCTCCAGGCCGACGGTCACTGGGTCTTCGCCGGCGGCCTCGCCGATCCCAGCACGGCCACCGTCGTCGACAACCGCGGCAGCGAGCCGATGATCACCGACGGCCCCTTCCTGGAGACGAAGGAGTACTTCGCCGGCTTCTGGATCATGGAGGCTCCCGACCTCGACGTGATGCTCCGGCTCGCCACCGAGGCGTCGAAGGCTTGCAACCGCAAGCTCGAGGTGCGGCCACTCCTGTGAGCGTGCACGACGTCCGTGAGGCGATCACCCGGGCGCACCGCGAGGAGTGGGCGCGGGTGGTCGCCTCCCTCACCAAGCGCTTCGGCGACCTCGACATCGCCGAGGAGGCGGCCGCCGAGGCGTTCGCCGTCGCCGTCGAGCGATGGCCGGCCGACGGCGTTCCGCCCGGCCCGGGTGCCTGGCTGACCACGACCGCCAACCGCAAGGCGATCGACCGGATCCGGCGCGAGAGCAAGCGCGACGACAAGCACAAGGAGGCTCAGCTGATGTACGGCGACGACCCGCCCGACCCCCTCGGCGTCATCGACGACGAGCGACTCCGGCTGATCTTCACCTGTTGTCACCCGGCGCTCGCCATGGAGACCCGCGTGGCGCTGACGCTGCGCATGGTCGGCGGGCTGACGGTGGCTGAGATCGCCCGGGCGTTCCTGGTGCAGGAGACCGCCATGGGGCAGCGGATCACCCGCGCGAAGGGAAAGATCAAGGCGGCCCGCATCCCGTACCGGGTGCCGTCGGCCGAGGATCTCCCGGCCCGCGTCTCCGGCGTGCTCGCCGTCCTCTTCCTCGTCTTCAACGAGGGCTACCTGGCGACGGGTCCCGACACCGACCCCGTCCGCCACGAACTCACCTCCGAGGCGATCCGGCTCACCCGCCTGATCCGAGCCCTCCTGCCCGACGACGGCGAGGTGGCCGGCCTGCTGGCGCTGATGCTGCTCACCGAGGCCCGCCGCACCGCCCGGGTCTCGGCGAGCGGCGAACTGGTCACGCTCGACGAGCAGGACCGCGGGGCCTGGGACACCGCGCTGATCGCCGAGGGACACCGGCTGGTGCGCGAGCGCCTCGCCTCCGGGGTGGCGCCGGGCCGCTACCAGCTGCTCGCCGCCATCAATGCCGTCCACACGTCCGCCCGCGACGTGCGCGACACCGACTGGTCACAGGTGGTCGCCTTGTACGACCAGCTGGTCCGCCTCGAGCCGTCGCCGATCATCGTCCTCAACCGTGCCGTCGCCGTCTCCGAGCTCGACGGACCCGAGGTCGCTCTGGCCGCGGTCGACCGCCTCGAGGACCAGCTGGCCGGCTACCACGCCTTTCACGCGACCCGGGCGGAGCTGCTGCGCCGGCTGGGCCGCAGCCAGCAGGCGCGCGCGGCCTACGACACGGCCATCGAGCTGGCGGGCAACACCGCAGAGACCGCCTACCTCACCCGCCGCCGCGGACAGCTGGGATAGCGCCTCAGTCGAGCGGAGCGGGCCACTCGTGGGCGGGCAGCAGCTCCCGCAGCGGGACGGCGCGGTCCCGGCCCAGCACGACCCGGGTGTCGAGGTTGTCGCGGTGCAGCTGCCGGATGAACTCGCGGCACCGGCCGCACGGCGGCAGCACGAACAGGACTCCGTCGTCGTCGCGCCACACCGCCACGATGGCCGCGATGCGCTCCTCGCGACCGGTGACCATGGCCGCGATGGCGCCGTGCTCGGCGCAGAACCCCGTGCCGGACCCGGTGTCGATGCAGACGCCGTGATAGGCGTTCCCCCGGTCCGTGACCAGTGTCGACGCGACGTCGCCGACCAGCCGGCCCTGCACCTCGCGCGGGTTCAGGAACGACGCCGCCGACGCGATCAGCTCGTCGTCGTCCATCGGGCTGCCCATCGCCGCAGCCTATCCGCGGAGACGGCCGGCGGAAGCGGAGGCGTGTCTCCGCCGTTCGCATCCTTGATCTACCGTGTGAGGTATGACCTCTCCCCCCATGAAGTTCGGACTGTTCGTCCCGCAGGGCTGGCGCCTCGACCTCGTCGACATCGCTCCGGAGCATCACTGGGACACGATGCTCGGCATCGCGAAGCACGCCGACGCCGGCCCGTGGGAGTCCATCTGGGTCTACGACCACTTCCACACGACCCCGGTCCCCACCGAGGAGGCCACCCACGAGGCGTGGTCGCTGATGGCCGCGTTCGGCGCCGCGACGGAGCGGGTGCGGCTGGGCCAAATGTGCACGTGCATGGCCTACCGCAATCCGGCCTACCTGGCGAAGGTCGCCGCGACCATCGACCACGTGTCCGGCGGCCGGGTCGAGATGGGCATCGGCGGCGGCTGGTACGAGCACGAGTGGCGCGCCTACGGGTTCGGCTTCCCGCGCGCGGGAGTACGCCTGGCCATGCTCGACGAGGGCGTCGACATCATGCGGCAGGCGTGGACCCACGGTGTCGCGACGATCGACGGCGAGCACTATCAGGTCGACGGCGCCATCTGCCGGCCGCTGCCGCTCCAGCAGGACGGCATCCCGCTGTGGATCGCCGGCGGCGGCGAGAAGGTGACGCTGCGCATCGCGGCCAAGCACGCCCGCGGCGCGGACGGCACCGGCTCGCGCAGCTACACCACGCACACCAACTTCAGCGGCACGCCCGAGGTGTTCGAGCACAAGTCCGAGGTGCTGGCCGGGCACTGCCGCGACCTGGGCACCGACTTCGACTCCATCACGCGGTCGATGAACTTCAACGTCGTCATCGGCACGACGCAGGCCGAGGTCGACAGCAAGATCGACCGGGTCGAGGAGATCTACGGCCGGTTCATGGCTCCCGACGTGCTCGCGGACCGGATGAAGGTCTTCCGCGACAGCCCCACGGCCGGCACGCCCGAGCAGGTCGTCGAGGCGATCCGCTCGTTCCAGGATCTCGGCATGAGCTACGCCATCGGCTACTTCCCCGAGGCCGCGTACGACCTCAGCGGCGTCGAGCTGTTCGAGAAGGAGGTCGTGCCGGCGCTCACCTGAGCGCTCGGGTGCTCCGGGGACGGCGGCAGCGTTCAGTCCGCTCCGCCGCCGTCGCTACCGCCACCGTCGCCGCCGTCGCTGGTCATGCCCGCGTCGGCGGCGACGATCGCGTTCACGCCGTAGCGGTCGCCGCGGCGGCCGTGCGGGACGCTCCAGCGTGACTCGACGGCGTTCCCCTGGACCGCGCGGCGCAGCGCGTCGTCCGTCATGGCGGCGAACCCGCCGACGGCGACCCGCTGGGCTTGCGGGGCGTCCTCGGCCGGCTCGGCCTGCAGCAGCTCGACGATGTCGCGCCCGGTGGCGGTCCGCGGGTCGGGACCGTGGTAGCCGGGACGGCGGCTGAAGATGAACGCCGCCAGCAGCGTCACCGGGAACCACGCGACGATGGTGATCGCCGCCGGGATCTCGCCTTCCTCGAGCGGGTCGTACGACGTCATCAGCCCGATCGAGCAGAAGAACATGCCGGCCAGCGTCGGCGCCCACACGATCGCCGGACCCCACTGCCGGCGCAGCGGCGTCACGAGCAACCCGCGGCCGGCCAGCGCGCGCAGACGGGTCCGCAGCTTCCACTTCACGACGTCGCGGCGGACGGCGTCGAGGCCCTGCCGGCCCCGGGCGCGCACCGAGACCAGGACCATCGCCTCGTCGAAGTCGTAGTTCGGCGTGTACTCGGGGCTGTCCATCGGAGTGTCCAGCATCCGGTGGACCTCGTCGTCGACGGTGAGCTTCCCGTCGTCGGCCAGCACCAGCCGGCGGTCGACGAGCTCCAGGACCGTCACGTCGACGGCGCGGGCGACTCCGCCGGAGAGCAACGCGGTGTCCGTGCGGTCGAAGCCGCGGCCGATCTCGTAGCGGGCAACGGCCGGACGGCGGCGCCTGTCGTTGAGGACGACGGCGACCGCGGATCCGATGCCGCCGGCCACCACCAGGACGAAGAGCACCAGCAGGGCCGTCACCGCTCGACGCTGGCAGCTCAGGGTTGCGGCTGGGTGATCACCCGCGAAACCAGTGGCGACGAGTACACGACGGAGGTGGTGACACTGCCGAGCGTGGCCAGCCGGCCGGCGATCTCCTCGAGGTGGCGCATGGACCGCGCCGCGACCTTGAGCACGAAGCAGTCGTCGCCGGTGACGTGGTGGCACTCCAGCAGTTCCTGGGTGCGCTCCAGCTCGGCGTGCAGCGCGCGGTAGTTGCCCGATGGGTAGGCCAGCCGCACGAACGCGACGACGGTGTAGCCGACCCGCTCGAGGTCGAGGTCGGCCCGGAAGCCGGCGATGACGCCGAGGTCGGTCAGCCGGCGGATGCGGTCGGCGGTCGCCGTAGGGCCGAGGTTCACCCGGCGGGCCAGCTCGGCGACGCTGACCCGGCCGTCGCGCTGCAGCTGTTCGAGCAGCCGCCAGTCGAGGCGATCGAGCGTCGGTGCGGGATCATCGGCCACGCGGGCAGAATACCGGGCCATCCCCGCCCGGCGGCCGCCGAGAGCGCTGATCGCCTCTCCTCAGCCCGCCTGCACCGACGTAACGTCGACGGCATGACGACCACCTCCACGGCGACGCCGTCCGCCGTCACCGCCGTCGCGCCCGCGCCGCCGGCCGACGCCGTCGCCCACTTCGACGCCCTGCTCGCGTACGAGACCGACTGCTGGGACGTTCATCATGCCCTGACGACGGGGCCGGCGGACTTCGTCCTGCTGGACGTCCGCGGCCCGGACCTCTATGCCGCAGGCCACGTGCCCGGCGCCGTCAACCTGCCGCACGGGCGCATCGTCGAGCGCAACCTCGGCGCGTATGCGCCCGGCACGGTCTTCGTCGTCTACTGCGCCGGGCCGCACTGCAACGGCGCCGACAAGGCCGCGCTGCGGCTGGCCCGGCTCGGCCGGCCGGTCAAGAAGATGATCGGCGGCGTCACCGGCTGGCTGGACGAGGGCTTCACGCTCCGGAGTTCGTGAGCACCCGGGCCAGCAGCGCGGGGTCGGCGTTGCCGCCCGACACCACCGCCACCGTTCGGCCGAACCGTTCCGGCTCGGCCAGGAACGCCGCCGTCGTGAGCGCGCCCGTCGGCTCGGACACGATGCGCCCGCGCACCGCCAGCAACCGCATGGCGGCCAGGATCGCGTCCTCCGGGACGGTGACGATCTCGTCGACCTGGCGGCGGATGTGCTCCCAGGTCAGCTCACCGATCATCGGGAGCCGGACGCCGTCGGCGATCGTGCGGTAGGTGTCGGCGGAATCCCAGGCGACCCGCTCGCCGCGGGCCAGGCTGTCGCGGGCGTCGGCGGCCAGCTCGGGCTCGACGCCGACGACGCGGGTCCCCGGCGCCAGCGCCTTCACCGCCACGCCGATGCCGGAGATCAGCCCGCCGCCGCCCACGGGGACGAGGACGGTGGCGGCGTCGGGCCGGTCGGCGGCGATCTCGAGGCCGACGGTGCCCTGGCCGGCGATGATCCGGGCGTCGTCGAACGGCGAGACGAACGTCAGGCCGCGCTCGGCGACCAGCTCGCGGACCCGGCTCTCGCGCTGCGGCGGCGGCACCATGACGACCTCGGCGCCGAGCGCCCGGGTCGCCTCGACCTTCACCGGCGCGGCGGCGTCGGGCATGACGACGGTGGCCGCGATGCCCTGCGCGCGGGCCGCCCAGGCCAGCGCCTGCGCGTGGTTGCCGCTGGAGTGGGTCACGACGCCGCGCGAGCGGGCGCCGTCGTCGAGCAGGGCCACGGCGTTGAACGCGCCGCGCAGCTTGAACGCCCCGGTCGCCTGGAGGCCCTCGGGCTTCAGCCAGAGCTCGCCGCCGGCCCACAGCGCCGGGACGAGCGGCGTCCGCACCGCGACGCCGTCGAGCCGCTCCGCCGCCGCGCGCACGTCGTCGAGCGTGACCAGGCCGTTCCGCGTCATCAGCTGCCGACCAGTTCCGACGGTGTCCGCTCGACCTGGCGGTCCTCGAACCGGGTGGAGATGACCAGGGTGGTGCGCGTGCGGGCGACGCCTTCGATGCGGACCAGCCGGCCCAGCAGCCGCTCCAGCCCTTCGACGTCGGCGACGCGCACCTTCAGCATGTAGGCCTCGTCGCCGGCGATGAACCAGCAGTCCTCGACCTCGGGCACGTCCTCGAGAAGAGCGCCGACGTCCTCGTGCCCGGCGGAGTCGGACAGCACCAGCCCGATCAGCGCCGTCAGCCCCAGACCCAGGGCCGAGGGATCGACGGTGGCGCGGTAGCCGGTGATCACTCCTCGCTCCTCGAGCCGGCGCACCCGCTCTTGGATGCTCGGCCCGGACAGCCCCACCAGCCGTCCCAGCTCGGCGTACGACGCGCGGCCATTGGCCCGTAGCGCCGCAACAAGACTCGCATCGACGGTGTCCATGGCGTTCCATCCTCGCAGTGCCCGCGGCGGCGACGACAACGTGGTGGGAATCACCCTGTTCGAGATGGATTCGTTACGTCGCCGTGACTTAGAATCATAGGCAGAAGGCCGATGTCGACCTTCGATCTCGTTAGTATTCTCGCACAGGGAGTCACGTTGTACAGCCTCGAGTACGCCCAGACCCGCATCGACGACCTGCGTCGGGAGGCGGAGAGGGCGCGCCAGGCGGCAGCCATCCGCGCCGGCCACCGTCCCCGTCGTCGCCTCTTCTCCTGATCACCGGCCACGCGTCCGGCCCCGCCCGGCCGGACGCCTTCCAGGGCTGATTCCCTTCCCCCGTGGGACTCATGGCCGACTGGATCTCACGGTCGGCCTTGGGGTCATCCCCAGCCCCTGGTCGTGGCGCCCCCGGCCCGTGTGACGCTTGCCCGAACAAGCCGAACGCGGTCCGGGGTGCGTCACGCCCGGCACACCACCTAGGCTGGTGGAAAGGGAACACAGCTCGACCGGGGAGGTCTCACGGTGGGTCGGGTACTACCAATCGTGGTCGCGATCGCGCTGCTGGTCTATGCGCTCATCGACTGCCTGCAGACCGACTCCGCCCGGTTCCGGTCGCTCAACCGCGTCGCGTGGATCGCGATCATCGTGCTCATCCCGCTCGTCGGGCCGGTCCTCTGGCTGGTCATCGGCAAGGTCCGGGCCCGCCCGCAGAGCCGCCCTGCCGCGC
>NZ_SMKL01000124.1 GCF_004348545.1 Jiangella ureilytica | reverse complement strand
CGGCCGTGAACGTGCCGTCCTCGTCGATCTCGGCCCACTGCGCCCGGATCGCGTCCTGGTACTGCGCCGGGACCTGATCCAAGGCGGCCTGCGCCAGCGCCCACGTCTGGGCGCCGACGGTGCGGGCACTCGACGGTGCGCCGGTGGACGGCTGCCAGGTGTCGGCGAACGACCCGAACACCACGTAGCTGCCCGCGGGGACGCCGGCCGGGATCGGCGGACGGTTGCCGGTGGGTGCGACGTTGCCGCCCGGGTCGAAGCCGCTGCCGCGCACGACGATCGTGTCGCCGTAGGCCAGCTCCGCCTCGGCCGCCGGCGTCGTGCCGTCGGCCGCGAACACCTCGATCGACGGCTCGAAGACCGGCTGTTGCTCCTCCAGTGTCGCGGTGAACGTGAGCGGGTCCAGCGCGGTGCCGGCGGCGTAGAAGTTCGCGAACGCCGGGACGCCCGCTGCGGTCAGCGTCGCCGGGACGCCCGTCGCCGACACCGTGCCGCCGTCGAACGTCAGCGGGTGGCCGGTGAGGTCGAGGTCGGCCAGCTCGACGTCGTCGTAGGTGACCAGCTCGCCGGAGTCCAGCGACTTGCTCACCACGTCGGCCACCAGCACGCCGTCGGTCGCGGACGTGACCGTGACGCGCGGGTCGGTGACGGTGAGCTCCAGCAGCGGGCCGGCGCCCATGTCGTGACCGGCGAAGTAGACCTCGCCGGCGAAGGCCAGCTCGGCGGTGCCGGCGTCGGGGTCGGCGGTGCCGGCGCCGTCGGCGAACCGGAAGGTGCCGTCGGCGTTGCGCGTCGCCGGGTCGCGGACCTCGATCGAGCCGTGCGCGATCGGGCCGGTGATGTAGGTGCGGAACGACGCCTTGACGCCCCAGTCGAGGGTGCCGCCCGTCGTGTCCGTGGGCTCGGCGAGGGCGACGGGCGCGGCGCCCGCGATCAGCGTGCCGGCGCCGAGCGCCGCGGCGAGCACCGTCGCCACGTTCCGTCTGAACGATGTGGTCCTCACGGTCGGTTCGTCTCCTCGGTACGACGACGGCGGATGGCGACGGCCGCCCCTCCGCCGCCGAGCAGGGCCAGTCCGGCCAGCGCGGCCGGGATGATCGAGGCGCCGGTCCGGGCGAGGTTCGACCCGCCGCCGGCGGCGGTGGTGCTGGAGGGCTTCGGCGTCGGACCGGCTTCGCCTTGGCCGCCGGCGTCGTTGCCGTCGCTGCCGTCGTCGCCGCCGGAGCCGGCGTCGGCGAACGTGATCGGGATCAGCACGTCGGCGCTGCGGTCGGCGGTGCGGGTGTGGTCGGCGCGGGTGCCGACGACGCAGCCGTCGGGCGCCTGGGCGGTGTCGAGGCAGTCGGTGAACTCGTCGCTCGCGGCGACGCTCAGCTGGACGTCGAACGAGCCCTTGCCGCCGACCTCCTCGAACGGCGTCGCCAGGCCCTCGCCGTAGGACGGCGGGTTTGACGAGATCCACGCCGACGCTCCGCCGCCGCCCTCCATGTCCGCGCCGCCGAGGCACGGTGTGGGCTGCTGACCTGCGCCGTTGTTGACGCAGACGACGACGTAGATGCCCTTGGTGAGGTCGTAGCCCTCGCCGTGGACGGTGATCGTCTCGCCTGCCGGGTCGAGTCCGTCGACCTTCGAGACGGTGATCGTCTGGCCCTCCGGCCCGGTGCCGGACGCGGCCGCCGCGGTGCCGGCCAGGCCCCCCGTCGCCAGGATCACCACCCCCACGGCCGTGACGAGTCGACGGCGATGCGAGCGCCGTCGGGAAACGTTCGACATGTCCCACCCTTCAACCTGATGTCGGGTTCTGCGGATCGATGAGGCACGATATCGGTATAGGTAAGGCATACCTACATTGGGGTAGGCAAACCTAAGATGCAATACTTGTCTCATCCGCAGCGCCGACCCGGAGGAGAATCCGTGCCGACCACCCGTACGCCGGCCGAGGCCGAGCCCCGAACGTTCTCCCAGGCCCTGCGCGAGCGCAGCTGGCCGCTGCACGACGTCGCCAACGGCGCGGGCTTCATCAACGCGCTGATGGAGGGCCGGATCAGCCGGGCCGGCTACACCGCGCTCGTCACCCAGCACCACTTCGTCTACGAGGCGCTGGAGTCCGTCGCAGCCGGCATGCGCGACGACCCGGTCGCCGGGCCGTTCGTCACCGACGACCTCACCCGCGGCCCGTCGCTGCGGGCCGATCTCGCGTTCCTGCTCGGCGACGCCGACGCGATCGACGACCTGGAGCCACTGCCGGCGACCCGCCGCTACGCCGACCGGATCCGCGAGACGGCGCAGTGGCCCGGCGGCTTCGTCGCGCATCACTACACCCGGTACCTGGGCGACCTCTCCGGCGGACTGGCCGTCGGCACGCTGGTGGCGCGGACGTACGGCTTCCCGGCCGGGGGCGACGGCGTGCGGTTCTACCGGTTCGACGCGATTCCCAAGCCACGCCCGTTCAAGGACGCCTATCGGGCCCGCCTCGACGCGGCGCCGTGGAACCCGGACGAGCGCGAACGCGTGATCGACGAGGTGATCCTCGCCTACGGCATGAACACCGAGATCTTCACCGAGCTCGGCGCCGCGCACCCCGCGGCGGGCTGACGTGGCTCGGCGGGGGCGCTCGTTCGGCGTGCTGGCCGCCTCGGTGGCGGCCGGCCTGCTGTTCGGGGTGACGGCATGCGTGGCACCCGCGGACGACGCGGGGGGCGAGGGGACCGATGCCCGGCTGTCGGCCGACGGCACCACGGCGGCGGCCGCGGCCGAAGCCGTCGACGCCTGCCAGGAGCCGGTGACCGGGTTCGGCGTGAGCGTCGACGCCGACGGTGAGCCGCTACCCGAGCGCCCCACGCCGGACGACCCGTCCGCCGGCGGTTCGGCCGAGGACCCGCGCGAGGTCCTCGGCCCGTCGACCGCGACGGTCGACCAGACGGTGACGCCGGTCGCCGACGACGTCGAGCCCGCGCTGCCCGTCACGGTGCACTCGTGCGACGGCGAGACCGTGGTCATCGACGACGCCAGCCGCATCCTCGCCGTCGACCTCTACGGCACGCTGGCCGAGATCGTGTTCAGCCTCGGCCTCGGCGACCGCGTCGTCGGCCGCGATGCGTCCACCGGGTTCCCGCAGGCGGCCGAGCTGCCACTGGTCACGCCCGGCGGTCACGACATGAACGCCGAGGCGATCCTCGACCTCGACCCGACGGTCGTCCTCACCGACTCCAGCGTCGGCCCGCCCGAAGTGCAGCAGCAGCTGCGCGACGCCGGCATCCCGGTCGTCTTCTTCGACGACGCCCGCGACCTCGACCGCATCCCGAGCCAGATCCGGGCCGTCGCCGGCGCTCTGGGCGTCCGGGAGGCCGGCGAGCAGCTGGTCGAGCGGACCTCCGGCGAGATCGCCGACGCGCTGGCGCTCGCCCCGGCCGGCGCCGACCCGCTGCGCATCGCGTTCCTCTACACCCGCGGCGGCATGGTGCAGCTGCTGGCCGGCCCCAGATCGGGCGCCGACGCGATGATCCGCTCGATCGGCGCCGTCGACGTCGGCACCGACATCGGGCTGGACCGGCCGTTCACGCAGATCACCTCCGAGGCGCTGGTCGAGGCCGCTCCCGACGTGATCATCATGATGACCAAGGGCCTCGAGTCCATCGGCGGCGTCGACGGCATGCTCCGGCTGCCCGGCGTCGCGCAGACCCCGGCCGGCGAGAAGCTGCGCGTCGTCGACATGGCCGACTCCGTCCTGCTCAGCTTCGGGCCGCGCACCGGCCGCACCATCGAGGCGCTCGCGCACGCCGTCTACCAGCCATGACGGCGACCGTGCCGGCACCGTCGCCCACGGAGGCGCCGCCCGAGCCGGCGCCCGACGCCGTCCGGGCGAGCCGGTGGCGGCAGGGGCGCGGCGGGGTGCTGATCGCCGGGCTGTCGGTCGCGCTGGTCGTGGTGACGGTCGTGTCGGCCGGACGGGGCCAGCTGCAGATCCCGCCGTCGGAGGTCGTCGGCTCGATCATGCACCGGCTCGACGCGAACCTGGAGTGGGTGCTCGCGCAGGCCGGCCCGACGGTGGACCTGCCGCTCGACGTCGGGCCGCGGCCGCAGCACGTGCAGGGCGAGAACACGCTCTGGCTGGTGCGGTTCCCGCGCGTCGTGCTGGCGCTGCTGGTCGGCGCCGCGCTGGCCGCGGCGGGTGCGCTGATGCAGGGCGTGTTCGGCAACCCGCTGGCCGAGCCCGCGATCGTCGGGGTGTCACCCGGCGCGGCGGTCGGAGCGAGCCTGGTGTTCGTCACCGGGTCGACCTTCCTGGGCGAGTGGACGGTCGCGGTGGCGGCGTTCGCGACCGGTCTGGTGACGACGCTGCTGGTGTACGCGCTGTCACGGTCCGGCGGGCGGACGGAGGTCGTCACGCTCGTGCTCACCGGCGTCGCCGTCACCGCCGTCGCGTTCGCGATCGTGGCGTTCGCGACGTTCGTCGCCACGCCCGAGGCGCGCGAGCAGATCGTGTTCTGGCAGCTCGGCAGCCTCAACGGCGCACGGTGGCAGGCGATCCTGGCGGTGCTGCCGTTCGTGGCGGTCGGGCTGACGCTCGCGTTCGCGATGGCGCGGTCGCTGGACCTGCTGGCCCTGGGCGAGCGATCGGCCCGGCACCTGGGCGTGCGGGTCGAGCGGCTGCGGATCGTGGCGATCGTCGCGGTGGCGATGCTGGTCGGCTCCGGTGTCGCGTTCGCCGGCGTCATCGGGTTCGTCGGACTGGTCGTGCCGCACCTGATCCGGATGATCGCCGGGCCGGGCCACCGGCTGCTGCTGCCGGCCAGCGCGCTCGGCGGTGCATTGCTGCTGGTCTCCGCCGACCTGGTCGCCCGGACCGCGATCGAGTACGCCGACCTGCCGCTCGGCATGCTGACGGCGCTGGTCGGCGGGCCGTTGTTCTTCTGGCTGCTGCGCCGGACCCGGACCAGTCAGGGCGGGTGGGCATGATGCGGCTCGCGGTGTCGCTGCGGGGCGCTCCGCGGCTGCCCACGCCGTCGCCGGCCGCGGGCTCCGTGGTCGCGGCCGCAGACGGCGTCTCCGTCGTCCTGGGCGGGGCGCGCGTGCTCGACGACGTCAGCGTCGAGGTCCGCGCGGGCGAGGTGCTGGCACTGGTCGGACCGAACGGCGCCGGGAAGTCGACGCTGCTCTCCGCCCTCACCGGCGACGTCGCGGTGGCCGCGGGCTCGGTCACTCTGCACGGCGAGCCGCTGCGGGCGTGGTCGGCGACCGAGTCCGCGATGCGCCGCGCCGTGCTGCTCCAGCAGGTGCGGCTGTCGTTCCCGTTCACCGTGGCCGAGGTCGTCGAGATGGGCCGGGCGCCGTGGGCCGGCACTGCGTTCGAGGACTCCGACGACGAGGCCGTCCGGTCGGCGCTGGCCGAGGCCGACGTCACACAGTTCGCCGCGCGGAGGTTCACGTCGCTGTCCGGCGGCGAGCAGGCGCGGGTGGCGCTGGCGCGCGTGCTGGCGCAGCGGACCGGCCTGCTGTTGCTGGACGAGCCGACGGCCGCACTGGACCTGCGCCACCAGGAGCTCGTGCTCGGCGTCGCCCGGACCCGCGCGGCCACGGGTGTCGCCGTCGTCGTCGTCCTGCACGATCTCAATCTCGCCGCCGCGCACGCCGACCGCGTCGCCGTCCTCGCGGGCGGCCGCGTCGTCGCCACCGGCCCGCCTGCCGAGGTTCTCGGCGGCGCGCTGCTCACCGACGTCTACGAACACGACGTCGAGGTGATCGCGCACCCGCGGACCGGCGCACCGGTCATCCTGCCGCGCCGCTGACTCGTGCGCGCCCGGCCGGCGCACCGACGGTGTCGCGGCGCCTTCCCCGGTGCCCGGGCGGACGGGCCGGGACCGGGAAAGGCGCCGAGCTCAGCGGGCCGGTGGGATGCGGCGGCGGGCGGCGGTCACCACGACCGCTCCACGAACATGGCTCTGAAGCGCTGGCGTAGTCGGGGCCGATGGGCCCGCGCCCGGTGCGCTCCCGCGTTGCGACTGGGCGCCGAGAGATACCGCGTCCCCGTCCCGAGCTGGGCATGCGCGGCCTGGTACTTGCGCTTGCGATCTCCCATGGTCATCTGCCCCCTCCAACACTGGCGGCCTCACCCCTGAAGAGCCGTCACGTCGGCACCACAGCACGAATCATAAACGTGATTAGCGTCACAGGCATTAGTTTCCCTTGTCCACATTGGCCAGATTTGAACCTGTTTGAACCAGTCATTTCACTCAATACAGGACCACGTACGTGATTACCGAATGCATGAATGCGGACATCCCCGACGCCGGAGGACCCCTCTCACCGCGAGCGTTTCCCCATGATCAAGGGGTGGGATCATGAGGAATCGACCATTTTGCTCGATCGCGCGAGTCAGGGGGACGACGTCGCGTTCGGGACGCTGTACAGCCGGGTGTCCCCGATCGCCCGGCGTGCGGCACACAACATCGTCCGCGACACACACGCCGCCGACGACCTCGTCCAGGAGACGTTCTATCTCGTGCTGCGTGCGGTCCGGTCCGGCCGCGGCCCGCGCGACTCCTTCACGGGGTACGTGCTGGCGACGGTGAAGCACCTGGCCTACCGGTACTGCAAGACCGAGAGCCGCACCGTCGCCAACGACGACCCGGCCATGTGGGAGCGGTTCACCGACTCCGTCCAGCTGCCGGCGCAGGCCGAGCGCGTCACGGCCGCCTGGGCCTCGCTGCCGCCGCGGTGGCGCAGCATCCTCTGGCTGGTCGAGGTGGACCGCTACTCGCCGGCCGAGCTGGCGGCCGGGATGTCGCTGACGCCGAACGCGGTGTCCAGCCTGGCCTCCCGGGCGCGGCAGGCGCTGCGGACGGCGTACTTGGCGGCCGACTGACGGCGGCGCGGCTCGCTCGCGGCGGTGGGTCGCGGCGGTCGGCGCGAGCAGCGGCTGACTCGACCTCGTCCGGCACGGGCCGGTTCTTCGCCCCATCGGGGGCGGGGCGTCGCCCGGCGCAGAGCGGAGGAACGGACCGGGCCGAGCCCGGCGACGCTGACGCCCGTTGTCGGCGTCTGCGTCACCTGTTGGTCGCGACTCGGAAGGCGGCTCAAGGCGACGCGGCTCAGAGCGACGCGGCTCAGGCGACGCGGCGGAGCCAGCGGCGCTGCCAGGGCGTCTCGACGGCGCGCGGGTGGTAGTGGGCGCGGATCCAGCCGACCGCCTGCTCCCCCGGCACGCCGTCGAGGATCGCCAGGGCCGCCAGCGCCGTGCCGGTCCGCCCGCGGCCGCCGCGGCAGGCGACCTCGACGCGGTCGCCGTCGTGGGCGCGCCGGTGCGCCTCATGCAGGGCGTCCAGCGCGTCCGCGCGGTCGACCGGGATCCAGAAGTCCGGCCAGCGGATCCGCCGGTGCGGCCACGGCGGCATCGTCCCGTCGGTGAGGACGAGCGTGAAGTCCGCCGGACTCTTCTGGACGCCGAGCGGCCGGCCGCGCAACCGCACACCGCTCGGCAGGGTCACCACACCGTCATCGTCGAGCCAGTCCGCCATCCGTCGATTCTGCGGCCGGCGGGGACCGGCGCGGCCGGATCCGCCTACGCCCGCCGCGAACGCCGCCGCCCCGCCCCGCCCCGTTGATCGTGGAGTAACGGGGGAATTCATCGAACATTCCGGACCGCAACTCCCCCATTACTCCACGATCAACGCGGGCGGGCGTGGACCGGTGTCGAGGGAGGCGCGTGGGAGGGCTTCGGGGCGGTGGGGCGGTTCCGGCGGACGGCGCAGGCCGAGCGCGATGCCGGCGCCGCAGAGGAGCGAGCCGAGCAGGCCGACCGGCGTCCAGGCGGAGGTGCCCGCGACGACCCCGACGACCAGGCCGGCGATCGGCATGATGCCGGCGAACAGGCCCGCCCGATCGGCACCCAGCCGGACGACGCCGCCGTACCAGAGCAGGAACGCGATCGCTGTCGTGCAGACGGCCAGGAAGCCCAGCGTCGCCGCCTCGGTCGCCGTCGGGACCACGAGGTCGGCGCCCGGCGACACCGCGGCCAGCACGGCGAGCAGCGGCACCGCGACCAGGCACACGGCGCCCGACACCTGCAGCGGGCTGTGGTCCTTGAGCAGCGGCACGGCGAGCAGCGTGAACGCCGCCTCGCAGAGCAGGAACCCGACGGCGTAGGGCAGCGCGCCGAGCGGGGCGGTCGTCGCGCCCTGGACGACCAGGATGCCAGCGACGACGATCGTGCTGCCGGCGACCGTGCGGGCGCGGATCCGGCCGCCGTCGAGCAGCGGGCCGGCCAGCGCGAGCAGCAGCGGCGTCGCACCGAGGACGGCCGCGAAGAACGCCGGATCCGACCGCTGGGTCCCCTCGATCAGCAGCCAGTTGAACGCCGCCAACCCCGTCCCGGCCAGCAGCACGAGCCGGCCGAACTGGCTCGGGCGGAACCGCGGGAACGGCACCCGGCGCACCCGCATGACGGCGAGCAGCACCAGCCCGGCCAGCAGGTAGCGCCATGCCTGGCCCGCGAGCACCGGGTAGCCGGCGAGCAGGGGGCCGAACGCGATGGACGCACCGACCACCGTCATGCCGGCCGTGCAGGCCAGGGCGCCGGCGGTGGAGGGCGAGCTCAGTCGGTTCATGAGGTCGATCCTCGCGAGCGATCTGGCCCATGGACAGGGCCAGTCGTGACGTGGTCCACTGGGCCAGTGACATCGGACACCGCCGCCGAGCTGGCCGCGCCCTGGGGCCCGCCGCCCGCTACCGGGAAGGCGGCCTGGCTGCGCGGCCGGCTCATCGACGCGATCCTCGGCGGCCGGCTGCTCCCGGGGACCGCGCTGCCCGGCGCCCGCGACCTGGCCCGCACCGTCGGCATCGCCCGCGGCACCGCGGACGCCGTCTACGCGCAGCTGCAGGACGAAGGCTTCATCCGGTCCGCGCCGCGGCGCCGGCCGGTCGTCACCGGCGGGCCGGGGCGGGGCGCGCCCGCGCTCGCCCCGCCCAGCTCGGCCGCCCCGCCGCCGTCGCCCGGCGTCCCCGATCCGGCGCTGTTCCCGCACCGCGCCTGGGCCGCGGCGACCCGGACGGCGCTGGCCGCGCTGTCCGACCGCGACCTCGGCTACCCGGACCCGGCCGGCCACCCACGGCTGCGCGCCCGGCTGGCGGACTGGCTGGCGCGCACGCGCGGCGTCTCGGCCGAGCCGGACCACATTCACGTCACCGGCGGGGTGTCGCACGCGATGTGGCTGCTGACGACGGTGCTGGGTGCGGCGACGTGGGCGGTCGAGCGGCCCTGCTCGCCCGGGACGCTGCACCACCTGCGCCGGCGGCCCGTCGGGGTGGTGGAGGTGCCGGTCGACGGCGACGGACTGGACCCGGCGGAACTGGGTGGGGCG
>NZ_SMKL01000123.1 GCF_004348545.1 Jiangella ureilytica | reverse complement strand
CCACCCGGCTGACCACCCGCCAGCACCGTCCCGAGCAGCCGCGCCACACCACGCGCCGCCGCGTCGGCCACCCACCGAACACGCATCCGGGACGGCCGGACTCTTGACCGCCTCGGCAACACACCGGTAACGTCGGCCGCCACAGGAAAGCGTTTTCCGCCGACGTACTTCCGCCTGGGAGGCGCGAATGGCAGCACCGCCGACCGCATCGTCCAGCCCGGCCGCGACGGCCAGGCTCGACGAGATCGAGCCGAAGGCGTGTTCGTGCGGGCAGACCCGCCGGGCGTTCGTGGACGTGGAGCCGGGGACGGCGAGTGTCCACCTGCTCGACGTCGACGCCGCGATCACCCACTACCACCGGAGGGCCACCGAGATCTACGTGGTCCTCGAGGGCGACGGGCAGGTCGAGCTCGACGGTGTCGCGCACCCGGCCGGGCCGCTGAGCGCGTTCCTGATCCCGCCGGGCACCCGGCACCGGGCGATCGGCGAGCTTCGCGCGCTGGTCGTCGCCATCCCCGCCGCCGACGACGAGGACGAGTATTTCGATGCCTGAGGTGATCTCCAGGGCCGCACCGCCCGCCGCCGCACCCGACGACGACGCTCCCGTCGAGCGCACCAGGCCCGCCCAGCGTGCCGTCCAGCTCCTGTCCGCCGCCTGGCGGCCGGCGCTGCTGCTGGTGCTGCTGGGGTTCGGCTGGTGGGCCATCACGGCGGCCGAGGTGTTCCCCGCCTACCTGGTCCCGACGCCCGGCGACGTCGCGAACGAGCTGGTCACGGAGCGCGAGATGCTCGCCCGGCACACCTGGGTGACGACGTACGAGACGGTGCTCGGCTTCCTGCTGGCCGCGGTCATCGGGATGCTGGCCGCCGTCGTCATCGTGTACTCCCCCACGCTGGAGAAGGCGCTCTATCCGCTGATCCTGTTCGCGCAGGTCATCCCCAAGATCGCGATCGCGCCGATCCTCGTCGTGTGGTTCGGGTTCGGGCCGATGCCGAAGGTGATCCTGGCCGTGCTGATCGCGTTCTTCCCGATCGTCGTCTCAGGGGTCGCAGGCCTGCGCTCGACCGACCCGGAGCTGCTGGACCTGTCGGCGACCATGGGCGCGAGCCGCTGGAAGACGTTCCGGAAGATCCGGTTCCCGAACGCGCTGCCGCACCTGCTGTCCGGCCTGAAGGTCGCCGTGACGCTGGCGGTCGTCGGTGCCGTGGTCGGCGAGTTCGTCGGTGCCGACGAGGGGCTCGGATACGTCCTCCTGCTGGCCAGCGGCAACCTCAACTCGTCGTTGCTGTTCGCCGACCTGATCCTGATGTCGGCCCTCGGCGTCGTCCTGTTCGTCCTGGTCGAAGCCGCGGAAGCGCTGCTCATCCCCTGGCACGCCAGTCGCCGCCAGGGCGTCCCCCTCACCACCTCATGAACGCAACGACGCATCTCATGAAAGGGCCCATCATGCGACGCAGCCTGCTGGCCACCTCGGCCGTGGCACTTCTCGCCCTGTCCGCCTGTGGCGGCGACGACGAACCCACCGCCGCGGGCGACGGCGACGGCGGCGACCTGACCGCGGTGACCCTGACCCTCAACTGGGTGCCGTACGGCGAGCACGCGCCGTTCTACTACGGCGTCGCCGAGGGGATCTACGAGGAGGAGGGCATCGACCTCGAGATCCGGCCGGGCAGCGGCTCCGGCACGACGGTGCAGCAGGTCGCGCAGTCGCAGACCGACTTCGGCTGGGCCGACACGCCGCCGCTGCTCAACGGCATCACCGAGGGCATGCCGATCAAGAGCCTCGGGGTGTTCCTGCAGACGGGTCCCGCGTCGGTCGAGTTCTTCACCGACCAGGGCATCAGCGACCCCGCCGACCTCGTCGGGAAGATCGTCGCCGGCACCCCGGGCGACGCGATGTACGCCACGTTCCCCGCCTGGCTGGAGCTCAACGGCGTCGACCCCGACGACGTCGAGGTCGTCAACGTCGACCCCGCCGGCAAGGTCGCGGCGCTGGTCGAGGGCCGCGCCGACGCGATCATGGGCTTCTTCCACGACCAGGGCCCGACCATCGAGGATCTCAGCGGCAAGGACGTCGACGCGCTGCTGTACTCCGAGTGGGGCATGAACCTGCTGGGCACGGGCCTGGTGGCGCACCAGAACACCATCGACGACGACCCCGAGCTGGTCGAGGCGTTCGTGCGGGCGACGGCGCGGTCTTGGGAGGCCGCCGCCGAGGACCCGGACGCCGCCGCGGCCGCCATGGAGGAGGGCGCCGACGAGACTCCGCCGGCCGAGGTGCTGCGCGCCCAGCTGGAGCAGAGCATCGGCCTGCTGAGGCTCGACGAAGCCGGCACGCCGGGCGCCAACACCGAGGAGCAGTGGCAGGAGACCATCGACCTGCTCTCGCAGAACGGCGCCCTGGAGGAACCGGCCGACCCGGCGACCTACTGGGAGTCGTCGTTCAGCGAGGCCGGGTGAGCACGGGGATGGAGGCCATGACGACGGAGCCGGCGGCCACCACCGACGCCGCCACCCACCACGAGCACGACACCACCATCGACATCACCGACCTCACCTGCACGTTCACCAGCAAGCGCAAGCGGACGACGGCGCTGACGGGCGTCTCGCTGTCGGTGCGGGCGGGCGAGTTCGTCAGCATCGTCGGCCCGTCGGGCTGCGGCAAGTCGACCCTGCTGAAGATCGTCGCGGGGCTGGTGCCGCCGAGCAGCGGGCAGGTGAAGCTGCTGGGCAATGACGTCACCGGGCCGCAGCGCGAGATCGGCTTCGCCTTCCAGCGGGCCGCGCTGCTCGAGTGGCGTGGCGTCCGGGCGAACATCCTGCTGCAGGCCGAGATGCGCAACATGGACAAGCGCAAGGCCGCCGAACGGGCCGACCAGCTGATCGAGCTGACCGGCCTGACGGGGTTCGAGACCGCCCTGCCGCACGAGCTGTCCGGCGGCATGCAGCAGCGCGTCGCCCTGTGCCGGGCGCTGCTGCACGAGCCGCCGGTGCTGCTCATGGACGAGCCGTTCGGCGCCCTCGACGCACTCACCCGCGAGCACATGAACGTCGAGCTGCACCGCATCTGGCGCGAGACCGGCACCACCGTCGTGCTGGTCACGCACTCGATCGCGGAGGCCGTCTACCTCGGCCAGCGGGTCGTCGTCATGACGCCGCGGCCGGGGCGGATCGAGCGGGTCTACGACGTCGACCTGCCGGCCGTGCGGGACTACGGTGCCACCATGTCGAGTCCGACGTTCGAGGAACTGGCGCGCGAGATCCGGGTGCTGCTGGGGGCCAGCGGCCACCACGGATGACGAGCGAGCGCCGCTGGTGGAACACCGCCGGCGCGTGGCTCGCCATCGGCACCGGCCCGGCGGCGCTGGTGCTCGGTGCAGGACTCGCCGACCGGCACGACGGCCCCGTGCCGGTCGGTGCCCTGCTGGCGGGCGGCGTCGCCATGACGGTGCTGCTGCTCGTGCAGGGCCGGCTGGGGCTGCGCCCGCCCGACGGCGAGGGCCGCCCGCTGGCGGCGGTGCTCGAGGCGTACCTGCCGCGGGGCGACCGGTTGCTCGTCGGCACGCTCATGGCGCTCGCGATGGCCGGCTGGCTGGGCTTCAACGCGGCCCTGGGCGGGTCGGCGCTCGCGTCGCTGCTGGGCGCCCCGACGTGGGTCGGCGTCGCCGCGCTGGGGCTGCCGCTGCTCGCGCTCGCGGCCGGCGGGCTGCACCGCTGGAACGCGATCGCGCTGGTCACGACTGCGGCGGCGCTCGCGCTGATCGTCGTCATCGCCACGCACGGCGACGGCTCGACCGCCGGTGCGCCGCCGCTCGCCGCGGGCGCGGGCGCCCCGTCGGCGTTCCTCACCGACGTCGCCGTCTTCGTCGGCTACGTCGCGGTGTTCGCGCTGCGGGCGCCCGATTTCACGGCCGGGCTGCGCGGCCGCGGCGACCTGTGGGCCTGCGCGGCGATCCTGGTGCTGCCGACACTGGTCGCCGCGGCCGCCGGGACGACCATCGCGTTGCGCAGCGACTCCGCCGACCTCGTCGGCCACCTGCGCACCTCGGACCTGGGCACGGCGCTGGTGGTGGTCGCCGTCGCCGCCCCGTGCCTGACGGCGTTCCACTCCGGCGGGCTGGCGCTGCGGTCGGTGGTCCCCGCCCGCCGGGACTCCGCCCGGCTGGGTGGGGCTGCCCACCCTACGGGCGGGCACCGACACCGGCTGTCGCACCGGCTCGCACCACTGCCGCACTGGGCCGCGACGGCGGTCATCGGCGTGGCCGGGCTGGCGCTCGCGACCACCGGCTTCGAGAACGCCCTGCTCCCCTGGCTCACCATGCTCGCCGCGGTGCTGCCGCCCCTGGTGGTCCCGCTCGGCTGGGAGGCCCGGGCCCGACGGCGGCAGCGTCGCCCGCCGCGGGCCGTCCACGCCCTCATGTGGCTGCCCGCCGCCGCCCTCGGCGTCGCCCTGACGATCGCCGGCGTCCCGGGTGCGCCGCTCGCCGGGCTCGCCGCCGCCGTCATCGGCACGGCTGGAATGCACGGATTCCACCGGATTCGATCCAGGCGTTGACTGTGGCCGTGCCTCGCCGTTAGCGTACGCAACACACCACGGAAAGCGCTTACCACCGCTAGAAGTTCACCGTCGAACAACGAAAGGTGGAGCTCCCCCATGCCCCGACGCCAGCTCGACCGCCGTTCCTTCCTCCGTACGACCGCGGCGGCCGCCGCTCTCGCCGCCGGAACCGCAGCGACCGCCGTCGGCGCCCTCCCCGCCGTCGCGGCCGGCAGCGGCAACCGGCTGATCCCCCGCCCGGCCATCGGCATGCATCTGTACACGATGCGCCGCTCGCTCGCCGTCGACTTCGCCGGCACCGTCCAGGCCCTCGCCGACATCGGCTACGCGACCGTCGGCGTCAGCGGCCGGCACGGTCACAGCGCGGCCGCGATCCGGGCCATGCTCGACGACGCCGGGCTGAAGGCGGTCCTCGAGCACGTCGGCTACAACCGCCTCACGAACAACCTCGAGGGCGCCTGTGAGGACGTCCTGACGCTCGGCGGCCACTGGGTCGTCACGTCCAGCCTGCCCGGCTCGCTGTACACGCTCGACGGAATCCGCCAGGCCGCTGCCGCGTTCAACCGGGCCGGCGAGGTCGCCGCGACCTACGGGCTGAAGGTGCTGCACCACAACCACGACGCCGAGTTCCGCACCGACGGCGGCCGCGTGCTGTACGACGTGCTGCTCGAGGAGACCGATCCCGACCTCGTCGGCTACGAGCTCGACGTCTACTGGGCGGCCCGCGGCGGCTACGACGCCGGCGACTACTTCGTGGACCACCCGGCCCGGTTCCCGGCACTGCACGTCAAGGACATGGCGCCGGACGGCGGGTTCGCCGACGTCGGCTCCGGGATCCTCGACTTCGCGGCGATGTTCGAGCACGCCCACCGCGGCGGCGTCCGCCAGTTCCTCGTCGAGCACGACAACCCGGCCGACGAGCTCGCGACGGCCCGCAACAGCTTCCGGCACCTGCGCGATCTTCGATTCTGACGGGAGAGCGCTGATGCTGAGAATCGGGCTCGCCGCCGCGCTGGCGGCCACGGCACTGACGGGCGGCGCGCTGGCGTCCGCCGTCGAGGAACCCACCACCGAGAGCTTCGACGCGCTGGTCTTCTCGCGCGTCACGAACTTCTACCACGACTCCATCCCCGCAGGTCAGGCGCTGATCGAGCAGCTCGGCGAGGAGCACGGGTTCAACGTCACCATCTCCGACGACCCCGCGAACTTCACCGACGAGACGCTGGCCCAGTACGAGGTCGTGATCTTCAACAACACCAACTCGACGCCGCAGGCCGGCGCCTTGCTGAACGCCGGCCAGCGGGCCGCGTTCGAGCGCTACATCCAGGCCGGCGGCGGCTACGCCGGCATCCACTCCGCGTCGGGCACCGAGCGCGACTGGGAGTGGTACGGCGAGCTGGTCGGCGCGTTCTTCCTCAGCCACCCGCCGATCCAGGAGCTCGAGGTCGAGGTCGACGACACCGTGCACCCGTCGACCAGCCACCTGCCGCAGGAGTGGACCCGCACCGAGGAGCCGTACGACTTCGTCACCAACCCGCGCGGCGACGTGCACGTGCTGGCCAGCTTCGACTCGACGTCCTACACCGGCCACCGGATGGGCGCGGACCACCCGATCAGCTGGTGCCAGAACTTCGACGGCGGCCGCTCCTGGTACACCGGAATGGGGCACGCGCCGTCGGCGTTCACCGACGAGCCGCTGTTCGTCCAGCACCTGCTCGGCGGCATCCAGTGGGCGGCCGGCGTGGTCGACGGCGACTGCGGCGCGACGTCGAACCACAACTTCGAGAAGATCCAGCTCGACGGCAACACCGACGACCCGCTGGCGATGGACATCGACGACACCGGCCGGGTCTTCTACGTGCAGCGCGGCGGCGACGTCAAGGTGTACGACCCGGTGACGGCGCGGACCGAGCTCGCGGCCCGGTTCGACGTGCTGGTCGAGCACACGCACGGCATGCACGGCATCGTGCTGGACCCGGACTTCGCCACGAACCACTGGCTCTACCTGTACTACTCACCGCTGGACGAGGAGAACACCGTCATCGCGCGGTTCACCTACGACGAGGCGACCGGCACCGTCGATCCCGCGTCCCGCGAGACGATCTTCGAACTGCCGTCGCAGCGCGAGGTCAACGCACACGAGGGCGGCGGCATGGACTTCGACGCCGCCGGCAACCTCTACGTCGCGACCGGCGACAACTCCTCGCCCTGCTGTGGCGGCTACGGCGCCACCGACGAGCGGCCCGGGTTCGAGTACAACGACGCGCAGCGGTCGTCGGCCAACACCAACGACCTGCGCGGCAAGATCCTGCGCATCCACCCCGAGGACGACGGCACCTACACGATCCCCGAGGGCAACCTCTTCCCGCCCGGCACCGAGGGCACCCGCCCGGAGATCTACGTCATGGGGCTGCGCAACCCGTACCGCATCCACGTCGACGAGGAGACCGGCTGGCTCTACTGGGGCGACGTCGGCCCCGACGCCCGCGTGGACAGCCCCACCCGCGGCAGCCGCGGCTACGACGAGTGGAACCAGGCGCGGACGGCGGGCAACTTCGGCTGGCCGCACTGCATCGGCGCGAACAAGGCCTACAACGACCACGACTACGCCACCGGCGAGTCCGGCCCGCTGTACGACTGCGCCGGCGGCCCGGTCAACGACTCGCCGAACAACACCGGCCTGACGCAGCTGCCGCCGGCCCAGCCGGCCTGGCTGCCGTACCAGTACGAGGTGACGCCGGAGTACCCGGAGCTGGGCAGCGGCGGACGCCTCGCCATCGGCGGCCCGACCTACCACTTCGACGGCGAGAACCCGTCGGAGGCGAAGTTCCCCGCCTACTACGACGACACCGTCTTCATCGCCGAGTGGACCCGCAACGCGATCTTCGAGGTCCAGTTGGACGAGGCCGGCAACCCGGCGATCATCAACCCGTTCATGCCGGGCGTGGAGTTCCTGCGCCCGATCGACCTGCAGTTCGGCCCGGACGGCTCGCTGTACGTCATCGAGTGGGGCTCGAACTACGGCGGCTCCGGCCGCGGCGACCCGAACACCGACTCCGGCATCTACAAGATCAACTACGCCCGGCCGGGCGAGCGGTCGCCCGTCGCCCGCGCGTCGGCCGACCCGACGTCGGGGCAGCCGCCGCTCGCCGTCCAGTTCTCCAGCGAGGGCTCCGGCGACCCGGACGAGCACGAGATCACCTACGCGTGGGACTTCGACTCCGACGGCGAGGTGGACTCGACCGAGGCGAACCCGTCGCACACGTACACGGAGAACGGCGACTACACCGCCCAGCTGGTCGTCACCGACCCGACCGGGCGCACCGGCGTGGCGAACGTCCCGGTCAGCGTCGGCAACACCCGGCCGGACGTCGAGCTGGTCGAGCCGCTGGACGGGCAGATCTTCGACTTCGGCGAGCCGGTGCCGTTCGAGGTGCGGGTCGACGACGCCGAGGACGGCGTGAGCGGCGGCGGCGTCGACTGTGCGGACATCGTCACCCAGCCGGCACTCGGCCACGACCAGCACGGTCACCCGCTGGAGCAGTACACCGGCTGCACCGGCGAGATCGAGACCATCGTCGACGACGGGCACAGCCACGTCGACAACATCTTCTACATCGTCGACTCCACCTACACCGACCGTGGCGGCGACGGTGTCGACCCGCTGACCGGCGGCGACTCGGCGATCCTGCAGCCGCGGCACAAGCAGGCCGAGCACTGGACGTCGGCGAGCGACGTCGTCCTCTACGACACGCAGGAGGGCAACGGCAACCGCATGGTCGGCCAGATCGGCCACGGCGACCACGTCTCCTACGAGCCGGTCAACCTGCGCGGCGTGAACCAGCTGACCTTCCGGTACGCGTCGTCGGGCACCGGCGGGACGGTGTCGGTGCGGCTCGACGCCGTCGACGGCCCCGTCATCGGCAGCGGACGGCTCGAGCCGACCGGCGACTCGTACGCGTTCGAGGAGGTCGACGTCGCCGTCGAGGACCCCGGCGGCAGCCACGAGCTGTTCCTGGTGTTCACGAACGACGAGGGCGACGACTACCTGGTCAACCTCGACGCGTTCCACTTCGGGCACACGCTGCTCGACGGCGTCCGCGCGGCCCGCGCGGCGGTGCGGTCGCTCGAGGCGGCGGCCGGCGAGCATGCGGAGACGCTGACCGAGGAGCAGGCCACCTACCTGGCCGGCGCAGCCGAGCGGATCGACGGCGAGCTCGCCGCGGCCATGGAGACCGCGACCGATGACGCGGACTTCGCCCGCCGGCTGGACCGCGCGCTGATCTTCACCAACCAGTCCCGGCAGTGGGTCGCCGGGCAGGGGCTACCCGCCGACGTCGCCGCGGCGCTGCTGGCGCCGCTGGACGAGGCGGCGGCCGCGCTCGAGGGCGTCATCGGCAGCGTCGACGGCGTGAGCACGGAGCTCGCGGCCGACGGCGGCGAGGTCACCGCGGGCGAGACGGTCCGCGTGACCGCGACGCTCACGAACGACGGCGACGCCGCGGTCCGGGCGCCGGCGGTCGAGCTGGCCGTGCCGGACGGCTGGCAGGCGGTCGCTGCCGGGCCGACGTCGGCGGCGTCGCTGGCCGCCGGTGCGACGCTGACCGGCGCGTGGGACGTCACGGTCCCGGCCGGCGCGACCCCCGGCGAGGTGACGCTGACCGGGTCGGCGGGCTACGCCCACGTCGGCCGCGACCGCGTCACCCTCCCGTTGTCGGCGCCGGTCGTCGTGCGGCCGGCGGTGTCGGCCGACGGCGTCGCGGTCGGCGCGCCGCTGTTCACCGGCCGGTCCTCGACGGCGTCGGTGACGGTGACCAACCACCGCTCGGCCGCCCCGGCGGACGTGACGGCGACGGTCACCGTGCCGTCCGGATGGATCGCCGGCTCCGCGACGGCGACGCTGCAGCCCGGCGCCACCGCGACGCTGGAGGTGCCGGTGACGGCGCCGGCCGGCGGGGTCGTGGCCGGGCCGCTCGCCGAGGCGACCCTGACCGCGTCGGTCACCGCCCCCGGTGTCGTCGTGGCCGGGACGCCCACGGCCCGCACGTACGCCGTCCCGCACGGCGACGACCTCCTGCTGGCCCTCGACGGCGGCTCGCCGGCCAGCCCGGTGCTGGAGTCGTACACGCCGCTGGCGCCGAACCACGCGTGGGACGCCGCGCGCGGCTACGGCTGGGTGACCGGTGCGCCACTGCAGCGCGACCGCGGTCACCCGGACGCCCTGCGGCGCGACTTCGTGCTGGACAACCGGGGTCCGGGCGTCCTGCGGCTGACCCTGCCGCCGGGACCGCACACGGTGTCGCTGCTCACCGGCGACCCGGACTTCTCCACCAGCGGGTTCGTCGTCGAGGCCGACGGCGCCGTGGTGGTGCCGGCACGGGCGACGCTGCCGAGCGGGTCGTACGCCTGGGAGCAGTTCACGCTCGACGGCGGCGCCGAGGGCCGGACGGTGGACCTGCGGCTGTCGAGTCCGACCGGCAACTACTGGCGGATCCTCGCGCTGCTGGTCGACGACCCGGCGTAGCGATCAGGACTCGGCCGGCGGCGGGACGGTCCGCAGCGTCCCGTCGCCGGCCGGTTCGGCGCCCACCCCACCCCAG
>NZ_SMKL01000122.1 GCF_004348545.1 Jiangella ureilytica | reverse complement strand
CCGCCTGCACGGCGAGATCGGGCTGATCCCACCGACCGAACACGAGGACAACCACTACCATCACAACCCCGCGCCGACACGCGTCGCCGCGGCACATCACAGCCTCCACTGAACCCGGGGCGAGACACTTCGGGCACCCCGAACCGGGCCAGCGCCTGCGCGAACGCCAGACACACCGCCCGCCCCGTCGCCCGTTCCACCACGCGCGCGATCACACAGAACCGGGAATGATCATCCACCGCGGTGACCACCTTGGCCTCGCGCAGCTCCCCGGTCACGGTGTTCACCAGCCAGATCCCGCCGACGATGTCCATCTGCCACAACTGCATCGGACCCGGCCGTTCCCACCGCACGAACGAGTCCCGGGGCCGCTTCCGCGGCCTCGGCGTCACCAGACCCTGCCTGCGCAGGATCCGGTTGATCGTCGCCGTCGACGGCACCACCAGCCCCTCGACCGGGCGGCGCAGCAACTCCATCCGGATCCGCTTCGCACCCCACCGCGGATGCGAGCGGCGCATCTCCGCCACCACGATCTCCACCACCGTCGCCACCTGATGCGGACACTCCCTCGGCCGATGCGACCGATCCGCCAACCCGGCGATGCCCTCGGACAGATACCGGCCGATCCAGGTATGCACCGACTGCCGCGACACCCCGGCCCGCACGGCCACCTCGACCACGCTCGCCCCGGCCAGCACCGCCCGCACCGCGTCCAACCGCTGCTCGACAACCGACAACACAACCAGCGCCAATCCCGGCCTCCCGCCACGACGATGCCCGCGGAACATCGTCCACAACGACGGCCGATACGCGGCCGGGTGTCAAGCATCAACTGATACGCGACTGTCAAGCACCACCCGCGACAGGACACCCGCTGCCGCAGGTGTGATCCGGTGCCTGATGTGCGACAGATTTCCGTCGGGTGATCTGCGACGGGCTAGGAGTCTGGGACTACCCCGGGCCGGCCAACACACGGATCCGCCGATGAGCGTGCTTAGGGACCGACGGTCTCCACGTCGAAGCCAGCCCATCGCCACGCACGAGTCACGTCACCCACGACACGTTCGCGGACGTCCTCTGGGATGCAACGCAGGTAGAGCGCGAACCCTCGTGGCGCAAGCGCCTCCGCGTCAATATCGAGCGTCACGGGGCCCCTGACGTACTCCATGCCGCTCCGCCCGAGAGCGCGAACCTTGAACCCATCTGATGAGCGGATCCATGGTCCGTCTTGCTCAAACGATTCCGGCGAGGCCACGCCCAAACCCTAACGTCGATCGCCCGACGCGCTCGGGAGATGCACTCTCTTACCGCGATACGGCTCGACTGTCGCAGATCAACTGGCGGACGAGAGTCGCGCATCAGCCGACGGAGCACACACCCGCTGCCGCAGGGCTTGATGAGAACCTTCCTTACTCCGTCAAGGCGGCTCGCTGGCGCTCGCCGCAGCCGCCCTCCCCCGGCTGCGCCGGGCGTGCGGCCTAGCTGTTCTGTCCACGGAGGTTGGGCACGAGGTCTGCTGGTGACATGCCGCCGAGTGCGGTGTGGCCGCGGTGGTGATTGTAGGTGTGGAGCCAGTCGGCGAAGAGGGCTGTTCGCTGTGTCTCGGACGTGTAGGGGCGGGCGTAGGCCCATTCCTCGAGCATCGTGCGGTTGAACCTCTCCACCTTCCCGTTGGTCTGCGGGCGGTAGGGCCGGGTTCGCTTGTGGGCGATGTCCTCGCCAAGGGCGTTGGCGAAGAGGCGTGAGCGGTAGCAGGAGCCATTGTCGGTCAGCACTCGTTTCACCGTGATCCCGACAGCGTTGAAGTAGGCGTTGGCGCGCAGCCAGAACCCGGCGGCGGTCTCCTTACGCTCGTCGGTGAGCAGCTCGCTGTAGCCGAGCCGGGTGTGATCATCCACGGCGTTGTGGATGTACCAATAGCCCATCCCACGATGCCGATCCCGCTTGCCACGCGCACGTCCCAAGACCTTGTGACCGCCACCGTCAGGGATCCGCCCGAGCTTCTTGATATCGACGTGGACCAGGTCGCCGGGTGCTTCATGGGTGTAGGCGTTGACGTTCCGACGCATGCCCTTGATCCGCACTCCGGTGGCCGGATCGGTCCACGCCAGCGGCGGGCAGCTGTAGCGGCGCAGGATCTTGTGCACGGTCGAGACGTTCATCCGCAACCGGTAGGCGATCCGGGCCGGTCCCCATCGTCGCGACACCCGCAGCCCGACTACCCGGCGTTCCACCCGCGTGGGTGTGCGCCGCGGCGAGACCCGCGGCCTGGAGGACCGGTCGACCAGGCCGGCCCGGCCATGGGCGCGGTAGCGGTCGACCCACCGCTTCACGGTCGTGACCGAGCAGTTCCAGCGTTCCGCGACGCGGCGCAGCGTCCAGCCCTTGTCCACGACCAGCTGCGCCAGACGCAGCCGACCGGCAGGGGTCAGACAGGCATTAGCGTGGGACACGAAGACCTCCGTTGGTGGGAGCAGTGGTTGCGTGGTTGCTCCACAAGCCACCCGGAGGTCTTCGTCATCGTCCAGCAGGCACGCCGTTCCTAACGTCCGTGGTCAGTACACCTAGCGGCCGTTCCGGGCGCACCGTACGGGCGGCGCACACGCAGATAGGCCGGTGACGAGTGAAGATCGCAACGTCCTCGTCACGGGCCTGGTGATCCGACAACACTGGTGGATGGCCGGCGGATCGGGCGCCAGTGAACCACGACGCCGCAACGACCCGCATCCGGTTCGCCGTCACTAGCTCGATCCGTCCACACGAGCTGGGTGGGTCGGGCCGTCCCCCTCATGCCGCGAATTGTCCGGCCTCCACTCCGCGAGTCAAGGGCGCTCCGCTGCGCTCCGCGTCACTGCGTGATCGAGCAAGCTCGACCCTTGACTAGCTCCACTCCGGCCTAGAGGCGGCAGTTATGAGGGGATGGCGCAGAGTGGCGAACGGGCGGGGCCGGGGCGAGTCCCAGCCTTGTGGGAAGGATCTTGTCGGCCCGGTCGACGAGCTGACCGTCAACACCCAGAGGCGAGTAGCCGAGGTAGTCGGCCAGGTCGACCAGCTCCCGCGCGGGATCGGACCCGAACAGGTAGACCTCGGCCATGTAGGCGAGCACATCCGGGGAGCTGTACTCGTCACGTCGGGCGGTGTCAGCGACGGCGGCGAGCTGGGCAGCCATGGCGAGCGTTTCGGCGGCGGTCATGTCGAGATCGAAGACCCGTTCCTGCCCGGCCGGGGCAAAGTGGAGCCGGATCACGGGCGAGGCGTTCTCACGACGCTCCGCCAGGACGTAGCCGGTGGTGTCGTCGACGACGTAGGACCACGTGATGGTGGACGGTCGACGCGGTATGTTCCGCATGGGTTCTCTCCTGCTCTGATCAGGTGGGGCCAAGTCCCCGGCCGCGTGTTCCAGCACCGGCGGGGGGCGCAACGGGATGAGGCCAAGCAAGGAGCCAGGTCGACCCCGCGCAGGCCTCTGAACCCATGGTTTGGCCCATGGAAATCAGTCGACGGCGAGGCGAACGGTAGAGAGACGCCGAGGTGTCTTCCGCCGCATCGATGCAGGCCAAAGCGCCGAGAGCGAGAAGACGAGAGACAACCAGAGGGCCGGACGCCTAATCAGAGGGATCCTGGTTCGAGTCCAGGTGCGGGAGCCACACCTCGAGTACCCGGTCAGCCGGGAATGACGCCGAAGCCGACCTCGTTGCCCTCGGGGTCGCGGAAGACCGCCTTACGGACGTCGTTCGGATACTCCTCCCACTGCACCGGCTCGATCCCGCGTTCGGCGATCTGCGCGACCTGAGCGTCGAGGTCGTCGACCATGATGGCCAGGACGGCGTGGCCGCCGTGCTCGGGGTGCTGCTTGATGTAGAGCCACCGGTGGTCGGCGAGCTGCCACACCGCCTCGGTCTCCGTGGCGAGGAAGGTCGGCTCGGAGCCGAGCAGCCGCACGTACCACGGCTGCACCGCCGCGTAGTCACGGACATAGATCCCGGCGAACAGGTCGAGCGACACGATGAGTCCTCCAGATCGAGAGGGACAGGGCGTTCAGCACGTCAGACCGGCCGAGCCGCCCGAACTCATCGCCCGACGAACCCTTCACCGGAGCTCGCGGCCGTGCAGACGCAGGCGTTGTCGCCGTCCTGATCGGCGATGAACGGTGTCCGACGGCCCTGGCGGTCGTCGACGACGTTGCCGCCGGCCGTGACGGCGGCGGCGATGCTGCTCGGCCACATCAGGAGCCACCCTGACGTCGATGTGGAAGCGCACTGCCGCGGCGTCTCGTGCTCGTCGGGTGTCCTGGAACCACAAGTTCGGCACACCCGGCCCAGCATGTCGGGGACGTCGTCGCTGACGGTACCCCGGCCCAGGCGTCGGTGCCGCCGGTCCGCAGCGCCGGGCGCTCACCGCGGTGCGGAACCGGATGCCGGTGCCGGATCCGGCGGAGGAGGCGGCGGCGTCGGGAACCGGGGCACGGCGCCGGCCAGCGGGTCGACGCCGCGGCGCTGGACGGCGAACAGCCCGGCCCAGACCAGCCCGAACACCGCGACGCCGACGGCGACCAGGGCGACCGGCGCCGTCGTCGCCTGTGCCGTCGCCAGGACGGCGATGGCCGCGGCCAGCGCGGCGTCGATGGTCGCCACCACCGTCGGTGTGGTGACGAGGAAGTGGTTCCTCCCCGTCGCGGCCGTGAGCGGGCCGAGCGAATAGCTGATCTCCAGCCCCAGCCGGTCGTCGTGCGGACTGGCGCTGAAGTACGGCCGCAGCCCCGGCTCCAGCCGCAGGTAGGCGTGGCGCAGCCGGTTCATCGCGAGGACGGTCAGCTTCTCGTCCCGGTTGATCTGCACCAGCCGCAGGAACGTCGTCACGCCCAGGAACAGCGCGACCGCCAGCACCACGATGGTCAGCGCCGCGGCTCGGCCCGAGAACCCGGTGGCGTCGGCGAGGAACGCCGAGGCGACCATGGCCGCGGACAACACCGTCAGGAAGACCGAGGTGCGTTGCTGCGCCTCGTTCAGCAGGGCACCGCGAGCGCTGAGCAGGCTCCAGTGCTCGGCCGAGACGATCGCCGCCGCGGCCGGGCCGAGTGCCTGCCCGGCCGCGCCGGCAGCCGGCCCGGCCGCGGCGTCGGAAGATGGGTCTGCCGTCATGACGACCTAGCGTCGCACGGGGTAGCGCAGGTGCAGCGCCCGCCGTCCCTGGACGACCTCCGGATCCTCGAGCAGCTGGTGCCCGCCCTCGAGCGCGCCGAAGTACGGCTTCCCCTCGCCGAACAGCACCGGCACCAGGCTGACGCACACCTCGTCGAGGAGCCCGAGCGCCAGTGCCTGCTGCGTGACGTTCGCGCTGGCGATCGTGACGTCCTTGTCGCCGGCGATCTCCTTGGCCTTCGCGACCGCCGCCTCGACGCCGTCGACGAAGGTCGTCGTGGGCCACCTCTCGGCGGCGTTCTCGGGCCGGCGGTGCGTGACCACGACGACGGGCGAGCCGCCGGGGTGCTTGTCGCCCCAGCCGTCGGCGATGTCGAACAGCCGCCGGCCCGAGATGAGCGCACCGACGCCCTCGGTCAGGTCGCGCAGCATGGTGGCGCTCGCTTCGTCGACGGCGAACCTCACCGTCTCGTTGGGATTCTCGACGTTCACCTCGCCGGCCTCGTACCACTCGAACAGCTCGCCGATCCCGTCGTCGGGCTGCGCGATGTAGCCGTCGAGCGACATCGTCATGTGGCTGAGAACCTTTCCCATCGGGGGTCTCCCTTCGTCTCCTTGCTGTCCTTCGTACCGACTCGGCAGGACGGTGACACTCATCGCGGCAGGCGGGACCAGAGGTCGCAGCGGTGGTCGGCGGCGAGCGGCGTCGGGGCGATGCCGCTGGTGGAGAGCCCGAGCACGGTGCCGGTCGCGCCGAACTCGGCCCAGTGCGGGCGGCCGGGGCCGTTCGGATCGCCGGAGTGGGCGAACGCCGTCCAGTAGTCGATCATCGTCGCCGACAGCCTTTCCTGCTCGGACGTGAGCGGCGGGTACGGATTCCGGGCCAGGTCCAGGTCCCACAGGTAGGACAGGTCCAGGCCGTGGAACGCGCCCATCGGGAAGCCCTCCTCGACCACGCCGCTGTCCTCGGCGAACTCGTAGGCGTACACCGGCTGGTGGACGGCGGCAGCTGCGGCCGTGCGCAGCACCGGGCACACGCCGATCGAGCCGCCCCAGTCGCCGAGCACCGTCGCGATCGCGAGGGCCGGGGTGTCGTAGTCCTCGATCGGATAGGCCTCGAACACGGCGTCCGCCTCGTCACCGAAAGTGTCGGTGAGCCGGCTGCGGTAGTCGTCCGCCGTCACCGGCCTGCCCACGACGAAGGCACGCATCTCGTCGCTGGTGCCGCCGATCAGGAGCGGGACCCGCGCGGCCGTTCCGTCGCGCAGGGCGTCGGCCGGTTGCCTCGGCAGCAGCGGCGTCCCGGCGACGGGGTTCCACGGGCGGTCCGCCACCCGTGCGTTCATCTGCCTGCCGACACCCGCCAGGGCGTCGAGAAGGCGGGCCGGAGGGACGGCGCGAAGGCAGGCCGCCACGTCGGCGGCCGAACCGCAGCCGAGGACGTCGACGGCCTGGGCGCCGAACGCCTGCGCCTCGGCTAGCGACGGCACCGCATTGTCGCAGGCGCCGCTCTGTGTGATCGCCCGGTGGAACAGGCCGCGCGAACCCGGCGAGGCGAGGTGGGCACAGACGGAGCGGGCACCGGCGGACTGGCCGGCCAGCGTGACGTTGCCGGGGTCGCCACCGAACCGAGCCGCGTTGCGACGCACCCAGCTCAGCACGGCCGCCTGGTCCATGAGTCCGTAGTTGCCACCCGCGGAGTCGAGCGCCGGGGCGGACAGGAACCCGAGCGCGCCGAGCCGGTAGCTGGGCGTCACGACGATGACGTCGCCGGCGGCGGCGAACCGGGCGGCGCCGACCTCGCGGGCACCGCCGGAGGTGAAGCCGCCGCCGAACAGCCACACCAGCACCGGCAACCGCTCGCCGCGCTCGACGGTCGTGGGCACGGTGACGTCGAGGTACAGGCAGTCCTCCTGTCCGACGATCCCCGTGACGCTGTTGCCCTGGGGGCAGAACGGGCTCGGCGTCGTGGCGTCGCGGACGCCGTGCCAGGGCCGCGGCCGGACCGGCGGCTGCCAGCGCCGCTCCCCCACCGGCGGCGCCGCGTACGGGATGCCCGAGTAGGTGACGTGGTCGCCGGCGACGCTGCCGCGCAGCCAGCCGGAGTCGACCCGGACGACGCCGGAGCCCGTTGACCCGACGGCTGGAGCGGGCAGGCGGGGCTGGGCCGACGCGGAGGCGGACGCGGCGACGAGGGAGGTGATGGCGACGGCGGCGGTCGTGGTCAGGGCGAGGGTGAGCGTGCGCAGCGACATGCCGGCCAGTCTCGGCGGCCGCGGCCGCCGCGGCGTCCGCCGAGCGGACCGACTTCCTCTACGTCAGATCGCGTACTCCCCTACGTCGAACCGCGTAGCGCTTGTCCCGCCGTCCTGCCCTCAGGTGCGCGGCGCGAAGGCGTCGGCGGCCGCCTGGATCCGTGCGAGATAGGTACGCCAGGTCTCGGCGTCGCCCAGCTCGTCGTGGTCGGGACCGCCCCGGCCGTCGATGAGCTCGCGCACGATGTCGGCGTGGCCGGCGTGCTGCGCGGTCTCGGAGAGCATGCGGATCAGCAGGACGCCCAGCGTGGTGTCGGCGCGCTCGGCCGGCCAGTGCGGCACCCGCCCCGGTGCGTCGAGCTCGAGCTCCTGCACGGTGCGGTCGCCGTGCTCGCACGCGCGCCGGTAGAGGCCGAGGATGTACTCGCTGGACTGGTCGGGTGTGACCCACATGTCGGCGCCGTCCCAGACCGAGCCGTCCTCTTCCCAGGCCAGCGTCTCGGGCGGTGGCCGGCCGAACGACGTGCCGAGGTAGACGTACTCGCCGCCGGCGAGGTGCTTGACCAGCCCGAGCAGGTTGGTGCCCGTGGGCGTGAGCGGCCGGCGCATGTCGTACTCGCTCAGCCCGTCGAGTCTCGACAGCAGTCCGGCGCGCACCAGCTGCAGTTTGCGGTGCAGCTCCGCTTTCACATCCGCCATGTCCCCACCCAAGCACCCGCCACCGACAACTCGGCAGAATCGGGTGGGTGATCGCATGGGACCAGGTCGGATACGGCGTCCGCGTCGAGTGGGGCCCGGCGGGTGCGGCACGGCTCGCCCCGCACGTCGCCTGCCTGGTCGTGGTCGACGTGCTGTCGTTCACCACGGCGGTGTCGGTGGCGGCCGAGGCCGGCACGACGGTGTATCCGTACGCCTGGCGCGACGAGACGGCGGCGGCCTACGCGGACACCGTCGGCGCGCGGCTGGCCGTGGGTCGCAGGGCCGCGGACCGGCACTCGCCGTGGTCGCTCTCGCCGGCGGCGCTGCGGGCGGCCCCGCCGACCCCGCGGCTGGTGCTGCCGTCGCCCAACGGGTCGGCCATCGCCGCCGCGGCGCGCGACTCCCGTCCGGAGGTCGCCGTCGTCGCGGGCTGCCTGCGCAACGCGGCGGCGGTCGGGCGGTGGCTGACGGCGTCCGGCTACGGCACCGCGGACCGGCCGGTCGCCGTCATTCCCGCTGGCGAGGCCTGGCCCGACGGCCGCCTGCGCCCGGCGCTGGAGGACCTGCTCGGCGCGGGCGCGATCGTCGCTGCCATGACCAGCGCGGACCCGTCCCCCGAGGCGAGAGCCGCCCATGCCGCCGTCGATGCCGTCGGCGACCTGCCCGCCGCCCTCCGCGAGTGCGCGTCCGGTCGCGAGCTGATCGACGACGGCTTCCCCGAGGACGTCGCCATCGCGGCCGAGCGCGACGTCACCGACGTCGTCCCGGTGCTCACCGGAGGCGCGTTCAGTCCGGCGTGACCTCGCGCAGCGCATCGGCGAGCAGGTCCAGCCCGGGCGGCACGTCGGCCGCCTCGATGGCCCCGTAACCGAGCACGAGCCCGGCCGGCCCGCCCGGCGCCGTCGCGTACCGGCCGAGGGTCTCGACGGCGACCCCTGCGGCCCGCGCCCGCCCGGCCACGGCGGCCCCGGTGGCGTCGTCGCCGGAGCGCAGCAGCGCGCACACGTGCAGCCCGGCCGCCGACGGGACCGCCTCGAGATACGGCGCGAGCACGCCGCCGAGCCCGGCCAGCAGCGCCGACCGCCGCCGCGCGTACACCTTCGCCGTCCGCCGGATGTGCCGCGCCAGCCGGCCCTCGTCCATGAACCGGGCCAGGGCGGCCTGGGTCGCGACCGGTCCCTGCCCGTCGGCCAGCCGGCGGGCGGTACGGACGGCATCGCGGAGAGTGGGCGGCACGACGACGTAGCCGAGCCGCAGCCCGGGCAGCAGCGTCTTCGAGAACGTCCCCGCGTAGACGACGCGGCCGCCGTCGTCGAGCGTGTGCAGCGGCTCGAGCGGCCGGTCGGCGAAGCGGTACTCGCTGTCGTAGTCGTCCTCGAACACCGCGGCGTCGTGCGCGCCGGCCCAGGCCAGCAGCTCGCGCCGGCGCGGCAGCGACATCGCGACCCCGAGCGGGAACTGGTGCGACGGCGTCACGTAGACCAGCCGTGCCGTTCGCGGCAGGCGCGCGACCACCAGCCCGTCGCCGTCGACGGGCACGCCCACCACGCGGGCGCCGTGCGCCGCGAACACGTCGCGCGCGGGCGGGTAGCCGGGCTCCTCGACGGCGACGACGTCGCCGGGAGCGATCAGTACGCGCGCGACGAGGTCGAGCGCCTGCTGCGCGCCGTTGGTCACGACGACGTCGTCGGCCGCGGCCCGTACCGACCGGGCGTAGCCGACGTAGCGGGCGATCGCGTCGCGCAGCCCCGGATGCCCGGCGGACTCGGCGTCACCGGCCGGCTCGCCACCGGGCCGCGACCGCGCGTCGCCGCGAGGCCGCCACTCAGCCGCGACGAGCCGCCGCCAGGTGTCGTACGGGAACAGCCGGGTGTCCGGCACGCCGACCTGGAAGTCGTACCGCGCGGGAGGTCGCACTGCTGGCCGCCATGAGGCGCGGTCCCAGCCCGGCCGCGGCCGCAGTCCCTGGCCCGCCGTGGCGCCGGCCGCCGCCGGACCGGCCGCCGCCGGACCGGCCGCCGCGGACGCCGTCGCCGAGTCGCTCACGAACGTCCCCGCCCCGGCC
>NZ_SMKL01000121.1 GCF_004348545.1 Jiangella ureilytica | reverse complement strand
GTGTTGAGGTGGGCTCCCCGTCCCCCTGATAGCTGCCCGTTCTTAGGCCCCGGGTGCCCGGGTCAAGCCGAAGCCCCGCAAGCACAGGGTCAAGCAACCACAGAGGGCGCCGGCTTGAGGCGGGTGGCCGGGGTTAAGAGAATGGGCAGCAAGGGGGACGGGGAGCCCACCTCAACACCCCGGCGAACCCCATCACCCCGGCGAACCATCCGGCGAAGAGCGGCGGTAGGCGAGTGGCCCGGGGTCAAAGAGAATGGGCAACAGGGGACAGGGAGCCCACCTCAACACCCCGGCGAACCATCCGGCGGAGAGCGGCGGTAGTCGGTCGGGCTCATGGCGTGGGCCTGGCGGAACTGGCGCGAGAAGTGGAACGGGTCGCCGTAGCCGACGTCGCGGGCGATCTCACTGACCGAGGCCTCCGTCGTCGTCAGCAGCAGCCGGGCCCGCTCCATGCGCAGCGTCGTCTGGTAGGCGTGCACCCCGCCGCCGGTGGCGCGCCGGAACAGCGCCGTCAGGTGCGACGGCGACACGCCCACCAGGGCGGCCAGTTCCGGCACCCGCACGCTGCCGTCGAGCCGCGACGCGAGGTAGGCCATGGCCCGCTCGAGCGGGTCGTCGGCGGCGGGGCCGGCCGACCGGTCCGCGATCAGCTGCGTCATCAGCTTCCACGCCGCTCCGGACACCCCGACCAGCCGCGCCGGGCCGCCGTCGTCGTCGCGGGCGAGCCGGGCCACGATCTCGTCGGCCAGTGCCACCGCGCGGTCGAGCCGGCGGATCGGCACCACCGGCCCGCCCAACGCCTCGACCAGCTCGGGGACGTCGCTGCCGCGCAGGTGACACCACCACACGGTCCAGGGCGACGACGGCGACCCGCCGTAGGCGTGCGGCGTCGCGGCCGGGACGACCAGAGCCGCGCCGGCCCCGATGCGATGCCGGCTCCCGCCGACGGCGGCCCAGCCGCTGCCTGCGGCGCAGACGGCCACCAGGGTCTGCCGCGACCCCTCCGGCCGTTCCGCCATGAACCCGGCCGGGGCGGGGGAGTAGCCGGCGTCGGTGACCACGAGCCGCCGCGTGACCGGCGCGCCGAGCGCCGCCGTGACCTGCCGCCGCGGCACGGCGTACAGCCGCTGCTGGCGTAGACCGTCGCGGGCTGGCACACATCGAGTAGGGCACGAGTTACATACTTGACAAAGTTTATTAAGTCTCCGTAGCGTCGGTGCCGTGCCGATCCAGCGAGGCGGCCCGGTCGAGGGAACTCCGGCCGAGGGCGCCGTCTTCCTCACCGCGTTGACCGCCGGGCCCATCGCCCGCGTCGACATCGCCCGCGAGACCGGGCTGTCGTCGGCCGCCGTCACCCGGGTGGCGAAGCTGCTGATCGACGAGGGCTATCTCGAGTACGCACCGGACCAGCCGCAGTCCACCAACGGCGACGAGACCCGCATGGGCCGGCCCAGCAGCCCGCTGCGGGTGCACGCCCGGCAGACCGGGTCGTTCGGCATCATCGTGCGCCGCGACGAGCTCATCGGCATGGTCTGCGACCTGGCCGGCGCGCCGCGGGTGTCCGAACGCCGCCCGCTGGTCGACAACTCCGTCGACGCCGCGGTCGCCGCCATCGCCGCGTTCCACCGCGAGCTCGTCGCCCGCGCCGAGGAGGTCGGCTTCGTCGTCGCGCCGCACGACCTCGGGCTGAGCCTCTCCGGCGACATCGACCACGACACCGGCTATGTCCGCTACTCGCCGTTCCTCGGCTGGCGCGACGTCGACCTCGGCACCGCCGTCAGCAACGCCGTCGGCGCCCCCGTCGTGGTCGAGAACGACGTCAAGGCGCTCACCGTCGCCGAGCAGTGGTTCGGTCTCGGCCGCGGCATCACGAACTTCGCCGTCGTCACCATCGGCACGGGCATCGGCTGCGCGATCGTGGTCGACGGCGGCCTGGTCCGCGGCGCGCACAGCGTCGCGGGCGAGATCGGCCACCTGCCGCTCGGCGATCCCGCCGTCCACTGCCACTGCGGCGGGCACGGCTGCGTGGAGGCCGAGGCGTCGACGACGGCGCTGCTGGAGCGCTGCCGCGCCGTCACCGGCCTCGACGACCTCACCATCGAGACCGCCGTCGAGCTGGCCCGCTCCGGCGACGAGGCGGTCCGTGCGATCTTCGCCCGGGCCGGCCGGCTCATCGGGCTGGCGCTGGCGTCGGTGGCCAACCTGCTCGGCCCGGAACGCGTCATCGTCGCCGGTGAGGGCGTGTCCAGCTACGACCTGTTCGAGACCGCCATCCGCGAGGCGTTCGCGGAGCAGGCGTTCGGCGCCGCCCACCAGGTGCCCATCCACGTGCGCGACCTGCCGTTCGAGGAGTGGGCCCGCGGTGCCGCCGCGGTCGCCATCCAGGAGCTCGTCTTCCCGTCCCGCCAGCGCGTCACCGCCGACGTGCGCCGCCGCCCAGGGGTCCGTCGTGTCTGAGTCCTCCACCTGGTCCGTGTCCCACGGCGCCACCACCATCGCGCTCACGTGGTTCCGCGGCCGCCTCACCTGGACCGCGCTGCACGACGGCGTCCAGGTCACCGCGCCCGCGCCGCTGCACCTGCACACCGGCGAGGGCCGCGACCTGCTGTCGGGCGCGACCTACCTGGGCGACTCGGCTCGGCAGGTCCACGAGGAGTACGAGCTCGTCGTCGGCAAGCGGGTCGGCCCGCACGCGGTCGACCACCGCGAGCGCACCGTCCGGTTCGGCGCTGCCGGCGGCGGCGAGGTCGCCGTCGTGCTACGGGCCGGGCCCGACGGCGTCGCCTTCCGGTTCGTGCTCGGCGGCCTGGCCGGCACGACGGTGACCGGCGGCGATGCGGGGCTGCGCTTCCCGGCGACGGCCGCGGTCTGGCCGCTCACCTACACGCCCTGGTACGAGACCACGCGGTTCACCAGCACGCTGGACGCGCTGGAGCCCGGCGACTACGGCTTCCCGTTCCTCGTCGAGCTGGCGGACGACAGGTTCGCGCTGGTCACCGAGGCCGACCTGGACGGGCGCTACGGCGGCTCCTTCGCCCGGTACGACGGCGGCGGCGCGCTCACCGTCACGCTGGCGGCCGACGTCGTGCTCGACGGCGACAGCGTGGCGACGCCGTGGCGAGTCGTCATCGTGGGCGACCTCGGCACCGTCGTCGCGTCGCACCTGGTCGACGATCTCGCGCCGCCGGTCGCCGGCGGGGTCGTGCCCGCCTGGGCGCGGCCCGGCCGGGCGGCGTGGTCGTGGTGGTCGGACTTCTACAGCGGCGCGCACCTGTCCAAGCAGCTGCGCATGCTCGACTACGCCGCCGCCCGCGGCTGGGAGTACGTGCTGGTCGACTGCGGCTGGGACGGCGTCTGGATGCCCGAGCTGGTGTCGGCCGCCAGCGAGCGGGGCGTCGGCGTCTTCGTCTGGGTCGTCTGGGACCACCTCGCGACGCCGGAGCAGCGGCGCAAGCTCGCCGAGTGGGCGTCGTGGGGCATCGCCGGCGTCAAGGTCGACTTCATGGAGTCCGAGGCGCAGGAGCGCTACCGCTGGTACGACGAGGTCATCGCCGAGTGCGCCCGAGTCGGCTTGATGATCAACTTCCACGGCTCGGTCATCCCGCGCGGGTGGTCGCGCACGTACCCGCACGTCATGAGCTACGAGGCGGTCCGCGGCGCGGAGTATTACGTCTTCTACAGCGAGCCGCTGACGCCCGAGCACAACACCATCGTCCCGTTCACCCGCAATGTCGTCGGGTCGGCCGACTACACGCCGGTGACCTTCTCGGCCGCCGCCCGGCTGACCACCGAGGCGCACGAGCTCGCACTGGCCCTGGTGCTCGAGTCGGGCCTGCTGAACTACGCCGACGAGATCGACGAGTACGCCAAGCGGCCCATCGCCGAGGCCGCCATCGAGCGGATCCGGGCGCACTGGGACGAGACCCGGCTGCTGGCCGGGCGGCCGGGGGAGTACGTCGTGCTGGCCCGCCGCTCCGGCACGGAGTGGTTCGTCGGGGCGCTGTCCGCGCTGACCGAGCCGAAGGCCGTCACCGTCGACCTCGGCTCGCTCGGGCTGGAGCCCGGCGCGGAGTACGGCGCCACCATCATCACCGACGACGACGGCGACCGGCTCACCCAGGCGACCCGCTCGGTGACCGCCGCGGACACCGTCGACGTCACCCTGCGGCCCCGCGGCGGCGCGCTCGTCCTGCTCGCCCCGCCCGGCGCGGCGCCCGCGCCACTACAGCGGCGACCGGCAGCTGTCGCCGTCGCCGACCCGATCGTGCGCGGCGTCCCCGGCGAGCCGGTCGAGATCGCCGCCGTCGTCACCGGCGCCGAGGCGCACCTCGTCGTGCCGCCGGGCTGGGACGCGCCGCGCCCGGTCCGCGACGGCGTCTGGTCGGTCACCGTCCCCGCGGACACCGAGCCCGGCCACGTCGCCGTCCTGGCCGTCCACGCCGGCGAGCCGATCGGACCCCGTCGTTCCACCCTCGCGCACGTGCGCGTCGTGACTCCCCTCGGCGACCAGCCCGCGTCGCTCGTCGCGCTCACCCCCGTCGCCGCCGTCAACGGCAGCGGGCCGGTCGAGCGCGACATGTCCAACGGCGAGGGCAACCCCGCCGACGGCCGGCCGATGTCCGTGGCCGGTGTCCACCATCCCAGGGGACTCGGCGTCTGCGCCCCGGCGGACGTCACCTGGGTGCTCGACGGCACGGCGGCGCGGCTCACCGCGTCCGTCGGCGTCGACGACGAGAGCCCGGCCGGCACGACGGCGACCTGCGCCGTCGTCGGCGACGGGCGCGTCCTGTCCACCGTCGAGGTCGCGCACGGCGAACCCGCGCGCGAGCTGGACGTGGACCTCACCGGCATCACCCGGCTGCGGCTGGTCGTGCAGCCACCGCCCGCCGGCGCCGAGCCGGCGCACGTGGACTGGATCGACCCGCACGTGCTCCCCCTGACCTGAATCACGCTCTCCCACACGAACGAGAGGTACGACGATGAAGTCGACGAAGACCCTGCTCGGCCTGATGGCCGCGGCGGCCGTCCTGACGCTGGCCGCGTGCGGCGACAACGGCGCCTCGGCCGGCGGCTCCGGCGACGGCGACAGCGGTGGCGACAGCGCCGAAGAGGTGAACCTGACCTTCGCGACGTTCTCGCCCGACCAGGAGCCGGCCATCCGCGAGATCCTCGACGTCTTCGAGGAGCAGAACCCGGGCGTCACGGTCGAGATCCAGATCATCCCGTGGACCGACTACTGGAGCACGCTGCAGACCTCGACCGCCGGCGGCACCGGCCCGGACGTCGCCTGGATGCTCGGCGCGAAGATCGGCCAGTACATCGACGGCGGCGTGCTGCTGCCGCTGGACGACGCGTTCGAGGAGTCCGGCCTCGACATCGAGAAGTACCCGGAGCAGCTGGTCGACCTGTTCGTCGACGACGGCACCACGTACGCGCTGCCCAAGGACTTCGACACCATCGGCCTCTGGTACAACAAGGCGCTGTTCGACGAGGCCGGCGTGGCCTACCCGACGCCGGACTGGACCTGGGACGACGTCATCACCAACGCCCAGGCGCTGACCAAGCCCGACGGCAGCGTCTACGGCATCGGCGCGCCCATGGACCCGCAGGCCACGTACTACAACACGATCTACCAGGCCGGCGGCGAGGTCATCTCTGAAGACGGCACGACGTCGGGCTACGACAGCCCCGAGGCGATCGAGGGCATCAAGTTCTGGACCGACCTGATCAACGTGCACCACGTGTCGCCGACGCTGGAGTCGTTCGCCGACACCGAGTCGGTCGCCCAGTTCATGTCCGGCCGGCTGGCCATGCTCACCACGGGCTCGTTCTACGCGATCCGGTTCGCCAACGACCCGTACTCGTCGGAGAACTTCGACGTCACCGAGCTGCCGGGCGGCGCCCAGGAGGCGACCATCATCAACGGCATCGGCAACGTGGCGCTGGCCTCGACCGAGCACCCGGAGGAGGCCGCCCGCCTCGCCGTGTTCCTCAGCGGTGAGGAGGCCTCGCGGATCTCCAGCGAGACCGGCACCGTCATCGGCTCCTACGACGGCACCCAGCAGGCCTTCGTCGACGCGTTCCCGCAGTTCAACCTGCAGGCGTTCCTCGACCAGGCCGAGAACGGCGTCGTGCTCCCGGTGTCGCGCAACACCGACGCCTGGGCCAGCCGCGAGGGCGAGTTCCTCACCCCGGCCTGGACCGGCGAGCAGACCGTCGAGGAGGCGGCCGCCGGCCTGGCCGGCGCGATGAACGAGGCGCTGGCCCAGGAGAACCAGGGCTGACGCTGCGATGACTCTCACGCGGACGAAGGGTTCGGCGGCGCCTCCCGCGCCGCCGGCCCCGCGCCGCCGGCCGAACCGGCACCCGGACGACGTCTGGGCGGCGATCCTGCTCGCCGTGCCGTTCGGCGGACTGGTGATCTTCTACCTCTGGCCGCTGCTGCGGACGGTGCTGCTCAGCTTCTCCGAGGGCACGGCGTTCACCGGCTACACGCTGAGCGGGCCGCAGAACTGGCAGCAGCTGTTCGAGGGCGACGACATCTGGCGGGCGCTGCTCAACACGCTGGTGTACGCGGCGATCGTGCTGCTCGGCGTGCCGATCGCCATGGTCGTCGCCGCCCTGCTGCACCAGCGCGGGCTGCGCGGCCGCTCGTTCTACCGGACGCTGTACTTCGTCCCCGTCGTGACGATGCCGGTGGCCGTCGCGATGGTCTGGCGCTACATCTACAACGGCGACTTCGGGCTGCTCAACGAGGTGCTCGACTCCGTCGGCGGGCCGACCCGGGCCTGGGTGGCCGACCCCGACACCGCGCTGTACGCCGTCGCCGCCGTCGGCATCTGGATGGCGCTGGGCACCAACCTCATCATCCTGGCCGCCGGCCTCGAGGCCGTGCCGGAGACGCTGGAGGAGGCGGCGATGCTCGACGGCGCCGGGCCGATCCGGCGGTTCTTCTCCGTGACGGTGCCGCTGCTGACGCCGTCGATCTTCCTGGTGTCGGTGCTGTCGGTGATCGGGTCGCTGCAGATGTTCGACCTGCTGTTCATCATGCTCGGCCGCACGAACCCGGCGCTGGCCGACTCCAAGACGATCGTCTACCTGTTCTACGAGGAGGCGTTCGTGCGCAACGACCGCCCGCTCGGCGCAGTGATCGCGCTGGTCACCCTGGTGGTGACGCTCGCGGTGACGGCCGTGCAGTTCCGCCTGCAGCGACGGTGGGTGACCTATGCGTGAGTCTTCCGGGGTGCGCTCGTCCCGGCACCTGATGACGCACGTCGTGCTGATGGCCGGCGCGCTGCTCATGGTGTCGCCGTTCGTCTGGCAGTTCCTGACGTCGATCAAGACGCTGGGGGAGTCGACCCGGATCCCGCCGACGGTGCTGCCGTCGTCGCCGCAGTGGTCGAACTACTCGGCGTTCTTCGACGTGGTGCCGGTCGGCTCGATGGCGGTGAACAGCGTGCTCGCGCTGGTGCTGCGCGTCGTCGCCCAGCTGCTGATCGCGTCGCTGGCGGCGTACGTGTTCGCGCGGCTGCGGTTCCGGTTCCGCGGCCCGCTGCTCGCCTGCTTCCTGATCGTGCTGATGGTGCCGCCGCAGCTGTTCGTGATCCCGCAGTACGAGGTGATCCGGACGATGGGCTGGCTGAACTCGGTGCAGGCGCTGGCGCTGCCCGGTGGGTTCAGCGCGTTCGGCGTCTTCGTGCTGTACCAGTTCATGCGGACGCTGCCGCCGGAGCTGGACGAGGCGGCGCGGATCGACGGCGCCAACCCGTGGCAGATCTACCTGCGGATCATCCTGCCGCTGTGCCGGCCGGCGCTGGCCGCGCTGACCATCCTGACCTCGCTGTTCTCCTGGAACGACCTGCTCTGGCCGCTGATCGTCAACACCATCCCGGAGCGGATGACGCTGCCGGTCGGGCTGGCCACCCTGCAGGGCGCCCAGGGCACCGACTACCCCGTCCTGATGGCGGGCTCACTGCTGACGATCCTGCCCATGGTGCTGGTCTTCGTCCTGCTGCAGAAACAGTTCATCCGCGGCATCGCGATGTCCGGAATCAAGGCCTGACCGCCCTCTCTACGACGAAGGTTCTCTCTTCATGCCTCTCTCGCCAGGTTTCGACGTCGTGCACGAGCTGACCGCCTCCTCCGACGGGGCCGAGGTCTTCGAGCACGGCTGGCAGTCCTTCAGCCCGACGACCACCTACCCGCTCGGCGTCCGGCCGCACCGGCCGACGTCCGAGCGCAACCGGATGCTCAACTACCGGCAGGCGTCGCACCCCGGCCGCGACGGGTACTTCAGCGAGGGGGTGCTGGCGGTCGCCGACGGCGCCGGTTCCGTCCACGTCGTGGCCGCGGCCGACCCGTTCACGACGGGGGTGCGGGTGCAGGCGGTCTCCGACGGCGGCGCGGTCGTCGTGGGGGCGGACGGGCCGGTGACCGTCACCGTCGTCGATGGGTCCGACGTGCAACACGCGCTGCGGAGATGGGCCGCTGACGCCGTCACCGCAGCCGGCCTTCCGGCCGCGAAGCCGGCGCCGACGGCGTGGTGCTCCTGGTACGAGTACTGGGGCGACGTCCGCGAGAGCGACGTCGTCGAGAACCTCGAGGCGATGCGCACGCTCGACCTGCCGATCGACGTCGTGCAGATCGACGACGGCTACTCCGCCGAGATCGGCGACTGGCTGACGCCGTCGTCGACCTTCACCGATCTCCGCGGCCTGGTCGAGAAGATCCGCGGCGAGGGCCGCCGGGCCGGCATCTGGCTGGCCCCGTTCTTCGCCGGCGCCCGGTCCCGGCTGGCCGACGAGCACCCGGACTGGCTGCTGCGCCACCCGCACGGCGGCCTTCTGCACGCCGGGAACAACTGGAACCAGGACCTCTACTCGGTCGACCTGTCGCACCCGGGTGCCGCCGAGTGGATGCACACGGTCTTCTCGACGTTCGCGTCGTGGGGGATCGACTATTTCAAGATCGACTTCGTCGCGGCGGGGGCGATCCCGGGTGAGAGGGCGTCCGGGGCCGATGCGGTGACGGCCTACCGGGACGGCCTTCAGCTGATCCGTGACGCCGTCGGGCCGGACGCGCACATCCTGGGCTGCGGAGCACCCGTCCTACCGTCCGTCGGCCTGGTCGACTCCATCCGCGTCAGCGCCGACACCGGCCACACGCTGGAGCCCGACGACGGCGACATGTGCTCGCCCAGCCAGCAGGCGGCCGTCCTCTCTGCCGAGGGACGGCAGTTCATGAACGGCGTGTTCTTCGCCAACGACCCCGACTGCCTCATCGTCGGGCCGAAGGTCGAGAACCGCGAGACCTGGGCCGCACACGTCGAGAAGGTGGGCGGCGCCGTCGTCAGCAGCGACCGCCTCCTCGGCCTCGACGACTGGGGTCTCGAGACGACGCGGCGGTTGCTCGTCCGCTGACCCGACATCCCGTGATCATCAACCTTCTCGGCTGTCAGGGCAGTCCCAAAGGTTGATGATCATGGGGCGGGGCGGCCGTCCACCACCAGTGTGTCCGGGCTCAACCCCGTCACCGAGGCCGCCTGGATTGAGGAGTATCGCGGACTCCGGGAGGACCCATGCCGCACGTGACCTCGGCCGACGGCACCACCATCGGCTACGACCGGCTCAGTGACGACGGGCCGGCGCTGGTCCTCGTCGGCGGCGGGCTCGACGACGGCGCCGAGAACGTGTCGCTGGGCGAGCACCTCGCCGCCGCGGGGTTCGCCGTCGTCAACTACCGGCGCCGCGGCCGGGGCGACAGCGGCGACACCGAGCCGTACGCAGTCGAGCGGGAGGTCGAGGACCTCGCCGCGGTGATCGACGCGACCGCAGCCGGCGGGCGCCCGCATCTGTTCGGCGCGTCCTCGGGCGCGGCGCTGGCACTCGAGGCGGCGGCCGCGGGACTGCCGGCCGAGCGGATCGCCGTCCACGAGGTCCCGTACCTGCTGGGCGACGAGATGACCGCGGCGTGGCGCCACTACGTCGCCGACCTCGACGCCGCGCTGGGCCGCGGCGATCGCGACGAGGCGTTGCGGCGGTTCATGCGGCTGGCCGGCTCGTCGGAGGAGGACATCGCGGGGGCGGAAGCCGCGCCGGTCTGGCCGGCGCTGCGCGAGCTCGCGCCGACCCTGCGCTACGACGCGGCCTGTCTCGGCGACGGCCCGCCGCCCGCGGACCGGCTGGCCAAGGTCGCGCAGCCGGTGCTGCCCGACCGGCGCGACGGTGGACCCGCACTCGGCCGGGCTGCCGGTCGACATCTTCGGCGCGGCCGCCGACGCCGCGGCGGCCGCGCTGCCCGATGCCCGGCGGCTCACCGTCGAGGTCGCCGGCCACGTCGCCGACCCGGCCGTGTGCTCGGCCCGAAGCTGGCCGAGTTCTACCGCCCCGCCGCCTGACCGGCCCGCCC
>NZ_SMKL01000120.1 GCF_004348545.1 Jiangella ureilytica | reverse complement strand
GGGATCATCCCCGCGGCCGCCGCCTTGCATCCCGGGTCAGCAGGTGAGTGTTACCCGGGCGAGGCGGGCGCACGTCGTGGCAAGCCAGGCCCAGCCGGCCAGGATGCCGGCCGTGAAGGCGAGCACACCCCAGCTGGCACCGCCGCTGCCGGAGATCGCCATGAAGCCGGCGATGATCAGGGCGCCGCTGGCGGTGGAGTAGCGCGCGGCTCCGCGGGCGCCGGACCGGCGCAGCCGGCGGGCCAGGGCGAAGCAGGCGATGGTGAGGCAGGTGAAGCCGATGGCGCCGGCGGCCAGGTGCGCGGTCCCGTGCCAGGTGATCGCGACCTCCGCCGCCGTCGTGCCGGCGGGGAAGCCCTCGACCGGGTCGGCGACGAACACCGCGGCGCCGATGAGGGAGAGCCCGAAGACGCCGACCAGGCGCGGGGTCCACACGCCGGCGAGCCCAGTCTGCCGCAGCCCGGCCGCGGCGGCCATCGTCAGGGTGGCCGCCACCAGGAAGTTCGTGATCTGCACCCAGCCGTAGTCGCCGTTGGCCAGCACGCTCGCCGGGTGCCGGGTCGGGTCGTAACCGTCGCGGACGAAGAACTGGGCGACGACCGTCGCCACGTAGAGCGGGCCGGCGACGACGCCCGCGGCGAGCAGCCGCCGGGTCGAGCGGGCGGCGGGTACGGCGGAGACGGCGGTGACGGGAGTGGCGGCGACGGCGGTCATGGTCCCGGTCCTTTCGAAGCGTGGGGTGCCCGGCTGAGCCCTACACTTCCACCGAAAAGAAAAACTGTCAAGGGCAAAGAAAGTTGTCGGTGATGGCGTCACCCGCGCAGCCGGTGGATGGGGACGAAGGACGGGTCGGCGATCGCGGGTCTGTCGGCGCGGAAGGCGTCGATCGGGTACGGCGTCGACCCGGAGGTCGCGAGGTCGGCGAGGATGCGGCCGATGAGCGAGGCGAACTTGCCGGCGTGGCCGCCGCCGACGGCGGTGACGATGCGCGGGTGGCCGGGGACGTGGTCGATGATGAACTCGCGGTCCGGCGGCAGGTCGTACACGCAGGTCTTCGTGAGCAGTTCGGGCCCGGCGGCGTCCGGCAGCCGCTCGCGCAGGAAGTCGAGCACCAGCGACGTCTCCGCGGGATCCGGCTCCGTCGTGCGCGTCGACTGCGTGACGTAGCGGCCGGAGAGGTCGCGCGCCGCCTTGACGGCGACCTCGCCGTAGACGGGGAAGCCGTAGAAGAACTCCTCGCCGTGCCAGATCCACATCGGGAACCGGTCCGGCGCGAACGCCCGCAGGTGCGGCGTCGCGAAGTAGCTGACCTGTTCCTGGCTGAGCCGGATCCCCAGATCGACCCCCAGGGGTGCCAGCAGCGACGGCGTCCACGACGCGGCGCACAGGACGACGGAGCCGGCGTCGACGATCGCGCCCGACTCGAGCGTGACACGGACCGACGTCGAGGACGACGCCAGGGACGCCACCGTCGTCGACGGCGCGAACTCGACGCCCAGGCCGCGGGCGAGCGCGATGTGCGCCGCCGTCGCCCGGCGGATGTCGAGGATGCCGCCGTCGGGCTGGAACAGGCCCACCACGTCGTCGCCCACCCGCCACTGCGGCCACCGCTCCCGCACCTCGGCGCCCGACAGCCGCGACCACGTCACCCCGGACGACGCCAGCGGCCGCAGGGACGCCTCGTACGCATCCAGCTCGACCGCGCCCGGCGTGCCGGCCACGGCGAGGTCCAGCCCGCCGGTCCGGAGCACCAGCCCCAGCCCGGTCAGCGCCTCGATCTCGGCCCAGGTCTCGTAGGCCGACGGCGTCAGCGCGGTGTAGACGGGGGAGTGGTAGGCGTGCCGGATGATGCGCGAGTGATCCTCCGAGGCGCCCCGCCCGTGCCCGAGCTCGTACTGCTCCAGCACCAGCACGTCGCGGTGCCCGGCCGCCGCCAGCCGGTACGCGGCGGCCGAGCCGAGAGCGCCGGCCCCGATGACGACGTGCTCGTACGATGTCTTCACTGCGACCTCCGCGGTTTCACCCCGGCCACCAGCTCCTTCACCCGCGCCGGGTCGACGTAACGGGCTCGGACGGCGCCGCTCGCGAGCTTGCGGACCAGCGCGTCCTCGGGCAGCGGCGCCTGCGAGGCCAGCAGCACGACGTTGCCGTAGCGGCGGCCGCGCAACTGTCCGGGCTCCGCGATCAGCGCGACGTGCGCGAACACCTCGAGCGCGCTCGCCGCCTCGATCCGCGCCTCGCGGACCTGCGCGGTGTCGGCGACGTTGCCGACGTACAGGCCGCCGGCGACGAGGACCCGCGCCGCCTCGGCGTAGAACCCGGTGGTCACCAGGTGTGGCGGCACCAGCGCGCCGTCGAACGCATCGCGGACGACGACGGCGGAGTGGCCGGCGGGCAGCGAAGCCAGCCCCGCCAGCCCGTCCATGGCCTTCAGCCGCAGCCCGCGCACCGACCGCAGCCCGAACGCCTGCCGCATCAGGGTGACCAGCGCGGCGTCGATCTCGAACACCGTCTGCGGCGATCCGGGCCGCGTCGCCGCCACGTACAGCGCCAGCGTGCAGCCGGCACCTCCGATGTGCACGGTGGGCAGCGCCGACCCCGGCGGCGCGGCCGCGTCGAGGACGTGACCCATCCACTGCATGTACTCGAAGTCGAGCCGGGTCGGGTCGCCGAGGTGGACGTAGGAGCTGGGCACGCCGTTGACGATGATCGACCAACCGCCCGGGTCGGTGCGGTCCGCGATCAGCTCCGCCGTCCCGGACTCGATGTCGTGCGCGCCGGCGAACCGGTCGGGACGGGGGCGGTCGCTGCCACGGGACGCAGGCACGAACGATAGGTTCGCAGCATGGCTGACCGTCCGCAAAAGAACCTCCACGTCGGCGCGCCGTACCGGGCCGACGAGGCGCGCTACATCGACACCCCCTACCGCCGCAGCGGCCGCACCGGCCTGAAGCTGCCCGCCGTCTCGCTGGGGCTGTGGCAGAACTTCGGTGACGAGTCGCCGCTGGCCACGCAGCGGGCCATCCTGCGCACCGCCTTCGACCGCGGCGTCACGCACTTCGACCTGGCCAACAACTACGGCCCGCCGCCCGGGTCGGCGGAGAAGAACTTCGGCCGCATCTTCGCCGAGGACTTCCGGCCGTACCGCGACGAGCTGATCATCTCGACGAAGGCCGGCTACGACATGTGGCCCGGCCCGTACGGCGAGTGGGGGTCGCGCAAGTACCTGCTGGCCAGCCTCGACGCGTCGCTGGACCGCATGGGCCTCGACTACGTCGACATCTTCTACTCGCACCGGTTCGATCCCGACACGCCGCTCGAGGAGACGATGGGCGCCCTCGACACCGCGGTGCGGTCCGGACGGGCGCTGTACGCGGGCATCTCGTCCTACTCGCCGGAGCGGACGCGCGAGGCGGCGGCCATCATGCGCGAGCTGGGGACGCCGCTGGCCATCCACCAGCCGTCCTACTCGATGTTCAACCGCTGGATCGAGGCCGGCCTGACCGACGCCTGCGAAGCCGAGGGCCTGGGCATCATCGCCTTCTCGCCGCTGGCGCAGGGGCTGCTGACCGACAAGTACCTCGGCGGCGTGCCCGAGGACTCGCGGGCGGCCCGGGGCGGCTCGTTCTCGCCGTCACTGGTCACCGACGACGTCGTGGCGCGGCTGAACGCGCTGGCCCGTGTCGCCGAGTCGCGCGGCCAGACGCTCGCGCAGCTGGCGCTGTCGTGGGCGCTGCGCGACGAGCGGGTGACGTCGGTGCTCGTCGGCGCCCGGACGGTGGCGCAGCTCGACGACAGCCTGGGCGCCCTCGACCGGCTCGACTTCAGCGACGACGAGCTCGCCGAGATCGACAAGTCCGCGGTCGAGTCCGGCCTGAACATCTGGGCCCGGTCGAGCGACGCGTGAGCAGATGAACGAGCGCGTGCGGCGCAACCCGCGCACCGAGGCGGTCTGGGCCCAGCTCTACGAGGCCCTGGCCGCGCTGACCACGTCGACCGGCCGCCGGGTGCTCGACATCGTCGACCTCGGCGGCGGGAGCGGCGTGTTCGCCGTGCCGCTGGCCCGCATCGGCCACCGCGTCACCGTCGTCGACCCGAGCCCGAACGCGCTGGCCACGTTGGCGCGCCGGGCCGCCGAGGCGGGCGTCGCCGACCAGGTCACGGGCGTGCAGGGCGACGCGGCCGGGCTGGCCGCGCTCGCCGACGACGTCGACGTCGTGGTGTGCCACGGGGTCCTGGAGGTCGTCGACGACGTCCCCGGCGCGGTCGCCGGGCTCGCGGGCTGCCTGCGCCCGGGCGGCGTCGCCAGCGTCGTCGTCGCCCAGCGCTACGCGGCCGTGCTGGCCAAGGCGCTGGCCGGTCACCTGGGCGACGCGCGGCGGCTGCTCGACGACCCGGACGGACGGTGGGGCGACTCCGACCCGCTGCCGCGCCGGTTCGACGAGGACGGCGTCAGGGCGCTGCTGGCGGGGGCCGGGCTCGAGGTCGCCGGGGTGCACGGCGTCCGGGTCCTCACCGACCTCGTCCCCGGCAGCGCCGTCGACGATCCGGCGGAAGTGGCCGCCCTCGCCGAGCTGGAGGCGGCCGTCGTGGCGCACCCGGCGTTCCGGCCCGTGGCCGCCGCCCTACACGTGCTGGCGCTGCGACCCGCCGTGGCGGCCGAGGCGGTGAACGGCGTGGCGGAGGTGTGAGCAGGGCGGCAGCGGGTACTCGAAGACCGTTCCGGTTCGGCCGAGCACCTGGCTTTCTCTCCCGGCGTCGGCCGCATATGCTGGTCCTTACAGCAGGTGCCCATAGGTTTCCGTGTTCATTGGAGGGGAACGGTGCCACTCTCCGATCATGAGCAGCGGCTGCTCGAGCAGATGGAGCAGGCGCTGCTCGCCGAGGATCCGAAGTTCGCCACCGCGATGCGTGGCGCGGATCTTCGGCGGCGGTACCGGCGGCGTGCGGTACTGGCCGGCCTGGTCTTCCTCGTCGGCGTCGTGATGCTCATGACCGGCGCGGTGACGCAGGTGATCGCGCTGGGCGTGGCGGGTTTCGTCGTGATGCTCGCGTCGGCGTTCTACGCGGTCACCTCGTGGCGACGCGTCCCGCCCACCGACGGCACGGCCGCCGCGGGTGACGTCCCCGACATCAGCCCCGGTTCGCCCCGCCGGCAGCGCCGCCCCAAGGGCCCGCGCAACAACGGCTCGTTCATGGAGCGCATGGAGCAGCGGTGGCGCAACCGCCGCGAGCGGGGTTACGGCCAGTAGACCTCTGGTTCACACGCGAGCGTCGCCCCGGTGATGGGGGTGGCGCTCTCGTCGCTTCCCGGGCCTGCCGACGTCGAGTAGCAGTCTGCCGACGTCGAGTAGCGCCGCCAGCCCGGTGGTCCGGACCCGCGGCGTGAGAGATCCCTCACGCGGACGCCGGTCGCGTCCGGCCTGGTCGCAACTGGTCTACTCGGCCGGCGGGCGGGGTGTGGAGACCCGGCGCCGGAGTGCGGCCGACGACGTGGCGGCGCGCAGCTTCTCGCCGGTGAGGTCGATCCAGTCGAAGGCGTCGATGAGCGTGCGGTTGGCCTCGTCGGCGGAGTCGCGCAGCCGGGTCGGCAGCAGGAACGCCTGCACGCGCCGGGCGAACGAGGCAGACCCGGCGACGGGCCGCAGGACGAGGTCGGTGTCGGCGCGCAGCGACTCGACGGGGGCGGGCCGGCGGGCGTAGCGGGCCTGTTCCACCGCGCCGACCAGGTGGTCGAGCACCTCGCGCTCGTCGGCGTCGAGGGACGCAGCCTCGGCGACCCGCCGGCCGGTGACCCGCGGCGTGGCGGCGGGATCCCATGCGATGCCGGCGTCGCGGGCGCCCTCGCGCAGGTCGGCCCACGCGGCCTCGGCCGACGCGGCGGGGTCGTCGCCGGCGCGCCGCCACCGCAGCTCGCGGCCGATGCGGGCGGCCGCCGTCGGGGTGAGGAAGAACGCCACCAGCGCCAGCGCCCCGACGATCACCAGCGGCCACTGCGACGGAGGCTCCTGGCCGCCGCCGGTGGCGCCGCCGCCGAGCTGGTCGTCGCGGGGGATGGCCGGCGCGGTGGCCGACGACGTCGGCACCGGCGCGGTGGGGTTGGCGTTCGGGGACTCGGGGTCGTCATCGGGGATGAGCGTCCAGTCCGGCGCCGGCCCGGTGACCGACGCCGGGGTGGGCTCGAACCGGATCCAGCCGGAGCCCTGGAAGTACAGCTCGGGCCAGGCGTGGGAGTCGTGCGAGCGGACCATCCAGGTGCGGCTGCCCTGGTAGTCGCCGGGGGTGAAGCCGACGGCGACGCGCGCCGGGATGCCCAGGTAACGGGCCATGATCGCCATGGTGGCTGCGAACTGCTCGCAGTAGCCGCGGCGGTCGTCGAGGAAGTCCTCGAGCGCCGTGGCCGAGTGGCCGGGCTGGGACTCGATGTCGTAGGTGAAGCCGCCGCCGGGGCCGCGGAACCACTCTTGGAGGGCGGCGGCCCGGCTGAAGTCGTCGGCGGCGCCGGCGTCGGCGACGATCTCGTCGGCCACCTCGGTGACCACCGGCGGGAGGTCGTCGGGCAGCTCGAGCATGGGGTCGACGTCGTCGCTGGGCGAGCCGGCGCCGCGCAGCTGCTCGATGCTGGGGTTCACGGCGAGGCTCTGCGCGCTGTAGCGCCGGGCGCGCACGTCGTCGCCGTCGGCCACCACATCGAGGGTGGGGCCGTGGAAGCGCCAGTCGCCGTCGATGTCGATGCGCTGCGTGGGGTAGGGGAGCGGCAGCCAGCTGGAGCTGAAGTCGTCGGTGACCCGGATGTCGTAGTCGACCACCGGGTACTCGCCGTCGTCGAGGCCCTGGGGCCACGGCAGTCCGTCGCCGACGGAGTCGGGCACCGGCCGGTCGGAGGTCTTCCACTCCTCGCCGTCGAACACGTCGAGGGTGACGATGCGGATGTAGGCGGGCTCATCGGCGGACGAGGTGTACTGCAGCACCTCGACGTTCTCGCGGCGCTGCAGGTTGCGCTGCAGGTCGACGATGGGGTTGTCGGTACGGATGGTCTGCCCGCCACCCCCGCCCCCGCCGCGGCCGGGGCCGAGCAGTCCCTCGGTGAGGACCGGCGCCATGCCGGGCACCGCGACCGCCACGATGAGCGCGACGGCGCCGACCCGGCGGCCGTTGCGGGCCAGCGAGTCGGTCTCGGGGATGCCGCTGCGCCGTGCCGACGGGCTGGCCGAGCGGCCCCACGACGCGACCCGGGTGCGCCCCTCGGAGACCAGCAGGGCGAGGAACCCGGCCGCCGGCGGCAGGAACCACCACCAGTCGAGGGCGTTGGTGGTGAGCACGGACGCCGCGACGGTGTAGCAGGCGGCCAGCGGGAACCCGGTCATCGGGACCCGGCGCAGCCAGACGGCCAGCGCGTCGACCAGCACCGCCACGATGCCGGCTCCGCCGACCACGAGCATGAGGATGCCGCGCGGGACCGGGACGGGGGCGATGTACATGGTGGTGACGTCGGTGCCCTCTTGGAACACGTCGACGAGGCGGGCGGCCCAGTCAGTGGTCGGGATGAAGCCGAGCAGCGCGACGTCGTTGGCCACCAGAACGCCGAGCCACAGCACCACGACGGCCAGCTGCGCGACCGGCACCAGCAGCGACGGCACGCCGAGCTTGCGCAGCACGAAGCCGGTGCCGGCGACCAGCGCGACGGCGATGCCGGCCGGCACGATCCAGTCGTCGGTGATGGTGATGGCGAACAGCGGCAGCACCGACAGCCACGCGGCCAGGGCCGCGATGATGGTCAGGCGGCCGTGCGCGCTCAACGACGACATCAACGCACCTCTCGTCCGCTCGCGGCGGTGGCGGCGCCGGCACCGGCCGGCTCGACGACGGGGGCCGTGACGGCGGGGCGCTGCAGGCCGAGCCGCTCCCACAGCGTGGCGAGGTGCTCGCCGCGCTTGGCGACGATGACGTTCCAGCCGGCGCTGCGCAGCACCTGGACGGCCCCGGTGAGCCGGACCTGCTCGCGGCTGTTCTCGCCCAGCGAGGTCCAGCTCATGACGTCGAGGACGATGGCGAGCGCGGCCGTGGAGCCCTGCCGCAGGCTGGCGACCACCCGCGCCTCGTGCTCGCTGAGCCGGCCGAACACGCCGACCAGCAATCCGGTGGCGGCCTCGGCGCCGCTGAGGAGGTCGGGCCAGCGCCCGACGGAGGCGTCGCGCTGCGGCTGGACGACGGCGAGCGCGTCGAGCAGCGACACCTTGGCATCGCCGGGGCCGCTGGCGGGGTCGTGCCAGTTGGTGGAGACCGAGCTGCCGTGGTCGGTGACGAGCCGGACGGCGTAGCCGCGCTCGGCCAGGTGCACGCCCATGGAGGCCGCGGCGGTGACGCTCCACTCGAGCGAGGAGTCGATGCCCTCGCCGGTGTGCCCGGCGGTGCGGGTGTCGAGCAGGATGGTGGCGCGGCTCTGCCAGGGCTGTTCCTCGCGCCGGACCATGAGCTCGCCGTGGTGCGCGGTGGCCCGCCAGTGCACGCGGCGCATGTCGTCGCCGATGCGGTAGGCCCTGATGGTGGCGTCCTCTTCACCGGCGGCGGCGATGGCGCGCGGCCGGCTGTCGCCGCTGCCGCTCCACTCGCCGACCAGCCGGACGGGCGGCAGCTTGTGCACCGTGGGCGTGACGATGAGCGTGCCGACGTCGCTGAACGCGCGCTTGAGCTCGACCATGCCGAACGGGTCGGTGACCCGGACCGTCAGCGGCCCGACCTTGTACCGCCCGCGCACGACGGGGTCGATGGCGTAGGTGACGTCACGGCGGAACCGCGACCACACGTGGTCGAGGACGAACCGCGGCCGGGCGCCGAGCGTGAACGGGATGCTGTCCTCGACCAGCAGCACGCCGGTGGGGATGCGGGCGGAGTTGGCCAGCCGCAGGTGCACCGTCGCCCGCTCGCCGACGGAGACCCGCGGCGGCTCGATGGAGCGCGACGCGGCCAGCCGGACCCGGCTGCGCAGCGCCACGACGAGACTGATGGCGGGGACGACGGCGAGCAGAAGGCCGACTCGGAGCACGTCGCGCTGACCGGCCAGCACGGCGGCCACGATGGCGCCGCCGCCCACGGCCAGGAAGGCCCAGCCGCGCCGGGTCAGGCCGGACAGCGCGTCGTTCATGTGCGGTTACCGTGCCGGTTCGGGCTGCGGGATGCGCTGCACCAGGTCGGCGACGATGCCGGCGGCGTCGCGCCGGCCGATCTGCGCCTCGGCCGTGGGCAGCAGCCGGTGGCCGAGCACCGGCGCGGCGAGCGCCTGGATGTCGTCGGGCAGCACGTACTCGCGGCCCTCGAGGCCGGCCCACGCCTTGGCGGCGCGGATGAGGTGCAGCGTGGCGCGCGGCGACGCGCCCAGCCGGAGGTCGGGCGAGGTGCGCGTGGCGCTGGTGAGGGCGACCGCGTACTCCTTGATGGGGTCGGCGACGTACACGCCGCGGACCAGCCGGACCAGCTTGTGCACGTGGGCGGCGTCGGTGACCGGCTCGAGCGGGTCGAGCGCGCTCGTGGAGCCGTGCGTGTCGATCATCTCGATCTCGGCCTGGGGCGACGGGTAGCCCATGGACAGCCGCATCATGAACCGGTCGCGCTGCGCCTCGGGGAGGGGGTAGGTGCCCTCCATCTCGATGGGGTTCTGGGTGGCGACCACCATGAACGGCGCCTCGAGCTGGTAGGTGGTGCCGTCGACGGTGACCTGCCGCTCCTCCATGCACTCGAGCAGGGCTGACTGCGTCTTCGGCGAGGCGCGGTTGATCTCGTCGCCGACGACGATGTTCGCGAACACGCCGCCGGGCTTGAACTCGAACTCGCGGGTCGACTGGTTGAAGACCGAGACGCCGGTGACGTCGCTGGGCATGAGGTCGGGAGTGAACTGGATTCGGCGCACCGAGCAGTCGATGGCCCGGGCGACCGACTTGGCCAGCATGGTCTTGCCGACGCCGGGGACGTCCTCGATGAGGATGTGCCCCTCGGCCAGGAGCACCGTGAGCGCCAGCTTGATGACCTCGGGCTTGCCCTCGACCACCGAGCCTATGGCCGACTGGATGCGCGCCGCGGTGTCGGCGAGATCGGACAGCGCCAGCTCCGACACCGGTTCGCTCGGCCGTGGTTGGTGACGGCCCGGGTTGAACGGCTCAGGCACGTTTCCTCCTTCGATCCCCGACCTCGTCGGCGTACGTGCCTCGGCCGATCGCGGAACTCCCGCTTCCAGTCTTGCAGTGTGCGACGTGTGAGTGGTCGCAGAGGTTCCGATCGGCCCTGGCTTTGACCCCTACCCGCAGAGCCTATGTCGAGTCCCTATGCAGGCGCATCCATCCGAACCGGACATTCACCCCTGACAGGCGGTTCCCCACTGTCCTCCACCCGCGCGCCCACCCGGCTGAAGCACCCCGCCGACCAGGGGTGACGGCGACAGCATTCCGTCGCGTACGGCGCCCGCGGGGCATCGCGGCGCCGGCCCTCCGCGCGCTCCCCGTCGCCCTCCACCACGCTCCACCACCGCCCGCCGGCGGCTGCCGCCGTCGTCGCTCATCGGCTCTGGCCTGCGACGAAGCCGTCCCGCCCCACGCCTGGCCGCTGGGTGGCGCCGTCGTCGACGGGCGCCCCGAGTGGGGC
>NZ_SMKL01000011.1 GCF_004348545.1 Jiangella ureilytica | reverse complement strand
GGCGTGCCCAGGGTCTCCCCGTCCCCCTGATAGCTGCCCGTTCTTAGGCCCCGGGTGCCCGGGTCAAGTCCAAGCGCCCCGACCCCGGCGGCGCGCAAGCACAGAGCGCGCGGACTTGAGGCGGGTGGCCGGGGTTAAGAGAATGGGCAGCAAGGGGGACGGGGAGCCCACCTCAAACCCCGGCCAACCTCAAACCCCCGGCCAACCTCAAACCCCCGGCCGACTTTAGGACCCCCGGCCACCGGTGTGATCGTCGCGATACCGTAGAGGGGTGCGGGCGGCGACGTGACGGTCGGGCGCGCCCACTTTCCGCCGTAGTGTAATCGGTTAGCACGAGGGCCTTTGAAGCCCTTTGTCCAGGTTCGAGCCCTGGCGGCGGAGCTCATGAGCCCACCCGGACCAGGTCTCGGGTGATGTTCTCGCGAGCAGAGCCGGACGGGTAATGTCGTGTCCAAGCCCGCCACCGAAGCCGAGGAGCTCGAACGCGTGACTACGCGCCCGGCCGCCGTCGTTGTTCTCGCCGCTGGCGAGGGCACCCGGATGAAGTCGTCCACACCGAAGGTCCTGCACGAGGTCGCCGGCCGCAGCCTCGTCGGGCATGCCGTCGCCGCCGCGCAGGAGTTGAAGCCCGACCACCTCAGCGTGGTCATCGGGCACGGCCGCGACCTGGTCGCCGCGCATCTGGGCGAGACCGCGCCGGCTGTCACCACGGCGGTGCAGGAGCAACAGCTCGGCACCGGCCACGCCGTCGGGGTGGCGCTGGAGCAGCTGCCCGAGCTCGACGGCGTCGTCGTCGTCACGTACGGCGACGTGCCGCTGCTCACGGGCGACACCCTGCACGCGCTGGTCGAGCAGCACGTGGCCGACGGCAACGCCGTCACGGTGCTCACGGCCGAGGTGGCCGATCCCACCGGCTACGGCCGCATCGTGCGCGAGGCCGACGGCGGAGTGCGGGCCATCGTCGAGCACAAGGACGCCGACGCCGAGACGCGCGCGATCAAGGAGATCAACTCCGGCATCTACGCCTTCGACGCCGCCGTGCTGCGCGACGGGCTGAGCCGCATCACCACCGAGAACGCGCAGGGCGAGCTCTACCTCACCGACGTGCTCGGGCTGGCGCGGCAGGACGGCCGCCGGGTCGGCGCCGTCGTCACCGACGACCCCTGGCAGACCGAGGGCGTCAACGACCGCGTCCAGCTGGCCGCCATCAACCGCGAGCTGAACCGCCGTGTCACCGAGAAGTGGATGCGCTCCGGCGTCACCATGATCGACCCCGCCACCACGTTCATCGACGTCACCGTGGTGCTCGAGCGCGACGTCGTGCTGCGTCCGGGTGTGCAGCTGCGCGGCACCACGGAGGTGGCCGCGGGCGCCGAGGTCGGCCCCGACAGCACGCTCGTCGACACCGTCGTCGGCCCGGGCGCGAGCGTGGTGCGGGTGCACTGCGACGGCGCGCACATCGGCGCCGGCGCCACCGTCGGCCCGTTCACCTACCTGCGGCCCGGCACCGTGCTCGAGGCGAACGCCAAGGCCGGCGCCTACGTCGAGATCAAGAAGTCGACGGTCGGCCCGGGCGCGAAGGTGCCGCACCTGACCTACGTCGGCGACGCCACCATCGGCGAGGGCGCCAACATCGGCGCCGGCACGATCTTCGCCAACTACGACGGCGTCGAGAAGCACCCGACCACGGTCGGCAAGCACGTCTTCGTCGGCAGCGACTCGGTGCTGGTGGCGCCGGTCGAGCTGGCCGACGGCAGCTACGTCGCAGCCGGGTCCACGGTCGTGTCGGGGACGGAGCCGGGCGAGCTCGCCGTCGCGCGCGGCCGGCAGCGCAACATCGCGGGCTGGGTGGCGCGCAAGCGCCCCGGCAGCAAGAGCGCGGCGGCGGCGGAGCAGGCGGCCGCCGGCGACACGGGTGACGACGGCAACGAGGGGGAGCAACCGTGACGGGGATCCGCGCGACGGGCACGAAGACGCTGATGCTGTTCGGGGGCCGCGCGCACCCCGAGCTCAACGCCGAGGTGGCCGACGCCCTGGGCGTCAGCCTCGTGCCCAGCAAGACCTTCAACTTCGCCAATGGCGAGATCTACGTCCGGTTCGAAGAGAGCGTGCGCGGCAGCGACGCGTTCGTCATCCAGAGCCACACCGCGCCCATCAACGAGTGGATCATGGAGCAGTTGATCATGGTCGACGCGCTGAAGCGGGCGTCGGCCAAGCAGATCACCGTGGTCATGCCGTTCTACGGCTACGCGCGGCAGGACAAGAAGCACCGCGGCCGCGAGCCCATCTCCGCGCGCCTCGTCGCCGACATGTTCAAGACGGCGGGCGCCGACCGCCTCATGGCCGTCGACCTGCACACCGCGCAGATCCAGGGCTTCTTCGACGGTCCGGTCGACCACCTGTGGGCGCTGCCCATCCTGGCCGGCCACGTGCAGGACAACTACGCGCCCGAGAACATGACGGTGGTCTCGCCCGACGCCGGGCGGGTGCGGGTCGCCGACGTGTGGGCCGACCGCTTGGGCACGCCGCTGGCCATCATCCACAAGCGCCGCAACCCCGACGTCGCCAACGAGGTGAAGGTGCACGAGGTCGTCGGCGACGTCCAGGGCCGCACCTGCCTCCTGGTCGACGACATGATCGACACCGCCGGCACCATCACGCAGGCCGCCGAGGCGCTCATGGAGGCCGGCGCCGCCGACGTGCTCGTCGCCGCGACGCACGCCGTGCTGTCCGGGCCGGCGGTCGATCGGCTGAAGAACTCCGCCGGCATCAAGGAAGTCATCGTCACCAACACCCTGCCCATCCCCGAGGACCGCCGGTTCGACAAGCTGACGGTGCTGTCCATCGCACCGCTCATCGCGCGGGCGATCCACGAGGTCTTCGAAGAGGGCTCGGTCACGAGTCTCTTCAACGGCAACGCCTGACCCAGCCGGTTTCACATCGGGGCTGCTCCAGGGCTAGACTTGGCGGGTTGCCTCGGCGAGGGTGCGTCTTTCTTGACGACACCGTGATCGACGCGGTGCGCAGTCGGTGCGCGCCCTTGCCCGAGCCCGACGTGCCGCTGACCGCCCACCGCGCTTTCGAGGAGTTCTCCCGTGTCCGACGTCAAGATCGCCGCCGAGCTGCGTACCGAGTTCGGCAAGGGCGCCGCGCGCCGCCTTCGCCGCGCTGCCAAGGTTCCCGCGGTCCTCTACGGGCACGGGACCGACCCCGTCCACCTGGCGCTGCCGGGCCACGACACCATGCTCGCGCTGAAGACCCCCAACGTCCTCCTCACGCTCGACATCGAGGGCCGGGGCAGCGAGCTGGCGCTGCCGAAGCACGTGCAGCGCGACCCGCTGAAGGGCTTCATCGAGCACGTCGACCTGCTGCTGGTCAAGCGCGGCGAGAAGGTCACCGTCGAGGTGGCGGTCCACGTCACGGGCGAGGCCGCGCCGGGCACGCTGGTCAACCTCGACCAGCCGACCGTCTCCATCGAGGCCGAGGCGACCCACCTGCCCGAGGGCATCGAGGTCTCCGTCGAGGGCCTGCCCGAGGGCACCCAGATCCTGGCCAAGGACCTTACCCTCGCCCGTGGCTCCGCCCTGGCCGGCGACCCCGAGCAGCTGGTCGTCAACGTCACCGCGGCGCCCACCGCCGAGCAGCTCGAGGGCGAGGTCGAGGAGACCGCTGCCGAAGGCGAGGCTGCGGCCGACGAGGATGCCGCCGCCGAGGGCGAGGCTCCGGCCGCCGAGGCCGCTTCCGACGAGTCCTGAGCTCACTCCGCCGGGCCGGGGAGCCTGTCGATGTCCGACGCGTGGTTGGTGGTCGGGCTGGGCAACCCCGGCCCGACGTATGCCGGCACCCGGCACAATGCCGGGGCCATGGTGGTCGACCTCCTCGCCGAGCGGGCCGGCGTCGCACTCAAGTCGCAGCGCAAGCACCGGGCCGACGTCGCCGAGGTCCGGCTCGGCGGCGTGCCCGGTGTCCGGGCCGTCCTGGCCAAGCCGCACACGTACATGAACGAGTCCGGCGGCCCGGTGGCGCTGCTCGCCGACTTCTACAAGGTCGAGCCGGACCGCCTGCTGGTCGTCCACGACGAGCTCGACCTGCCGTTCGGCACCGTCCGGCTCAAGCGCGGCGGCGGTGACAACGGTCACAACGGGCTGCGCTCGGTGCGGGCCCGCATCGGCACCGGCGACTACTGCCGGCTGCGGTTCGGCATCGGCCGGCCGCCGGGACGCATGGACGCCGCGGCGTTCGTGCTCAAGCCCTTCTCCACTGTTGAGAAGCGTGAGATCGAGCTCGAGCTCGACCGCGCCGCCGACGCCGCCGAGGCCGTCGTGGTCGACGGGCTGACGTACGCGCAGAATCACTACAACGCCTGAATGACGTGGGTCGATGCGGCCCCGTGGACCGCGCGTTCCGAAATCGTCGCGTTCGACTGGTCCCATTCCGCCCAATCAGCGTATAGTCCGTCCCAGTTCGTCGGCTTGATGATGAGCCGATGGGGGGAAATCGTCGCCTTGGGGGGGCCATGGCTACGGTCGGTTTGTCGTCGGCTGGTGCGCGCGTTCATGCAGGGAAGCGACCATCGCTATTCGATGGTGGAAGCAGCGCGCATGCTCAGCCCGTCAATCGTCCTTTTCGTTATCGTCGCGCCACTGCCGCGGGTGATCTGCTGACCGCAGCCGCCGCTGTGGGCGCGACCTGGGCACTCAACTGGACCGCGGTCGATGCCGCGATCGCCGTCAGCGCGATCGCGGTCGGCTGGCCGTTCGTCCTGACCGCTCGCAGCGGCCGGCCGGACCGGCTGTTCGGGGTCAGGAACACCTACCGCGACGTTCTGCAGGCGCTCGCCGCGCTCGTCGCCGTGGCCGCCATCGCCAGTGCGGTGCTGTCGGTGCCGCTGCTGGGCACGGCGTTCCTCGTGGCGACCGCGGTGCTGACGACGGGCTCGGTCGCGGTGCGCATGCTGGTCCGGCGCAAGCTCGGGCAGCTGCGCCGGCTCGGCCGGGCCACGCGGCGCACGCTGGTCGTGGGGCCGGCTGCGAGCGTCACCGCCACGCTCGACCGGTTCACGCAGGACGGCGAGCATCCGCTCACCGTCGTCGCGGCCTGCATCGAAGACGACGGCACCGCGCCGCCGTCGTCGATTCCGGTCGTCGGCAGCATCGACCGCGGCCTGCCGGGCCGCGACGACGCACTGCGCGACGAGGAGATGGTGCAGGCGGTCCGGCTGGCGGCCCAGCGGGTCCGCGCCCGCACCGTCTGCGTGACGGCGGGCTCGGAGTTCGCCGGCGACCGGCTGCGGGCGCTCACGTGGATGCTGGGCGACCTCGGCATCGACCTCGTGACCGACCTCGGGCTGTCCGACGTCGCCGCGCACCGCATGGGGCTGGGCACCATGGGCTCGAGCGTGCTGCTGCACGTCAAGCAGGCCCGCCCGACGAGGCTGCGACTGCTGGCGAAGGTGGCCACCGACCGCGTGCTCGCGTCGGCGATCCTGCTGCTGATCTCGCCGCTGCTGCTGGGCATCGGCCTGGCCGTGAAGCTGACCGACTCGGGTCCGGCCATCTACCGGCAGGTCCGGGTCGGGCGCGACGGCCTGTTCTTCACGATGTTCAAGTTCCGCACCATGTACGTCGACGCCGACCTGCGCCGCGCCGAGCTGCTCGACTCCGGCGACAACGACGGCCTGATGTTCAAGATGCGGCAGGACCCGCGGGTCACGCGGATCGGCCGGGTGCTGCGCAAATACTCGCTCGACGAGCTCCCGCAGCTGATCAACGTCGTGCGCGGCGAGATGTCGCTGGTCGGGCCGCGGCCCGCGCTGCCCGAAGAGGTGGCGGCGTACGACGGCACGGCCCGGCGCCGGCTGGTCGCGATTCCCGGCATGACCGGCCTGTGGCAGGTCAGCGGGCGGTCCAACCTCTCCTGGAACGAGACGGTGCGGCTCGACCTGCGCTACGTGGACAACTGGTCCTACGGGAACGACCTGCAGTTGCTGGGCCGGACGGCGGGCGTGGTGGTGCGCAGCACCGGCGCCTACTGACCCCTCGGCCCTGGTCGAGCCGCCGCCCGCTCGCCGGTGTATCGTCCTGACGGCCGGTGAGGGGAGTCCTGGGTGGCGACGTGGCTGGTCACCGGTGCCGACGGCGTACTCGGCCGTGACCTGGTGACCATGCTGCGGGCGGTGCGTGAACGGGTCATCCCGGTCACGCGCCAGGTCCTCGACCTCACCGACCGCAACGCGGTCGAGGCGGCCGTCACGACCATCGCCCGCATCGGCGCGCACGGCGGCGCGATCGTCGCGAACCTCGACAGCTGGGCCGACGTCGACGCGGCGGAGGTCGACGAGGGCGGCGCCCGCGCCGTCAACGTGTTCGGCGTCGCCACCCTCGCGCGGGCCTGCGCCCGCAACGACCTGCGGCTCATCCACCTGTCGACGAGCTACGTGTTCGACGGCTGCGGCGAGGAGCCGTACACCGAGGACACGCCGGTCTCGCCGGCCACCGCCTACGGGCGGACCATGGCCGACGGCGAGCGGGCGGTGCTCGACGAGCTGCCCGAGACCGGCGTGGTGCTGCGGACCGGCTGGCTGTACGGCGAGTACGGGCGCAGCTTCGTCCGGTCCACCGCCGCGTCGGCCGCCAAGCGCCCCTTCGCCGACGTCATCGACGACCAGTGGGGCCAGCCGACCTGGACGCTCGACGTGGCCGACCGCGTCATCGACATCGGCCGGGCGGGTGGCGTCTCGGGTGTCCTGCACGCCGTCAACTCCGGCGCGACCACGTGGTTCGGGCTGGCCCGGGCGGTCTACGCCGAGCTGGGGCTGGACCCGGAGCGGGTGCGGCCGATCGCGGCCGACCAGGTGCCGCGGATCGTGCCGCGGCCGGCGCACTCGGTGCTGTCGCAGGAGCGGTGGGCCCGGTTCGGGCTGGCACCGCTGCGGCCGTGGCGCGAGGCGCTGCGGGCGGCCGCGCCGAGCGTCCTCGGCATCGAGTGACCGCCGTGACCGGATGCTGGACGTCGCGTCTCGGATGATGGGCGAGCGCGTGACCGGCCGCCGGTTCGCCCTAGGCTGGGACGTTCGAGACCGGCTTCGAGGAGATCCGTGGCTTCCACCGATGCGATCCTGGCCGCCCGCCTCGCCACCGAGGCGGGCGCGCTGCTGCTCGCACTGCGTCGCGACCACGACCCGGCCACGGGCACTCATGCGCTGCGCGACGCCGGGGATCGCGCAGCCCATCGACTTCTGGCCGACGCGCTCGCGGCCGAGCGGCCCGGCGACGCCGTCCTCAGCGAGGAGGCGCCCGACGACTCCGGGCGGCTCGACGCCCGGCGGGTGTGGATCGTCGACCCGCTCGACGGCACCCGCGAGTTCGGCGACGGCCGCGACGACTGGGCCGTGCACGTCGCGCTCTGGCAGGACGGCGAGCTGACGGCGGGCGCTGTCGCCCTGCCCGGCCTGGGCGCCGACGGCGTCACGCTCGGCTCCGACCCCGCCCCGGGCCTGCCGCCGCGCGACCCGGCCGCCGCAGCGCGCATCGCCGTCAGCCGCAGCCGCCCGCCCGCCGCCGCGCAGCAGGCCGCCGCCGCTCTCGGGGCCGAGCTGGTCCCCATGGGCTCGGCCGGTTTCAAGGTCGCCGCCGTCGTCCGCGGCGAGGCCGACGCCTACGTGCACGCCGGCGGCCAGTACGAGTGGGACTCCGCCGCGCCGGTCGCGGTCGCGCGCGCCGCGGGTCTCGTCGCCAGCCGGCTCGACGGCTCGCCGCTGCGCTACAACCGGGCCGACCCGTACCTGCCCGACCTGCTCGTCGCCCGCCCGGAGCTCGCCGACGCGCTCCTGACCGCCGTCTCCGACGGCGCCATCGCTCGACCCGCGAGGACCGCGCCATGACGATCCACGAGTACCAGCTCTCCCAGCTCGACTACCTCGAGGCCGAGGCGGTGCACGTCTTCCGCGAGGTGGCCGCCGAGCTCGAGCGGCCGGTGCTGCTGTTCTCCGGCGGCAAGGACTCCATCGTCATGCTCCGGCTGGCCGAGAAGGCGTTCTGGCCGGCGCCCATGCCGTTCCCCGTCATGCACGTCGACACCGGGCACAACTTCCCGGAGGTGCTCGAGTTCCGCGACCGGCGGGTCGCCGAGCTGGGCGTGAACCTCGTCGTCGCGTCGGTGCCCGAGGCGATCGAGCGCGGCCTGGTGGCCGAGGAGCCGAACGGCTCGCGCAACCGCATCCAGACGCCGGTGCTGCTCGACGCGGTCGAGAAGCACCGCTTCACCGCGCTGTTCGGCGGCGCCCGGCGCGACGAGGAGAAGGCGCGGGCCAAGGAGCGGGTGTTCTCGTTCCGCGACGAGTTCGGCCAGTGGGACCCGAAGAACCAGCGCCCCGAGCTCTGGAACCTCTACAACGGCCGCATCCACCTGGGCGAGAGCATCCGGGTGTTCCCGCTCTCGAACTGGACCGAGCTCGACGTGTGGCACTACATCCGGCGCGAGGAGATCGCGGTGCCGTCCATCTATTACGCGCACGACCGCGAGGTCTTCGAGCGCGACGGCATGCTGTTCGCGAACAACGAGTTCTGCCGGCCGCGCGAGGGCGAGACGACGTTCGTGGCGAAGGTCCGCTACCGCACGGTCGGCGACGCGTCGCTGACGGCAGCGGTGAAGTCCGACGCCGACACCGTCGAGAAGGTCATCGACGAGATCGCCGCCACGCGGCTCACCGAGCGCGGCGCCACCCGGGGCGACGACCGCGTCAGCGAGGCTGCGATGGAGGACCGGAAGAAGGAGGGCTACTTCTGATGGATCTGCTCCGGTTCGCCACCGCCGGCTCGGTCGACGACGGCAAGAGCACGCTCATCGGGCGGCTGCTGTTCGACTCGAAGGCGATCTTCACCGACCAGCTCGAGAGCGTCGAGCGCACCAGCCGGCAGCGCGGCGACGAGTACACCGACCTGTCGCTGCTGACCGACGGCCTGCGCGCCGAGCGCGAGCAGGGCATCACCATCGACGTGGCGTACCGCTACTTCGCGACGCCGCGGCGCAAGTTCATCATCGCCGACACCCCCGGTCACATCCAGTACACCCGCAACATGGTCACGGGCGCGTCCACCGCCGACCTCGCGATCGTGCTGGTCGACGCCCGCAAGGGCATGGTCGAGCAGAGCCGCAGGCACGCGTTCCTCGTGTCGCTGCTGCGGGTGCCACACCTGGTGCTGGCCGTGAACAAGATGGACCTCGTCGGCTGGTCACAAGAGGTGTTCGAGTCCATCGAGCGCGAGTTCTCGTCGTTCGCCACCAAGCTCGAGGTGCCCGACCTCACCGTCGTCCCGATCTCGGCGCTGCACGGCGACAACATCGTCAGCCGCTCGCCGAACATGCCGTGGTACGAGGGGCCGTCGCTGCTGCACCACCTCGAACACGTGCACATCGCCAGCGACCGCAACCTCGTCGACGTCCGCTTCCCGGTGCAGTACGTCATCCGGCCGCAGTCGCTGCAGCACAGCGACTACCGCGCCTACGCGGGCCAGGTGGCCGGCGGCGTGCTCAAGCCCGGCGACGAGGTCATGGTGCTGCCCAGCGGCTTCACCACCCGGATCGCCGCCATCGACACCGCCGACGGGCCCGTGGCCGAGGCGTTCGCGCCCATGTCCGTCACCGTCCGGCTCGAGGACGAGATCGACGTCTCGCGCGGCGACCTGATCTGCCGGCCGCACAACCGGCCCGCGGTCGCCCAGGACATCGACGCCATGGTCTGCTGGATGGCCGACACGCCGCTGGTGCCCGGCCAGAAGCTCGCCGTCAAGCACACGACGCGCTCGGCCCGGGCCCTGGTGAAGGAGCTGCAGTACCGCCTCGACGTCAACTCGCTGCACCGCGACGACACCGCGACCCAGCTGGGGCTCAACGACATCGGCCGGGTGCGGCTGCGCACCACCGTGCCGCTGCTGGCCGACGAGTACCGGCGCAACCGGCAGACCGGCGGGTTCATCCTCGTCGACGAGTCGACGAACCGCACGGTGGGCGCCGGAATGATCACCTCGGCCGGCTGAGACTCCGGCGCCGAGCGGTGCCGGCCGAGCAAGATCGCCGCCAGGGATGCGGGAATGTCCCATGACGGCTATGCTCGTTTCGATTCGCGTGTCGAGGGGGGCTTCGAGACGCGTGGGGTGATTCGCCCGGGGGGGCCGACAAATGCGGGTGCACCGTTCTGCGTCCACGTCACGCCGGAAAGTCGTGCGTTGGACCATGGCTTTGGCGTCTTTGGTCGCCATGACGGCCGCTGCGCTCATTCCGGTGGCGCCGTCCGCTGCCGCCGATCCGTGCGGTCCGGGCAGCAATCCGATCGTCTGCGAGAACTCCAAGCCGGGTAACGATCCCGACGAATGGGAGATCGACGGTGCCGGCGACGCCAGCATCCAGGGCTTCGCCACCGAGATCAGCGTCAACGTGGGGCAGCGCGTCGACTTCAAGATCGACACCGATGCGCGGTCCTACACCATCGACATCTACCGCACCGGCTACTACGGCGGCGACGGCGCTCGCTTCATCCAGCGGGTGAACCCGTCGGCCACGCTGCCGCAGATCCAGCCCGAGTGCATGCGCGACGTCGCGACCGAGCTGTACGACTGCGGCAACTGGGGCGTCTCGGCGTCGTGGAACGTGCCGTCGACTGCGGTCTCGGGCGTCTACATCGCCCGGCTGAACCGCCCCGACCGCGACGAGTCGAGCCACATCACCTTCATCGTGCGCAACGACGCCAGCACCTCCGACATCGTCTTCCAGACCTCCGACACCACCTGGCACGCGTACAACTCCTACGGCGGCTCGGACTTCTACCGCGGCGCCGCCAATGGCCGCGCGTACAAGATCAGCTACAACCGCCCGTTCGCCACCCGCGGCGGCATCGAGGCCCGCGACTTCTACTTCGGCGCCGAGTACCCGATGGTCCGCTTCCTCGAGCAGAACGGCTACGACGTCAGCTACATCGCCGGCGTCGACACCGATCGCCGGGGCAACCTGCTGACCAACCACGAGCTCTTCCTGTCGGTGGGCCACGACGAGTACTGGTCCGGGCGGCAGCGCGCCAACGTCGAGGCGGCCCGCGACGCCGGCGTGAACCTGGCGTTCTTCAGCGGCAACGAGATGTACTGGCGCACCCGCTGGGAGCCGTCCATCGCCGGGCCGACGACGAACTACCGCACGCTGGTCTCATACAAGGAGACCTGGAGCTACAACAAGATCGACCCGGTCCAGACCGAGTGGACCGGCACCTGGCGCGACCCGCGGTACGCGGCACCGTCGACGGGTGCCGGCCGGCCCGAGAACGCCCTCGTCGGCACGGCGTACATGGTCAACTACTCCGACCTGCCGGTCACGGTGAACTCCGCCGAGGGCAAGCTGCGCATGTGGCGCAACACCGGGTTGAACAACCTGGCGTCCGGCACCAAGGTCGCGCTCGCCGAGAGCACCGTCGGCTACGAGTCGAACGAGGACCTCGACAACGGCTTCCGGCCGCCGGGCCTCATCCGCATGTCGACGACGCAGGGCCCGGTCTCGGAGTACCTGCAGGACTTCGGCAACAGCGTCGCGCCGGGCCAGACCACGCACCACATCACCATGTACAAGGCGCCGAGCGGCGCGCGGGTGTTCTCGGCCGGCTCCGTGCAGTGGTCGTGGGGGCTCGACGGCGTCCACGACGGCTGGGCGGTCGCGCCGGACAAGCGGATGCGCCAGGCGACGGTGAACCTGCTGGCCGACCTCGACGCCCAGCCGGGCTCGCTCGACCCGCTGCTGGTCCCGGCCACCAAGACCACCGACACCACGCTGCCGACGGCCACCATCACGTCGCCGGCGGCCGGCGCCCAGCTGAACAACGGCGCCAACGTCACGGTCACCGGCACCGCGGCCGACGTCGGCGGCGTCGTGGCCGGCGTCGAGGTGTCGACCGACGGCGGCGCCACCTGGCACCCGGCCACCGGCACCACCAGCTGGTCGTACACGTACGTCCAGAAGGGCACCGGTCCGGGCGACGTGCGGGCGCGCGCCATCGACGACAGCGCCAACATCGGCAACGCCGTCACCCGCGCGGTGACGGTGAACTGCCCGTGCTCGATCTACGGGCCGACGGTGCCGCCGGTGACCAGCACCGACGACGGCTCCGCGGCCGAGCTGGGCCTGAGGTTCCAGCCGACCACGGACGGCTACGTCACCGGCGTGCGCTTCTACAAGGGCCAGGGCAACACGGGCACGCACGTCGGGTCGCTGTGGAGCTCGACGGGTGAGCTGCTGCGCAGCGTGACCTTCCAGAACGAGACCGCCAGTGGCTGGCAGCTGGCCCGGTTCAACCGGCCGGTCGCCGTCACCGCGGGGCAGACGTACGTCGTGTCGTACCTCGCGCCGGCCGGCCGCTACGCCAGTCAGGCCTTCGCGTTCACGGCCAGCAGTCTCGAGGCGAAGCCGCTGCGGGTCGCCGGCGGGTTCGGCACCGCGCCGGCCGGCGTCTTCGGCTCGCCGGCCACGTTCCCGAACCAGAGCTGGAACAACACCTCCTACTTCGTCGACGTCGAGTTCTCGCTGGTCGACAACTCGCCGCTGGCGGTCTTCGACCAGTGGCCGCTGGTCGACGCGGCCAGCGTGCCGCAGGACACCGCCATCAAGGCGTCGCTGTCGAAGATCGTCCCCGCGGCGTCGGTGACCATGACGGTCAAGGACGCCCTGGGCAACCAGGTCGCGGGCAGCACCTCCTACGACACCGCCACCCGGACCGCCACGTTCACGCCGGCCAACGACCTCGAGGGCTTCGTCGAGTACACCGTCACGGTGACGGCGAACGAGCCGGTCGCCGAGGGCGGCACCTGGACGTTCCGGACCGCGCGGCCGCCGTCGGCACCCGGCGCCTGCCCGTGCGGCCTCTACGACGAGACCGAGGTGCCGGGGATCCTCGAGATCAACGACCCCGGCCCGGTGACGCTGGGCGTCCGCTTCACGCCGACCCGCGACGGCGACGTCAGGGGCGTGCGGTTCTACAAGGGCCCGAACAACACCGGCACCCACGTCGGCACGCTGTGGGGTCCCGACGGCGCGCAGCTCGGCTCGGTGACGTTCACCGACGAGACCGGCAGCGGCTGGCAGGAGGCGCTGTTCACGCAGCCCATCCGGGTCTTCAAGGACCAGCAGTACACCGTCGCCTACCGTGCGCCCAACGGCCGCTACTCCGCCACGCTCGACGCGTTCACCACGCAGGGGCGCGACCGGACGCCGCTGATCGCGCCGGTGCGCGCCGGCGCCTACACCTACGGCACCGGCTACCCGAACGAGACCTGGACCAGCGCCTACCTGGTCGACGTCGTGTTCGAGCCGACACCCACGGTGCCCACGGTCACCCAGCACCTGCCCGCCGGCGGGTCGGTGGGCGTGGCCACGAACACCAACGTCGGCGTCACGTGGACGGAGCCGCTGAGCACCACCGGCACCATCACCGTCACGCCCGCGGGCGGTCAGGCGGTCGCCGGCACGACCACCCGGTCCGCCGACAACCTCACGGTGACGTTCGACCCCGCGTCGGCGCTCGCCGCCGGCACCACCTACACCGCGCGGCACTCCGGGGCGCGCACCGACGAAGGCGCCACCGTGCCCACCAGCACGTGGACCTTCTCGACGGCGCCGGCCGACGGCGGCTGCCCGTGCACGCTGCTCGGCAGCTTGGTGCCCGCGGTGCCCAGCGCGTCCGAGAGCGCGCCCGTCGAGCTGGGCACGGCCTTCACACCGTCGCGCAGCGGCGTGGTGACGGCGGTCCGGTTCTACAAGGGCCAGGGCAACACCGGCACGCACACCGGCTCGATCTGGAACTCCGCGGGCGAGCGGATCGCGCAGGTCACGTTCACCGACGAGACCGCGGTCGGCTGGCAGACGGCGACCTTCGCGCAACCGGTCGACGTCCAGGCCGGACAGACGTACGTCGTGTCGTACTTCGCGCCCCGGGGCCGCTACGCCGCCGACAACGGGTTCTTCGTCAACGCCCGCACGCAGGGTCCGCTGACGGCGCCCGCCGGCAACAACGGCCGGTTCCGCTACGACGGCGGCTTCCCGCAGTTCTCCTACGAGAGCACGAACTACTACGTCGACGTCGTGTTCGTGCCGTCCGCCACTCTGGTCACCGGGCAGACGCCGGCCGACGGCGCCACCGGCGTGGCCGTGACCACGACGGTGCGCGGCGTACTGCACGAGTCGGTGGCCGGAACGCCGACCATGACGCTGACCGGGCCGAACGGCGCCATCGCCGGGCAGAGCTCGTACTCGTCGGCCACGCGGACGGTGACGTTCACGCCCAGCGCGGCGCTGCCGTACGAGACGGAGCTGACGGCGGTCGTGTCCGTCGGCGGCACCCCGCTCGCCGACGGCACGTGGAGCTTCACCACCGCCGAGGCGCCGCCCGGGCCCGACGGCTGCCCGTGCAGCATCTTCGCCGACACCGACACGCCCGCCAGCCCGAACTGGAACGACCCCGACGCCGTGCAGGTCGGCGTGCGGGTCACCCCGTCGGCCGACGGCGTCATCACCGGCATCCGGTTCTACAAGGGCCCGCAGAACACGGGCACCCACACCGGGTACCTGTGGTCCGCGGCCGGCGACAAGCTCGGCGAGGCGACGTTCACCGGCGAGACGGCGTCGGGCTGGCAGACGGTGCGGTTCACGACGCCCATCGAGGTGACGGCCGGTGAGACCTACACCGCGTCGTACTACACGACGGTGGGCCGGTACGCCGTCACCGCCAGTACGTTCGCCGCGCCACTCACGCGCGGGCCGCTGACGGTGCCGGCGAACGGCGGGGCCTACGTCTACGGGACGGGCTTCCCGTCCGGGTCGGCGCCGCACAACTACTGGGTCGACGTCATCTACCGATCCGATTCGTGAGAGAAGCAGACAGCACGCCATGGGGGGAACGTTCGAGATGACTGATCAGGTCGGCACGCCGCTGAACGCCGCGGTGGTCGGGGCCGGGTACTGGGGCCCGAACCTGGCCCGCAACTTCGCCACGGCGCCGGACTGGGAGCTGGTGGCCGTGTGCGACCTCGACGAGGCCCGTGCGGCGAAGGTCGCCCGCGCGTCGGGAGGCGCCGACGTCGAGACGTCGCTCGACCGGCTGCTGGCCCGCGACGACATCGACGCCGTCGCCGTCGCCACGCCGGCCCGCACCCACTACGCCATCGCGACGGCGGCGCTGCGGGCGGGCAAGCACGTCGTGGTCGAGAAGCCGCTGGCCGACACCGGCGAGCGGGCGGCCGAGATGGTCGGCCTCGCGGCCGAGCGCGGCCTCGTGCTCATGACCGACCACACCTACTGCTACACGCCGGCCGTGCTGAAGATCGCCGAGCTGGTGGCCGAGGGCGCGCTGGGCGACATCCTGTTCGTCGACTCGATCCGGATCAACCTCGGGCTCGTGCAGCCCGACGTCGACGTGCTGTGGGACCTCGCGCCGCACGACCTGTCCATCCTCGACGCCGTCCTGCCGGGCGGGTTGCGCCCGGTGGGCGTGTCCGCGCACGGCGCCGACCCGCTCGGCGCGGGCAAGGCGTGCCTGGCGTACCTGTCGATGCCGCTCGAGAACGGCGGCATGGCGCACGTGCACGTGAACTGGCTGAGCCCGACCAAGATCCGCCAGATGGTCATCGGCGGCAGCCGGCGCACGCTGGTCTGGGACGACCTGAACCCGCAGCAGCGGCTCAGCGTCTACGACCGCGGCGTCGACCTCGCCGGGACGACGGCCGTGGGCACCGACCGGGCCGCGGCGACCATCTCGTACCGCCTCGGCGACACGTGGTCGCCCGCCCTGCCGGAGAAGGAGGCGCTCGGCCTCATGGTCGGCGAGTTCGCCGCCAGCATCCGCGAGGGCCGGGCGCCGCGCACCGACGGCGCGGCCGGGCTGCGCGTGCTCGGCGTGCTCGAGGCGGCGTCGGCGAGCCTGACGGCCGGCGGCATGTTCACCAGCACGACGGCCGGCACCCACTCGGAGGTCCTCGCATGACCCAGCTCGAAGGCGCCAGCGTTCTCGTCACCGGGGGCGCCGGCACCATCGGCTCCACCCTCGTCGACCAGCTGGTCGACGCGGGTGTCGCCCACGTCGACGTCCTGGACAACCTGGTCCGGGGCCGGCGCGAGAACCTCGCCGACGCCCTGGCCAGCGGCCGTGTCACGCTGGTCGAGGACGACCTGCGCAACCGCGACGCCGTCCACGACCTCACCCGCGGCAAGGACGTGGTCTTCCACCAGGCCGCCATTCGCATCACCCAGTGCGCCGAGGAGCCCCGGCTGGCGCTCGAGGTGCTGGTCGACGGCACGTTCACCGTCCTCGAGGCGGCCGCCGAGCACGGCGTCGACAAGGTCGTCGCGGCGTCCAGCGCGTCGGTGTACGGCCTGGCCGAGGAGTTCCCGACCGGCGAGCGGCACCACCACCACAACAACGACACCTTCTACGGCGCCGCGAAGTCCTTCAACGAGGGCATGCTGCGCAGCTTCCGGGCCATGTACGACCTCGACTACGTCATCCTGCGCTACTTCAACGTCTACGGCCCGCGCATGGACGTGCACGGTCTGTACACCGAGGTGCTGGTGCGCTGGATGGAGCGCATCGCCGACGGCAAGCCGCCGCTGATCTTCGGCGACGGCCTGCAGACCATGGACTTCGTCTGCGTGCCCGACATCGCCCGCGCGAACGTCCTGGCGGCGGGCAGCGACATCACTGAGGGCGTCTACAACATCGCCAGCGGCACCGAGACGTCGCTGTTCGACCTCGCCACCGCGCTGCTGAAGGTCATGGACTCCGACCTGGGGGTCGAGCACGGCCCGGAGCGCGCGGTCAACGGCGTCACGCGGCGCCTCGCCGACACCTCGGCGGCCCGCCGCGACCTCGGCTTCGAGGCGACCATCGGCCTCGAGGAGGGATTGGCGCAGCTGGTGGAGTGGTGGCGGCCGCTGCGCGAGGAGATCGCGGCCGGCCGGTCGCTGGCGGGAGTGCGATGAGCCGCGTCAACGTCATGCGCCCCTGGCTGGGCGACGAGGAGGTGGCCGCGGTCGCCGAGGCGATCCGGTCCGGCTGGGTCGCCCAGGGCCCGCGGGTCGCCGCCTTCGAGGCGGAGTTCGCGACGGTCATGGACACCCCGTACGCGGTGGCGACGTCGTCGTGCACGACGGCGCTGCACCTGGCCCTCGTCGTGGCCGGGGTGAGTGACGGCGACGACGTCGTCGTGCCGTCGTTCTCGTTCATCGCGACGGCCAACGCCGCGAAGTACGCCGGCGCCCGGCCGGTCTTCGCCGACGTCGACGCCACCACCGGCAACCTCACGCGCGACACCGTCGAGGCCGCACTCACGCCGTCGACCCGCGCCGTCATCGTCGTCGACCAGGGCGGCGTCCCGGTCGACCTCGACCCGATCCGCGAGCTGTGCGACCCGCGGGGCATCGTCGTCGTCGAGGACGCCGCGTGCGGTGCCGGCTCGACGTACCGGGGCCGGCCGGTCGCGGCGACCGCGGAGATCGCGGCCTGGTCGTTCCACCCGCGCAAGATCATCACCACCGGCGAGGGCGGCATGGTGACGTCCGGTCGCGAGGACTGGGCGAGCCGGGCCCGGCGGCTGCGCGAGCACGCCATGAGCGTCTCGGCGGCCGACCGGCACGCCAGCGTGCTCGCCCCGGCCGAGGAGTACGCCGAGGTCGGCTTCAACTACCGCATGACCGACCTGCAGGCGGCCATGGGCCTGGTCCAGCTGGGGCGGCTGCCCGAGGCGATCGCCCGCCGCCGCGCGCTGGCCGACGTCTACGCCAAGCAGATCGCCGACATCCCGGGCCTGCGTCCCGTGGCCGACCCCGCGTGGGGCACCGGCAACTTCCAGTCGTACTGGGTCGAGGTCGAGCCGGAGTACCCGCTCGACCGCGAGGGCCTGCTGGCGCACCTGGCCGAGGCCGACATCTCCGCCCGCCGCGGCATCATGGCCGCGCACCGCCAGCCGCCCTACCGCGAGCTGACGCCGTCGTCGGGCCTCCCGGTCACCGAGCGGCTCACCGACCACACGCTGATCCTGCCGCTGTTCCACGAGCTCACCGAGAGCGACCAGGAGCGCGTCGTCGCCGCATTGCGAGGGCCTGTGTGAGCAGGGCACTGGTGCTCGTCGCGGCCGGCGGCCTGGCCCGGGAGGCGCTCGCGGCGATCCGCGTCGGCGCCGCACCCGAGCACGAGGTCGCCGGGTTCCTCGACGACGACCTGAGCAAGGCGGGGACGAGCGTCGACGGCGTGCCCGTGCTGGGCCCGCTCGACGACGTCACCCAGCACGACGGCGCCGACCTGCTCATCTGCGCGGGCCGCGGCGGCGCCAGGCGCGACATCGCCGCCCGGTTCGCCAAGCTCGGCGTCGACGACGCGCGCTACGCCACCGTCGTCCATCCGGGCACGCCGGCCCCGGCCGGCTGCACGGTGGGCGCCGGCAGCATCCTGCTGGCCGGTGTGGTGCTGACCGCGGCCGTCACGGTGGGCCGGCACGTGGTCTGCATGCCGCACGTCACGCTCACCCACGACGACGTGGTGGGCGACTACGCGACACTGGCCGCCGGGGTGGCGCTCGGCGGCGGGGTGATCGTCGGCGAGGCCGCGTACCTGGGCATGCACTCCTCGGTGCGCGAGCGGCGCCGGGTGGGGGACGACGCCGTCCTCGGAATGGGAGCCGCACTGGTCGAGGACCAGCCGGCGAGGACGACCTGGGCCGGTGTGCCCGCACGGCCGCTGACGCGGCAGGAGGAGTCGAAGTGACGAACATTCCGCTGGTCGACCTGCGGGCCCAGCAGGCCGAGATCGCGGCCGAGGTGGAGCCGCAGATCCTCGACGTGCTCCGCACCGCCGGGTTCGTCGGCGGGCCGCACGTGGCCGCCTTCGAGACCGCCTATGCCGAGTACGTGGGGGCCGGGCACTGCGTCGGCGTCGCCAACGGCACCGACGCCATCGAGCTCGCGCTGCGGGTCGTGGGGGTGGAGGCCGGCGACGAGGTCATCATGCCGGCGAACACCTTCATCGCGACCGCCGAGGCGGCCTCGCGCATCGGCGCGGTCCCGGTGCCGGTCGACGTCGACCCCGACCACCTGCTGATCTCGCCCGACGCCGTCGCCGCCGCGATCACCGGGAAGACCCGCGCGATCGTCCCCGTGCACCTGTACGGGCAGGTGGCGCCGATCGAGGCGCTGGAGCCCATCGCCGCCGCGGCGGGCGTCCCGATTGTCGAGGACGCCGCGCAGTCGCAGGGAGCCCGGCGCCACGGCCGGGGGGCCGGAAGCCTCGGCGCCATCGCCGCCACCTCGTTCTACCCGGGCAAGAACCTGGGCGCCTCCGGCGACGGCGGCGCAGTCACGACGAACGACGCCGGCCTCGCGGCGCGGGTCAGGCTGCTGGCCAACCACGGCTCCGCGGTGAAGTACCAGCACGACGTCATCGGGATGAACTCCCGGCTCGACGCGATCCACGCGGTGACCCTCAAGGCCAAGCTGGCCCGCCTCGAGGACTGGAACGAGCGGCGGCGGCAGGCCGCCGGCCGGTACGCCACGCTGCTGTCCGGCGTGCCGGGCCTGCGGGTCCCGCGGACGATGCCCGGCAACAGCGACGTCTGGCACCTGTACGTGGTGCGGGTCGAGGACCGCGACCGGGTGCTGGCCGAGCTCAACGCCGCCGGGGTGGGCGCGGCGCTGCACTACCCCGAGCCGTGGCACCTGACGCCCGCGTACGCCGGTCTCGGTCACGCGGCCGGCAGCTGCCCGGTGGCCGAGCGGGCGGCCGGCGAGATCCTGTCGCTGCCGCTCTACCCGCACCTCACCGCCGACCAGCAGGAGCAGGTCGCCACCGCTGTCGTCAAGGCGCTCGGCGGGCCATGAGCACGCGACGTCGCCGGGTGCTCGTCCAGCTCGACAACCTCGAGCTCGGGGGAGCGCAGATCAACGCCGTGCAGCTGAGCGCGGCGGTGGCGGAGCATGGGTACGACAGCCTGGTCATCGGGCCGGCGGACACCCTGCCCGCGGGCCCGTCGGTGCTCGACGTGAGCGCCGACTACGGCGTCACGGCGCGCACCTACGAGCGGCCCGCGTCGCTGTTCGCGCACGCGCGGGTGCTGTCGCGGCTCGCCCGCGGCGCGCATCTCGTGCATGCGTTCAGCACGTCGGAGCGGGCCGCCTACTGGGGCCCGGCCCTGCTCGGCCGGCGTGGGCTGGTGCGCACCATCTACGAGATGTCCTTCGACCCGCGCACCCACCCGTCCATCCCGCTCGTCATCGGCACCGGCTACCTCCGCGACGAGTTGGCCGGCCGCCCGGGCGGCACGACCCTCGTCAGCCCGCCGGTCGACACCTCGCGCGACGCACCCGGGTCCACCGACCGCGCCGCCTTCCGCCGCGAGCTGGGGCTCGCCGACGACGCCGTCGTGCTGACCATCGTCAGCCGGCTGACGGAGGAGATGAAGGCGCGCGGCGTCGAGGACGCCATCCACGCCGTCGAACGGCTCGGCGACCCGCGGGTGCACCTGGTCGTCGCCGGCACCGGTGACGCGGCGGCCCGGCTGCGGGCGGTCGCCGACGGCGTCAACCTGCGGCTCGGGCGCACGGCGGTGCTGTTCGTCGGCCCGCTCGCCGACCCCCGCCCCGCCTACGACGGTGCCGACGTCGTCCTGGGCATGGGCAGCTCCGCTGCGCGCGGACTGGCCTTCGGCAAGCCGCTGGTCGTGCTCGGCGAGCGCGGCTGGAGCGCGGTCTTCCGCGAGCCGTACGTCGACGCGATCTTCCGCAACAGCTTCTGGAGCCCGCGCGAGGTCGCCGACGGCGCCGGGCTGCTGGCCGGCCATCTCCGGACCCTGGCCGCCGACGCCGCCGAGCGACACCGGCTCGGGACGGCCGCACGGGCGTTCGCCGAGGCGAACTTCGGACTGCCGGCCATGGCGGAACGGCTGGCCGGCGTGTACGACGAGGCGCTGCGCACGGCGTCGAGCCGGCGCTGGCTGCGCGATCTGGGCACGGAGCGGCGCATCCTCGCCGCCAAGCTGGGCGGAGGGTCCGGCGCCCTGGAGTGGAAGCAGCGCGACACCGAGGCCGTCGGCGCCCGCGAGCCCGAGCCGGCCACCACGGAAGGGGCCGTGCGATGAGCGCCGCCGACACGAGCCGCCGGCTGGGCGCCAAGGTCGCCAAGGCCGCCGGCATCCTGCGCGCGGACGGCCCGCGGGCGCTGGCGCAGCGGCTGACCCGCGTGGCCTACGACCGGCTCGACGCCGCCAGCCTCGACGAGCCCCTGCTCTACGACGACATCGCCGATTCCACGCAGCTGGACCTCGCCGTGCCCCAGTGGCGCCCGCCGCGCTCGCAGCCCATGAGCGTCGGCTGGGTCACCGTGCCGCCACGGGCCGGGTCCGGCGGCCACACCACGCTGTTCCGCATGGTCGAGGCCGTCGAGAAGGCCGGCCATGGGTGCGTGCTGTTCCTCTACGACCGCTACGGCGGCGACCTGCGCGAGCAGGAGCGGGTGATCCGCGACTGGTGGCCGAACATCCGCGCCGAGGTCCGCGACGCCTCGGAGGGCATCGCCGGCGTCGACGCCTGTGTCGCGTCGTCCTGGGACACCGCGCACGTGCTGGCCCGCCGGGGCACCGCGCCGATGCGGCGGGCCTACTTCATCCAGGACTTCGAGCCGTACTTCTACCCGCGCGGCTCGCTGTACTCGCTGGCCGAGGACACCTACCGGTTCGGATTCCGGAACATCGCGCTGGGCGAGATGGTCGCGCAGGCGCTGCGCTCCGAGCTCGGCCTCGCGCCGGACGTGACGGAGTTCGGCTGCGACACGTCGGTCTACCGGCCGCTCGACGACCACGAGCGCACCGGCGTCGTGCTGTACGCCCGGCCGACGGTGCCGCGGCGCGGCTACTGGCTGGCCCGGCTGGCGCTGCAACGCTTCCACGAGCAGCACCCGGAGGTCCCGATCCACTTCTACGGGACCGTGGTCAAGAACCTGCCGTTCCCGGCGGTCCAGCACGGCCGGCTCACCCCGGCGGAGCTCAACGAGCTCTACAACTCCAGCATCGCGGGCCTCGCGATGTCCTTCACCAACATCTCGCTGGTCGCCGAGGAGATGCTCGCGGCCGGCACCGTCCCCGTCGTCAATGACTCCGTGCACTCGCGGGCCGACCTGGTCAACGAGCACGTCGCGTGGGCGACGCCCACACCGCACGGCATCGCCGCCGCGCTGAGTGCCGTCGTCACCCGTGCGGACCGCGACGTGGCCGCGAAGGCCGCCGCGGAGTCGGTGCGGCGGTTCGGCTGGACCAAGGCCCAGTCGGACGTGCTGCGCATCCTCGAGGACGAGGTGTACGGATCGTGATACCGCGGACCGGCCACTGATCTGGTGTCGACGATGATTGACGACCAGCCGAGGACGAGCGAAGCGCCCGACACGTCCGTCGGCCGGCAGGCCGCGTCGGGCGTGCTCTGGCTGACCGTGCAGAAGTGGGCGGTCCGGCTCTCCGGCCTGGTGACCATCGCCGTGCTCACCCGGTTCCTCAGCCCCGAGGACTTCGGCGTCGTGGCCGCGGCGTCGACGGTGCTGCCGTTCTTCTACCTGCTGGCCGACCTGGGGTTCGCCGCCTACATCGTGCAGGTCGAGCACGCCGGGCGAAGGCTGCTGAGCACGGCGTTCTGGTTCGCCGCTCTCGCCGGTGTGGTGCTCGCCGCCGCCGTCGCCGGGGCGGCGCCCCTGTTCGGGCTGGTGTTCGATTCCGCCGACGTCGTGCCGGTGCTGCAGGTGCTGGCGCTGGCCGTGCTGGCGACGGCGCTGGGGTCGGTGCCGACGGCGCTGCTGCGGCGCGAGATGCGGTTCCGGACGCTGGCCATCCAGGGCACCGTCGCGTCCGTCGCCGCGCAGGTCGTCGCCGTCGCCATGGTGCTCACCGGAGCAGGCGTCTGGGCGCTGGTCGGCCAGGTGCTGACCGTCCAGGGGCTGACCGCGCTGCTGGCCTGGACGGCCGCGCGCTGGTGGCCCTCGCTCGCGTTCTCGGGCCGCCAGTTCGCCGTCATGGCCCGGTTCGGCGGGCAGGTGCTCGGCGTCGAGTGCGTCGCCGTCTGCCGCCAGTGGGCCGAGACCGCGATCGTCTCCGTCGGCCTCGGCATGGCCGCACTCGGCTACCTCAACATCGCGCAGCGGCTGGTGCAGATCGTCCAGGAGCTCACCGGCGCGGCGCTGCTCCCCGTGACCATGGTCGCGTTCGCGAAGATCCGCGACTCCGCCGAGCGGCTGCGCCACGCGTACCTGCGGGCGTTGCGCATGACGTACGCCCTGCTGGCGCCGCCGCTCACGCTGCTGGCGGTCGCGGCTCCGCTGATCCTGCCGCTCGTCTTCGGCGACGGCTGGGAGGAGAGCGTGCCGGTGGCCCGGATCCTGGCCTTCGCCGGGATCATGGTGGTCGGCGCGACGCTGGACCACGGGCTGTTCTACGGTCTCGGCCGCCCCGGCCGCTGGTTCGGGTACGCGCTGGCCATCGACGTGCTGACGGTGGCCACGACGGCGCTCACCGTGCGGTGGGGGCTCGTGGGCGTCGCGACCGGCTTCCTGGTCGTGGCCGCCGTCGCCACGGCGTCGCGCTGGTTCCTGGTCGCGCGGCTGCTGCAGGCCCGGCCGTGGGCGCTGGCCGGGCCGTTCGGCTTCCTCGCCGTCGCGGTGCCCGTCGGCGCCGGGACCGGCTGGCTGGTCATGACGGCGACCGCCGGGCTGCCGCCGATCGTCCGGGTCGGGCTGATCGGGATCGCGATCCTGGTGGCCTACGGCGCCGTGACGGTGCTGCTGGCGAAGCGCGTCGTCACCGACATCGCCCGGTACCTTCCCGGACAGAACGGGATCGACTACCTCGGGCGCCACGTCCGGACCGGCTATCTGCCTCGCCACACCCGGGCCGCTCGTGTCAACATGCTGGTCAACTCGATGGAGCACTCATGACCGGTCGCCCGCACGTCCTCATCGTCGTGCAGAACCTGCCCGTACCGCTGGACCGGCGGGTCTGGCTCGAGTGCCAGGCGCTGCTCGCCCGCGGCTACCGCGTGAGCGTCATCTGCCCCAAGGGCCCCGGCGACCCCGACCACGAGGTGGTCGAGGGCGTCGACCTCTACAAGTACAGGCCCGCGCCCGAGGCCAAGGGCCTGCTCGGGTTCGTCTGGGAGTTCGCCTACAGCTGGCTGCGCACCGCGTGGCTGTCGCTCCGCGTGCGCGGCGCCGGCCGGTTCCACATCATCCAGGCCTGCAACCCGCCGGACACCTACTGGCTGCTGGCGCTGCTCTGGCGCCCGTTCGGGGTGCGGTTCGTCTTCGACCACCACGACCTCAACCCCGAGCTCTTCCTGTCCCGCTTCGGCGAGCCACGCGGCGGGTCGCAGCAGGCGCAGTACCGCGCGTTGGTCTGGCTGGAACGACGCACGTTCCGGGCCGCGCACCGGGTCATCTCGACCAACGAGTCGTACCGGGCCATCGCCATCCGCCGCGGCGACCGCCGGCCGGAGCACGTCACCGTCGTGCGCAGCGGCCCCGACACCGAGCAGATGCGCCCCGTCTACCCCGAGCACCCGCGCCCGGCCGACGAGATCGTGCTCGTGTACCTGGGCATCATGGGCCCGCAGGACGGTGTCGACCAGGTGCTGCTGGTCATGGACGAGCTGGTGCACCGGCGCGGCCGCACGAACGTGAGGGCCACGCTGCTCGGGTTCGGCGACTGCCTCGAGGACCTCCGCAAGCAGTCCGCGTCGCTCGGGCTCGACGGCCACGTCACCTTCACCGGCCGCGTCGACCGCGTCCAGATCGCCGAGTACCTGAGCCGCGCCGACATCGGGCTCGGCCCGGACCTGAAGACGCCGCTCAACGACGTGTCGACCATGAACAAGACCATGGAGTACATGGCCTACGCCCTGCCGTCGGTCGCGTTCGACCTGGCCGAGACCCGGGTCTCCGGCGCCGACAGCGTGCTGTACGTTCCGACCGGCGACGTCCACGCGTTCGCCGACGCCGTCGAGAAGCTGATCGACGACCCCGGGCTGCGCGCGGAGCTGGGCCGGCAGGCGCGCACGCGCGTCGCCGCGGAGCTCGACTGGCGTGCGCAGGCCGAGGCGTACGTGTCGGTGTACGACGAGCTGACCGGGTTCTCGCGGCCGGGGCCGGCCGTCCCGCCGGCTGAGCCCGGCCGCGCCACCGACCCGCAGGGCCGCCGCTACGTCGACCTCGACGACACCGTGGAACTCGTCCGCTACCTCGAGGAAAGGAGGGCGCCGTGACCGCGATCAGGACGCAGTTCCACGACCTGCTCGCCCAGGCCGCCGCTGCCCGGCCCGACGCGCCGGCGCTGACGTACCGCAACCAGACCGCCGGCTACGGCGACGTCTGGCGGACGGTGCAGGCCGCGGCGGCACAGCTGTCCGGGCTGGGCCTGAGCCGGGGCGACCGGGTGGCGATCTACCTCGAGAAGCGCATCGAGACCGTGGCCGCGTTCTTCGCCGCCTCGGCCGCCGGCGGCGTGTTCGTCCCGGTCAACCACGTGCTCAAGGCCCAGCAGGTCGGGCACATCCTGGCCGACAGCGGTGCGACGGTGCTGGTCACGTCCGCCGACCGGCTGGCCCAGCTCGACGCCGTCCTGGCCGGGACCGCCGTCACGCAGGTCGTCATCGTCGGGACCACCGAGGCCACGGACGGCGCGACCTACCTCGTGCACCGCTGGGACGCCGGCCAGGAGGCCGGTGGCGAGCCGGAGCCGTCGCCGGCCATCGACATCGACCCGGCCGCGATCCTCTACACCTCCGGCAGCACGGGTAAGCCGAAGGGCGTCGTGCTGAGCCACCGCAACCTCATCGTGGGTGCCGAGAGCGTGAGCAGCTACCTCGAGAACAGCGACCACGACGTCATCCTCAGCGTGCTGCCGCTGAGCTTCGACGCCGGCCTGAGCCAGGTGACGACGGCCTTCTCGGCCGGCGCGCACTGCGTGCTGATGAACTACCTGCTGCCGCGCGAGGTGCCGAAGCTGTGCGAGCAGTACGGCGTCACGGGCCTCACCTGCGTGCCGCCACTGTGGCTGCAGCTGGCCGAGGTGCCCTGGCCCGAGACGGCCGCCCGCAAGCTGCGGTACTGGGCCAACACCGGCGGGCGCATGCCCCGGGTGACGCTCGACCGGCTCCGCGGCGTGTTCACCGAGGCCCGGCCGTTCCTGATGTACGGCCTCACCGAGGCGTTCCGCTCCACCTACCTCGACCCCGCCGAGGTCGACCGCCGGCCCGACTCCATCGGCAAGGCGATCCCGAACGCGGAGATCCTCGTGGTGCGCCCCGACGGCACCCCGTGCGCGCCCGGCGAGGAGGGCGAGCTGGTGCATCGTGGCGCGCTGGTGGCGCTCGGCTACTGGAACGACCCCGTCCGCACCGCGGAGCGGTACAGGCCGCTGCCCCGGCCGGGCGAGGACTGGCGCACGCCGGAGCAGGCCGTATGGTCCGGCGACACCGTGGTGGCCGACGACGAGGGCTTCCTGTACTTCGTGGGCCGCAAGGACGACATGATCAAGACCTCGGGGTACCGCATCAGCCCGACGGAGATCGAGGAGGCCGCGTACAGCACGGGGCTGGTCCGCGACGCCGTCGCCATCGGGGTCGACGACGCCGCCCTGGGCCAGCGGGTGGTCCTCGTCGCCACGCCCGCCGAGGCGGAGCTCGACGTCGCGGCGCTGCTGGCCGCGATGCGCCAGACGCTGCCGCTGTACATGGTCCCGTCCGAGGTCGAGGTCCGCAGCGAGCTGCCGCGCTCGCCCAACGGCAAGTTCGACCGCGGCCTCATCAAGGGGGAGCTGGTCCAGTGAAGCCGCACGAGCACATCGCCGCCTTCGGCACCGCCGACGGCGAGCTCCGGGTCGGCGGGATGCCGCTGAGCCGGCTCGCCGACCGGGTCGGCTCGACGCCGTTCTTCGCCTACGACCGCGGCCTCCTGGACGCCCGCATCGACCGGCTGCGCTCGGCGCTGCCCGACTCGGTGCAGCTCAGCTACGCCATGAAGGCCAACCCGATGCCGGCGGTCGTACAGCACCTGGCGCACCGGGTCGACCGCATCGACGTCGCCTCGGGTCTGGAGATGCACGCCGCGCTCGACACCGTCATGCCGGCCGACCGGGTCAGCTTCGCCGGGCCGGGCAAGTCGCCCGCCGAGATCCGGCAGGCGGTCGCGGCCGGCATCATCGTCGAGGTCGAGTCGACGACGGAGCTGGGCCGCGTCATCACCGCCGGCGACGACCTCGGCCTGACGCCGAACGTCGCGATCCGCGTCAACCCGGACTTCGCGGTGAAGGGCTCGGGCATGCGCATGGGTGGCGGGCCGCAGCAGTTCGGCATCGACGCCGAGCAGGTGCCCGCGGTGCTGCGCGAGTTCGCCGCTGCCGGCGTGAACTGGCTCGGCTTCCACGTGTTCGCCGGGTCGCAGAACCTCAACGCCGAGATCATCGCCGAGTCGCAGCGGCGCACCGTCGACCTGGTCGCGTCGCTCGCGGCGCACCTGCCCGCGCCGGTGCGCTACCTCAACCTCGGCGGCGGCTTCGGCATCCCGTACGTCGAGAAGGACGGGCCGCTCGACCTCGGCCTCGTGGCGGGCGAGCTGGCCGGCCTGGTCGCCGGCGAACTGGCGCAGAAGCTGCCCGAGGCGATCCCCGTCATCGAGCTGGGCCGTTACATCGTGGGCGAGTGCGGCGTCTATGTCACCCGCGTCCTCGACCGCAAGGTGTCGCGTGGCACGACGTACCTCGTCGTCGACGGCGGCATGCACCACCAACTCGCGGCGTCGGGCAACTTCGGCCAGGTCATCCGGCGCAACTACCCGCTCGTGGTGGGCAACCGGGTCGAGAAGTCCGGTTCCGAGACCGCCACCGTCGTCGGCTGCCTGTGCACGCCGCTGGACCTGCTCGGCGACGACGTCGAGCTGCCCGCCGCGGAGATCGGCGACCTCGTCGTCATCTTCCAGGCCGGCGCCTACGGCCTGACCGCCAGCCCGACCGCCTTCCTGGGGCACCCGTCCCCGATCGAAGTCCTCGTCTGACCCGCCACCGAACCATCGCACAAGGAGCACACATGACCGACACCCTGGACACCGTCCGCACGGTGCTGATCGAGTCGCTGGACCTCACGCAGCGGCCCGAGGACCTCCAGGAGAGCACGGCCCTGTTCGGATCGCTGCCCGAGCTGGACTCGCTGGGCGTCCTCTCGCTGGTGACGGCCATCGAGGAGCGCTTCGACATCACCATCGACGACGACGAGTTCGACGCCGAGCTGTTCGAGACCCTCGGGTCCTTGACGCAGTTCGTCGACTCGAAGCTGGCCGCGGCCTGACCGGCTACCAGCGGACCAGAGTCAGCTCGCTGTAGAGATGATCGATGGACTCGGGGCCGACGTGCTCGGCCCGGAACATCTTCGGCCGCGGCTGGGCCAGCACCCGGCCCGGGCCGCCGGGCGTGAAACCCAGGATCCGCCGTTCCGCGAGCGTCAGGGGGAGGCCGTGTCGCAACAGCAGGTGCGCGGCGACCGCGGGCCAGGCCGCCTCGAGGCAGCCGGCATCGCCGCCCGCGTACAGCGGCGTCGCGAACAACGGCAGCCGCTTGCGCCGGTCGCGCCGGAACATCAGGTAGCCGTGCGCGCCGTCGCGCCCGACCAGCAGGTGCTGGGCCGCCGGCGCCTGCCGGTGGTCGCGGTAGACCTCAGCGTCGCGGCCGGTGAGCACGCGGTCGAGGACGGCCGGCGCCGTCGTCACCCGGGTGCCGCGGCCGGCCGGGCGGGGCAGGTTGGCCACCAGCGTGGTGGCGGTGTCGAGGCGCTGGAAGCCGAGCCGCTCGTTCAGCGCGATGACGTTGCCGCTGGGCGACAGGTCGGTGAAGACGAAGCCCTTCTGGCCGAGCAGCGCGCGCACCAGCCGCAGCGAGTGCGGCCGGTACTCCTCGAGCACGCAGAACGCGGCCAGGTTGCAGAACGGGACCGGCTCGCCGCCGATCTCGCGCTCGGAGTAGACGGCCGCGTACACCCCGACGATCCGATCGCCGTCGAGCAGCTGGAACCCGTGGTTGGGCGCGTCGGCCTTCCACGGCGGCGCCAGCAGCAGGCTCCACGCGTCGGCCGAGACCCGCGGGTTGAGGTGCTGGTGGAGGAACCGGCTGACGGCCCAGGCGTCGCCGGCCGAGACAGGCCGCACGACCACGGCGGGCGCTCCCATCGGGTCACCATATCGCAGCCCCACCAGCAGCCTTCGGCTGTCGGGTCGTGCGAGGACGGAAGGACCGGACCGAGGGTCGAGCGTTCAGGGGACCTCGGGCCACCGGGAGCCCGCCGGTATTGCGTGACCCTCCGGGGAGAGGAATGGCGATGGCCAGCGTCGTGATCGCCGCCCACAACGAGGCGAATGTCATCGGGAGCTGCCTCGAGGCGCTGTCCGGGCAGCGGTTCTCGGGCGACCTCGACATCGTCGTCAGCGCGAACGGCTGCACTGACGACACCGCCGCGGTGGCGGCCCGCCACGGCGTCACGGTGGTCGATCGCCCCGAGGCCGGGAAGACCGGGGCTCTCAACGCCGGCGACCCGGTCGCGACCGGCTTCCCGCGGATCTACCTCGACGCCGACATCGTCCTGCCCGCGCATGCCGTGGCGACGGTGGTGGCCCGGTTCGAGGTGCTGCCGCGGCCGCTGGCCGTGGTGCCGCGGCGCCGGGTGAACACCGCCGGCCGGGCCTGGCCGGTGAAGGCGTACTTCTCCATCAACGAGCGGCACCCGGCGTTCCGGACCGGGCTGTTCGGGCGGGGAATGATCGCGTTGTCCGAGGAGGGCCGCGCCCGGTTCGACACGTTCCCGGAGCTCATCGCCGACGACCTGTTCCTCGACTCGCGGTTCACCGCGGCGGAGAAGGCCGAGCTGACCGAGGTCGAGGTCGTCGTCGAGGCGCCGTTCACCACGCGCGACCTACTGCGCCGGCTGGTCCGGGTGCGCCGGGGCAACGCCCAGCTGCGGACCGCCGCGGCCGCCGGCCAGGTGGACCTGCCGGTGCGATCGGCCGACCGCTGGGCGTGGCTGCGCGACGTCGTCGTGCGCGAGCCCCGGCGGGCGCCGGCGGCCATCCCGTACCTGGTCATCACCGTCGCCGCGGCCCTGCTCGCCCGCCGTCCGGCCCGTCCGGGCGACGGCTGGGGCCGCGACGACACCACCCGCGGCCCGTCGGCCGCCGAAGGGACCGCCCCGTGATCGTCCACCTGTGCTTCCACGGCATCGGCACGTGCGAGCGGGAGCGCGAGCCCGGCGAAGCCCGGTACTGGGTCACCGAGCCGATGTTCCAGCGCGTGCTCGACGAGGCCGCCGCGCACCCGCACGTGCGGCTCAGCTTCGACGACGGCAACGCCTCCGACGCCGAGGTGGCGCTGCCGGCGCTGCGCGAGCGCGGGCTGCGGGCCACGTTCTTCGCCCTCGCCGGCCGCCTGGACGACCCGGTGAGCCTGGCGCCGGCCGACCTCGAGGAGCTGCGCGGCGCCGGCATGGCGATCGGCAGCCACGGCTGGGCGCACGTGCCCTGGCGCGGGCTGTCGGCCGCCGACGCCCGCCGCGAGCTCGTCGAGGCGCGCGAGGCGATCGCCGCGGCGAGTGGGGCCACTGTGACGGAGGCGGCGCTGCCGCTGGGCCGCTACGACCGGCGACTGCTCGGCCGGCTGCGCAGCGCCGGCTACCGGACCGTCTACACCAGCGACCGGTTCCCGGCCCGCGAGCGGTCCTGGCTGCAGCCGCGCTACAGCGTGACCGCCGCGGACACCGTCGAGTCGGTGCGCGCCTACCTCACTCACCGGCCGGGGCTGCGCGACGCCCGCAACGCCGCGGTGAGCCTGGTCAAGAGATTGGGCTGAAGTCGCGCTCGCGCGGGATGGGGGTGCCGCGCTTGCGGGCGCGGTACTCGAGCAGGACGATCACCGCCAGGGTGGCCCCGCCGCCCAGGATGCCGACCATGGCGAGCGTACGGATCTTGCTGCCGCCGATCTCGTAGACGGCCGACGTCTCGGGCTGCACGGTCACGGTGATGTCGTTGACGGGGTCGACGCCCTGCTCGCGCTGCAGCGCGTCGAGCTCGCGCGCGATGCGGTCGATGAGCTCGCGCTGCCGGGCCAGGAGCTTCTCGCGGTCCGACGCCACCACCTCGACCGACAGCACCTGGCGGGCGAAGTTCGGGGCCCACTGGCCGCCGGTGTCGGGCAGCTTCACCGACCAGCCGTCGCGCACGCCGATGCCCACCAGGTTGGCCTCGGGCGAGGCGTACTTGAGCGTCGCGCCCGGCCCGGTGACGCGCTTGGCCACCACACCCGCCGTGATGATGAGGTCCTCGGACGGCGCGCTCAGTGAGTTCGGGTACAGCCGGCTGGTGGGTGCGAGGAAGACCACCTCGGTGCGCGACCAGTAGACGTGGTCGTCGGCGATCATGACGAACGCCAGGGCGCCGGTGCACAGCGCGCCGACCAGCACCACCGGCCAACGGCGGAGCATGGTGAGAATCAGTTCCCACGGCGTCATCGGTGTTCCACGCGCCTCTCGAAACCCGGCGACCCCCCTGCCGCCCAGGTCCAGGCTATAGTAGCGAGCGCAGATCGTGGCGTGCGCGGTTTCGGCCGTCTCGCCTGGTCAAGGGGGAGAATCCTCCGCGCGAGCGCACGAGGGTGAGCCGTCCCCTCGGCCCCGCCGGAGGTGCGGCCGGTTCCGCCGGCCGTCAACGGGTCTGGGGGTCGATGGCGGGTGGCTGCGGAATTCCTCGCCGCCGCCGGGCGCAGGTGGTACGTGCTGGTGCTCGGCGTCCTCATCACGCTCGGACTCGCCGTCGGTGCGACGGTGATGTCCTCGCCCACGTACTCCGCTCGCGGGCTGGTGCTGCTGCTGCCGCCCGAGGACGCCGTCGGCGACGGCGGCAACCCGTTCCTCGCCCTCGGCGCGCTCGACATGCCCGCCCGCATCATCGTGTCCTACCTCGACAGCCCGTCCGCACGCGCCGACGTCGAGACCGTGATGCCGACGGCGTCGTACGAGGTCGCCATGGAAGAGGCGACCCGCGGCCCCGTCATCGCCATCGAGGTCACCGACACCACGCCCGAGGGCGCGCTCGCGACGCTGCAGGACATCGCCGACGCCGTCCCGAGCACGCTGGCGCGGCTGCAGCAGGAGCTCGAGGTGCCCGCCGAGTCCACAGTCACCTCCATGCCGCTGACCATGAGCACCGAGGCCGAGGAGCTCAGCGGCAACGGCACCCTGATCGCGATCGTGGCCGCCGGGGCCGGGCTGGCGGCCACGGCGGCCGCGACCGTCCTGATCGACCGCATGGTGCTGCGGCGCTCGGCCCGCCGCCGAGCGGCGCCACGGGCGCGTGCGGAGGCCCGGCGGACCGCCCTGGGCCCGGTGCCCGACTCCGGAGGCCCCGCCGGCGACGGGTCGGGTGACGACGGCGACGACGACGGACGCCCGGTCGAACCCGCGGAACGGCCGGCGCCGCGGACGGCACCGGGGAGCCGTAGGCGGGCCAAGTGACGACGGTCACCGGCGCCCTGCCGCGCACCCGCAAGCGACTCGACGCGGTCGCCTGGCTCACGCTGTACGTCGGCCTGCTGTTCTTCGTGCCGTCCAAGCTGATCTTCGCCCCGCTCGGCAGCGCCGGGGCGCCGTCCATGGTCTTCGGGCTGGGCAGCCTGATGCTCTGGACCTTCTACTACGTCGGCACCACGAAACCGGTGCAGGTGCGCGTCCAGCCGGTCCGTATCGCGCTGTGCGCCTTCCTGTTCAGCGTCGGCGTCAGCTATGCGCTGGCGATGTCCGGCCCCATCAACACCGACGAGATCAGCCCGGCCGACGTCGCCCTGCTCGCGCTGGCCTCGTGGGCGGGCACCATGCTCATCGCGCACGACGGCGTGACCAGCCGCGACCGGCTGAACAGCCTGGTCTGGCGCATCGCCGTCTGCGGCAGCGTCATCGCGACTCTCGGCATCGTGCAGGTCCTCACCCACACCATCTGGGTCGACCGCATCTCCCTCCCGGGGCTGACGGCTGCCGACGCGGCCGGGACCTACCTGCGCGGTGCCTTCCTGCGGCCCGCGGGCACGGCCATCCACCCCATCGAGTACGGCGTCGTGGTGACGATGCTGCTGCCGCTCGCGCTGCACGTCGGGTTCAACCACACCTGGCGGCACCCGGTGGGCCGGTGGATCCCGGCGGCGGCGCTGGCCACGGTCATCCCGGTGACGTCGTCGCGGTCGGCCTACGTCGGCGCGATCATCGGCGTGCTGATCTGCGCCGTCGGCTGGCCCAAGGCGCGGCGCCGGCTGGTGCTGGCCGTCGGCGCGCTCGGCATCGTGGTGCTGACGTTCCTCACCCCGACCCTGGTCAACTCGATCCTCGGGCTGTTCACCGGTGCGGGCGAGGACCCGAGCATCGCCTCGCGCACGGACAGCTTCGCGCTGGCGGGGTCGTTCATCTCCGAGCACCCGTGGTTCGGCCGCGGGCTCGGGACGTTCCTGCCCAAGTACCGGATCTTCGACAACCAGTACCTCGGCCTGCTGGTGACGGTGGGCGTCATCGGCACGCTGCTGTTCGTCGCCCTGGGCGTCGTCGCCATCGCCATGCTCGTGCGGGTGCGCCGGCGCGCGGCCGACGACGCGACCCGCGACCTCGCCTCGGCGCTGGCCGCGGCGCTCGCCGTGGGGTTCGTCTGCCTGGTCATGTTCGACGCGTTCGCGTTCCCGATGACCATGGGTACGCTCTTCCTGCTGCTCGGAATGGCGGGCGCGCTGCGCAGAACCGAGGATCGGGTGGGGGCCATGGTGGGGGGACCATGAGCGGCGAGGCGGTCGACGTCGCCGCGCTCGTCGTCACGTACAACAGCGAGGAGCACATCGTCGAGCTCCTCGACAGCCTGCCCGCGGCGCTGGCCGGGCTCTCGTACTCCGTGGTGGTGGTCGACAACGGCTCCGCCGACGGCACACTGGCGCTCCTCGACTCGCGGCCCGACTGCGTCGTCGTGCGGTCGACGAACGACGGCTACGCGGCGGGCATCAACAAGGCGGTGCGCCACTCGCCGCCGGCTGCGGCGCTGCTCGTCCTCAACCCCGACGCCACCCTCGACCCCGGCGCCGTGCCGCTCATGCTCGACGTGCTGCGCAAGCCCGGCGTCGGTGTCGTGGCGCCGCGGGTGCGCGAAGAGGACGGCAGCCTGTCGCCGACGCTGCGCCGCGGGCCGACCATGGGCCGGGTCGGCGGGCTGAGCTTCACCGGGCTCCCGGCGTTCACCGAGCGCATCGAGGACCCTGCCGAGTACGAGGCCGAGCACGAGGTCGACTGGGCCGTCGGCGCGATCCTGCTGCTCGACCGCGAGTGCTACGACGCGCTCGGCGGGCTCGACGAGTCGTACTTCCTCTACTCCGAGGAGACCGACTTCAGCCTGCGGGCCAAGGACCGGGGCTGGGCGACGGTGTACACCCCGGCTCCCGGGGCCATGCACGTGGGCGGCGGGTCCGGCGAGAGCGCGACGACCCACACGATGAAGATCATCAACCGGGTCCGGCTGTATCGGCGGCGCACCGACGACACCCGTGCTTGGGTGTACTTCGTGCTCACGGTTCTCACCGAGGTCCGCCGGGCCGTCCTCGGCCACCGCAAGTCGTGGCCGACCATACGGGCCCTGGTACGGCCGTCCACACGGCCGCCGATGCTGATGGCGAGTGACACGTTCCTGCCCCGGTGAGCCACCGGGGCGCCGCCAGGGGTGGGCGGACAACCGCATACTGATCGTCTTCCAGGGGGGATGGACGAAGATGAAGGTCCTGATGGTCGCGCCTGCCTGCGACGGGCAGGACGTCGGCGAGTCGTGGGTGGCGTTCCAGTGGGCGTCACTGGTGTCGCAGCGCTTCGACCTGACGTTGCTGACCACGTACAAGCGCGGCCACGTGCCGCCGTCGCAGCAGCTGCCCGGCGTGCGGGTCGTCGAGTGGAGCGAGCCGCCACTGGTCGGCCGGGTCGAGCGGCTCAACAGCCTCATGCAGCCGGCCTACGCGCCGTTCTACCGGCGCGCCCGCGGCTGGATCCGCGGGCGGCTGCGCGACGGTGAGCGCTTCGACGTCGCGCACCAGAGCGTCCCCGTCGCCATGCGCTACCCGTCGCCGGCCCGCGAGCTGGGCATCCCGCTCGTCATCGGGCCGGTCGGGGGCAGCCTCGAGTCGCCGCCCGGGTTCGTCGCCGAAGAGGGCGCCACGCCCTGGTACCAGCGGCTGCGCGCCCTCGACGGCTGGCGCATCAGGCGCGACCCGCTGCTGCGCTCCACCTACGAGTCGGCCGACTGCGTGGTGGGCGTGGCCCCGTATGTCCAGGAGTTCCTGTCCGGCCTGACCCTGAAGCGGTTCGAGCTGCTCAGCGAGACCGCCGTCCACGACGTCCCGCCGCCGGTCGACCGGTCCGGGCGCACCGGACCGCTCCGGCTGCTGCACGTCGGGCGCACCGTCCGCACCAAGGGCCTGCGCGACGTCATCCGCGCGCTGGGCGACCTGCGCGACCTCGACGTCGTCCTCGACGTGCTGGGCGACGGCAACGACCGCGCGGCCTGCGAGGAGCTGGTCCGCTCGCTGGGCCTGGGCGACCGGGTGACGTTCCACGGCTCTGTGCCGCGTGCGCAGGTCGACGGCTTCTACGAGCGTGCCGACGTCTTCGTGTTCCCCAGCTACCGCGAGCCGGGCGGCAACGTCAGCCTCGAGGCCATGTCGTACGGCCTGCCGGTGGTCGTCTGCGAGCGCGGGGGGCCCGGCGCCAACGTCAGCGACGCGTGCGGCTTCCGGCTGGCCGCCGTCTCGCCGGAGCAGCTGGCCGCGGACTGCGCGGCCGCGATCCGCAAGCTCGCCGAGGATCGGGAGCTGAGGCTGCGGATGGGCGCCGCCGCGCGCGAGCACGTCGCCACCACGCACCTGTGGGAGCACCGGATCGACCGCATGGGCGAAATCTACGCGTCGATCGCCGCGGTCACCGGCCGGTAGCGCACCCGGCCGGTGACCGCCGGCCGGTGGTTACCGGCCGCCCTCCATCGAGCAGCTGATCGGCTTCACCGGGACCGGCTGGCCGGCGCCGTCCAGCCGGACCACCTGGGCCTCCCAGGTCTCCATGACCGAGCACTTCACGTCGATCGGCCCGTAGCCCCAGCTGCCCTCGACGACGTTGAGGTTGCGGACCGAGCCCGGCATGCCGTTGCGGAACGGATAGCCGCCACCGGCCACCAGCAGCCCGTCGACGTCGAGCGACGTGTTGCCCTGGCTGTGCGGGTAGAAGAACGCCGCGGTGCCCCAGCAGCCCTGCTCCTCCTCGAGGATGACGGTGCTGTTGCGGACCTTCAGGTGCCCGCCGTAGTAGCCCTGGATGCCGTCGCCATGCCAGTCGCCACAGCTGGTCGGGGGCGACACCTTGATGTAGGAGTCCTCGACGGTGACGCCCTCGCAGCCGTAGTCGTCGCCGGCCGCCCGCAGGCCCTCGGGCACGCCGTCGATGAGGACGTTGCGCACCGTGTAGCCGCCCGGGCCGATGACGAAGATGTCCTGGTCGGACGTCCGGTCGCGTGGCGTGAACGTGGAGTCCTCGATGACCAGGCCGTTGCGGCAGATGTTGCGCGGGTCGTTGACGACGCCGGTGCCGACGGCGTCGATGCGGCGCAGCGTCACGTTCGGGGCGTCGACGAAGATGGTGCCGTTGACGACGCGGAGGTCCTCGACGACGGCACCGGCCTCGGTGATGCGCAGGTCGCCCTGGACGGTGCGCTCCGGGCTCCAGCCGTCCGGCAGGCCCGCGGACTCGCGGGTCGGGAACGCGCCCGGGTTCGACGGCTCGGCCGGTCGCGTCGGCGTGGGCGACGGGGTCGGCTTCGGCGTCGCGGTGGGCGTGCGCGTCGGCGTGGGGGTCGGAGTCGGCTTCGGGGTGGCCGTGGCCGTCGGGGTGGGCTTCGGCGTGGGCGTCGTGGTCGGCGTCGGCTTCGGAGACTCGGCCGGCGGCACAGGGGGCACCGTGGGCAGCGAGTCGGTGTCGTACACGATGTCGACGAGGTAGTTCGAGCCCTGGTAGGTGTCGTCGGGGAAGCGGCTGCGGCTGCTGTAGTGGTACACGCCGGCGCCGGCCTGCAAGAGGAAGCCGTTGCGGACCTGCCGCCTGGTCAGGTCGCGTTCGGTGACCGCGTAACCACCACGGGGCGCGTGGTAGGACGCGACGTAGGTCTCACCGGCTGTGAGCTGCACGGGCTTCTCGAGCTCGACCGTGCGCCAGCCGACCGAGCGGCTGGCCTCGAACGACGCCCGGGCGAGGACGTCGCCGTCGGCCGACCAGAGCGTGGCGGTGGTGACGTCGTGGGTGCGCGACCCTTGGTAGTACTGCAGCGCCGTGACGCTGCCGCCCTCTTGCGGGGAGAAGCGCACGCCCAGCTCGACCGCACGCCGGTCCGGGTCCACAGCGGTGCGCGGCGCGAGGTCGTCGGCGAAGATCCCGTGGGTCGACCGCGCGTCGTCGGGAGTGAGCGCGAGGGCGACCGTGACACCGCTCACGATCGCCACGACGGTGGCGATGGCGGTGGAGAGGCGAATGCGGATTCGACGACGGCGGACACGACGGATACGTCTGCTGGCACGGCTGCGGATCGGCATGTGAGTCATTGGAGTCCAAATATCGGGATCATCGAATCGGCTGGAGCCAATCGACAGTCTGCCCACTCGTGAGCGTTCTTATGCAGCGAAATGAGGAAATATTCACCGAATTTCGATGCCGCCCTCATCTGGACCTGTGCCGCTCTAATTAGACCTCTGGTGCATTCTCGCCGGTTCAAGATCGGTTTTCGCGGGCGTCTCGGAGCTCTCGGAATCGGGCTTCTCGCGGTTCGATTCCGGCTTCGCGTCCGAGGATTCGGCGGGTGTGTCGGCGGCCGTCTCGGCGGGATGCGGGGGCGGGTGCGGCGCGGCCGCCTTGGCCTTCGGGCGGGCGCGGTCGCGGCCGCGCCCGCGCTGGCGGCGACCGCCGATGAGGCCGTCGACCAGTCCGGTGATGATCAGGGTGACCACGATGCCGGCGCCGGCGACCCCGCCGAGGGCGCGGATGACCGCTGTGTTGACGGTCTCGGGCGCCGCGGGCTCGGCCAGCGGGAGCACCGAGATGCGGTCGGCCGCGGGCGACTCGACCTCGTCCTGGAGCGCCTCGAGGCGGGCCGGCAACTCGTCGAGCACGCGCTGGACGATGCCGCTCGCGGCGTCGGGCGTGTCGGCCGTCGACTCGATGACGATCATGGGACCGCTGGTGGCGGGGTCGCCGTCGACCGCGAAATCGGCGCCCGGAAAGGCCTCGAGGACGGGCTCGCGGACGTCGTCAGAGCTCAGCGACCGGACCAGGACGTCGCGGGCCAGGATGAGCCCGTCGAGGTACATGAGCGGGTTGCCGCGCTCGGCGATGGTGGACTCGCCGGGCACGAGCGTGGCCGTGGCCGTGGACTCGTAGGTGGGTGCGACCCGCGCCGCCACCAGGAAGCAGAGGACCCCCGTGCCGACCAGTCCCACCAGCACCACGTACCAGCGACGCAGCAGTGCGTTGAGCAGGTCACTCAGGATCACGTTCGTTCGGCTCCGCGCTCGACGAGGTTCTGACCTGCAGTCTCTCACAGGCGCGCGGTTCCGTCCGGCCGGTTGACGCGGAGGTTGTCACGATCTGACAACGGCGGGTGACCACGCCTCGGGGATCAGCACCTTCGGCGCGCCGCCCGCGGCCGGGACCGCCCACACGTCGCTCACGCCCGGTTCGTCGTCGCGCGGCAGGCCGTAGAGGAGGGTGTCGTCGTCGAGCCACTCGACCTGGTCGTCGACGTTGCGCTCCTCGTCGAGCACGGTCTCCTCGCCGCTGGCGAGGTCGAGTACGGCGATGGACCAGTGGACCCCCGACCCGTCGTCGACGTCCTTCTTGAACGCGATGCGGCTGCCGTCGGGCGAGAGCGACGGGCACTCCACGCCGTCGCGCACGACGCTCAGGGTCCGCGCCTCGAGGTCGCCCTCGACGAGCCAGGTGTGCCCCAGTGCCCGCGACTGCGTCGTGGCGTAGAACGTGGTGTCGTCGACGAACGTGACGCCCCACATATTCCGGTCGACCGGAGCGATCTCCGCGCCGTTCTCGAGCAGAGTGAATTCCTCGATGTTGCCGTAGTCGTCACCGCCGGCCGAGTGGATCACCGTCTCCGTGGAGAAACCCGTCGTGGCATAGGAATGTCCGGTGACGAATGACGTCGTCGCGATCAGTGATCCATCCGGCGAAAGTCGCGTCCGGCTGGGAATGCCCGGCAGCGGCCAGGTCTGGATCACCTGCCAGTCGGCGTCGAGCAGCTGCGCCTCGAACGTCGTGACGATGCCGCGGTCGGTCCGCAGGCACACCGATTGGTCTCCAGTGGTATCGATGCGGTCACACGCGACCGGCGCCACCGACCGCGGGCCGCCGGGGTCGTCGGCCGCGACGGCGGCCACCCGGCCGTACAGGTCGCCGGGCGCCGTGCTGCGGAAGACGATGCGCTCGCCCGTGATGGGCGCGTCCGCCGGCGCGAGGTCGACGTCGCTGGCGGTGGTCTGCGCGTCGCGGCTGCGGGAGTACTCCGACCAGCCGTAGGCGCCGGCCGCCACGACGACCACGAGGACGACGAGGACGAAGACGGTGACCCGCCGCTTGCGTTCGATCATGCCGCTCCGGAGGTGGTGACGCGCGCGGCGTCGAGACCGCGCAGGGCGACGAAGCAGGCCGGGACGGCGACCGCGAGGACCGCCGCCATCAGCAGCATGGCCGGGCCGCGGCCGAGGCCGTACCAGAGGAAGCCGAACGCGGCCGCCGAGATCATGCGGCTGACCGCTACCACCGTCTGCGCGGTCCCGATGGCGGCCGCGCGCACCGACGTGTCGGCCAGCTGTCCGGCGAGCGCCGCCAGCACGCCGTCGGTGGCGGCGTAGAACACGCCGAGCAGGACCAGCGCCGCGATGGTCAGCCCGGCCACGCCGGTCGCCGCCCCGGCGCAGAGGTAGGCGGCGAGCAGCGCCAGATGTCCCAGGACCAGCACCCGTGCCCGGCCGACGCGGTCGGCGAGCCGCCCGACCGGGATGGCCAGCGCGAGGTAGGCGAGGTTGGTCCCGACGTAGAGCAGCGGGAACCACTGGGTCGCGAACCCGTCGCGCGACTGCAGCGCGAGATAGATGAAGCCGTCGCCGATGGTGAGCAGCCCCAGCACGCCAGAGACGACGAGCAGCCTGCGCAGCCGCGGCTCGGCGACCGAGCGCCAGCTGAACGGCCGGCCGGCGGGCTTCGCCCCGGCGGTCTTCGACGCCGCCTGGCGGCGAGGGCGCGTGTCCGGGACCAGGAGTGCCAGCAGTGCGAAGCCGATGACCGCGCAGCCCAGGGAGAGGACGAAGACGGTGGTGTAGCCGTCCGGGATCGCCCACAGCACGATGAAGGCGAGCAGCGGGCCGAGCGCGGCGCCGATGGTGTCGAGCGTGCGGTGCACCCCGAACGAGCGCCCGAGGTGCGCCGGATCGGACGCGGCGGTGATCATCGCGTCGCGCGGCGCCGTGCGGATGCCCTTGCCGACGCGGTCGACGGCGACCAGGGCGGTGATGGCGGCGAACCCGGAGGCCACCAGCAGCCCGGCCCGCGTCAGCATGGACAGGCCGTAGCCGGCGACGGCGACCCACTTCGGGTGGTCTCCCCGGTCGGCGGCCCAGCCCCCGGCGATGCGGACGAGCGCGCTGGCGCCCTGCATCAGCCCGTCGATGAAGCCGTACGCGATGGTCGTCAGGCCGAGAGCGGCCGTGACGTACAGCGGGAGGATCGCCGCGACCGCCTCGGACGAGATGTCGGTCATCAGGCTGACCACGCCGAGCGTCACGACGACGGACGAGACCTTCTGCTTCGAGCGCGGCGGTGCCTGCTCACCGGCCTTCGGCCGATCCCGCAGCGTGATGTACATGTGCTCAGCCCTGTGCGACCAGCACGCCGGTCACGCTGAACAGGGTCTCGTCGCCATCGGTGCGGGAGCTGACGACGAGGGCGTCGCCGGAGCGTGAGAACGCCGCCGCGGTGGTGCCGGCGACGGACGGCACGGCGGCCTCGGCGAACCCGCCCGCGACGAAGCGCGAGCGGTAGTGGCCGAGCACCTCCTCGGGCGACACCGGCGCCGTCGCCTCGAGGGAGATCTGGACCCGGCTGCCCTCGGCGGACACCGCGCTCGAGGTCACCTCGGCGTCGGGCACCAGGTCGATGACGTCGACCGGGAACCCGTCGACCAGTGCGCCGGAGGCGCTGCCGTCGGCCGGCACTTGGGCGAGCGGCGCGGCCGCCGGCGGGTCCTCGTAGAGCTCGTCGAGCCGCGGCGCGGTCTCCTGCGGATCCGGGATGACCTCGCTGCCGTCGCCCTCGCTCGCGCCGCCGCTGCCGGGCGGAGTGCCGCCGTCGCTCGGTGCGCCGGTCGGTCGGCCGCCCGCGTCTTGGCCGTCCGTAGCGTTCGGGTCGGCAGGCTCCGCGCCGGGCACCGTGCCCGACGTGCCCGGCGCGGCCGCCGTCTCGGTGGCGCCCGCGGCACCAGAAGAGTCGCCGTCGCCGGAACAAGCGGCCACGGCGCAGACGAGAACCATGGCAACGGCCATGGCTGGAATGTGTTTCACGGCGGCCCCCCACCCGTGCGAACGCCTGCAATCCGGCGAACCGCCCCCCGCGGCACGTCACAGGCGTTCTCACTGTAGCCTCATCCCTCACATCTGCGCCACGCGAGCGGTGGGGCTCCGGCGCCGATGCGCACGACTCGGCATTGGGGGGATCGAGTGGACACCAGGATCGCGGCCTCGGCCGACGTCGACGCCCAGGCGAGCGTCGCCGGCGGCACCACCGTCTGGCACCTCGCGCAGGTGCGTGAGGGCGCCGACGTCGGCGCCGACTGCGTCGTCGGGCGCGGCGCCTACATCGGGCCCGGCGTGCGGGTCGGCCGGGCATGCAAGATCCAGAACTACGCGCTGGTCTACGAGCCGGCCGTGCTCGAGGACGGCGTCTTCGTCGGCCCGGCGGCGGTCCTCACCAACGACCTCTACCCGCGCGCGGTGAACCCCGACGGCTCGCTGAAGTCCGCGGCCGACTGGTCACCCGTGGGCGTCACGCTCCGCGAAGGTGCCTCCGTCGGCGCCCGGGCCGTCTGCATCGCGCCGGTGGTCGTCGGGCGCTGGGCCACCGTGGCGGCCGGCGCGGTCGTGACGGCGGACGTGCCGGACTACGCGCTGGTGGCCGGGGTCCCGGCGCGACGGTTGCGGTGGGTGGGGCGGGCCGGCGTACCTCTGGAGGCGGACGGCGACGGCGCGTGGCGCTGCCCCGTCACCGGCGACCGGTTCGTCGAGGTCGGCGGCGGTGCGGCCATCGAGCCGGCCGCCGGGCCGGCCGCCGCGACGACGGCGGAATGAGCGCCGGGTCCACCGGGCGCGTCCTCGCCGTGCTCGCCGCGGTGGCCTGCTTCGGTGCGGCGGTCGCGGTCGCGTACGCTCTGAGCAGCACCGCATGGGGCGACGGCGTCGAGCGTTCGGTCGCCGACGCGGTCTCCGGCTGGCGCGACGGTGTGTGGCGGCTGCTCCGTGGCGGCTTCGGCCGCATCGTGCCGCCGTTCATGGTGGTGCTGATCGTCGTCCTGACGGTCGTCGCCTACCGGCGCAGCCCGCGGCTCGCGCTGTTCGCGGGGCTGGTCGCCGCGGGCTCCAATGTCACCGTCCAGGCGGTCAAGGCCGGCTGGCTGCCGTTCCCCGGCGCCCGTCCGTCGGGCGACGTGCTGCTCAGCGGCCACGTGCCGCTGGTGCTGTCGGGCGCCCTGCTGGCCGTGGTGGTCGCGCCGGCCGCGGCGCGCCGGTGGGTCACCGTCGTGGCGGTCCTGGCCGTGGCGGCGACCTTCGCGGAGGTCGTGATCAGCGGCTGGCACACCGTCGGCGAGACGCTCGCGCCGGCGCTGATCGTCCTGGCGTGGGTCCTGCTGGCCGTCGCGGTGACCGGTGGTACCCGTGCGCCGTCAGCCCTGCCGGTAGAGCGGCGCCGCGCCTGACGTCGCGCCGGGCCGGGCGGTCGTCTCGGTGCCCGGGGCGTCCCCGCGGTTGCGCCCGTGGGCCTGTCCCAGCCACTCGCCGACCTCGGGGTCGTCGCCGTCGCGGCCGGCCAGCCGCTCGTGCCGGGCGACCTGCTCGCGCAGGTACTCGATCTCCTCGCGCCGGGCCCGCGCACGGTTCGCCCCGGCGACCACCGCCAGGATGCCGAGCAGCAGGAGCAGGCCGGTGGCGACACCGGCGGCGAAGACGCCCCACGCGGGGGAGTCGAGGTCGTAGCCGAATGCGTCGAGCGCGACGGTGTCACCGCCGGCGATGACGGCGGCGACGACCACCGCTGCCGCGGCGGCGATGAGGATCAGTCCGAGCACGATCATGCCGGGTCCCTCCGGGTGGCGGGCTGCGTGTCAGTACACATATCTTCCCGCGCCCACATCGGGGCAAACCCAGCCCCGCTCGCGCGACGATGACTCCGGGTGGCATCGATGGTCTACGCGCTGGCGGTTCCGATGCCAGGAGGCGACGACGATGACGGCACCCGTGAGCGACCGGACATCGAGCGCTACGGCGCACCGCTGATCCCGTGGGAGAAGGTGCTGGCGCGGCTCGACGCGGGCGTGCCGCAGGCGCCCTGCGACGGCGGGCCGAACCGGCACACCTGCTGGCTGGCGACCGTCCGCCCCGACGGCCGGCCGCGCGTCATGCCCGTCGGCCTGCTCTGGCTCGACGGTGCGTTCTGGTCCAGCGCCGGACCCGGCACCCGCAAGGCGCGCAACCTGGCCGCCGCCGCGGGAGGTCTACCGCGTGACGCCGTCGGCGATGTTCGCGCTGGGCGCCGAGGAGCCGTACGGCGCCACCCGGTTCGCGTTCTAGTCGACCAGGTCCTCGTCGTTGCGCATGATGTCGAGGTCGACGGGGCCGTCGATGCCGTCGACCCGGGCGAACGTGTTCACCTGCCACACGTGCCAGCGCTCGTCGGTGGGACGGCGGAAGAAGCGGTAGTCCCAGAGCCGCCGGTCGAGGCCGTCGCGGAGCGGGTAGACGTCGTCCCAGTCGGGGCGGACGTAGAACAGCAGGTGCCGGCCCCAGGCCTCCTCCACCAACTGCACGAACGCGTCGACCTCGGCGGCGACCTGGTCGGCGGGCGGGCGGTCGCTGCAGTTGCCGCTCAGCTCCAGGTCGATGACCGGCGGCAGCGCGTCGTCGTCGGGCGGCGCCACCGCGAGGAAGTTCTCCGCCTGCTCCTCGCCGGGCGCACAGAGCGTGAAGAAGTGGTAGGCGCCGCGCTCGAGGCCGGCCTGCTCCGCGCCGTCCCAGTTCTGCTCGAAGTACCCGTCGACCCAGTTCTGCCCCTCGGAGGCCTTGATGTAGGCGAACTTGATGCCGTCGCCGGCGACGGCATCCCAGTCGATCTCGCCCTGGTGGGCTGAGACGTCGATGCCGTAGCGCTCGCCGTCCTCGAGGGCCGGCCGCCAGTGCGGGACCGCGCCGAACCAGATGGCGGCGCCCAGGCCCAGTGCCCCGACCACCACCGCGGAGATGGTGACGATGATGCGACGGCGCATGGTCACACTTTATCCGGCGAACAGGACGTATCGTCAGGTCATGACGCTGGACGTGTGGGCCCGCGGCGACGCCTACGAGGCATACGTCGGACGCTGGAGCCGCCGCGTCGCCGCCGAGTTCGTGCCCTGGCTCGGCGTGCCGGCCGGCCGGCGCTGGCTCGACGTCGGCTGCGGCACCGGCGCCCTGACCCGGAGCGTGCTCGACCTCGCCGCCCCCGCCTCCGTCGTGGGCGTCGACCCGTCCGAGGGCTTCCTCTCGACGGCGCGCGCCGAGGTCCCGGGCGCGACCTTCTCGCCGGGCTCCGCGGACTCTCTCCCGGTCGACGACGGCGCCGCCGACGCCGTCGTCAGCGGGCTGGCGCTGAACTTCGTGCCCGACGCGACCGCCGCCGCGGCGGAGTCCGTCCGCGCGGCCGCGCCGGGCGCCGTCGTCGCCGCCTATGTCTGGGACTACGCCGAGGGCATGCAGATGATGCGGCATTTCTGGGCCGCCGCGGCCGGCGTCGACCCCGCCGGCGCCGCCCTCGACGAGGGCACCCGCTTCCCGCTGTGCCGCCCGGACCCGCTGCGGCGCCTGTGGCTGGCCGCCGGGCTGGCCGACGTGGACGTGCGCGGCATCGAGATCCCGACGGTGTTCGCCTCGTTCGACGACTTCTGGCGGCCGTTCCTCGGCGGCCAGGGCGCGGCGCCCGGCTACCTCGCCGCGCTGCCGCCGTCGCGGCAAGAGGCGATCCGTACTGTGCTGCGCGACCGGGTGCCGACGAGGGCCGACGGCTCGGTCGCGCTCACCGCCCGCGCCTGGGCCGTGCGCGGCGTCCGCCCCTAGGAACCCGGGCTTCTCGATGATGATCATGGGAATCGGGAGAGCGCGTCCTCGAGCTCCTTGAGCAGCCGGGCCTTCGGCCGCGCGCCGACCAGGGCCTGCACCGGCTCGCCGTCGACGAAGAGCATGAGGGTGGGCAGGGACATGATGCGGTAGCGGGCGCCCAGCTCGGGGTTCTCGTCGGTGTTGACCTTGCGGATGGCGATGGTGCCCTCGAGCTCGCCGGCGAGCTCGGCGAGCATGGGCGCGATCATGTGGCAGGGCGGGCACCACTCGGCCCAGAAGTCGACCAGGACGGGGAGGTCGTTGCCCAGCACCTCGCGCTCGAACGTCTCATCCGTCACGGTCAGCGTCTCCGTGGTCATCGGGCGTCCGTCCCTTCGTGCCGTGCCTCGGCGTCGTCGAGTTTGTCCTGGATGTCGGCGCGGATCCGGGTCAGCCGTGCGAGCACGCCGTCGACCTCGGCGAGTTTGCGCCGGTAGGTCTCGAGGGAGTCGGCACAGGCGTCGCCGGAGTCGTGGCCCGAGCGCAGGCAGTCGACGAACGGGCGGGTGTCGTCGAGGCTGAAGCCGATGCGCTGCAGCGTCTGGATCTCCGTGACCAGCCGCAGGTCGTCGTCGTCGTACTCGCGGTAGCCGTTGGGGGCCCGCTGCGCCATGAGCAGGCCCTGTGACTCGTAGAACCGCAGGGCGCGGGTGGTGGTGCCGGCCCGCTGGGCGAGGTCGCCGATGCGCATGTCTCGACGGTAATCCTTGACGCATGCGTCAAGGCAAGAACGGCCCGTCAGGACGCGGCGCGGTGCTCGCCGGGGATCGCGCTGAGCAGTTCACGGGTGTAGTCCTCGCGCGGGTCGTCGAAGATCTGGGCGGGGGTGCCGCTCTCGATGATGCGGCCGCGGCGCATGACGTGCACCTGGTGCGAGAGCATCCGCACGACGGCGAGGTCGTGACTGATCAGCAGGTAGCTGAGGCCGAGGCGCTGCTGCAGCCCGGCGAGCAGCTCGAGGATCTGGTTCTGCACGATCACGTCCAGCGCCGAGACCGCCTCGTCGAGGATGACCAGCTCGGGCTCCAGCGCCAATGCCCTCGCGATGGCCACGCGCTGCCGCTGCCCGCCGCTGAGCTCGTGCGGCAGCCGCTCGGCCGTCTCGGGCGGCAGAGCGACCTGGTCGAGCAGTTCGTGCGCGCGCTGCCGCCGCGACCGCGCGTCGCCGATGTCGTGCACCTGCAGCGGCTCGGTGATCGAGCGCAGGACCGTGTAGCGGGGGTCGAGCGACGAGTACGGGTTCTGGAACACCGGCTGGACCCTGCGGCGGAACGCGAACAGCTGCCGCCGGCTCATGCCGACCAGCTCGGCGCCGTCGAACCGGACCGATCCCGACGTCGCGTCCTCCAGTCCGAGCAGCAGGTTGGCCGTCGTCGACTTGCCGGAGCCGGACTCGCCGACCAGCGACACCGTCTGGCGCCGCGGAATGGTGAAGCCGACACCGTCGACGGCGAGGAAGGACTGCTTCCGGCCGCGGCCGGAGCGGATGGCGAACTCCTTGGAGAGGCCGCTCACCTCGACCAGCGGCCCGATCTCGGCGGGACGACCCTCCGCGGGCCGGACCAGCTCGCGCGAGCTGAGGCTCGGTGCGGCGGCGATCAGCGCTTTCGTGTAGTCGTGCTGCGGGTTCTCGAGGAGGTCGCGGGCCGGGCCGGTCTCGACGATCTCGCCGCGGTACATGACGACGACGGTGTCCGCTCGCTCGGCGGCGAGGCCGAGGTCATGGGTGATGAGGAAGACGGCGGTGCCCATGCGGTCGGTCAGGGTGTCGAGCTGGTCGAGGATCCGCCGCTGGACGGTGACGTCGAGCGCGGACGTGGGCTCGTCGGCGATCAGCAGGGCCGGCTCGCAGGCCAGCCCCATCGCGATGAGCGCGCGCTGGCGCATGCCGCCGGAGAACTCGTGCGGGAACTGCCGGACCCGCCGCTCCGGCTCGGGGATGCCGACGAGGTCCAGCAGCTCCACGACGCGCCGGTCGGTGGCGCGGCCGGTGGTGCGCCCGTGCACCTCGAGCGCCTCGGCGATCTGGGTGCCGATCCGCTGCATCGGGTTGAGGTTCGACATCGGGTCCTGCGGGATCAGCCCGATGCGGGCGCCGCGGATCGCGACCAGCTCGCGCTCACTCGCCGTGGCGAGGTCGCGTCCATCGAAGTGGATCGAGCCCGACGTGATGGTGCCGTTGCCCGGCAGCAGCCGGTTGATCGCCGCGGCCGTCGTCGACTTGCCCGAGCCCGACTCGCCGACCACCGCGAGCGTCCGGCCCGCCGCCAGGTCGATGCTGACGCCGGTGACGGCGGCCACGGGCCCGGCCGGGGTAGCGAACGTGACGGAGAGGTTGCGGATCGAGAGCAGCGGGTCGGTCGTCATGGGTACCTCGTCGGTGTCGTGACGGGGGAGGCGGCGGACAGCAGGTCCTCGACCGCGGCGGCGGCGACCTGGCGGAGGTGGTCGTTGGTCGCGGGCTCGCCGGCCGTCACCAGCCGGTTGGTCGCGACGACGAACGCGATGCCGTGGCCGGGGACCATGGCGACGGTGGTCCCGGTGTAGCCGGGGTGGTAGCGCAGCTCGACGGTGTCCGGGCCGGCCCGCAGCGTGTCCGTGCGCCAGCCGAGGGCCTGCCCGGCGTCGGGTCCTTCGGCGAGGAACGTCCGGGCGGTGGCGGCGTCCCACAGCGGGCTGTCGGCGGTGCCGGCGGCCGCGACCGCGAACGCCAGCAGGTCCGGCGCCGCCGCGAACAGGCCGGCGTGACCGCTCACGCCGTCGAGCGCATGGAACGCGTTGCCGTCGGCCGCCGTGCCGATCACCGGTCCGTCGCGCCAGCGGTCCATGTCGCCGGGGCCGAACGGGACGGGGTACGGGGCCGACGTCGCGAGCATGCGGCGCTCGACGTCGTCGCCGTCGGCAGCGGCGGCGGCGAGCTCGTCGTCGGTGCGCGGACCGTAGCCGAGGGTGGGTAGGCCGAGCGGCTCGGCGACCAGGTCGCGGACGGCCGCGCGCAGCCCGCCCCCGGTGACCGCGGCGACGATGCGCCCGAGCAGCATGAAGCCGAGGTCGGAGTAGTGCCGGGCGGAGTCCGGCGGGTAGCGCAGCGGCAGCGTGTCGAGCTGTTCGAACGCCGCGTCCGTGTGCCGGGCGCCGACGTAGAACGGCCACCACTCCCACAGCCCGGCGCGGTGCAGCAACAGCTGCCGGACGGTGACGGCGTGGGCGAACGACGGCAGGTGAGCGCGCACGTCGTCGTCGAGGCCGAGGCGCCCTGCCGACACCAGCCGCAGGCACATCGCCGTCGTGACCAGCTTCGTCACGGAGGCGAGGTCGTGCACCGCCGACACCGTCATCGGGGCGGCGCCGGGCAGCCGGTCGCCGGCGGCGTGGGCGAAGGTCCCGGCCGGTGTGCGGACCATGACGACGGCGCCGGCCGGCGGCGTCCACGACGGCCCGGGCTCGAGGATCCGCTCGACGGCGGCGGCGACGGCGGGATGCTCGGCGGGGCCGGGGACCTGCCGGGTCAGCCGCAGCTCCGGCTCGCCGAACTCGTCCTGCACCCGCTGCGCGCCGTCGGGCACCCAGCCCTGCGCGGCGTAGAAGCGGCGCGACGGCGCGTTGTCGCGGAACACCCACAGCCGGGCGGCCCGCACGCCGCGCTCGCCCAGCCGACGCACCGCCTCGGCCAGCAGCCGGCCCCCGGCGCCGCGGCCCTGGGCGTCGGGGTGGACGTAGAGGGAGTGGACGGCGCCCTCTCCGGCGCCGGTGACCGCGTAGCGCGTGACGCCCACCGTGACACCGTCGTCGACCGCGACCAGGAGCTCGCCGGGCCGGACGGACTCGGCCGCGCCGCGCCACAGTGCCCGGGCGCGGTCGTCCGTCATCGACGCGACCAGGTGCGGCGGCAGCGTCGCGGTGTAGCTGGTGCGCCAGCAGGCCAGGAAGACCCGGACGAGGTCGTCCAGGTCGGCGGCGGTGGCAGCGCGCACGGACGGCGTCATGGCAGCGCCGCACGCCGCAGGGTCAGCGCCGGCGGCATCGTCGCCAGGGGCTCGGGCAGCCGCAGCGCAGCGGCGCCGGGCGTGAAGGTGCCGAGGATCCGCGGGGCGGTGGCGCCCGTGCCGCCGGGCACGGTGCCGGGCAGCCCGTGCGCGCTGCACCAGCCGATGAGCGCGAACGCGATGGCCTCCTTCTCGCCCGCGGGCACCCCCAGGTCGTCGGACGGGATCAGCCGCGTGTCCGGCAGCGCGCGGCGCAGGCCGTCGACGAGCACCGGGTTGCGCACGCCGCCGCCCGACACGACCAGCGTCGTCACACCCTCGGCCCGGACCGCGTCGGCGACGGTGCGCACCGTCAGCTCGGTGAGGGTGGCGACGAGGTCGGCCGGCTCCGGCGTGAGGCCGTTGCGCTCGACGGCGTCGTCGACGTAGCCGAGGTGGAACAGCTCCTTGCCGGTGCTCTTGGGGGCGGGCAGCCGGTAGTACGGCTCGGCCAGGAGGACGTCGAGGAGCGCAGGGTCGACGGTGCCGGTGGCGGCGATCCTGCCGCCGTCGTCGTAGCCGCTGGGGTGCAGCCCGTGCTGGGTCACGACGGCGTCGACGAGCGCGTTGGCCGGGCCGATGTCGTACGCGTGCAGCCCGGTGGGACGCAGCACCGTCATGTTGGAGATGCCGCCGAGGTTGAGTGCCGCGGGCACGCCGTCGAGCCCGCGCAGCAGCAGGTCGTCGAGGATCGACACCAGCGGCGCGCCGTGGCCGCCGGCGGTGATGTCGCGGATGCGCACGTCGGACAGCACGGGCGTGCCGGTGCGCTCGGCGATCCAGGCGGGCTGGCCGAGCTGCAGCGTGCCCAGCGCCTTGCTCCCCTCGACCCAGTGGAAGACGGTCTGGCCGTGCGAGGTGACGAGGTCGGCCGGGCCGCCCGCGGCGAGGGCCGCCGCCGCGGCGTCGGCGAACGCCTGGCCGATGAGGGTGTCGAGGACGGCGACCTCGGCCAGCGTGACCGGCGCCGGGGGCAGCGCCGCGAGCAGCCGGGCCCGCAGCTCCGGCGTGTACGGCGTCGCCGACAGGTGGACGATGTCGCCGCGCAGGACGCCGTCGTCGACGGTGAAGTCGACGGTGGCCGCGTCGATGCCGTCGTGCGACGTGCCGGAGATCAGGCCGAGGACTCTCATGCGTGTTCTCCCAGTGCGTCGCGCAGCCGGCCGCCGGCGGCGCGCAGCCGCTCGGTGGCGGTGTCGTGGTCGAGGCCGAGCCGCAGCCGCACCACGGCGGCGCGGACGTCGTACCCGGAGGTCGCGAGCACGGCCCGGGCCTCGTCCGGGCCGGCCCCGGTGAGTGCCGACACGATCCGCGTCGCCCGCCCGCGCAGCTTGTCGTTGGTGGCCCGCAGGTCGACCATGAGGCCGCGGTAGGTCTTGCCGAGCCGGACCATGGTGATGGTCGAGATCATGTTGAGCACCAGCTTCTGTGCGGTGCCGGCCTTCAGCCGGGTGGAGCCGCTCAGGACCTCCGGCCCGACCACCACCTCGATGGGGTGGTCGACGTCGGCGCTCAGCTCGGCGCCGCGGTTGCAGGAGACGCCGACGGTCAACGCGCCGAGCTCGCGGGCCCGGCGGACCGCCCCGAGCACATACGGCGTCCGTCCGCTGGTGGCGAGGCCGACGACGACGTCGGCGGGACCGATGCAGGCGTCGGTCATCGCCCGCGCCCCGGCCGCGGCGTCGTCCTCGGCGCCCTCCACGGCACCGGCGATGGCGTCCGGTCCGCCGGCGATGACGGCGAGCACCTCGTCGGGGCCGACGTTGAAGGTCGGGCGCGACTCCGAGGCGTCGAGCACGCCGAGCCGGCCCGACGTGCCGGCGCCGGCGTAGACCAGCCGGCCGCCGGCACCGACCCGCTCGACGATGGCCTCGATGGCGGCGCTGATCCGCGGCAGCTCGCGGCCGACCGCGGCCGGCACCGTCCGGTCGGCGTCGTTCATGAGCCGGGCGAGGTCGGCGACCGACGCCTCCTCGATGGCGGCGTAGCGCGGGTCGATCGCCTCGGTGTCCGGCGGCGTGCGCCCGTCCCCGTCGCTCATCGCGCGCCCCGGCCGCGGCGGTCGTACCGGTCGCGCAACCCGTCGCCGAGCAGGTTCAGCCCGGCGATGAGCGCCACGACCACCAGCCCGGGGGCGAGCATCGTCCACGGCGCCACGGTGACGAGCGTGCGCGCCTCGAAGATCATCGAGCCCAGCGACGGCGCCGGCGGCGGCGTGCCCAGGCCCAGGAAGCTCAGCGACGCCTCGGTGAGCACGGCCCATGACAACGACAGCGTGACCTGCACGATGATGATCGACGTGATGTTCGGCAGGACGTGCTTGAGCATGACCGCCGGCCGGCTCTGCCCGGTGCTCACCGCCGCGCGGACGTAGTCGATCTCGCGCAGCGACAGCACCGGCCCGCGCGTGACCCGGACGAAGATCGGCGTGTAGACGATGGCGATGGCCACCGCCACGGTGAACCAGGTGCGCTGGAAGACCGATGCGAGCGCCAGCGCGAGCAGCAGCGGCGGGAAGGCGAACAGGATGTTCGTGACGCCGCCGATGGCCGTGTCGGAGAAGCCCCGGTAGAAGCCCGCGACCAGTCCGGCGGCCGTCCCGATGACGGCGGCGATGGCCACCGCCACCGCGGCGATCCGCGCGGAGTTGCCCACGCCCGCCGCCACCCGCGAGAAGACGTCGCGGCCGAACTGGTCGGTGCCGAACCAGTACTCGGCCGACGGCGCCAGCAGCCGGTTGGGCGGGTCCTGGACGAGCGGGTCGTGCGGCAGCGCGCCGAGGAGCGCCAGCACGGCGACGATCGTGAGCACGCCAGTGATCACCAGGCCGGCGAGCGTTACGCGGCTGCGGGTCAGGGCACGCAGCAGTCCACGCGCGCTGACCCGGGTGGGCGCGACGTCGGCGATCTGGTCGGTGGTGGTCATGCGGCGCGCACCCTGGGGTCGATGATCCGGTACAGCAGGTCGGTGAGCAGGTTGACGAGGACGAACGCCAGCGCGATGACCAGCACGGTGCTCTGCACCAGGGCGTACTCGTTCTGCTGGATGCCCAGCAGCACCTGCCGGCCGATGCCGGGGATGGAGAAGATCTGCTCGACCACCACCGCGCCGCCCAGCAGGTAGCCGAACTGCAGGCCGGTCATGGTGGCGATCGGCACCAGCGCGTTGCGCAGCACGTGCCGGATCTGCAGCCGCCGGGCGGGGACGCCCTTGGCCCGTGCGGTCCGCACGAAGTCGTCGGAGGCGACCTCGAGGACCGCGGTCCGGGTGGTCCGCAGGATCGGCGCGGCGACGCCGAACCCGAGCACCAGCGACGGCAGCAGCATCTGTTGCAGGTTCAGCAGCGGGTCGTCGAAGAACCGCGCGAACGGCTCGCCGTTGGGGTTGAACCCGAACCGCGACGCGAGCACCGACGTCAGCGTCGTGGCCAGCAGGAACGCCGGCACCGACAGCCCGGCCAGCCCCACGACCTGGCCGGTGGCGTCGCGCGCGGAGTTCGGCCGCGACGCCGACAGCATGCCCAGCGGGATCCCGATGACCAGCGCCAGCAGGATCGACAGCACCGCCAGCTCGAACGTCACCGGCAGCGCCTGCAGCGTCAGGTCGGCGACGCTGGTCTGCGCCCGCGCCGAGAACCCGAGATTCCCGGTCAGGATGTTGCCCAGCCAGCCGAAGAACTGCGTGAGCAGCGGCTGGTCCAGCCCGTAGTACGACTCCAGGGCGGCCCGCTGGTCCGGTGTCAGCGCGGCCGCCTCGGTGCCGAGGTTGGCGGTGATCTGGTCGCCCGGGATGGCCCGGAGTACGACGAACACCACGACGGCCACGCCGAACAGCGTGAACACGGACTGGGCGACGCGGCGGACGACGCCGTTGTGGACGAGAGTGTCGAGCATGCCGTCCGCCCCGGTCAGCCGGTGAAGCCGGCTGTCCGGAGGTACTGCAGCGAGCCGTTGGCCATCGGGACGAAGCCCTGCAGCGTGTTCGTGGTGACGGTGTACGTGTAGCTGGTGAACAGCCACACCCAGGCGGCGTTGTCCTCGAGGTGCCGGGCGACCTGGTCGTAGATCTCCTTGCGCTCGTCCTCGTCGGTGGCCTGCAGGCCCTGCGCGAACAGCTCGTCCAGCTCCGGCGAGCTGTACCCGGCGACCTGGTTGAGGTTGCCGTCGCTGGTGAAGTAGCGGCCGTACATGCCGTCGGGCTCCGGGCGGCCGCCGTTGAGGGCGACGGCGGCGTCGAAGTCGGCGGCGATCCAGCGGTCGACGTAGGCGCCGGACTCCAGCGGCGTGAACGTCAGCTCGATGCCGACCTCGGCGAGCTGCGCCTGCAGGTTCTGCGCCTCGTTGACCGAGGTGGCGTACTCGCCCTGCGACACGATGGTGTCGAGCGCGAACCCGTCGGGCAGCCCGGCCTCGGCGAGGTACTCGCGGGCCCGGTCCAGGTCGCGGGTGGGGCAGGGCCGGGCGTCGGGGTCGGACTTGTAGGCCGGCGACGTGATGGGCCCGGTGACCTCGCCCTCGCCCAGCGCGGCGGTGTCGAGCACCTGCTGGCGGTCGATGGCGCACTGGATCGCCAGCCGCGCGTTGACGTCGGCCAGCGGGCCGCGGCGCGCGTTGAGCTGCAGGACGTGGTAGCTGAGCTGCGGCGTCTCGGTGACGGTGAGGTCCGGACTCGTGGCGGTGTCGGCCACCAGCGGGTCGTCGAACACGGCCATCTGGACGTTGCCGGACTGCATCGCGGAGACGATGGACGACTCGTCCGGGATGACGCGGAACTCGACGGTGTCGAGCAGCGCCGGCTCGCCCCAGTAGGCGTCGTTGCGGGCCAGCGTGACCGACTGGTTGGGCACGCGCGCCTCGAACGTGAACGGCCCGGTGCCGTTGGGCTGGGTGTTCAGCGCCTCCTCGGTGTCGTCCGAGGACAGGATCGCCAGGTTCACGGTCGCGAGGTTGGCGAACAGACCGGAGTCGGGCGTGCTGAGCGTGAGCTCGACGGTGCTCGGGTCGGGAGCGGCAACGGCGGTGACCCGCGCGAGCGTGCTGGCCGCCACGGCGGCGGTCGCCTCGTCGCGGATGGACTCGAGCGAGAAGACGACGTCCTCGGAGTCGAACGCGCTGCCGTCGGCGAACGTCACGTCCTCGCGCAGCTGGAAGGTGACGGTGAGACCGTCGGGCGACACCTCCCAGGACTCCGCCAGGCCGGGGACGACCTCGAGGTTCTCGTCGAGCTCGGTGAGCGTGCCGTAGACGTTGCCGAGCAGGTGCACGGCCTGGAACTGCGTGGCGCGCCAGGGGAACAGCGTGTCCGGGTCCGACGTCACCCCGATGACGAGGTCGCCGCCGGGCTGCGCCTCGGACGCGCCGGCGTCGCCGCCGGAGCCCGCCTCGTCGCGGGGCGCGTCGGAACACGCGGCGAGCGCCAGGGACATCGCGACAACGGCGCCGATCGCCGTCATGCGCAGACCGTTCGACATGCCCGTCCTCCTCGTTCGTTCGTCAGACAGGTATAGACCATACGTCTGAGAGCTCGCATGCGTAAAGTTGGTACGCGATCACCCGACGAGAAGGAGCCCGATGCCGACGACGCCGTCCGCCCGCAGGATCCTGGTCGACATCCGTGCCGCCCTGCCGGCGCTGCCGCCGTCGGAACAGCGGGTGGCCCGGGCGATCCTGGCGGACCCGGTGGGCGTGGCCGGCTGGTCGATGCACCGCCTGGCCGCCGAGGGTGAGACGTCGACCACGACGGTGGTGCGCTTCTACCGGCGGCTGGGCTACCGGCGGCACCAGGAGCTGAGGCTCGACCTCACCCGCGAGGTCACCCGCGAGACGTTCGCCCACGCCGGCGACGCCGCCGCGTCCGGCGACATCGACCGCGACGACTCGCTGTCCGACATCGTCGCGAAGGTCGCGCGCAAGGAGGCCCTGTCCATCTCCGACACCGCCGAGGCGCTCGACCTCGACGCGCTGGCGCGCGCGGTGGCGGCGGTCGCGGCCGCCCGCAGAGTCGACCTGTTCGGCGTGGGGGCGAGCGCCTTCGTCGGCCTGGACCTGCAGCAGAAGCTGGTGCGCATCGGCCGCACCGCCTTGACGTGGGCCGACCCGCACTCCGCCTGGACCTCGGCCGTGGTCCTCGACGCCGACTGCGTGGCCGTCGGCGTCTCCCACACGGGCGCGACGGCGGGCACCGTCCGGTTCCTCACCCTGGCCGCCCGCGCCGGCGCGACCACCATCGCGATCTCGAACCATGCCGACGCCCCGGTGGCCCGCGCCGCCGACATCGTCCTCACCACCGCCGCGCGCGAGTCACGGCTGCGCCCGGGCGCGCTGGGCAGCCGGATCGCGCAGCTCATGGTGGCGGACTGCCTGTTCACCGGCGTCGCGCAAGCCTCGTACGACCGCTCCATCACCGCGCTCGGCCAGACCTACGCCGCCGTCCGCGGTGAGCCGGCCGGTGCGTGATCTGTCGCGTCCGCGCGGGGTTCCGGTGGCGGAGGCGGTGGATGTTGCGCCGGCTCCGCTTCGCGGCGGTGAAGCATGCCGCGTGCGCACGTGACGCCGGCTCCACATCCACCGCCTCCGCCACCTGGTCAGCCCCGCTTGCGCTCTCGACGCCGGCTTCGGCCGGCGGGTGCCACGGGACGGCGGCGGTCACGTGGGCGGCGGTGGTGCGAGTGGCGCGGCCGGCGGCGTCCAGGGCTGAAGGGGGCGATGGGGAGGGACCGGTGGTGTCCTAGCGGCTCGATCCCTCGCCCATCGCACGGGTGCCCGATGAGTGGGCAGACGCGCACTCATCCCTCCCCGCTACTGCGGGGAGTCGCGGTCCGAGGCGTCAGGCGGTCTGCTGGGCGGCGGTGGCGCAGCGGGCGCGGCCGTTGAGGACCGTGACGCCCGCGGGGTGGGCGCTGCCGATGACCGGCTCGGACGGGTGGGGCGGGTCGATCCAGCGGATCTCGGTGAGACCGCCGTGGCCGTGGATGGCCGTGACGTGGTCGATGTCGTCGTAGACGGCGACGGACTGCACGTCGGAGCAGCACCAGGCGAGGGTGGTGCGGCCGGTCGGGTACTGCGTGCCGTAGGCGACGATGCCGGTGCCGGAGACACCGGTGACGTCGTAGCGGCGGTGCAGGGCGAAGCGGCGCGGGAGTTGAGCGGGCTGGCTCACCTTCTGTTTCCCCGTTCGTTGATCAGGCGTGGCGGCCGGGACCTGGCTGGTCCGACCGGCCGCCACGCCGGCCTGTGGTGTGCGAGGACGCTGCTGCGGCCACCCCGGCCGACCATGTCCGCCCTCCGCACTCTCTAGGAGATGTCACCAGAGTGACACCGTCCGAGCCGCGATGCAGCGTCACCGCGTGACGTGTGACACGTTGAAACATCGGCCGGCACGAGACGCGCATCACAACGGACATTTGGGATATCCGGCGTCAGTCGGCCCGCTGGGACCGGGGTCGGCGCGGCCGTCGGCGGGCCTGGCGGTTCACTGATCGAAACCCGGTCTGTGCTGCGGCAACGAACTGCGGAGGCCGGTCCGGCCCGGTTCGGCGCGCCCACCTGTCTATCGGGCCGGGGCGGGTCTCGTCGCCCCGAAGGTCGCGGTCGTGACATCGAACCGCCGACTGTGACGGCGTCACTTCACCGTGGGGATCATCCGGCGGATCAGGTCGTCCAGCTCGTCGACGACCTCACGCCACACCGAGGCGCGCTGGCCGTAGGGGTCGACGATGTCGTCCTCGGGGCTCTCGCCTGCCACGTCCTCGCGGGTGCGGCCCTCGCCGACGTGCTCGAGCCAGTCGGTGAAGCGCTGGTGCCGGCCCCGGACCGCGGCCTTCTCGGCCCGGCGCACGAAGTCCTTGAGCGTGAACGTCTTCACCCAGGCGTCGGGATGCTCGCCGACGACGGCACGGACGTGCTCGCGCTCCATGCCCAGCACCAGCGCGGCCGACCCGACCGACCCGGCGGTGACGGGGAGGCTGCGGTGCCCGCCGAGCTCGAGGCCGCGCTCACGCATCACCGTGATGCCCACCGGGGGCACCGAACCGTGCGCGCCGACCAGGGCGCCGGCCCGTCCGCGCAGCGGCGACCCGGCCCGCGGGGCGTAGGCGTCGAGAACGGCGGCGGCGATGGGCGAGCGGCAGCGGCCGGCCGTGCAGACGAAGAGAACGTCGATGCTGGCCCCCACCAGTGCCCGATCCGGTCAACGACCCTCCGAATCCTACGGCGGCCGAACCGGCGAATATGCACCCTGGGTCCCGAAGATGAAACCCGGGATGATCGTTCTCTCATGTGACTTTCACCATACATTGGCCGAATGTGCGCTACGGTCCGCGCGTCGGCGGCAGGCCACTGCCGCGGCATGGCCAACGAAAGGATCGACCGTGCGCAAGATCATCGGCGCAGCGGTCGGTGCGGTGGCCCTCTCGGTCGGGGGGCTGGCACCGGCGGCATTTGCAGAAGACACGGCTGGTGAGGCGTTCATCCTCGCCGCCAGTCCGTGGAAGACACTCGACACCGGACCCGGGCTGGTCTGGACCCCGGGTCTGGAGCACCCGTCCGAGCTCTCGGCGTTCGACGGCCCGACCGCCGTCGACCTGACCTGGTCCGGCGAGATCGAAGGCGCGTCACTCGGCACGTCGGCGGAGACCACCGACCTCGGCGCCGCTGTCGTCGCGGGCGACGTCATCAGGGTCGACTTCGAACTGATCGACGGGGCCAGCCCGGCCGCGGGGTCGGTCCGGCTGTTCGCGGGCGTCGGCGCCGCACCGCTGCTCGTCGCGGCGGCGCCGGCCGACGCGACGGGGTCCGGCTCGCTCTCGCTTACGGTGCCCGCCGACGGCACCGTCGGGCACATGGGTCTTGTCTACGACACCAGCAACGGGGGCGTGGAGGGGACCGTTCGGTTCACGGACCTCACGGTCGGCAGCGAGCCGGTCCTGTTCGTCCCGCCGGCCGCGCCGACCATCGCGCAGCCGACGTGCGACAAGCCGGAGGGCGTCGTCACCGTTCCGGCCGGCACTGGCTACGACTACGCCATCGGTGGCACGGCCGCACCGGCCGGCGACCACCAGGTGGCCATCGGCGCCCACGAGGTGACGGCGAGCCTCGACGCCGTCGTCCAGACGTGGACGCTGACGGCCGACGAGCCGACCGGCTGCTCTGGCGACGACGATGGCACGGACGACGGTGGCGAAGCGGGCACCGACGACGGCGGCGAGTCCGGCACCGACGACGGCGGTGAGTCCGGCACCGACGACGGCGGTGAGTCCGGTACCGACGACGGTGGCGAGTCCGGGACCGACGACGGCACCGAGAGCGGCGGCGACGACGGCTCGCCGAGCCCGACGCCGTCGGCCGGCGACTGCGACGCCTACGTGGGCTCGGCCGCCTGGTGCGACCCCGCGCACGGCGACTACGACTGCTCGCAGATCGACGACGCGCACAAGCCGGTCCAGCTCGTCGACGCCTCGAACGACCCGTTCCTCCTCGACAGCGACGACGACGGCGCCGGCTGCGAGGCGACGGGCGACGACGACGGCTCCGGTGACGACGACGGAACCGGTGACGACGACGGCAGCCTCCCGGACACCGGCACCGGTGGCTCGCTGCTCTGGGCCGGCACCGCCCTGCTGGTGCTGGGTGGCCTGGCGGCGCTCTTCGCCCGCTACCGGCGCAGCCTGACCAGCTGATCCGCAGGACGCGAGGACGCCCCCGGCACCGAGGCGCCGGGGGCGTACTCGCGCGAGCGGCTGGTCAGGACCCACCCGAAGTCACCGGCTGAGCCGCTGGAACCTCCGGACCGCCAGCGGCACGAACACCAGCGTGAGCACCAGCGGCCAGACGACCGCCATGACCATGGCGTTCTGCTCGATCCAGCTGTCGCCCAGTGCCGCCGGGTTGCCGAACAGCTCGCGGGCCGCCGTCACCGTCGACGACACCGGGTTCCAGGCCGCGATGGCGCCCAGCCAGTCCGGCATCTGCGACGGCGCCACGAACACGCTGGAGATCATCGCGAACGGGAACGCGACGGCGAACAGGTTGCCGGCCGCCTCCTCGTTCGGCGTCATCAGCCCGATCCAGATGCCGATCCAGATCAGCGCGAACCGCAGCCACAGCAGCAGAGCGAACGCGGCCAGCGTCGCCCAGAATCCGCCGTCCGAGCGCCAGCCGATCACCAGCGCCGTCACCGCCAGCACCAGGAGGTCCAGCCCGGCGCTGACGATGTCGGCCAGGCCGCGGCCGGTCACCGGCGCCGACGGCGCCATGGGCATCGAGCGGAACCGGTCGGTGACGCCCTTCGTGGTGTCGAGGACGACGGCGTAGGCGGTGTTCATGAAGCCCATGGCCATGGTCATGCCGAACATGCCGGGCATCAGGTACTCGCGGTAGTCGCCGCCGCCCGGCACGCTCATCGCACTGCCGAACACGTACCCGAACAGCAGCACCGAGACGATCGGGAAGCCGAGCTGCCAGGCGATGTTGGCCGGCTGGCGGACCAGGTGGGTGAGCGTGCGCCGGGCGACGGTCCAGCCGTCGGTCACCGCCCAGTACATCCGCCGCTCGGGCGCGTCCAGTCCCTGGTCGAGGGTGCTCATGCGGAGACCTCCGTGTGCTCCTGGTCGCCGACGGCGGAAGCCTCGGCCCGGTGCCCGGTGAGGCGCAGGAACACCTCGTCGAGCGTGGGCCGGCGCAGCCCGATGTCCTCGACGCCGATCCCCTCGTCCTGCAGGGTGCGCGCGACGTCGGTGAGAGCGCTGACCCGCTGGTCGACGGCGGCCGTGACGCGGCGGCTCTCCTCGTCGACCTCCGGCTCGCCGGCCGCGACCTTCGCGACGGCCTGGACGGCCACCGGCAGGTCGACCGCCTCGTCGAGGACGACCTCCAGCTGGTCGCCCCCGATGCGCCGCTTGAGGGCGGCCGGGGTGTCGTCGGCGATGACGTTCCCGTGGTCGATGACGGCGACCCGCTCGGCCAGCTGGTCGGCCTCGTCGAGGTACTGCGTGGTGAGCAGCACCGTCGTGCCGCCGGCCACGAGCGAGCGGACCGCCGTCCACACCTCGTTGCGCCCGCGCGGGTCGAGCCCCGTCGTCGGCTCGTCGAGGAAGAGCACCGACGGCGCGAGGATCATGCTGGCGGCGAGGTCGAGCCGGCGCCGCATGCCGCCGCTGTACTCCTTGGTGCCCTTGTCGGCCGCCTCGGTGAGGTCGAACCGCTCGAGCAGCTCGTCGGCCCGCGCGGCGGCGCGGGCCGGGCTCAGATGGAACAGCCGGCCGAACATGCGCAGGTTCTGCCGGCCGGTGAGGATCTCGTCGACCGCGGTGAACTGGCCGGTGAAGCCGATGCGCCGGCGGACCTTGCGCGGGTCGCGGGTGACGTCGTAGCCGGCCACCTCGGCGCGGCCGCCGTCGAGCCGGACCAGTGTGGCCAGGATGCGCACGGCGGTGGTCTTGCCGGCGCCGTTCGGGCCCAGCAGGCCGTAGACCGTGCCCTGCGGCACGGCCAGGTCGAACCCGTCGAGGGCGTGTTTCTCGCCGTATCTCTTCTGCAGTCCCTGGGCGAGGATCGCGTGGCTGGAGGCGCTCAAGGGAGTCCCTTCCGCTGAACCGGGTACGTCGTACGCATTGAAGCGTACACCCTGCGCAGTTCATTCCCGGACTAGTGTTTCCCCTGATGACAACCGACTACAGCGGCGGCGGCGACGTCTCGAAGAGCCTCGAGCTCCTGTGGGGGATGCAGCAGCGTCCCACCCGCGGGCCGAAGCCCGGGCTCACGCTCGAGCGCATCGTCGAAGCCGCCGTCGCAGTGGCCGACGCCGAGGGGCTCGCCGCGCTCTCGATGCGACGCGTCGCCGCGCACCTGGGCGTCGGCACCATGTCCCTCTACCGGTATGTGCCCGGCAAGGCCGAATTGCTCGACCTCATGCTCGACCACGTCGCCGGGCCGGTCACCGAGGAGCCGGCCGCCGGCGAGCCGGCCCGCGCGGAGCCGGGCGACTGGCGCGCGGCGTTGGAGGAGATGGCTCGCGGCGTCTGGCGGATGTGCCTCGACCACCCCTGGTATCCGCTGGTCGACCAGGTGCGGCCGTTGCTCGGGCCGAACAACATGGCCGGCATGGACGCGCTCATACGGCGGCTCCAGCCGACCGGCCTCGGCGACCGCGAGCGGGTTCTCATGATCTCGGTGGTCGACGGCTTCGTGTCGGCGGTCGCCCGCTCTCAGGTCAACGCGATGCAGGCCGAGCAGCGCACCGGCATCACCGAAGAGGAGTTCTGGGCCGCGCAGGAGCCCGTGCTCATCAAGATGATGGAGTCGGGCCGGTTTCCGACCCTGGCGGCGCTGCACGAGAACACGTTCACGTTCACCTACGAGGACGTGTTCGAGTTCGGCCTGAAGGTCGTGCTCGACGGTCTGGCCGTGGTGGTCGAGGGTGCTGGGCGCGCCCGGACTAGTGATTGACGGGCGGCGCGTCGGGCCCGTGGTCCGGGTGGTGCGCCCAGCGGACCCGATGCGTACCGAAGCCGGCGGCGTGGGCGCCGTCGTGGCCGTGCGGTCGCCGGCAGCGGTACGCGAGCGAGTAGACGTCGCGGCACGAGTCGCTGTAGTTGGTGTACGCGAACTCCAGATCGAGACGTTCGTCAGTGCTCATGTGGATCACCACGTTCGCAACGTGCGGGCAGACAGACCGCGACATTGCGGACATCTCCAGTATCACACGAGCGCCGGCGGCCAGCGTCAACTGATCATTCCATGTGGGTCCAAGATGTACTTGCGGGCGGCTCCCTTGTCGAACTCGGTGTAGCCCTCGGGCGCCTGGTCGAGCGGGATCACCGTGGCGTTGACGTTGCGGGCGATCTCCGTGCGGTCGTGCAGGATCGCCATCATCAGCTGGCGGTTGTACCGCATGACGGGGCACTGTCCCGTCGTGAAGGACAGCGACTTCGCCCAGCCGAGGCCCAGCCTGATCGAGAGCGAGCCCACTTTGGCGGCGTCGTCGGCGGCACCCGGATCGCCGGTGACGTACAGGCCGGGGATGCCGACAGCGCCCCCGGCGCGGGTGACGCTCATGACGGCGTTGAGCACGGTGGCCGGGTGCTCGGTCTGCGCCTCACCACCGTGTCCGCGCGCCTCGAAGCCGACCGCGTCGACCGCGCAGTCGACCTCGGGCTCGCCGACGAGTTGCTCGATCTGGTCGGCTGGTTCCCCTTGCGAGACGTCGATCGTCTCGCAGCCGAAACCGCGGGCCTGGTCCAGCCGTTCCTTCTGCAGGTCAGCGACGATGACGACGGCAGCCCCCAGCAGGAACGCAGACGTCGCGGCCGCCAGGCCGACCGGTCCGGCGCCGGCGATGTAGACGGTCGAGCCCGGTCGCACCCCGGCCGTCACGCAGCCGTGGAACCCGGTCGGGAAGATGTCCGCGAGCATGGCCAAATCGCGGATCTTCTCCATCGCCTGGTCGCGGTCGGGGAACTTCAGCAGGTTCCAGTCCGCGTACGGCACCATGACGTACTCCGCCTGGCCGCCGACCCAGCCGCCCATGTCGACGTACCCGTAGGCCGAGCCGGCACGGTCCGGGTTGACGTTCTCACAGACCCCGGTCTTGCCCTCCTTGCAGTTGCGGCACCGCCCGCAGGCGATGTTGAACGGCACCGAGACGAGGTCACCGGTCTTGATGAACTCGACGTCGCGGCCGGTTTCGATGACCTCGCCGGTGATCTCGTGGCCCAGCGTCAGCCCTTCCGGTGCCGTCGTCCGGCCACGTACCATGTGCTGGTCGCTGCCGCAGATGTTGGTGGCGACGACCTTGAGGATGACGCCGTGGGGCAGCTGGCGACCCACGTTGTCCGGGTTCACCCCGGGTCCGTCCTTGATCTCGAACGCCGGATACTCGACGTCCTCGACCTCGACGTGGCCCGCACCCCGATAGACGACTGCTCTGTTGCCTGGCACTTCCCTGCTCCCCTCCATGACCGAACGGATGTGACGGGAGGTCGCCTGCCTCTCCGGCCACGGTGGCGGGGCCGTCCGAACTCGTCACCGTGCCCCTAGGAATCAGGGCGGACGGCACGGGCATGGAGATCGCTTCGCAGGGGTGGGCGTCTCGCTCGCCCGAATTTCCAACGTAGACCCGCCCCCGGAGGCGGTCAATCGCGCTGGGCGGGGTGGTGCGGTCAGGCGGCGGCGCGGTCGTCGCCGAGGGTCGCGCCGACGGCGTCCGCGAACGCGTCGGCGCGGACGGCGAGGGCGATCCTGCGCACCGCGCGGCTGGCCCGCTGGCGGGCGGCCGGCCAGCTGATGCCGGCCCGATCGGCGGCCGCCGAGCCGCCCGCGAGGCCTGGAGCGGGCGCGTAGATGTCGAGCAGCAGGCCGGCGTCGGCGGCGGTGACCACGCCGGCGTCGACCGCCCACGCGAGCAGCTCGGCGAGGTCGCCGTCGCTCGCGCCGCCGCCCGGACCGGTGCCCGGGGCGCAGCCGAGGAGGGCGGCCAGCGTGTCCGGCTCCGTCGGCGTCTCGGCCCGGCGGTGCGCGAGCTCGCGGCTGACCACGCCGAGCGTGTCCATGGCGATGTTCGCCGCGACCTTGGTGGGCCGCCGCTCGGTCGGGTAGGTCGCGATGACCGTCCACAGTGCGGCGACGGCGGCGTGCTCCAGGCTGTCGCGGCTATCGCGCCCGGCGTGCCCGCCGGCGATCCGGATCGCCTTGCCGAGCATCAACTGCAGCACGGTCCGCCCGGCCAGCGCGTCACCGTCGTGGGCCAGCCGCAGCAGAGCGAGCAGAACGGCGTCGGCGCCCGGCCGGCCGATCGTGGCGGCCGCCGCCGTCGCGGTTGCGGAGCCCGCCGCCGTCGTTGCCACGGAGCCCGCGGCCGTCACCGTCGCCTCGATGTCGCCGAGCTCGCGGCAGCCGGCCAGGGCCGGGTGCGCGGCGGCCCAGCGCGCGACCGCGGCACTGCGGCCGTCGGCGCACAGCCGGTCCCACTCGTCGTTCAGCCGGCCGGCCACGCCGGTTCCGGACTGCCGCCGCGCTCCTGTGATCGTGACGCTCATGCGTCTCAGGCTGGGCGGCGACCCTTGCCCGCGGACTTGCCCGCGGACTTGCCCTCGAGCCCGTGAGCTGCAGGGCAATGGTTGCCCGGCTGGTTCTAGAGGCGGCCGCCCTGGTCGAGCAGCGTGATGACGGAGTCGCGCGCGGCGGTGATCGTCAGGCTCGTGGTGTCGAGCACGAGGTCGGCGTCGTCAGGTGCCTCGTAGGGGCTGGAGATGCCGGTGAACTCGGCGATCTCGCCGGCCCGCGCCTTGGCGTAGAGGCCCTTGCGGTCGCGTCGCTCGCACTCCGCGAGCGGGGTGGCGACGTGGATGAGCAGGAAGTCGCCGTGCGCCTCGACCATCGCCCGGACCCGGGCTCGGGTGGCGGCGAACGGCGCGATGGGCGCGCACACCGCGAGCCCGCCGTGCTTGGCGATCTCGGCGGCGACGAAGCCGATGCGCTCGACGTTGCGGTCGCGGTCCTCCTTCGAGAACCCGAGGCCGGCCGACAGGTGCCCGCGGACGACATCGCCGTCGAGCAGGGTGACGGTGCGGGTGCCGATCTCGGCGATGCGGTCGGTGACCGCGCGCGCGACGGTGGACTTGCCCGAGCCGGACAATCCGGTGAAGAGCAGCACCAGCCCGCGCTCGTGCGGCAGCGGCCGCCACCGGCGCCAGGCGTGCCGGCTCGCCGATGGCCAGTCGGCCGGTTCCGCGGCGGTGCCGTCGAGCCACTGGGCCAGAGCGTCGGCCGACGGCGGCGTGGCCGGAACCACCCGGGTACCGCCGTAGGCCGCGGCGATCCGCTCGGCGAGGTCGTCGTCGCGCTCGTCGCCGTACTGCGGCGCCGGCACCACGACGACCTCCGCCTTGCGGCCGTCGCGGCGCAGCCGGTCGCGCAGGGTCAGCGATGCGGCGGTGACGGTGGCGGCGTCCGGCCCGGGCACGACCCGCGGCCCGTCGAGCACGATCAGCAGGACCGGCTGGCCGGCCTTGGTCGTCGCCGCCTCGAGCGTGCGCTGGTCGATCGGGTCGCGGGTGATGACTGCGGCGGCGTTGGCCAGCTCGACGTCGCCCGGGGCGCGCCGCAGCTCGGGGTACGGGCCGCGGGGCTCGTCGTCGGCGGCCGGGGCGACCGCCCGCCGGACGCTACCCGTCACCGACAGACGGCGCTTGCGGGTGGCCGCGGACTCGACGGTGACGACGGCGACGGGCGCGCCCTCGGGGTCGGTGAGCGTGAGCTCGGCGCCCGGTCCGGGCTTCTTGCCGTGCGGCGGATCGAGGTCGACGGCGACCGTGGGCGGCTGCGCGGCGGCGCCCGGCACGGCGATGCCGAGCAGGGCGAGCTCGAGAGTGCTGAGGGTGATCGGATCGGGAGTCAGAGCAGGACCGGGGGTCGGTTCGGCGGCCACGGCGCCCAGCTTAGGGCTGTGGCGCGGCCGAGCCGGAATCCGTCTCAGCCCACCAGGGCGCCGACCGCCTCGTCGATCGTCGTGTCGCCGCCGACCAGCTCGAGCGTGAGGCGCGCCGTCCGAGCGTCGTCGAGCAGCGTGACCACCACCGCGGCGACGTCGTCGCGGCTCACCTTGCCGCGCGGGACCGACGGCGCCAGCCTCACCCGGCCGGTTCCGGGATCGTTCGTCAGACCGCCGGGACGCAGGACGGTCCAGTCGAGGTCGCGTCGGCGCAGGTCCGCCTCGCTGTCGCCCTTGGCCTTGAGATAGACCTGGAAGACGTCCTCGGGGTCGGCCGGCTCCTGCGTCGTGGCACCCATCGACGAGATCAGTACGTAGCGCCTCACCCCGGCCCGCTCGGCGGCGTCGGCCAGCAGGCCCGCCGCGCCGCGGTCGACGGTGTCCTTGCGGGCGGTGCCGCTGCCCGGCCCGGCGCCGGCGGCGAACACGACGGCGTCGGCTCCGCGTACCTCGCTCGCCACCTCGTCGACGGCCGCCTTCTCCAGGTCGAGGACCACGGCCGTGGCACCCGCGGAGGCGAGGTCGCCGGCCTGGTCGGGGTTGCGGATGAGCCCCACCGCGCTGTCGCCGCGCAGTGTGAGCAGCCGTTCCAGCCGGAGCGCGATCTGCCCGTGTCCGCCTGCGATGACCACCTGCATTCGGCGTAGGTTAGCCGACGCCGTCTCACGGGGTGGACTCGAGCCCCGACCACACGGTGCTCGACACCCGCCGGCGGGCCAGCTCGCCCGCCCGCTGGCCGAGGCGACAGGTCCCACCCGATGGCGGCCGGCCGAGGCGGCAGGTCCCGCCCGATGACTCGCCGGCCGAGGCGGCAGGTCCCGCCCGATGACCCGCCGGCCGATCAGTCAGGTCCCCTCCGATGACCCGCCTGTCCGGGTGGGGTCCCCACCCTACGGGCGGGTACCGACAGCCTCCGCCGACCAGCGCCGTTGCCTCGGCGACCGTGCGTTACGCTCGCGCGGGTGAGAGCACTCGTCAAGGCCGGACCCGGCGCCGGGCTGGAGCTGACGGACGTCGCGATGCCGGCGGTCGGCGCGGGCGAGGCGCTGGTCCGTGTCCTGCGCACCGGCATCTGCGGCACCGACCTGCACATCGTGAACTGGGACCCGTGGGCCCAGGCGAACATCACGCCGCCGCTCATCGTGGGGCACGAGTTCGTCGGCGAGGTGGTCGAGGTCGGGCCGGGCAGCCGCGGAGTCCAGGTGGGCGACATCGTCAGCGGCGAGGGCCACATCGTCTGTGAGCGCTGCCGGCACTGCCGGGCCGGGCAGCGGCACCTGTGCCCCAACACCGAGGGCATCGGCGTGCACCGCGACGGCGCGTTCGCGGAGTTCATCGCCATGCCGGCGGGCAACCTATGGCGGCACCCCGACGGCATCGACCTCGACGCCGCTGCCGTCTTCGACCCGTTCGGCAACGCGGTTCACACCGCGCTGAAGTTCCCGGTGCACGGTGAGGACGTGCTGGTGGCCGGCGCCGGACCCATCGGCATCATGGCGGCCCTGGTCGCCCGCCACGCCGGCGCGCGCAACGTCGTCATCACCGACGTCAACCCCTACCGCCTCGAGCTGGCCGGCCGTCTGGGCGCGGGCACCACCGTCGACGTCCGGAAGACCACGCTCGAAGAGGTTCGCCAGCAGCTCGGCATGGCCGAGGGGTTCGACGTCGGCATGGAGATGTCCGGCGACCCGGCCGCCCTGCACGACATGATCGAGGGCATGGCCAACGGCGGGCGCATCGCCATGCTCGGCCTGCCGTCGAAGGAGAGCAGCGTCGACTGGTCGCGCGTCGTGCTGCGCATGCTCACGATCAGCGGCATCTACGGCCGCGAGATGTACGAGACCTGGTACCAGGCGTCCGTGCTCGTGACGGCGGGCGTCGACATCTCGAGGGTGGTGACGCACCGGTTCACCGCCGCCGACTACGAGGCGGCGTTCGAGGCGGCCGGCAGCGGGCACAGTGGCAAGGTCATCATCGAGTGGGCCGAGAAGTAGGAGGGTGCGGGCGATGGTCTATGGATCGATGCGCGACGAGCTGCGCAAGAACCTCGACGAGATCCGGTCGGCCGGGCTCTACAAGCCCGAGCACGTCATCGGCAGCCCGCAGAGCGCCCGGGTCACCCTGGCCGACGGGCGCACCGTCCTCAACCTGTGCGCCAACAACTACCTCGGCCTGGCCGACGACCCCGGCCTGATCGAGGCGGCCAAGCGCGGCCTCGACCAGTGGGGCTTCGGCATGGCGTCGGTGCGGTTCATCTGCGGCACCCAGCTCATCCACACTGAGCTGGAGCGCAGCATCTCCGACTTCCTCGGCACCGAGGACACCATCCTGTACGGCTCCTGCTTCGACGCCAACGGCGGACTGTTCGAGACGCTGCTCGGGGCCGAGGACGCCGTCATCTCCGACGCGCTCAACCACGCCAGCATCATCGACGGCATCCGGCTCTCGAAGGCGCGCCGGTTGCGCTACGCCAACGCCGACATGGCCGAGCTCGAGGCGCGGCTGAAGGAGTCGCAGGACGCGCGGTTCCGGCTCATCGCCACCGACGGCGTGTTCTCCATGGACGGCTACCTCGCGCCGCTGGACACCATCTGCGACCTCGCCGAGCAGTACGACGCCCTGGTCATGGTCGACGACTCCCATGCCGTCGGCTTCATCGGCGAGAACGGCGGCGGCACCCCCGAGCACTTCGGCGTCACCGACCGCGTCGACATCGTCACCGGCACGCTCGGCAAGGCGCTCGGAGGGGCGAGCGGCGGCTACACGTCCGGCCGGGCGGAGATCGTCGAGTACCTGCGGCAGCGCTCGCGCCCTTATCTCTTCTCGAACTCCGTCGCACCGTCGATCGTGACGGCGGCGCATGCGGTGCTCGAACGGCTCGTGTCGGGCGGAGAGCTGCGGGCGAAGCTGCGCGAGAACACCGAGTTCTTCCGCTCCGAGATGACGGCGCTGGGTTTCGACGTGCTCCCGGGGACGCATCCCATCGTCCCGGTCATGATCGGCGACGCGTCCCGGGCCGCCCGCCTGTCGGAGCTGCTCTTCGCCGAGGGGGTCTACGCGGTCAGCTTCAGCTACCCCGTGGTCCCGCACGGCGCCGCCCGCATCCGCACGCAGGTCTCCGCGGCGCACTCCCTGGACGACCTCCGCGCCGCGACGCAGGCGTTCGTCCGCGCCCGGGAGGCGTTGGGCTGACGGGGGAGTCTGGCGACGGGTGCGGGTCGGCGGGCCTGCTGCCGTCCACGTGGTGGGATGTGGCGGCGTCAACTGGACCGCCCACCACGATGACCTGTGCCGCAACACGGTTGCAGGCGTAGTGCGACACGAGATCTCGTACTGAACGTGATCATCTCGGAGCGGGCGGACCGGAGTGAAGGGCGAGGCGGGCCAACCTCTTCGCCGGCGAACCCGTCGTCCGATCACGCTCGCGCGCCGGGGCCGTCCTCGACGTCGACCTCGTCGCCGTGGAGCAACTCGCCGCAGCGCGAGCACCGCACCTCGGCGTCCACGTGTTCCCCGCATGAGCGGTGCCGTAGCAGCGTCGGCGGCCCGGCCTCGCCCGCGGTCCAGCGATCGCCCCAGGTCCTGATCGCCATCAGCACCTCGGTGAGCTCGAGCCCCTTCGGCGTCAGCGCGTACTCGTAGCGCGGGGGCCGGTCGGAGTACTGCCGCCGCTCCAGCACGCCGTGTCCGACCAGCCGGCCGAGTCGCTCGGTCAGCACCTTGCGCGAGATGCCGAGGTCGCGCTGCAACTCGTCGAAGCGGCGGATGCCGACCCACACGTCGCGGATGATGAGGGGCGACCACGGCTCGCCGGCGATGTCGAGCGTCCGGGCGATCGAGCAGGCCATGTCGCCGAAGTCGGTCCGCTGCATGTTCCCGCCTCCTGTCAGTTGCTTGAAGGAACTTACTACGTTAGCGTCAGTTCCCTCAAGAAACTCACACGCGAGGACGAGGAGGGATCATGTCGTTGCTGCCGCCGATCGTGTCACCCGATGAGTGGCAGGCGGCCCGTGACCGCCTGCTGGAGAAGGAGAAGGCGGCCACCCGGGCGCTCGACGCGCTGGCCGCCGAGCGACGCCGGCTGCCGATGACCCGGCTCGCCGGCGACTACGCCTTCACCGGGCCGGACGGCCCGGCGAGCCTGCCAGACCTCTTCGACGGGCGCCGTCAGCTGGTCGTCTACCAGATGATGGACAACGGTCCGGACGACTACTGCTCCGGCTGCGCGGGCGTCGTCGACAACGTCGGCCACCTCGCGCACCTGAACGCCCGCGACACCGGCTTCGCCGTCGTGAGCGACATGCCGATCATGCAGCTGACCGCGTACTGGCGGCGGATGGGCTGGACGGTGCCGGTCTACTCGTCGCGCGGCAGCCGGTTCAGCGCCGACATCGGCGCCGGCGGCGGATTCGCCCTCAGCGTCCTCCTGAGCGACGGCGATGACGTCTACCGCACCTACGTCACGACGGCGCGCGGCGTCGACCGGCTGCGCTTCGACTTCAACATCCTCGAGCTCACGCCGTTCGGCCGGCAGGAGACCTGGGAGGACACGCCGGCCGGCCGGCCGCAGACGCCGCCGTACGAGTGGTGGCGGCTGCACGACGAGTACCCCGCGAAGGAGACGCCATGACCCCGACCCCGATCGCCGAGCCGCTCTTCCGGCCCGAGGACGCCGTCCCGATGAGCACCGACGAGGCAGACGTGCTGGCCTGGCCCGTGGCGGCGGAACAGCTGGCCACCCTGGCGAAGTACTGGCTGGCGACGGGGCGCGCGAGCGGCCGGCCGCACGTGATGCCCGTCATGGGCGTCTGGCTGGGCAGCACGCTCACCGTCAGCAGCCGGCCGGGCACGGTGAAGGGCCGCAACCTGCTGCGCGACGGCCGGTGCGTCGTCACGGCGACGACCGAGCTCGGCGACCTGGTGCTCGAGGGCGACGCCGGTCGGGTCACCGACGTCGCGCGGCAGCGCGAGGCGGCGGCAGCGTTCGTCGCGAAGTACGACTGGCGGTTCGGGCTGCGAGACGGCCGGGCCTACGACGACAGCCTGCCCGGGTCACCGGAGTACGCGTTCTTCGAGATCGTGCCGGTGAAGGGGTTCGGCTACGGTCCCGACGGACTGACGGCGACCCGCTGGCGGTTCTGATCGGCCAGCGCGTCGGTGAGCCGGGCGCCCTCGATGTCGACGTTCGGCAGCAGCCGGTCCAGCCGGCGCGGCAGCCACCAGGCGCGGTCGCCGACCAGAGCGAGGACGGCCGGCACGATCGTCATGCGCACCACGAACGCGTCTACGGCGATCGCGACGGCCAATGCGAAGCCGATCTGCCGGACGTCGGCCGCCTCGTTGAGCACGAACCCGCCGAACACGCTGATCATGATGATCGCCGCCGCGGCGACCACCCGGGCGCCGTGGCCGAACCCCGTCGTGACCGCGCGGACCGCCGGCTCACCGTGGACGAACGCCTCGCGCATGCGGGTCACCAGGAACACCTCGTAGTCCATGGCCAGGCCGAACACGATGCCGACGATGAGGATCGGCAGCATGCTGTTGATCATGCCGACCTCCTCGACGCCGATGCCGGTCAGCCAGCCCCACTGGAACGCGGCGACCATCGCGCCGAACGTCGCCGCCATCGTCAGCAGGAACCCGAGTGTCGCCTTCAGCGGCACGACCAGCGACCGGAATGCCAGCATCAGCAGTGCGAACGACAGCCCGACCACCACCAGCAGGTACGGCAGCAGGGCGCCCGCCATGCGCTCGGAGAAGTCGATGAACAGCGCTGTCGTGCCGGTGACGAGCACGCGCGCACCGGCCGGCGCGTTCCCGTCGCCGAGCGACGAGCGGATCGCCTCGACCAGCCGCTCGGTCTGCGTACTCGACGGGCCGCTCTCGGGAACGACGGTGACGACGGCGGTCCGCCCGGACTCGTCCGGCTCCGGCGGCGTGACGAGCGCGACGCCGTCGAGATTGCGCAGCCCTTCCGCCACCGACGCGGCCGCCGCCTCGGCGCCGCCGCTGCCGCCGTCGACCACCACCAGGAGCGGGCCGTTGAAGCCCGGCCCGAACCCCTCGGCGGTGAGGTCGTAGGCCTGCCGCTGCGTGGTGTGAGCCGGGTAGGTGCCCTCGTCGGGCAGTCCGAACCGGACGTCCAGCACCGGAAGGGCGAGCACCGCGAGTCCGGCGGCGCTCGCCGTCAGCGCCACGACCGGGTGTCTGGTGACCAACCCGGCCCAGCGGCGGCTCAGGCGCGGTGCGTCGTCGTCCTCCGGGTCGGTGGCCCGCGACCGCAGCCCCGGCAGGCGCGCGAGCATCCGCCGTCCGGCGAAGCCGAACAGCGCCGGCAGCAGGGTCAGCGCGATGACGACGGCGATCGCCACCGTGACGGCGGCGGCCAGTCCCATCTCAGTCAGCATCGGGATGCCCGCGACGGACAGCCCGGCCAGCGCGATCATGACGGTGAGCCCGGCGAACACGACTGCGGTGCCGGCGGTGCCGATGGCCCGGCCGGCCGCCTCGTCGCCGGGGACGCCCGCGCCCAGCTCGTGCCGGTAGCGCGAGGCGATGAACAGCGCGTAGTCGATGCCGACGGCGAGCCCGAGCATGGTGGCGAGGATCGGCGTGATGGTGCTGAGGTCGACGAACGCCGTCGCGGCGGTGACCAGCGCGACGCCGACGCCCACGCCGACGATGCCGGTCAGCAGCGGCATGCCGGCCGCGATCAGCGACCCGAACGTGATGACCAGGACCAGCGCGGCGACGGCGATGCCGAGCAGCTCGCTGCCCAGCTCCGGCTCCGGCTCGACGGCGGTGCCGGCCAGCTCGACCCGCAGGCCGGACTGGCGCGCGGTCTCGGCGGCGTCATCGAGCGTCTCGCGGGTCTGCGGCTCCAGCGACAGGAAGTCGACGGCGTAGGTGACCTCGGCGAGCGCGATGCGGCCGTCCTCGGACACCAGGCCGGCCGCGAACGGGTCGACGACCTCGGCGACCTGCGGGCCGGCCTCGATCTCGGCGACGGCGGCGGTGATCGCCCGCTCGTGCGCGGGATCGGTGACGGCGCCGCCGCCGGGCGCCGCGAACACCAGCCGGGCCGCCGCGCCGTCGGGCGAGGAGCCCGGGAACCGCTCCTGCAGCAGGTCGAACGCCTGCTGCGACTCGGTGCCGGGGATCGCGAACGAGTCCGACGTCTGGTTGGACAGGGTGGTGGCCGCGACGCCGGCGACCACGACCACCGCCAGCCAGATCGCCCCGACCAGGCGGCGGCTGCGGTACGAGAACCGCCCGATGCGGTACAGCAGGGTTGCCACGACAGCCTCCGGCAGTGACTCGATGTAGACCGCTCCTCCTTTCTGAGAGTAACTGTCATATTGTGCGGAGCACAATGCGGCGATCGATCAGATTTCGAGAAGCGGTGGCCGCCGCTGGCTCCGTAGCGTGAGCGTTGTCAGGCCGAACGCAGAGAGGACGCAGCGATGAGCACCGAGAAGGCTGGCACGGAGAAGAGCTACGACGGCTTCGACGAGGCCGAGCGCGCCGCGATGAAGGAGCGGGCCAAGGAGCTCAAGAAGGGCGCGAAGGGCAAGGTCGATCCGGAGGTCGACCTGCTGGAGAAGATCGCCGAGATGTCCGACGAGGACCGCGTGATCGCGGAGCGCATCCACGCCCTCATCAGCGCCGAGGTGCCCGAGCTCGCCCCGCGGACCTGGTACGGACAGCCCGCCTACGCCAAGGACGGCAAGGTCCTCTGCTTCTTCCAGGCCGCGGCGAAGTTCGGCACGGAGTACGCGACCTTCGGCTTCAACGAGGCGCCGCTGCTCGACAACGGCACCATGTGGCCGACGTCGTTCGGCATCCGGGAGCTGACGGCCGCCGACGAGAAGCTGCTGGTGTCGCTGGTGAAGAAGGCCGCCGCGCTGGACTAGAGCGCGGCGAGGACCGCGGCGACGAGCCGGGCGCGCTCGGCCAGCGACGCGACGACGACCTGCTCGTGGGTGGCGTGCGCACCGGCGCCGCGCGGGCCGAACCCGTCGAGCGTCGGAACTCCCCGCGAGCCGGTGGTGTTGGTGTCGGCGCCGCCCGCGGCCGGCGCGCCGTCGACCCGCTGGCCCACGCTCGCCGCCGCCAGGCGCACCGTGGCGAGCAGCCCGGCGGTCGCCTCGCCGGGCGCCCAGGTGGGCCGCCGCGACATGACCTCGGCGGTCACCGTCGCGCCGGACCGGATCGCCCGCAGCGACGTCACGCCGTCGAGGACCACCCGCTCGGACTCGGCGTCGGCGAATCGCAGGCCGAGGTCCGCGTACGCCGCCGCCGGGACGACGTTGGTGCGGCCGCCGCCGGCGACGGTGCCGACGTTGCACAGCACGTTCCCCGGTGCGTGCCGGACGATCGAGCGCACCAGGATGAGCTGGTCGACCAGCTCGTCGACGGCGGAGACGCCGGCCTCGGGGTCCAGCGCGGCGTGCGCCTCGACCCCCTCGACCCCGAGCCGCAGCCGCGTGCTGCCGCGCCGGCCCGACTTCAACGAGCCGTCCGGGTGCGGCGACTCGAACCCCAGGGCGGCGACGGCGTCCGATGCGGCCTCAGCGACCAGCGCGGCCGACGTGGGCGACCCGACCTCCTCGTCGGCCACGACGACGACGCGGACGGGCGGGTGTCCCGCGCCACCGTCGCGTGCCAGCTCGAGCGCGGTCTCCATGACGACCAGGCCGCTCTTCATGTCGTAGACGCCCGGGCCGTACGCGACGCCGTCGTCCACCCGCCACGGCATCGGGCCGTCGAGCCGGCCGGCCGGCCACACGGTGTCGTGGTGGCCGAGGAACAGCACCGGCGCCCCGCCGGCCTTCGCGCCCCGGCCCGGGTGCTCCATGACCAGGTGGTCGCCCGCGGCCGACGGCACTCGGCGCACCGTCGCGCCCAGCTCGCGGTGCCGCGCCAGCAGGATCTCGCCGAGCGCGTCGATGCGCTCGGCGTCGCCGGTGGGGGTCTCGTGCCGGACGTAGGACTCGAGCCGGCCGAGCATCGCGCCGAGATCAGGTGCGGTACCGTTCATCTCGCCACTATACGTTTCGTATCCTTGTCATGTGGTCGTCAATAGGGTGGCTTGTCGATGAGTTATGAACCGTATGGTCCGCGCGTCGAGCGGCTCACGTCCGCGGCCGATCTCGCCGGTGCCGCCCGCCTCTACCGCGAGGTCTTCGGCTACCAGGACCCCGCCCACTCGGTGAACCCGCGGCTGCTCGCGTCGCTGGCGGCCAACGGGGGCTCGGTGGTCGGCGTCCGGGGCGACGACGGCGAGCTGGTCGCGTTCGCGTACGGGTTCGTCGGCATCGACGGCGGCGAGGTCTACCACTACTCGCAGGCCGCCGTGGTCGACGCGAAGCACCAGGGGCTGGGCCTCGGCCGGGCGCTCAAGCGCGGCCAGCGCGAGGTCGCCTTGGCCGGTGGGCAGACCCGCATGCGCTGGTCGTTCGACCCGGCCGTCACCCGCAACGCGCACTTCAACTTCGACGTGCTCGGCGCGGTCGGCCGCTGGTTCCGGGCCGACTTCTTCGGGCTCCCCGGCACCGACCGCCTGATCGTCGACTGGGACCTCGACGACGAGCGGCGCGCCCGCGAGGCCCCGGCGCCGGCCGGCTTGCCCGCCGACCTCGCCGACCCCGCCGGCTGGCTCCGGCCCCGTGCGGCCGGCCCCGACACCTGGCTGCCGGTGCCGCTCGAGGCCGGGCCCGAGCAGCGGCGTGAGCTGGGCGCCGTCATCGATCGGCTCGTCGGCGGCGGCTCGGTCGCCACCTCCTGTGTCCGGGTCTCCGACTCCACCGCCGTCTACCGCTTCGTCCGGGCGGCCGCATGAGCGCGGCGGAACAGCTCTCGAGCCAGTCGCAGCGGTTCGGTGCGCGGCTGCAGCGGCCGTCGTCGGCGGCGGCGCTGCAGGCACGGGTCATCGAGCAGGAGACGCGGACGCTGGCCGACGCGTTCGAGCGGGTCGCGGCCGACGGCTCCGTGGCCGCCGCCGCGGCGACGGTGGTCGCGGCCCGGCGGCGGTTCGTCGCCGGCACCGGCAAGTCCTTCGCCTACGCGTCGCTGCTCGCGGTCGATCTCTCGGCCGGCCTGGCCAACGTCACGCTGATCGACGGCACCCTGGTCCGCCACGTCGACGTACTGGCCGACGTGCGCGACACCGACGTACTGGTGGCCGTCTCGCTGCGCCGGTACCGCCGCGAAACCGTCGCTCTGGCCGAGCGGTTCGCGGCCGCCGGTGGCGCCGTCGTCGCCGTCACCGACACCGCGGAGTCGCCCCTCGTCGCCGCCGCCGGCCAGTCGATCGTCGTGCCGACCGCCAGCGCCTCGTTCACCGACTCGCCCACCGCCGTCGCCGCCGTCGTGCACCTGCTCGCCACGCTCACCACCGCCAGCGCCAAGGGCGCCCGCCGCCGGCTGGCCGAGCGCGACCGGCTGGCCCGCGACCTCGACCTCTACTGGGAGGACTGACCGTGCGCGTCACCCACGCGTCGCTGCACCTGGTCCGGCTGCCGCTGGTGCACCGGTTCCGCACCAGCTCGCACGCCAAGGACCACCTCGACCACATCCTGGTGCGGCTCACGGACGAATCCGGCGCCGTCGGCTGGGGCGAGATCGCGTCGGCCTCGGACCCGTACTACTCGCCCGAGACGGCCGACACCTGCTGGCTGGTGGCCCAGCGGTACCTGCTGCCGGCTGTCGCCGGGGTGCGGTGGGACGACCCCGCCGAGGTGGCCGGGCTGTGGGCGAACGTGCGCGGCCACCAGTTCGCCAAGGCCGGCGTCGACATCGCGGCATGGGCGCTGTGGTCGCTGTCGGGCGGGGTGTCGCTGGCGACGGCGCTCGGTGGCACCCGTGCGACGGTCACGGCCGGGGTGTCGCTGGGCATCGAGCCGACCATCGGCGACCTGCTCGCCGAGGTCACCAAGCACGTCGAGGCCGGCTACCCGCGGGCGAAGCTGAAGATCGCCCCCGGCTGGGATGTCGAGCCGGTGCGGGCGGTGCGGGCGGCGTTCCCGGACCTGCTGCTGCACGTCGACGCGAACGGCGCCTACGGCGAGTCCGAGGACGAGGTGCGCGCGCTGCGTTCGCTCGACGAGCACGGACTGACGATGATCGAGCAGCCGTTCGCGCCGCGGAACCTGCTCGCACACGCCGCCCTGCAGCGCGACATCTCGACGCCGGTGTGTCTGGACGAGTCCATCGACACCCTCGACGACCTGCGCACGGCGGTTGTGCTCGGGGCGCTCAGAGTGCTCAACATCAAGGTGTCGCGCCTGGGCGGGCTCGGGCCCGCGGTGGCCGCCCACGACCTCGCGGCCGAGCACGACATCCCGGTCTGGTGCGGCGGCATGCACGAGTTCGGCGTCGGCCGGGCCGCCAACGTCGCGCTGTCGAGTCTGCCCGGCTTCACCCTCCCGTCCGACGTGTCGGCCTCGGACAAGTACTACGAGCGCGACGTCGTCACCCCGCCCGTCACCGCCGCCGGCGGCGTCGTGACGGTGCCGACGGCGCCCGGCCTCGGCCACGAGGTCGACGAGGAGTTCATCGCCTCGGTCACCGTCCGCTCCGCGGAGATCGCCGCCGACAGCTGAGCGCTTGCGGCACTGGGCCGCTGTCCTCACTGGCGGCGGTGCACGCCACCCCGCCCGACCGGATGGCGCAGACTTGGGGCCGCGATGCGGCCCTCAGGCGAGTGAGGTGCTGTTTGATCGGCACCGGCCGCTCGTCTCCCGCCGTGATCGTGTTCCCTCGCGGCGCCTCGGCGACCGCGAAGAAGCCCGATCACGGACGAAGCCTCCCGACGTCGGCCGCGGTGAGGCCGACTGCTGAACCCGCTGGTCAGCGGTCTTTCTCTGGGATGTCCCCCGTACGCAACCGGGGGATTCCCCCAGGGCGAATCGGGGGCTTTCCGGGTTACCGCGTGATCCCCGCACGGCGAGAGTGAGAGCCGACCTCACCGACATCTTGCCGACGGGATGCACCATGACCACGACCCTCCCTCTCGACCGACCGCCCGCACCGACCCCGCCATTACCTCCGCCGCCCAGCCGCGGCCTCGTCGTGCGCGTCGCCCGCTGGAGCGCGACCCACAAGTGGCTGGCCCTCGTCCTCTGGCTCGCCTTCGTCGCCGCCGCGATCGTCGGTGGCGGCGCCGTCGGCACGAAGGAGGTGGAGGACGGCGACCAAGGGGTCGGCGCCTCCGCCGCGGCCGACAGGGCGCTCATCCAGGCCGACTTCGACGACCCGGTCACGGAGTCCGTGCTGGTCCGGGCCGCCGGCGGCGGCGCCGTCGACACCGGATCGGACGCCGTCACGACGCTCACCGCGAACCTGGGGGCCGCGCCCGGTGTCACCGCCGTGTCCGAGCCGCAGGTGTCCGAGGACGGCACCGCGGCGCTCTACGAGGTGACGCTCGACGTCCCCGAGGGCACCGACGCCGAGGAGGAGGACGCCGCGAGCGCGGCCGCCGCCGAGATCGGCCAGGTGGTCGACGGCGCCGACGGCAGCCTCGAGGTGGGTCAGGTCGGCGACGCCTCCCTGGGCGACGCCCTCGACAAGGTCTACGAGGACGACCTGCAGCGCGCCGAGTACCTGTCGCTGCCGGTCAGCCTGCTCATCATGCTCGTGGTGTTCGGCGCGCTGATCGCCGCCGCGGTGCCGGTGCTGCTGGCGCTGTCGTCCGTGGTCGCGGCCATGGGGCTGTCGGCGTTCGCGTCGTACGTCGTTCCGTCGACCGACATCCTGGCCTCGGTCGTGCTGCTGGTCGGTATGGCCGTCGGCGTCGACTACTCGCTGTTCTACGTCCGCCGCGAGCGTGAGGAGCGCGAGAAGGGCCGCGGCACCATGGACGCCGTCGCGGTCGCCGCCGCCACCTCCGGCCGGGCCGTCGTCGTGTCCGGGCTCGCCGTCATCATCGCGATGGCGGGCATGTTCTTCGCCGGCGAGGCGACCTTCCAGTCGCTGGCCGTGGGCACGATCCTGGTCGTCGCGGTGGCCGTCGTCGGCTCCGTCACGGCGCTGCCGGCGCTGCTCGCGATCTTCGGCCGCTGGATCGACCGGCCGCGCATCCCGCTGCTGTGGCGGCTGCGCCGGCGCGACGGCGGCGAGCCCCGCGTGTGGCGCGCGATCCTCGGCCCGGTGCTGCGGCACCCGAAGACGGCGCTGACGGCGGGCCTGCTGGCGCTGCTCGCTCTGGCCGCACCGGCGATCGGCATGAAGCTCTCGCAGCCCGGCGTCTCCGACCTGTCCAAGGACGTGCCGGAGGTGCAGACCTACGACGCCATCACGACGGCCTTCCCGGCCGAGGGCGCCGCGCACGACATCGCCGTCTGGACGGCGGACGGCTCGCCGCTCGACCGCACCTCCGTCGACGCCGCCGTCGCGACGCTGAGCGACACCGTCGCCGCCGACCCGGAGTTCGCCGCGAGCGACGGGCTCACCGCCGAGTACTCGACCGACGGCTCCGTCGCCGAGATCGTCGTCCCCGTCCCGTACGAGCACGACGACGACCGCGCCGAGGCGTCGCTGCAGACGCTGCGCGACGACCTGGTCCCGGCGACCTTCGGTGACCTGAACGGCGTCGAGAGCGGCGTCACCGGCATGACGGCGGGCAACGTCGACTTCCGCGGCCTGCTGGCCGACCGGATGCCGATCGTCATCGGGTTCGTGCTGCTCATGACCATCGTCGTCCTGGTGATGGCGTTCCGGTCGCTGGCGGTGGCGCTCACCGCGGCGGGGCTGAACCTGCTCTCCGTCGCCGCGTCCTACGGCCTGCTCACGCTGGTGTTCCAGAACAGCTGGGCCGAGGGGCTGCTGGGCTTCGAGTCGACCGGCGCGATCATCACCTGGCTGCCGCTGTTCCTCTTCGTGATCCTGTTCGGCCTGTCGATGGACTATCACGTCTTCGTCGTCAGCCGGATCCGCGAGGGCGCCAAGGCCGGCATGACGACGCGGGAGGCGGTCCGCACCGGCATCATCCGCTCCGCCGGCGTGGTCACCAGCGCCGCCGTCGTCATGGTCGCAGTCTTCTCGATCTTCGCGACGCTCGGCGCCATCGACTTCAAGCAGATGGGCGTGGGCTTGGCCGCGGCGATCCTCATCGACGCGACCATCGTCCGGGCCGTGCTGCTGCCGTCGATCATGGTGCTGCTGGGGGAGCGCAACTGGTGGCTCCCGAAGCCGCTGCAGCGCCTGCCGCAGCTCGAGCACTGACGAGCCGGAACGCACGCGACCGGGCCGTCCACTGGGGCGGCCCGGTCGCGTCGCGTCTCAGGACGTGAAGGCCTGGACCTCCATCAGCCGCGAGTAGTCGTTGGTGTTCGACGCCAGCCCGACGATCCGGACGGCCGGGCCGAGCAGATCGTCCAGGCCCTGCGCAGCGACCAGCTCCCACCCCCGCGGTGGCGTGGTCGACGCCTATGCCGCAGCGATCAGCTCGCCGGTCGCGGGTCACCTCCGAGATCGTGGCCCAGATCGGTGTGATGGAAGAGAAGGTGAAGGCGGGTTTCGGCCGTCACCCGGACGTTGAGAGCTACCAGTCCCAACCCGGGCTGGGTCAGATCCTCGGCGCCCGGGTACTCGCCGAGTTCGGCGACGACCCGCACCGCTACGCCGATGCACGGGCGCGGAAGAACGCTCCGGGATGGCGCCGGTCACCCGCGCCTCGGGAACCAAACGAGTCGTCCTGGCCCGTCACGCCCGCCAAGCAGCCGCTTGACGAGCTAGAGCCGTGGGATGTCTAGGCCGGCGCCATCAGTGCGAGGACGCGGTCGGTGAGCTCCACCTCGTACGGGACGCCCCGCAGGTCGTCGGCGGTCACGACGATCCCACGGTCACGGGCCAGTTCGGCCAGCCATTCCCAGGGGTGGTCCTCGCCGTCGTCGTCATCGGGGAGGACGACGGCGAGGACCTCCTGCGTCAGGGACTGCACGGTGAAGGAGCTCCAGACGGGCGACGTGGCCGGGACGCCGGATCCCCAGGCGGTCGTGAACCCGAGTGCGCCGCGCAGGACCACTCGTCGCCCGTCCTTCACCAGTGCGAACTCACTCACCGAGAAGCTCACGGTCCGGCCGTCGGCCGACACCCGGTGCAGATCGCACACGGCACCCAGCCCGACCACCTCGGCCGGCTCGTCGACCGTCGCCGCTTCCTCCTGTGTAGGGGTGGCGGCCGGGTGGCTCTCGACGAACTCGGGCGGAAGGGGAGACCACTGGCCGGAATCACGGCTCGTCATCAAAACTCCACACGGGACCACACTCCGCCGTCCGCGGCGACGACACGGTGTCGTCAGGCGCCCTCGCCCCACTCTCACACCACCCGCTCCGTCACGCCACTCGCGAAGCACACCGACGTTGTCGGCGAGACGTCGTAAGCTCGTAGTGACCCCCCACCCCAGCCGGTGCGGGGGCATGTCTGCGTGCCCGGAAGGTTCCACCATGAGTCTCAGCGGCCTGCTGTCCGCCCTGCTCGGCGACGACGGCGACCCCACCCTGCGCTCGGCCGTCGCCGACGCGCGCTCGGCTGCGGTCACCGCCCTCGACCTCACCGCGCCGCCGGCGCTGCGCCCGTTCGTGGCGGGCGCCATCGCGGCCGACGGGGCGGGCGACGGTGACGGTGTCGGCGCGGGCCGCACGGTGCTCGCCGTCACCGCCACGGGCCGCGAGGCCGAAGACCTCGCCACCGAGCTGCGCTGCCTGCTGCCGCCGGAGTCCGTCGTCGAGTACCCGGCCTGGGAGACGCTGCCGCACGAGCGCCTGTCGCCGCGCAGCGACACCGTCGGGCGCCGGCTGGCCGTGCTGCGCCGGCTGGTCCACCCCGACCTCGAGTCCGGCGGGCCGATCAAGGTCGTCGTCGCGCCGGTGCGCAGTGTGCTGCAGCCGCAGGTCGCCGGGCTGGCCGACCTGCGCCCGGTCGCGCTGCGCCCCGGCGACGACGTCAGCCTCGACTCCGTCGTCGAGCAGCTGGCCGCGGCCGCCTACGTCCGCGTCGACCTCGTCGAGCGGCGGGGTGAGTTCGCCGTCCGCGGCGGCATCGTCGACGTCTTCCCGCCCACCGAGGAGCACCCGCTGCGGGTCGACTTCTGGGGCGACACCGTCGAGGAGGTCCGCTACTTCACCGTCGCCGACCAGCGCTCCACCGACGTCGCCGAGCACGGGCTGTGGGCGCCGCCGTGCCGCGAGCTGCTGCTCACCGACGACGTCCGGCGGCGCGCGGCGGCCCTCGCGCACGAGCACCCGGAACTGGGCGAGATGCTCGAGAAGATCGCCGCCGGCATCGCCGTCGAGGGCATGGAGTCGCTGGCCCCGGCGCTGGTCGACGACATGGAGATGCTGATCGACCTCCTGCCCGCCGGCACGCACGTCCTCGTCTGCGACCCCGAGCGGGTCCGCACCCGGGCGCACGACATGGTCGCCACCAGCCGGGAGTTCCTCGACGCGTCGTGGGCCGCGGCGGCCGGCGGCGGCAAGGCTCCCATCGACCTCGGCGCGGCGGCGTACCGCACGCTCGGCGACGTACGGGCGCAGGCGATCCGGCGGGGGCTGCCGTGGTGGAGCCTCAGCTCGTTCGGACTGGGCTCGATCGACGACGGCGACGGCTCGCGCCCCGCGCGGCCCGAGAAGGTCGACCTCGACGCCGACCTGTACGCCGTCGACCTCGGCGAAGACCTGGTCACCGCCGGCGCCGTCGAGACCCGCGAGCTCGACGTGCGCCCGGCCGAGACCTACCGCGGCGACACCAAGCGCGCCGTCGCCGACCTGTCCGGCTGGCTGGCCACGGGCGGCCGCGCGGTCCTCGTCACCGGCGGCCACGGCACGGCCGAGCGCGTCGTCGAGGTGCTGGGCGAGTCCGAGGTCCCCGCGCGCTACGTCGAGCACGTCGACACCGTGCCGGAGCCGGGCGTCGTCCTCGTCACCACCGGCGGGCTCAAGCACGGCTTCGTCGCGAGTTCGGCCGTCCTCGCTGTTCTCACGGAGGACGACCTCACCGGCCAGCGGGTGTCCACCAAGGGCACCACCCGCATGCCCAGCCGTCGCCGCAACCAGGTCGACCCGCTCCAGCTCAAGCCGGGCGACTACGTGGTGCACGACCAGCACGGCGTGGGCCGGTACATCGAGATGACCAGCCGGACGGTGCAGGGCGCCACCCGCGAGTATCTGGTGGTCGAGTACGCGGCGTCCAAGCGCGGCCAGCCGGCCGACCGCCTGTACGTCCCCACCGACCAGCTCGAGCAGGTCACCAAGTACGTCGGCGGCGACGCGCCCAGCCTCGACCGCATCGGCGGCAGCGACTGGGCCAGGCGCAAGGGCCGCGCCCGCAAGGCGGTCAAGGAGATCGCCGCCGAGCTGATCAAGCTCTACGCCGCGCGCCAGGCCGCGCCGGGCCACGCGTTCGGTCCCGACACCCCGTGGCAGCGCGAGCTCGAGGACGCGTTCCCGTACGTCGAGACCACGGACCAGCTGTCCACCATCGACGAGGTCAAGCGCGACATGGAGCGCGAGATCCCCATGGACCGCGTCATCGCCGGCGACGTCGGCTACGGGAAGACCGAGATCGCCGTCCGAGCGGCGTTCAAGGCGGTCCAGGACGGCAAGCAGGTCGGCGTGCTGGTGCCCACGACGCTGCTGGTGGGGCAGCACTTCTCCACCTTCTCGGAGCGGTTCGCGCCGTTCCCGGTGACCGTCCGGGCGCTGTCGCGGTTCCAATCCGATAGTGAAGCCGCCGAGACGATAGAAGGGCTGCACGACGGCACGGTCGACGTCGTCATCGGCACGCACCGGCTCATCACCGGCGACGTCCGGTTCAAGGACCTCGGCCTGCTCATCGTCGACGAGGAGCAGCGCTTCGGCGTCGAGCACAAGGAGAAGCTGAAGCACCTGCGCGCCAACGTCGACGTGCTGACCATGTCGGCGACGCCGATCCCGCGGACGCTGGAGATGTCCATCACCGGCATCCGCGACATGAGCGTCATCACCACTCCGCCCGAGGAGCGTCACCCCGTCCTCACCTACGTCGGCGGCTACGACGAGAAGCAGGTCGGCGCGGCCATCCGGCGCGAGCTGATGCGCGACGGCCAGGTGTTCTTCGTGCACAACCGCGTCGACACCATCGAGAAGGTCGCGGCGCACCTGCGCGAGCTGGTGCCCGAGGCGCGCATCGCGACGGCGCACGGCCAGATGGGCGAGCACCTTCTCGAGCAGGTCATCAACGCGTTCTGGCAACGTGAGGTCGACGTCCTGGTCTGCACCACCATCGTCGAGACCGGCCTCGACATCTCCAACGCCAACACCCTCGTCGTCGACCGGTCCGAGCGGCTCGGCCTGTCGCAGCTGCACCAGCTCCGCGGCCGGGTCGGGCGTGGCCGCGAGCGGGCGTACGCGTACTTCTTCTACCCTCGCGAGACGCCGCTGACCGAAGAGGCGCACGAGCGGCTGGCGACCATCGCCCAGCACTCCGACCTCGGCTCGGGCATGCAGGTCGCCATGAAGGACCTCGAGATCCGCGGCGCGGGCAACCTGCTCGGCGGCGAGCAGTCCGGCCACATCGCCGACGTCGGGTTCGACCTCTACGTGCGGCTGGTCGGGGAGGCGGTGTCGGAGTACCGCGGCGACGGCGCCGACGCGACGCCCGAGGTCCGCATCGAGCTGCCGGTCGACGCGCACATCCCGCACGACTACGTCGCCAGCGAGCGGCTGCGGCTCGAGGCGTACCGGCGGCTGTCCGAGGCGGCCGACGACGCCGCCGTCGACGCCGTGCTCGAAGAGCTCGTCGACCGGTACGGCGAGCCGCCGGAGCCGGTCGAGAACCTGCTGGCCGTGGCCAGGTTCCGGGCGCACGCGCGGCGGGCGGGGCTCTCCGAGGTCACCGTCCAGGGCACCTACATCCGGTTCGCGCACGTCGAGCTGGCCGACTGGCAGCGGGTGCGGCTGAGCCGGCTGTACCCGAAGTCGCTGGTCAAGGACGCCGTCGGGACCATGCTGGTACCCCGGCCGCGGCCGACCCAGATCGGCGGGCCGCAACTGCGCGGCGTCGAGCTCCTGGCATGGGCGAAGACCGTCATCGACGACGTCATCGCCCACCAGCCCGACGTGGCCGGAAGCCGGGCTGGATAAGATGCGCGCGGGCATCGTCCGTTCCGCTGTAGCCGAAACTCGAGCACCGACGAAGAGGATCACCGTGTCGACCATCCGACGCATCGTCATCGCGTCCCTCGCGGCGGCCAGCGCCCTCGCGCTGACCGCGTGCGACTCCGAGCAGATCGGCTCCGCCGTCGTCATCGACGGCGACCGGTTCACCGTCGACGACCTGCAGAACCAGGTCGAGCGCGCGCAGCGGCTCGAGGGCTTCGACGTCGAGGCCGCCGGCGGCATGCCGGCGTTCCAGCGGACCGTCCTCACCCGGCACATCCAGCACGAGATCTTCCTGCGGCTGGCCGAGGACGAGGACATCCAGGTCAGCGAGGCCGACATCGACGACGCCATCGAGGGCATCTCGGCGCAGGCGCCGGGCGGCGACCTCGACGCCGCGCTCGCGCAGGCCGGCTACACCGAGGACGCCTTCCGCGCCGGCGTCGCCGACCAGCTGATCGCGCAGGCGTTCGCAGAGGAGAACGGCGCCGACAACGCCGCCCTCACCGAGACCCTCGTCGACCTCGGCAACGAGCTGGGCGTCGAGGTCAACCCGCGCTACGGCACCTGGGGCGACGACCTCGCCGTCAGCGCCGACACCGGCTCGATCTCCGAACCGGCTTCGTGAGCCTGGTCCTCCTGGTCACCAGCCCGCGGGTCGCACCCGGGCTGCTCTCCGCGGCGGCGTGGGACGCCCTGCGCTCGGCCGCCGCCGTGTACGTCGCCGACGAGGCGCACCCGCAGGTGGCGGCGCTTCGGGCGGCGGGTGTTCCGGTGAGCGTGGCGCCTTCGCCGCCCGCTGAGGGTGGTGACGTGGTGTGGCTGCTCCCGCCGGGCGACCACGGAGGCAGCCTGCGGTCGCCGTCGGGGTCGGCCTCGGCGTCGATCGTGGTGGGCTCGGAGGACCTGCCGGGGTCGCGGTTGCTCGACCTCGTCGCCGTCATGGACCGGCTCCGCTCGCCCGGCGGCTGCCCCTGGGACGCCGAGCAGACCCACCGCAGCCTGGCGACGTACCTGCTCGAAGAGACCTACGAGACCCTCGAGGCCATCGAGTCCGGCAACGACGACGACCTGCGCGAGGAGCTCGGTGACCTGCTGCTGCAGGTGGTGTTCCACGCGCGGCTGGCCGAGGAGCGTTCTGCGGGACCGTGGGGCATCGACGAGGTGGCGGCTGGCATCGCGGCCAAGCTGGTCCGCCGTCACCCGCACGTCTTCGGTGACGTCCAGGCGTCGTCCGCGTCTGACGTGGGGGAGCGGTGGGAGCGGCTGAAGCGCGAGGAGAAGGGCCGTTCCTCCGCGGTCGACGGCGTTCCGCTCGCCCAGCCGGCGCTCTCGCTCGCCGCGAAGCTCGTCCACCGGGCCGAGAAGGCCGGCGTGGCCGTGGACGTCCCCGTCCCGCGGGGCGTCCCCTCGTCCGCTGACGAGGTCGGCGACGCGCTGTTCGCGCTCGCCGCAGCCGCCCGAGAGCGCGGCATCGACCCCGAACAGGCCCTCCGCGACGCCGCCCGCCGCTACGTCGCCGCCGTCAAGGCGGCCGAGGCCGCCGCCGGGTAGCGCTCGACCGGTCTAGGGTGCTGCCCATGGAGACGTCGATCGTCGGCGAGTTCAGCGACCCTCGGGCCGAGGCGCTGCCCTGGGAGCGGGCGCTCGAGGTGATCGAGTCGGCGCAGATGTTCTGGCTGTCCACGGTGCGCCGCGACGGCCGCCCGCACGTGGCCCCGCTGCCGGCCATGTGGCTGGAGGGCGGGCTGTACTTCTGCACCGGGGCGCATGAGCAGAAGGCGAAGAACATCGAGGTCAACCGCGACGTGGTGCTGACCACCGGGACGAACTCGTTCACCTCGGGGATCGATGTCGTGGTCGAGGGCCCGGTGACCCGCGAGACCAGCAACGACCGACTCGCCCGGCTGGTCCGGCTCTGGAAGGACAAGCTCGGCTGGGAGTTCACCGTCGGCGACGGCGTGTTCCTCGACGAGGGGAATCCGGATCACGAGGCGGTGGTCTTCGCGCTGACCCCGGCCAAGGTGCTGGCCTTCACCAAGGAGCCGTACAGCCAGACCCGCTACACGTTCTGACCCTCAGCGCTCGCCGGGTTGCTCGGCTCGGAGGCCGCGCGCGGTGAGGTCGTGCAGCCGCTCCAGCCACCCCTCCGGCGCCGGCCGGAAACTCACCGACTGCGCCGTCGCCGACCACTCCACCCCAGCGGCGACATCCGCGAACGTCAGCCCGCGCGCCGCCAGCCACGCCGGAGCTCCGGGCGAGCTGACCTCCGGCGTCTGGTTGACGGCGTGCAGCATGTACCGCGTGAGCCGACGCCGGCCCCAGTCCTGGGTCGGGACGGGATACGGGTCTTCCGGCGGCGGCTCCGGCCCGAAGGCGTCGTACCAGACATTGCGCAGCCACTCATCGGTGATCCATTGCGACGTCCGCGGCAGGGGCGAGAAGGACGAGTCGCGGATGTGGGCGGCGAACTCGTCTCGGAAGGCGTGGTAGCTGCCGTCCTCGTCGTCGGCCAGCATCTCGGCGACTTCCTCGCATGCCTCGATGTAGAACTCCGGCAGATTGTCGGCCATGCCGAATCCGCCGCCGAAGTACTCCTTGAAGTTCTCGCTCTCCGGGATCATGCAAGGTCCTCCAGGCGCTTGTTCCTCGGGTCCGGCTCGTCGACGGGATAGCACGTGACGAGATGCCACTGGTGCCCGACGCGCTTGAAGGCGAGTGTCACGCCGGGATCCTCTCCTTCGGCGATCGGATCGTAGGGCACGCCGTAGACGGGGGGCTTGCCGTGCGCCACTGCGTATCGACGCGCCGCCAGCCAGTCGTCGACCTTCTCCGCGCTTCCCGTGGCAGTGCCTCGGAAACCGTCGGTCTCTCCCGGCGTCAGGCCGGCCAGAGTCGCGCTCATGTGGATGCCGATCCGCTTGGCGTTCTTCGACGTGTGGTTCTTGATCAGCTCGTTCACGCCACCGGCGTGGTCGTGTGCCCAGCGGAGGAAGGCGGCGAGTGTCTTGGCCAGTGCTTCGGCCGAGGTGAAGCCGCCTGCGGCGGGGCCACAGCCGTGGCTGGTGGCGATGCCGCCGCCGGGCAGGACCTGCCAGGCCTGGTGCCCGGACGGATCCTTGCGCCACACGAGTCTCGCGAGCTGGGTCTCCGGCGCGATGTGATGCCCGTGCCGTTCCACGGTGTGGCAGAGGCCGTTCCGCAGCATCCTCACGCCCTCGTCCCGGAAATTCTCGGGCAGATGCTGCCCCACCAGGAGCTTGACGGCATCGGTCGCCCGTTCCGACTCGACCGGGACGCCAACGGCCGATTGCGTCGTGAGCGTGACGCTCGTGTCGACCGTGCCGAGCAGGTCGTCGACGTACTCGCGGGCGAAGCCGGTGGGGAAGTGGTCGGCCAGAGCGGCGCCGGGGCCGACTGGGACCAGCGGCGGAAGGGCCGCGAGCCCGTGCACGGGAGCAAGCAGGGCGAGCAGGGTGTGGATCTCCGTGACGAGCGGTCGCCGGGCCTCGGCGAGGCGTCCGTTCAGGTCCGCATCCAGCTGCCGGCCCAGGCCGCCGACCTCCTGGACGAGGGCGGGGACGTCGAGAACGGCGCGGGGCAGTTGCACCGCGATCAGTGTCTCGGCGAGGCCGCGTACCCGCTTCCCGGTGTCGGTGCTCACACCCTCCGCCTGGCGCTCGAGGTCGACGCACGTGCGGAGGAGGCCTTCGATGGCCGCGCGCAGGGAGCCGCGATGGGGCTGGGCGGGCTGCTGCGTCACCCGTTCGACACTACCGGCCACCTTGCGCCGATGCAGTCGGGTCGCCACGGAACCTGCGCCCGGCCGGTAGCGTTGTCACCAGATAACGACTACCAGCGACGACGAGGTCGTCGGCGAAAGGACGAGATCCGTGACCTGTCCGAAGTGCAACGGTCAGATGAAGACGTATGACCGGTTGGGCGTGCACGTCGAGCAGTGCGAGAACTGCAAGGGCATCTTCCTCGACAAGGGCGAGCTCGAGCAGATCGTCGCCGCCGAGGAGCAGTACAACGCGCCGCCGCCGCCGCTCGACTACAGCCGTCAGGCGCCCCCGCCGCAGCAGCCGTACCAGCAGCCGCAGCAGCCGTACCGCGGCCGTCCCGACAGCCCGGCCCCCTATGGCCGCGGCTACTCCGACTCGCCGAGCCCGTACGGGTACGGCGGCCGCAAGCGCAAGAAGAGCTTCCTCGACCAGCTCTTCGACTGATCGACGCGTGAACCTGCTGATCTGCGAGCGCTGCGGCGAGCGCGCCGACCATCCGCAGGTCGAGACGGAGGCGGTCATCCGGTGCGCCCACTGCGGCCACCGGTGGCCCTTCCTCCGCCTCCCGCTCTACTGCCTCACCGGCCCCAGCGGGACCGGCAAGTCCACCGTCCAGCGCCTTCTCGCCGCCGAGGCCCGGCTGGCCGACCGGTTCGTCGTCCTCGAGCAGGACGTGCTGTGGGTCGCCGGGCTGCGCGACGACGGCGGCGAGCACCGGCCGTTCCGCTCCACCTGGCTGCGCGTGGCCGCCATGATCAACCAGAGCCGCCGTCCGGTCGTGCTGTGCGGAACGGTGGTGCCGCCGGAGTTCGAGCCGCTGCCGGAACGGGCGCTGTTCGAGCGCATCGAGTATCTCTGCCTCACCTGCGACCCCGGCGTGCTGGCGGCACGCCTCCGCGCGCGGCCGAAGTGGCGCGAGTGGGACGAGCCGCGCATCGCCGAGACCCTCGACTTCGCCGCCTGGATCGGCGCGAACGCGGCCACCATGGACCCGCCGATGACGCTGCTCGACACCACCGGCGCGCCGGTCGAGCAGACGGCGCGCGCGGTCGCCGCCTGGCTGGACGAACGGTCGACGACGCTCAGGGCCGCGACTCCGCCTCCGCCATGATCCCCGCCACCAGCAGCCGCACCGTGTAGCCGAACTGCTCCTCGGACCCGACGGTGTGCAGATCGCCCTCCGTCGGGGCCGACGTCAGCCCGCCCAGCACGTCGCTCACCTGGTGCCAGCGCTCGTCGCGGGTGCCGGCCCGCACGGCCATGGCCAGCCCGGCCGCGATGGTCGCCACCAGCGCCTGCGCGGCCCGGATCGCCTCGCCGGGCGTCAGGCCCGCCTCGGCCAGCGCCGCGAACACCCCGGCCGCGATCCGCTGTCCCTGCTCGCCCAGCGGCGGACGAGCGGCGACGTGGAAGGCGATCCCGGGGTGCGCCAGCGCCGCCGACCGGATGTCGTCGGCGACCCGCCGCAGCCGCTCGTCCCACGGCTGCTGCGGGTCCGGCGCCGGCACGGTCGCCAGCGCGAGATCGGCGACGGCGTCGAGCAGCGCCGTCCGGTCGGCGAAGTGACGGTAGAGCGCCATGGGGTCGCAGCCCAGCTCGGCGGCGATGCGGCGCATGGTCATGGCGTCGGCGCCCTCGCGATCGCCCAGCCGCAGTGCGGCGGCGGCGATGGCCGACGGCGTCAGGAACGGGGTGCGCGCCACCTGGCCATCCTCCCGCCGGCGCCGCCCTGTCTACGGCGTAGACACACCGATGCGCGAAAGTCTACGCTGTAGACACACCACTGGGAGGAGTCCTCGTGATCACCGTCGCCCGCGTCGTCGCGACCGGGACGAGCATCGTGACGCTCGTCTATCTGTTCCTGCACGACTCCTGGCGGGCGGACAACGTCTTCCTGGTGCCGGACCTCGTGCTGTGCGCGGTGCTCCTCGTCGGCGCGGTCCTGCCTCCGGCCTGGGCGGGCACCGTGCTGTTGTCGGGGTTCGCGCTGGCCGCGGGCGTGTTCGGCACGTCGGTGTCGTCGTACGCCGTCGACGGAGAGCTGGGTGTCCCGAGCCTCGCCGGAGCGGTGGGCTGCGCGGCGATGACGGTGCTGCTGGGCCGGGACCGGTCAGCGGGCGGGTCCCAGGACACCCAGTTCGGCCGCGAGGACGAGGTACATGCCGTGTGACCACAGCAACGGGCGGGCGCTGGGACCCCACCGCTCGAGCCACTCCGGCAGCACGTCGGGAGCGAGCGTCGGCGGCAGCTGTTCGGGCAACCGGCCGGACGGGTCGGCGGTCGAGGCGATCCAGCGCAGCAGCTCCATCGCTCGCTCCCGTTCACCGACGACGGCGTGGTGCCAGCCGAGGAAGCCGGCCAGGATCGGCCACTGCCCGCCGCCGTAGAAGGTGTCCGTGGCGTAGCGGTGCACGCCGCCGCCGGGCGTCGTCAGCTCGGCCGTCACCCGCGCGACCGTCTCCGTCATCACCGGCCCGGACGGATCGACCAGCCCGAACGGCACCCCGGCCACCACCAGGCTCGCGTCGACCTCCGTCGACCCCAGCCACTTGCGCAGCGCGCCCTCATGGGTCCCCGACCGCACGACCAGCGCCTCCACCCGCTCGGCCGCGGCGGCCGCGGCGGACGCCGTCGACGGCGACATCCCCAGCTCGGCGGCGGCGCGCAAGCCGCCGTACACGGAGGCGAGGGTCGACACGTGGGTCTGGTCGCGGTGCTCCTCCCACCAGTCGCGGCAGGTCCGGTCGCCGACGGCGGCGAGGTAGCGCGCCGCCGTCTCGGCGGCCGCCGTGTACGGCGCGGCCGAGCCACCCCAGCGCGACAGGTGCGTCCGCAGTGCCCACAGCCACGTGCCGTAGCCGTCGACCTGGTAGTTCCACCAGTCGTCCTCGTGGCGCTCGCCGGCCAGCGTGTACCGCGCCGGCAGCAGCTCGGCGTCCGTGGGCTGCTCGCCCGCCGAGACCCGCGCCACCAGGGCGTCGACAGCGGCCGACTCGCGCACCAGCACGCGCGCGCACCACTCATGGAACGCCGTCGCCGACGAGGCGGCGCCCGCCCGGCTCATGCCCTCGGCGATGAACGCGCCGTCGCGGAACCAGGAGAAGCCGTACGGCGTGAACCCCACCGCCGCGGGGTACGCACCGGACGCATCCTGCGCACCGGCGATGAGCGAGACGCTGACCTCGGCCAACTCAGCGAGTCGTCGCAGGTCAGCGGCATCGGCTACGGACAATGGGTTGACAGGCTCGGCCATGATGCCCGAATGTAGCCGATGTAACCGGTTTATGTAACCGGTACCAAAGGAGCGAGCAGACGATGGACAGCGCGGAGCAGAAGGGCACCCAGCGTCGCCGCACGTCCTCCCGCGCCAGCGTGACCATCCGCGACGTCGCGCGGCACGCGGGCGTCTCCGTGGCGACCGTCTCGCGCGCGCTCCGCGGCAGCGACCTCGTCCATCCGGCCACCCGCGAGCGGGTCGACGCCGCCATCGAGGAGCTGCGCTTCACCCCCAGCCAGCTCGGCCGGTCCCTGGCCGAGAGACGGCACGCCGCCAACGGCATCGTCTTCCCCGACCTGTCCGGCCCCTACTACGCCGAGGTCGTCCTGGGCTACGAGGAGGTCGCCGCCACGCTCGGCCGATCGGTGCTCATCCTCAGCACGCACAACCGCGAGTCCGCCGACGACATGGTGCTCGAGCTCGCCGGCAGGGTCGACGGGCTGGCCGTGTTCGGGCGGACGGTGCACGACGACGTGGTCGCGGAGATCCTGCAGCGCGGTGTCCCCGTCGTGCTCATGGCGCGCACCGAGATCGAGGGCGCCGACTCCGTCCGCACCGAGAACGTCGTCGCCGCGACCTCCGTCGTCGACCACCTGCTGGCCGACGGGCACCGGCGCATGGCGTTCCTCGGCGACCCGGTCGAGTCCACCGATGTGGCGGAGCGATGGGCCGGGTTCCGCGGCGCGCTCGCCCAGGCCGGCGTCGACGTGCCCGACCGCACCGTCCTGGCCGGCTTCAAGGAGGACGACGGCGCCCGCGTGGCCGGCGCGCTCATCGCCGACGGCCTGCCCGACGTGGTCGTCTGTGCGAACGACGAGCTGGCGCTCGGCCTCACGGTCGCGCTGGCCGAAGAGGGGATCGAGGTACCGGGGGACGTCGCCGTCACCGGGTGGGACGACGTCATGGCGGCACGCTACGCGGGGCTGACGACGGTCCGTCAGCCGATGCGCGAGATGGGGGGCCGGGCGGCGCAGCTGCTCGACGCCCGGATCAGCGGGGACCGTTCCGAACCACGTCACGACGTCCTGACCACCCAGCTCGTGGTCCGCCGCAGTTGCGGGCCGCACTCGAAGGAGGCTCATCGATGAGTCGACGACCCATCACCGCCGCAACAGCACTGGCCGCGGCGACCGCGCTCGCCCTCACCGCCTGCGGGCGCGAGGACGACTCCGGGTCCGGCGGCGACGACGGCAACGCCGCCCCGTCCGCGGACCTCAGCGAAGGCCCCGCCACCGGCACCGTCGAGGTCTGGGCCATGGGCACCGAGGGCGAGCTCCTCGGCGACTTCCTGGCCGACTTCGAGGAGGCCAACCCCGACGTCACCGTCGAGGTCACGCCGGTGCCGTGGGAGGGCGCGCACGACCGCATCGCCACCGCCATCGCCGCCGGCGAGACCCCCGACGTGAGCCTGATCGGCACCACCTGGATGGGCGAGTTCGCCGCGACCGGCGGCCTCGAGCCGACCCCGACGGACGTGTTCGCCGAGGACGACTTCTTCCCCGGCCCGTGGGCGTCCACCGTCGTCGACGGCACGTCCTACGGCGTCCCCTGGTACGTCGAGACCCGGGCGTTGTTCTACCGCACCGACCTCGCCGAGTCGGCCGGCCTCGAGCCGCCGACCACCTGGGACGACCTCAAGGCGTTCGCGCAGGGGCTGCAGGAGGCCGGCGCCCAGCAGGGCATCTACCTGCAGCCCGGCCAGAGCGGCTCGTGGCAGACGTTCATGCCGTTCGCCTGGCAGAACGGCGCCACGCTCACCGACGGTGACGCGTACACGCTCGACAGCCCCGAGATGACCGAGGCGCTCGAGTACTACATGTCCTACTTCTCCGAGGGCCTGTCGCAGGACACCGTCCTGCAGCCGGGAGCGCTGGAGCAGATGTTCGCCGACGGCAGCATCGGCTCGTTCATCTCCGGGCCCTGGCACATCGGCCTGGTCCGCGACGCCGGCGCCACGGACACCTTCGAGGTCGTCCCGCTGCCCGGCAAGGACGACGCGCCCGGCACGTCGTTCGTCGGCGGCGGCAACCTCGCCGTCTTCACCGACTCCGACAACAAGGACGGCGCCTGGAAGCTCATCCAGTACCTCACCGAGGCCGAGGTGCAGCAGAGCTGGTACGAGACCGCCACCGGCCTGCCGTCGCGCCCCGACGCCTGGGAGGACGGGCCGCTGACCGAGGACCCGCTGGTCGCGGTCTTCGGCGAGCAGCTCGAGCAGACCGAGGCGCCGCCCGCCGTCCCGACGTGGGAGCAGGTCGCCACGGTCATCGACGGCAACATCGAGGCGGCCGTCCGCGGCACCATGCCCGCAGGCGACGCCGTCGCCGACATGCAGTCACAGGCGTCGTCCATCGGGACCGGGCTCCAGTAGGAGCCGGCGACCATGGCCACCGCCACCAGGGCTCCGGCGGGCCGCCCGACCCCCGCGGGCGGCACGCCGGGTGGCCGGCGCCGCCGGTCCCTGCTGCAACGCCGGCAGGCCCGGACCGCCTGGCTGCTCGCGCTGCCGTTCCTGCTGTTGTTCGCCGCCTTCACCGTCGGACCGGTCTTCGCCTCGCTGTTCATGAGCTTCACCGACATGCGCAGCACCGACGTGCGGACGCCGTTCGCCGTCGACCTCGCCGGCTTCGACAACTACACGGCGCTCTTCCAGGACGAGCTGTTCCGCAAGGTCGCGGTCAACACGGCGATCTTCGTGGTCGTCGGCGTGCCGCTGACCATGGTGCTGGCGCTGGCGGCTGCGGTCGGGCTGAACCGCATCACCCGGCTGAAGGCGTTCTTCCGGCTCGGCTACTACCTGCCGGTCGTCACCAGCATCGTCGCCGTCGCCGTGGTCTGGCGGTTCCTGCTGCAGCCGGACACCGGGCCGATCAACCAGCTGCTGAGCGTAGCAGGCATCGACGGCCCCGACTGGCTGGGCGACCCGTCGCTGGCGCTGCCGTCGCTCATCGTCATGGCGACGTGGCGCAACCTCGGCACGCTGATGGTCATCTTCCTGGCCGGGCTGCAGACGGTGCCGCGCGAGCTGCTCGAGGCGGCCGAGGTCGACGGCGCCGGGCGCTGGCAGCGGTTCCGGCACGTCACGCTGCCGCTGCTGCGCCCCGTGCTGCTGTTCGGCGCCGTCATCACCGGCGTCGGCTACCTGCAGGTCTTCGAGGAGCCGTTCGTCATGACCAACGGCGGGCCGCTCAACGCGACGCGGTCGGTCTCGTACTACATCTACGACCAGTTCAGCTTCGGCAACTACGGATACGCCGCGGCGGCCAGCTACGTGCTGTTCGTGGCCATCGTCGTCATGACGGTGCTGCAGTTCCGGCTGCTGCGGCCGAAGGCCTGAGGTGCCCGCGATGACCACCTACACCCCGCCCCCGTCCCGCGTCGACGACGCCGACGCGATGCCCGCTGTGGGCCCGCCGCGCCGCGACGCCGAGCGCTCGCCGTCGCGCTGGCTCTATGTCGTGCTGACGCTGGGCGTGATCGTCATGGCGCTGCCGTTCATCTGGATGCTGTTGTCGTCGGTGAAGCCGGAGTCGGAGGTGCGCTCCATCCCGCCCACCTGGCTGCCCGAGACGTTCACCCTCGAGAACTACGGCGAGCTGTTCGACCGGCTGAACTTCCCGACGTACTTCCTCAACTCGACGATCGTCGCCGTCGTCGTGACCCTCGGGAACCTGCTGTTCGGCTCGATGCTCGGCTACGCCCTGGCGAAGCTGGAGTTCCGCGGCAGGCGGCTGGTGTTCGTGATCGTGCTCGGCACCCTGATGGTGCCCGGCATGGTGACGTTCGTGCCGTTGTTCGTGCTGGTCAGCAACATGGGACTGACGAACACCTTCCCAGGGCTGATCCTGCCGTACCTGGTCGCGCCCTTGGGCGTGTTCCTCATGCGGCAGTACTTCGTGGGGCTGCCGGACGAGCTGATCCAGGCCGCGCGCGTCGACGGCGCCGGCGAGCTGCGGATCTTCTGGAGCGTCATGCTCCCGCTGGCCGGGCCCGCCCTGGCCACGCTCGGGATCCTGACGTTCCTGACGTCGTGGAACAACTTCCTCTGGCCGCTGGTCGTGGCCCAGACGGAGGACAAGTACACCCTGCCGGTCGCGCTCGCGCTGTACTCCGTCGGCCAGAACGCCACGCAGTACGGGCTGCTGCTGGCCGGCGCCGTCGTCGTCGTCGTGCCGGTGATCGTGCTGTTCCTCGCGGTGCAGCGGTACTTCGTCCAAGGCATCGCGATGACCGGCATCAAATGATGTACGGAAGGAGACGCGTGAGCAGTGAGATCGACGCCCGAACCGACTTCGAGACCAGGCTCGGCCGGGCCAGCGGGGAGGCGGGCGGCATCGACGTCTCGCTGCCGGCGCCCGGTGGCCTGACGGCGAGACCCGGGCGGGCGCAGGTCACGCTGTCGTGGGACCCGGTCGACGGCGCGGCCGGGTACCTGCTGCACGTGGCGGACTCGCCCGAGGGCCCGTTCGAGCCGCTGGACCACCAGGGCCGCGACGTGCTCTCCGTCCCGCACGGCCCGTACGCCGACACCACCGGCACGCCCGGCGTGGAGCGCTGGTACGCCGTCGCCGCCGTCGCGTCGGTCGAGCACGTCGGCCCGCTGAGCGCCCCGGTCGCGGCGACCTCTCTCGGCGCCCCGGCCGCGGCGGCGGGCGAGCCGGTCGCCGTCGTCGTCGATGCGGGGTCGGACCTGGGTGAGCTGGACCGGCCGTGGCAGACGATGATCGGCAGCGAGCACCTCTCGCACGCGCTGTCGACCGACCGCACCGGCGGGCACGAGATCGGCGCGGAGCTGCGGGCCGCGCTGAAGGCGGCGCACGACGAGCTCGGCGTCGAGACGGTGCGGGCACACGGCATCCTCTGCGACGACCTCGGCGTGTACCGCGAGGTCGGCGGCGAGCCCGTGTACGACTTCACCGGCGTCGACCGCGTGTACGACCTCATGCTCGAACTCGGGCTGCGGCCGATCGTCGAGATCTCGTTCATGCCGCGCGACCTCGCCACGGACCCGTCGTCGACGGTGTTCGAGTACGGCGCGATCATCTCGCCGCCGAAGGACTGGGACCGCTGGTACGACCTCGTGCGGACGTTCGTGGCGCATCTGGTCGAGCGGTACGGACTCGAGGAGGTGCGCGACCGGTGGGCGTTCGAGGTGTGGAACGAGGCCAACCTCGAGGTCTTCTGGTCCGGCACCCCTGAGGAGTTCTTCCGCCTGCACGACACCGCTGCCCGCGCCGTCAAAGACGTCGACGAGGGCCTGCGGGTCGGCGGCCCGTCGTCGGCGGCGGCCGGATGGGTCGACCAGCTGCTCGCGTCGACGAAGGAGCCGCTCGACTTCGTGTCGACGCACACCTACGGGTCGCCGCCGCTGGACCTGCGGCCGGTGCTCGCGCGGCACGGCTACGCGGGCCTGCCGATCTGGTGGACGGAGTGGGGCGTCACGCCGACGCACTTCAACGAGGTCAGCGAGTCGGTGTTCGCGGCGGTGTTCCTGCTGCGCGGCATGCGCTCGGCGATGGGCCGGATCGAGGCGCTGTCGTACTGGGTGGTGTCGGACCACTTCGAGGAGCTCGGCCGGCCACCGGCGCTGTTCCACGGCGGGTTCGGCCTGCGCACGGTGGGTGAGCTGCGCAAACCCCGGTGGTGGGCGCTGAAGCTGCTCTCGATGCTGCCGTCGCGGCGGCTGTCCGTGCGGGCGTCCGGGGACGGGGCGGACTCGCTGGTGGAGTCGCTGGCGGCCGTCGACGCGTCATCCGGGCGGGTGGCCGCGCTGGTGTGGAACGGGACCTTGGACCAGTCGAAGGCCGCGGGGTCGGCGGAGCTCGGGCGACGGGTGTCGCTGCGGTTCACCGGCCTGCCGGGCGGCGAGTACGAGCTGCGCCACCATCGCGTCGACGACGACCACTCGTGCGTCCCCGCGGTCTGGCGCCGGATCGGCGGCGGGGCGGCCTGGCCCACCGACGCGCGGTGGGCCGAGCTGCGTGCCGCGGACCGGCTCGACGAGCTCCACCCGCCCCGCCGCATCACGTCCGCCGGCGGCGTCGTCGAGGTCGAGTTCGACCTGCCCAACCCCTCGATGTCGCTGGTCGAGCTCGTCCCGTCCACCCACTGACCGGCCGGGGGCCGCGGCCGTCCAGGGAGCGCGGCCCCCGGCTTCGCCCACCATGCCGGCCGCTCGGGGTGCGCCGACGGCGGGTGAGGACGTCCCCGTACTCAGGAGTCGGTTCACGCAGAGACGAGAAGGCGTCGGGGTGCCGAGCGCTGCTCGGCCCGTCGGTCCGGGTTCGGGTGCTTGGTCCGGGTAGGCTGCGGTCGTACGAGCGTGCAGCGCCGCCGTCGTCACTGCGCCCACGTACGACGACGACAGCGACCCACCGCAGGAGACGATACGTGGCCACGATCGAAGCAATCGGAGCACGCGAGATCCTCGACTCCCGGGGCAACCCGACGGTCGAGGTCGAGGTGGCTCTCGACGACAGCACCATCGCCCGTGCCGCCGTCCCGTCCGGCGCCTCCACCGGCGCGTTCGAGGCGGTCGAGCTGCGCGACGGCGACCCGGCCCGGTACCTCGGCAAGGGCGTCGACAAGGCCGTCACGGCCATCATGGACGAGGTCGCCCCGGAGCTGCTCGGCTTCGAGGCCAGCGACCAGCGTCTCATCGACCAGGCGCTCATCGACCTCGACGGCACGCCCAACAAGGGCAAGCTGGGCGCCAACGCCATCCTCGGCGTCTCGCTCGCGGTCGCGAAGGCCGCCGCCGAATCGGCCGCTCTGCCATTGTTCAGGTACCTGGGCGGGCCGAACGCGCACCTGCTGCCGGTGCCGATGATGAACATCCTCAACGGCGGCGCGCACGCGGACAGCAACGTCGACATCCAGGAGTTCATGATCGCGCCCATCGGCGCCGAGACCTACCGCGAGGCGCTGCGCTGGGGCGTCGAGGTCTACCACACGCTCAAGGGCGTGCTGAAGGGGCGCGGCCTGGCCACGGGCCTCGGCGACGAAGGCGGCTTCGCGCCGAACCTGCCGAGCAACCGCGAGGCGCTCGACATCATCGTCACCGCCATCGAGAAGGCCGGCTTCACCCCCGGCTCGCAGATCGCGCTGGCGCTCGACGTCGCGTCCACCGAGTTCTTCGAGGACGGCAAGTACGCCTTCGAGGGCAAGAGCATCTCGGCCGCCGAGCTCACCGAGTACTACGAGGAGCTGGCCGGCGCCTACCCGCTGGTGTCCATCGAGGACCCGCTGTCCGAGGACGACTGGTCCGGCTGGGCGGCGCTCACCGACGTGCTGGGCTCGAAGCTGCAGATCGTCGGCGACGACCTCTTCGTCACCAACCCGGAGCGGCTCGAGCGTGGCATCAAGGAGCACGCGGCCAACTCGCTGCTGGTCAAGGTCAACCAGATCGGCTCGCTGACCGAGACGTTCGACGCGGTCTCGCTGGCGCAGCGCTCCGGCTTCACCTGCATGATCAGCCACCGCTCGGGCGAGACCGAGGACACCACCATCGCCGACCTCGCCGTCGCCACCAACGCCGGCCAGATCAAGACCGGCGCCCCGGCCCGGTCCGAGCGGGTCGCCAAGTACAACCAGCTGCTGCGCATCGAGGAGGAGCTCGACGACGCCGCCCGCTACGCCGGCGCGTCGGCCTTCCCGCGGTTCCAGGCGTAGGAGCCGCCGTGGCCACGTCGCGTCGTTCGCCCAGCGCCCGCCCCGCGGCGGGCGCTGGCACGGCGCGGCGTCCCGGCGCGGGCCGGGCCGCTCGGCCCGCGGCCCGTGCGCCCAAGGGGGGAACGACGGCGGCGGCCCGGCCCCGTACCGACTCCGCCGACGGTCCGCCGCCCCCACCGCCGCCGCGGCGCCCGCAGCCCAAGGGCGGCCGTCCCTCGGTCACCGGCCGGGCCGCGGTGCTCGCGCTGGTGCTGGCGGTGCTGCTGGTGTCCTACGCCTACCCGCTGCGGGCCTGGTTCGACCAGCACCGCGAACGGGTCGAGCTCGAGCGCGAGCAGGACGAGCTGACGGCGTCGGTCGAGCAGCTCGAGCAGGAGCTGCGGCTCTGGGAGGACCCCGCCTACGTGGCCGCCCAGGCGCGCGAGCGGCTCGGGTTCGTGCTGCCGGGCGAGCAGAGCTACATCGTCCTGCCCGACCCGGACGCCCCTGACGAGACCACCTCGGGTCCCGCCGACGGCCTGCCGCCGGCCGGTGAGGGCACCTGGTACGAGCGGCTCTGGGCGTCGGTCACGTTCGCCGACAGCCCGCCGCCCGACCCCGAGGCACCGGTCGACGACGGAGACACCGGCGAGTGAGCCTCATCCCGCCCACGCAGACCGACCTCGACACCGTCACCCAGCAGCTCGGCCGCCCTGTCCGCGGCGTCCGTGCGGTGGCGGCCAGGTGCGGGCCCGACGGCGCCGGCCACCCGTCCGTCGTCGAGACCGAGCCGCGGCTGCCCGACGGCACACCGTTCCCCACGCTGTACTACCTGACCTGCCCGCGCGCCGTCGCCGCCACGTCGACGCTGGAGTCCGTCGGCGTCATGCGCGAGCTGACCGACGAGCTGACCGCCGACCCCGAGCTGGCCGCGGCCTACCGGGCGGCGCACGCGTCCTACCTGGCGCGGCGCGAGGCGGCCGGACACGTCGAGGAGATCGCCGGGGTCTCGGCCGGCGGCATGCCCGACCGCGTCAAGTGCCTGCACGTCCTCGTCGCGCACAGCCTGGCCGCCGGGCCCGGCGTCAACCCGCTGGGCGACCGCGCGCTGGACCTCATGAGCGCGACGTGGACCCCGGCCCGCTGCGACTGGACGCCCGCATGAGGAACGCCGCATGACCCGCGTCGCCGCCATCGACTGCGGCACCAACTCGGTCCGGCTGCTGGTCAGCGAGCTCGACCCGGCGGCCGGCAGCCAGCACGACCTCGACCGCCGGCTGCGCATCGTCCGCCTCGGCAAGGACGTCGACCGCACCGGCGTGCTCGCGCCGGAGCCGCTGGCCCGCACGTTCGAGGCGCTGGCCGAGTACGCCGCCGTCATCGACGAGCTCGGCGCCGAGCACGTCCGCATGGTCGCCACCAGCGCCACCCGCGACGCCGCGAACCGCGACGAGTTCGTGGCCGGCGTCGTCCGGGTCCTGGGTGTCGAGCCCGAGGTGGTGTCCGGCGCGGCCGAGGCCGGGCTCTCGTTCGAGGGCGCCGTCCGCGGTCTGCCGGGCAACGGCGAGCCGCCCTATCTCGTGGTCGACATCGGCGGCGGATCGACGGAGCTCGCGCTCGGGTCCACCGGCAGGGTCACCGCCGCCCGCAGCGTCGACGTCGGTTGCGTCCGGCTGACCGAGCGGCGGTTCCTGACCGACCCGCCCACCTCCGATCAGGTCGCCGCCGCCCGTGCCGACATCGAGGCCGCGCTCGACGACGCCGCCGCCGTCGTGCCCATCGCCGACGCCCGCACCCTGGTCGGGCTGGCCGGCTCGGTCACCACGGTCGCCGCGATCCATCTGGGACTGGCCGAGTACGACTCCGCCGCCATCCACCACCGCCGCGTCCCGGCCGCCGAGGTGCGGGCCATCAGCGAGCACCTGCTCACGCTCACCCACGACGAGCGGCTGGCCATCGGGCCGATGCACCCGGGCCGCGCCGACGTGATCGGTGCCGGCGCCCTGGTGCTGCGCTGCGTGGTCGACCGCGCCGGCGTCGACGAGGTGCTGGTCAGCGAGCACGACATCCTCGACGGCATCGCCTGGAGCATCGTCAGCGGCTGACGGCGGCGGACTGCCGGTCAGGTGATGCTGCGCACCCGCCATGCGGCGGACGTCACCAGCGTGAGTCTTCAACTGCCGTTCAGTCGCCACGCTGATGACATTTCATATGGAACGGTGAGGATCCGGTCCTGACATCGCCGTCGACTCCACGAGCGAAAGGCCATCACATGCCCGGACCATTGACCCGACGCGCGCTCATCGCCGGTGCTTCCGCTGCGGGTCTGGCGCTGACGCTCCCGTCGGCCGCCTCGTCCGCCGAACCCACCGCGTACGCCGCCTTCCGCATCGTGCGCACCCGGCCCGACACGCCGAGCGTCCCGGAGATCACGCTGCCGCCGGGCTACAGCATCCTGGCCGGCACCCGCTACTCGGTGGCCAGCCGGGCCGAGTACTACACGTTCGTCGTCGGCCCGCGCAGCACCGGCATCGAGATCGCCGTGCGCTGGCCGGACGTCGCCGTCGAGACGGTCGTGCACCAGGACACCCGCCTGGCGCTGCGGCCCGACCCCGCCGACGGCGACCGCTTCAGCTTCACGCTCCCGGTGACCCAGACATCCGCCGATGCCAACCAGCCGACGTTGCAGGTGTGGAGCTTCCCCGAGAACGTGCCGGGCATGAACTGGCGCATCGAGCACAACGACGCCGACCGCGTCGCCGGGCCGTGGACGTCGGTGCCGTGGCCGGCGGGCGAGGTGAGGTCCGTGGTGCACCAGCTGGTCGCCGCCAACTACATCTGCCACGCGTCGGGCCTGGTCGCGACGGCGGCCGCGAAGGGCCACCGGTGGGTGCTGATGGGCTTCGAGACCAACAACACCCTGCACGCGGACAACCCGCCGCACTGGCACATCTCGTACAACTCCGGTCCGAACTTCAACGCCAAGACGCACAACCCGCACTTCTGGCTCGACCGCGAGGGCAAGAACTTCTACAACGGCATGGACGTGACCGGCCTCGGCCGGCTGCGCTACTACGTCGGCGACCCGGCCCCGATGTACGACTTCATCGGGACGGCGAACGGCGGCCGCGGCAACCTCACCTGCACGATGACGCTGCGCGAGGACGGGGGCATCGACATCGCCGCGCCCGACGGGCCGACCTTCGCCATCGCCGCGGGCCGCGACGGCACGCTGCTGGACGAGGTCACGGTGCTGCGCGACAACGTTCAGTGGCTGCGCATCGCCACCATCGACCGGGTGCGCCACGGCGTCACCGCCTTCGAGGTGACCGGCCTGGCCGACCCGCGCGAGAGTGTCTCGACGGTGATCCGCTACGACCGGCTGACCGGCGTCATCAGGCGCTGACCGAGACCGCCTGGCCGCGCTGGAGCTTTGCGGTCGGGAATGACGGCAGAGCTCTCGCGCGCGCGTTGGCGCTTTGCGGTCGGAAGCGACGGCAGAGCTCCAGCGTCCGAGGCGCGCAGCGGCCCGAAGCGGCCGCCCGGCAGAATGAGCCACGTGCTGCTGCCCCATCCGCTCACCGCCCGGCCGTTCCCCAGCCCCGTTCCGCCGGGGACCGGCTGGCCCGGCGACCCGGCAGACGCGGGGACACCAGTGGCGGCGTCACCGGACGACGTGGCCCGGCTCGCGGCCGGCGCGACGCTGCCGCAGATCGAAGCGCGCTCGTCGGTCTGCCGGGCCTGCCCGCGGCTGGTGGCCTGGCGCGAGGACGTCGCCCGCGAGAAGCGCAAGTCGTTCGCCGGCCAGCCGTACTGGGGCCGCCCGACTCCGGGCTGGGGCGATCCGCGCCCGCGCGTCCTGGTGTTCGGATTGGCGCCGGCGGCCAACGGCGGCAACCGCACCGGCCGTGTGTTCACCGGCGACCGCAGCGGCGACTGGCTCTACGCCGCCCTGCACCGCGCCGGCCTGGCGAACCAGCCGACGGCGACGCATGCCGGCGACGGCCTGGAGCTGACCGGCGCCCGGATCATCGCCGCCGTCCGGTGCGCGCCGCCGGACAACAAGCCGACTCCGCAGGAGCGCGACGCCTGCTCGCCCTGGCTGGACCGTGAGGTCGAGCTGGTGCTGCCGACGGTGCGCGCCGCGGTCGCGCTCGGGTCGTTCGCCTGGGCGGCCGCACTGCGCACGCTCGGCCGGGCCGGTCTGCTGGTGCCACGGCCGCGGCCGGTGTTCGGGCACGGCGCGGAGGTGACGCTGACGCCGTCGGCTCCCCCGGGAACGACGGCGGCAGCGGTGCGGCTGATCGGCAGCTACCACCCGAGCCAGCAGAACACCTTCACCGGCAAGCTCACCGTCGACATGCTCGACGACGTCGTCCGCCGTGCCGCGGCCGCGTGATCAGGTCAGATCCAGGCCCAGCACGTCGCGGAGGGCCGAGCGGCCGGCGTCGGTGAGCCGCAGCGCGCGGGTCCGCCCCGCCCGCACGACCCAGCTCGCCTCGACGGCGTGCGTGCACAGCGCCGCGCCCGCGGCCCCGCCGAGATGGGGCCGGCGCTCCGTCCAGTCGAGGCACGAGCGGACGACCGGGCGCCGCGACGCCGGCGGCCAGCTGGCGCCGTCGAGCAGCACCGCGAACCAGGCGTCGCCGTCGTCGGTGAGCGTCAGGCCGCGGTCCCAGGAGAGGTAGCCACGCGCCGTCAGCGCGTCCGTCACCGCCACTCCGAGCCGGCCGGCCAGGTGGTCGTAGCAGGTCCGGGCGGCCGCCAGCGCGTGGCGCCGGTGCACCGCCGTCAGTGACGACGGCGCCGGCCGCTCCGCACCGCCGCCGTCGGCGGGCGCCAGCTCGCCCGCTGCCGCCGCGAGGCGTTCGACCAGCTCGGCCGCCGGGGTGCCGGCCAGCCGGACGTAGCGGTGCCGGCCCTGCCGCACGTCGGTCAGCAAGCCGCCGGCGACCAGCAGGTTCAGGTGCTCCGTCGCGGTCGAGGGCGCCACGCCCGCGTGCCGCGCGAGCTCCGTCGCCGTCCAGGCCCGGCCGTCCATGAGCGCCAGGCACACCGTCGCCCGCGTGCGGTCGGCGAGCAGCCCGGCCAGTCCGGCCAGGTCGGTTCCCGTCGCTGCGGTGTCGGTCATGTCCACCATCATCGCCTCGCGACGCTTCGGCCGGCGCCGAACCAGCGCCGGCGGGCATGAACCACGCGACGATCGCCCCGGGCGTCCGCTACGTCGGCACGCCGGTCGTGCTGCCGGTCACCGACAACCCGGACGGCTCGGGCGACCTGCAGGACCAGACGATCAACCTGCCGGAGCCGTCACAGTGGCAGCCGGTCGAGCGGCCGCTCGTCCACGACGTCGGGCACGGTTTCGGCCTCGGTGAGGAGCTGGGGCACGGCTTCGGCTCCGAGACGCCGCGAGTGTGGTCGAGCGCACCGTGAAAGGGCTTGTGAATGCGTTCACAAGCACCTAGGCTGGAAGCATGAACGGGAGAGCTGGACGCACCGGAACCCCGCACATCCTCATTGTCGGCGGGGGTTACGTCGGCATGTACACCGCGCTCGGGTTGCAGCGCTCGCTCAAGCGGAGCCAGGCCCGCATCACGGTGATCGACCCACGGTCCTACATGACTTACCAGCCGTTCCTGCCCGAAGCCGCAGCCGGCGCGCTGGAGCCGAGGCACGTCGTCGTGCCCCTCCGGCGGGTGTTGAAGCGCTGCAACGTCATCACCGGCGAGGTCACCTCCATCAGCCACGCGACCAAGTCCGTCACCGTCAAGCCGGAGATCGGCGACGAGTACGAGCTCGGCTACGACATCATCGTCGTCGCGCTCGGATCCATCTCGCGGACGCTGCCCATCCCGGGCCTCGCCGAGGTCGGCATCGGCTTCAAGCAGATCGAAGAGGCCATCGCCCTTCGCAACCACGTGCTCGACCGGCTCGACGTCGCCGCCTCGACCACCGACCCCGAGGTGCGCAAGCGCGCGCTCACGTTCGTCTTCGTCGGCGGCGGGTTCGCCGGCGTCGAGGCGCTCGGCGAGCTCGAGGACATGGCCCGCTACGCGCTGCGCTACTACCCGCAGCTGCAGCCCCGCGACATGCGCTGGGTCCTCGTCGAGGCGGCCGGGCGCATCCTGCCCGAGGTCGGCCCCGAGATGGGTGAGTACACCGTCGTCGAGCTGAGCAAGCGCGACATCGAGATCCGGCTCGAGACGCTGCTCCAGTCCTGCGTCGACGGCCACGTCGTGCTGTCCAAGGGCAAGCCGTTCGACGCCGACACCATCGTCTGGACCGCGGGCGTCAAGGCCAACCCCGTGCTGGCCAACAGCGACCTGCCGCTGGACGAGAAGGGCCGGCTGCGCTGCCTGCCGGAGCTGCGCGTCGACGGGCTCGACGACGCGTGGGCGGCCGGCGACAACGCCGCCGTCCCGGACCTCAGCGCCGGCCAGCCGGGCGTGTACACCGCACCGAACGCCCAGCACGCCGTCCGCCAGGCGAAGCTGCTGGCCAAGAACATCATCGCCGACCTCGAGGGCGGGCTGCCGAAGCCGTACAAGCACAAGTACATCGGCTCGGTCGCCAGCCTCGGCCTCTACAAGGGCGTGGCGCACACGTACGGCATCAAGGTCCGCGGCTTCGCGGCCTGGTTCATGCACCGCACGTACCACATGAGCAAGATGCCGACGTTCAACCGCAAGTTCCGCGTCGTGGTCGACTGGACGCTCGCGCTGGTGTTCAAGCGCGAGGTGGTCACGCTCGGCCGCATGCGGATGCCGCGCGAGGACTTCCGCCGGGCGGCCCAGCCGATCACGCCACGGCCGGTCCAGCCGCCGGTCGAGGGATCGGCGGCCGAGCGCCCGGAGGAGCACGCCGGCACGGCGGGCGGCCGGCTCCCGCGCGGCTGAGCCACCGCGCGGGAGTACGGCGCAGCGCCGGGTCGATCCGGCGCCGCCCGCCGTGTGCGGTCCTGACCGAAGGCCTGGCAGCCACCCGTCGGCCTCACTACCGTGGCAGGGGAACGGACGGGAGGTCGCCATGTCCACAGGGGGAGCGGCGGGACGCATCGCCGGCCTGGTCGAGCGGCTGCTGGGGCGGCCGCTGCCGCTGGCCATCCGCACCTGGGACGGCGCTCAGGCCGGCCCCGGCGACGGCCCGGTCCTGGTCATCCGGTCGCGGCGGGCGCTGCGCCGGCTCTTGTGGCAGCCCGACGAGATCGGGCTCGCGCGGGCGTGGGTGGCCGGCGAGCTCGACATCGAGGGCGACCTGGACGAGGCGCTGGTCCGCCTCGACGCCGCGCTGCGCGACCTCGGTGACCGCGGCCGGTTCACGGCCGCCGACCGCACCGAGGTGATCCGCCTCGCCGTCGTGCTGGGGGCGCTCGGGCCGCCGTTGAAGCCGCCGCCCGAAGAGGTCGTGCTCGCCGGCGACCGCCACTCGCGCGGGCGCGACCAGGCCGCGATCAGTCACCACTACGACGTCGGCAACGAGTTCTACGAGATCGTGCTCGGCCCGTCCATGGTCTACTCCTGCGCGTACTGGGCCGACGACGACGGTGGCGACGAGGACGGTGGCGGCGGCACCCTCGAGGACGCGCAGCGGGCGAAGAACGAGCTGATCTGCCAGAAGCTCGGCCTCGAGCCGGGCATGCGGCTGCTCGACGTCGGTTCCGGCTGGGGCTCGCTGGTCCTGCACGCGGCCCAGGAGCACGGCGTCGAGGCGGTCGGGGTCACGCTTTCCGTGCCGCAGGCCGAGTACGCCAAGCAGCGCGTCGCCGACGCCGGGCTGTCCGATCGGGTCGAGATCCGGGTGCAGGACTGGCGCGACGTCACCGACGGCCCGTTCGACGCCGTCGCCAGCGTCGGCATGGCCGAGCACCTGGGCGCGGCCATGTGGCCGGAGTACGCCGCGCGGCTGTACGGCCTGCTGCGCCCGGGCGGGCGGCTGCTCAACCACCAGATCGTGCGGTCGGGGCGGCCGCGCGCCGGCGGGATGACCAAGCCGCGGCGCACCTTCATCGACGCCTACGTGTTCCCCGACGGCGAGCTGATCCCGATCGGCGACGTCGTCTCCCGGCTCGAGGCGGGCGGCTTCGAGGTCCGCGACGTGCAGGCGCTGCGCGAGCACTACGCCCGCACGCTGCGCGCCTGGGTGCGCGACCTCGAGCGCGGCTGGCACCGGGCGGTCGAGCTGGCCGGCGAGGGCCGGGCGCGGGTGTGGCGGCTCTACATGGCCGCGTCGGCGGTGTCCTTCGACGCCGCGCGCATCGGAGTGGACCAGGTGCTGGCCGTTCGGCCGCATCGCGACGGCCGGAGTGACCTGCCCCTGGTGCGTCCGGTTGGATGGAGCCTGTGAGCCTCATCGCCGTCACCGTCATCGGGCACGACCGCCCCGGCATCATCGCCGACGCCACCGCCGGACTCGCCGCGCTCGGCCTCAATCTCGAAGACTCCACCATGACCCTGCTGCGCGGGCATTTCGCCATGATGCTGATCTGCTCCGGCGACCGGTCGCCGTCCGAGGTCGAGGCGGCCCTGGCGTCGCTGACCGCCGACGGACGGCTCCAGGTGTCGGCCCGCGCGGTGCCCGACGAGGACGGTGCCGGCGACCGCTCGCTGCGGCCGTACGTGCTGACGGTGCACGGCGGCGACCGCCCGGGCATCGTGTCCGCCGTCACCGGCGTGCTGGCGTCGGCCGGCGGGAACATCACCGACCTCACGACCCGGCTGACCGGCGACCTCTACGTCGCCATCGCCGAGGTCGACCTCCCCGCCGACGCCGATGCCGACGCCGTCGCCGTCCGGCTGCGTGCCGCGGGCGACGAGCTCGGCGTGGGCGTCACGCTGCGGCCGCAGGAGACCGACGTCCTGTGAGCATCGCCGACTGGACCGAGGCCGACCTCGGTGTGCCGGGCCGCGTCCTGCCCGTCGTCCGCGCCCCGTCGGCGGTGCTGTCGTCGCCGTCGCCGCTGGTCGATCCGGCCGCGCCCGAGATCGTGCAGCTGGCCGCCGACCTCGTCGCCACCATGCGGGTCTCGCCCGGCTGTGTCGGGCTGGCCGCCTGCCAGGTCGGCGTCGCCGCGCACGTGTTCGCCGTCGACGTCAGCGCCCATCCCAAGACCCGCACGTCGCACGGCACGTTCGTGCTCTGCAACGCCGAGGTCGTCGAGGCGACGCGCAAGGAGAAGGGCCGCGAGGGCTGCATGTCCGTCCCCGACCTCACCGGCGACGTCAAGCGCGCCACCCGGCTGACGGTGCGCGGCCTGCTCCCCGGCAGTGGCGAGGAGCTGATGGTCGAGACCGACGCCTTCGAGGCCCGGGCGCTGCAGCACGAGATCGACCACTGCGGCGGCTTCCTGTTCCTCGACCGCGTGGCCGGCGCGCACGCCGTCTTCCCTCGACAGACCTACCAGTAGAGCCGGGGTCGTCGCGCTCAGGGCACCAGCATGATCACGAGCGCCAGCAGCACGTGCGGCACGCCGACGAGGAACAGGATGAGCAGGACGATCAGCGGCAGCACGTTCGTGTCGGCCGACGCCGGCGGCGGCGCCGGCCGCGCAGTGGTCCCCGGAGACGCCGACGGCGGCGCGGACGGACCCGGGCGGGCCGAGGGGCCCGGGGCCTGGACCGGTCCCGGGTCCGGCGTGGTGAGCAGCGCGTCACGGGCGACGACCAACCGCCGGAACGCGCGGGCGTCGCCGCCGGTGTCCGGGTGGCCCCCGCGCAGCGCCTCGCGATGGAACGCCCGGGTCACCTGCTGCGGGCTCGCGCCCCGCCGCACGCCGAGCACGTCGTGCGGGTCGGCCCCGCCCAGGGCCCTCAGATCGGCGGTCACGATGGCTCCCCTCCATGGTGCGTCGGACACTCATACGACCCCGGCCGGCGGCGAATCGTGACATCGGGCAGCCAAATGTCGGCTTCGTCACCCGCAGACAGCCGCCCGGCCGGGCGCGATACTGATGGGCGGCCCCCGTAGCCCAACTGGCAGAGGCATCGGCCTTAAAAGCCGAACAGTGTCGGTTCGAACCCGACCGGGGGCACTCCGACATCAGAGAGTTCTGATACGCGCCTTTTATGATCGTGATCATGCGGAGACGTCACGGCCTCCTTCTCCTCGGAGGCATCGCCGCGGCCGCGGTCATCGCCGGCGCGCCGCTGCCCGACGTCCCTGAGGAGTCCGTGCCGGTGACCGGCCTGCGCGAGCGCCCGCCCGCGGCGCCGAGCCGCGAGGCGGAGCCGACCAGCGAGGCGGGGCCGACCAGCGAGGCGGAGCCGAGCACGCCGCCGCCGGCCGCGGCGCCGAGTGCCGGCGGCGAGACGGTGCGGCTCGCGTTCGCCGGCGACGTCCACTTCGCCGGCGCCTTTGCCGATGCGCCGGCCGACCCCGATTCCACCCTGGGCCCGATGTCGGACGTCCTGCGCCAGGCGGACCTGGCGATGGTCAACCTCGAGTCGGCGCTGGCGGTGGGCGGCGAGCCGGCCGCCAAGGAGCTCGAGGACCCCTCCAACCGGTACTGGTTCCGCACCGGGCCGGCCGCGCTCGACCTGCTGGGCCGGTCCGGCGTCGATGTCGTGTCGATCGCGAACAACCACGGGGCCGACTACGGCGCCACCGGACTCGGCGAGACCATCCAGGCCGCTGAGACCAGCGGCGTCGCCGTCGTCGGCGTGGGGCGCAACGACCGGCAGGCGTTCGCGCCGCACCGGGTGAAGGTGAAGGGCACCGACATCGCCATCCATGCCGCCGACGCCTCGCCGCGCGAGAGCGCCGACGCCATCTGGGCCGCGGCGCCCGGCACCGGGGCCGGCATCGCGGCGGCGCGCGGGCCGGACGAGGCGACGCTCGCGGCCGCCGTGCGCCGGTCGGCCGAGACCGACGACGTGGTCGTCGTCTACCTGCACTGGGGCGAGGAGTTCAACGCCTGCCCGACGCCCCTGCAGCAGAACCTGGCCCGGACGCTCGCCACGGCGGGCGCCGACATCGTCGTCGGGAGCCATGCGCACACGCCGCTGGGGGCCGGCCTGCAGGGCTCCACCTACGTCAGCTACGGGCTTGGGAACTTCTACTGGTACCACGGCCGCGAGCCCGACAGCGGCGTGCTGCGGCTCTCCGTCCGCGGCGGCGAGGTCGTCGGCGACGAGTGGCTGCCGGGCCGCATCCCGCCCGGGGGCGGCGGCCCGGAGCCGCTCACCGGCAGCAGGGCAGGGTCGGCCGCCTACGGCGAGTGGGAACGCCTGCGCGACTGCACCGGCCTGGCTCCCGGGCCCGGTCCCGAGGCCGCGGCGCCCGAGCCTGCGGCGCCCGAGCCTGCGGCGCCCGAGCCTGCGGCGCCCGAGCCTGCGGCGCCCGGGGACGGCCCGCC
>NZ_SMKL01000119.1 GCF_004348545.1 Jiangella ureilytica | reverse complement strand
TCTATCAAGTCACTCCCGGCCGGGCTCTCACCCGTGATCACCATGGACACGTCATTACCGAAGCCACACACAGCGGGCAGATCACGTTGGAGTCACCCGGCGACCACGCCAGGCCCCGCCCCGTCGAACAGCGCCCGGTAGCAGAACCCTGACAGAGAGATCACGTTCACCACCTGATCGCCTACTCCACGAGGCCTGCAGCCCTCGTGGAGCACGAGCGATCCTGGTGATGGCCGGCCGAACGCGCCGGAAAGCGGTTGCCTCCTCCGGCTGGCACCCGTCACGAGGCGTTCCCGCGCATCACCAGGGCCGCAGGCCTGGTGTGGCAGGGGACCGGGTGGTGAACGTGATCGTTCCGGGGTCAGGTACCGAGCATGCTCATCCCGCCGTCGGCGGCGAGGAAGCTCCCGGTGAGGTGGGCGGCGTCGTCGGAGGCGAGGAAGAGCGCCAGGCCGGCCATCTCCTCCGCCGTCGCGACGCGTTCCAGCGGCGTCGACGAGAGCAGACGCGGCTCGCGCTCGGCCCACTCCGGGCGCGAGAGCGTCGACGGCGTCGCGACGAAGCCGGGCGCGAACAGGTTGACCCGGACCGACGGCGCCAGGGCGTGCGCGTAGGACTTGGTGACGCCGAGCAGCCCCGCCTTCGCTGCCGCGTACTGCGGCGCCCGGGCGCTGCCGCGCACCACGACCGCCGACCCGACGTTGACGATGGCGCCGCCGCCGTCGTCGAGCATGCGCCGGCCGAACTCGTGCACGCAGATCAGCGTGCCCTTGAGGTCGGTGTCGATGACGCGGTCCAGCGACGACGGCGTCAGCTCGGTCCACGAGCGCTGCTCCGAGATCGGCGTCCCCGCGTTGTTGACCAGGACGTCCACCCGGCCCAGCGCGGACCACGCTGCCGCGGCCAGCGCCGTCACCTCGTCCCAGCGGGAGATGTCCGCCTTCAGCAGCACGGCCTCGCCGCCGGCGGCGACGATGCGGTCCACGGTCTGCGACGCACCCGCCGACGACCGCCGGTGGTGCACGCCCACCCGGGCGCCCTCGGCCGCGGCCCGGATCGCGATGGCCGCGCCGAGCCCCGTCCCGGCTCCGGTGACGACGACGGTGCGGCCGGCGAACCGGCCCGTGGTCACGAGGACCCCAGGTCCTCGCGCGGCACGAGGTCGTGCCGGGTCTCGTGGCCGGCGAAGCAGCGCAGCAGCTCGTCGACCATGAGGTCGAAGAAACGCGGCCCGCACTCGGCCGTCACGCCGGCGATGTGCGGGGTGAGGAAGACGTTCGGCAGCGTCCGCAGCTCCGAGCCGACCGGAATCGGCTCCGGGTCGAACACGTCGAGGCAGCCGATGACATCGCCGCGGCGCAGCCGGTCCAACAGTGCCGCGGAGTCGACGACCGGCCCCCGCGACACGTTGACGAACACCGCGCCCGGCTTCAGCGCCCCCAGCTCCGCCGCGCCGATCATCCCGCGGGTCTGCGACGTCAGCGGCGCCAGCACGACCACGACGTCGGAGTCGGCGAACAGCCGTTCCAGGCTGGTCATCGTGAGGTCGTAGACGTCGGCCAGCACGCGTGGCGCGTACGGGTCGTGCACCAGCACGTTGACCCGGAACGGCGCCAGCAGCTCGACCAGGCGCCGGCCGATGTGCCCGAACGCCACCAGTCCGACGGTCTTGCCGGTGAGCTCGCCGTGCAGGTAGGCGGGGTCCGAGCGCAGTTCCATGCGGTCGGTGAACAGCACCTCGCCCGCGATCATCCGCCGGAACAGCGAGCCGGCGTTGCGCAGCCCGTTGAGCATGAGCCCCAGCGCCCACTCGGCGACCGGGTCGGACGAGCCGTGCGTGGTGTCGATCGCCCGCACGCCCCGGGACCGGGCGGCGGCGACGTCGATGCGCCGGCCGAACCGGTCGCCCTGGAGGTCGCCGACCAGCTTCAGCCCCGGCGCCGCGTCGAGCACCGCCGGCGTCACCTTCGGGCAGCCCTTCGAGATGACGAGGCCGTCGAGGCCGGCCGCGAACTGCGCCAGCCGCTTCTCCGCCTCGGCGTCGTGCGGCGGCGGGTCGGTGTAGCCCTCGGAGTCGTCCTCGAAGTCGGCCCAGACGACGTCGGCGATCCCGCGGAGCCTCTCCAGCGACGACGGCGTCACCGTGAGGTCGCGAGTGCGCCGGTTGCAGGCGATCCCGACCCGCAACGCACCCGCGCCGCCGTCGGAGAACAGCGTCTCGGTCATGCCACAGAGCTCCTCGCCGGCAGCAGCGCCGCCAGGTTGCCGCCGAGCACGCCCGGCAGGTCGGCGGGGTCGATGAACGTGCAGTTCCGCCGCACGATCTCCAGTGTCTGCCGGTAGGTCAGCGCGCGCCGGTGCACGGGGTGATCCGACGCCCACACCAGCCGGTGCGGTCCCCACTCGTCGTGGAAGGCCCGGGCGACGCCGAGCCGGGCCGCGTGCGGGTACTCCCACGGCTCGTCGGACCCGTAGTACCAGCCGGACACCTTGACGAACAGGTTCGGCAGGTCGCGCCCGGGCAGCACCAGCCGCAGCCCTTCGTCGACCCCGCCCGGCCAGCTGTTGACGTTGGCCAGGTGGTGCACCACGATCGGCAGCGCCGGGTTCTCGCGCGCCACGACCCGCAGGTCCTCGTGCCAGGGCGGCGGCGCGGCGACGCTCAGCACCAGGCCGAGCGACGCCGCCGTCCGGAAGAAGGCCCGGCCCTCGTCAGCGACCAGCCAGCCGTCGTTCTCCTTGGCCAGGTAGTGCGTCACGACGCGCACGCCGTACCGCGAGACCGCCGCACGCAGCCGGTCCGCCGCGCCGGGCCGGTGGTAGTCCGGCGTCCAGCGGCAGTCGACGTCGGCGGCGTGCACCAGACGGTCCGGGTGCGCGCGCACCGCCGCGGCGACGTACTCGTTGTTGTCCGGGTTCCGGTCGATGCCGGCCGCGACGATCAGCGTGCGGCCGACGCCGTTCTGGTCCATCTCGAACAGCAGGTGCTCGACGCTGCCGCGCGTGGCGTCGTCGGGCACCGGCGGCTGGTACGGCCAGCGCGGCCAGACGTGCGCGTGGGCGTCGACGACGGGGACGTCCATGCGCTCAGCGGTAGGCGACGGAGCCATCGGGGCGCCGCGGCGTCTTCGGCTTGCGCGGGAACACCGGCGTCGCGGCCAGGCCGGCGTCGTCGAGCTCGATGCCGAGACCCGGCACCTCGGGGACCACGAAGTAGCCGTCGGCGATCTGCGCCACCTGGTTCACGACCGCCGACCACGGCGCCACCGTCTGGTCGCGGTGCTCCTGCACCTCGTAGTTCGGCGTCGCCGCGCCCAGCTGCACGTGCGCCGCCGTCGCCACCGGCCCGGACGGGACGGCGTGCGGGATGACGCCGATGTGGTGTGCCTCGGCCAGCGCGCAGATCTTGCGCAGGTGGGTGAACCCGCCGGCGATGCCGATGTCGGGACGCACGTGGTGGACGCCCGCGGCCTCGATGTACTCGCGGAACTCCCAGATGGTGGTGTTGCGCTCGCCGGCTGCCATGGGCACCCGCGACTTCGCCGACACCTCGCCGAACGAGAGCACGCTGTCCGGCGGCACCGGGTCCTCGACGAACAGCGGCCGGGTGTCCTCGAGCTCGCGGATCAGCGCGATCGCCTCGCCGGGGGACATGTTGCGGTGCAGCTCGAAGCCGAGGTCGACCTGGGGCCCGACGGTGTCGCGGACGGCGTGCGCACGCTCGACGAGGTCGGCGATGCGGGCCGCGTGCGGCATGGCGTGGTGCTCGGGCTGGAACAGCAGCACCTTGAGCGCGGTGTACCCCTCGGCGACGCCGGCCGCAGCGGCCGCGTTGACCTCGTCGATCGTGCCGTAGCGCAGCACCAGCATGGCCCGGACCCGGTCGCGGACCCGGCCGCCCAACAGCTCCCACACCGGCGCCTGCAGGTGCTTGCCGCGGATGTCCCAGAGCGCCTGGTCGATGGCGCTGAGCGCGCTGGTGACCTCCATGCCGCGCATGGACCGGCCGCGGTAGAGGTCGAGCCAGTGGTGCTCCACGCGCATCGGGTCCTCGCCGCGCAGCCGCTCGGCGAACGACTTGACGATGACCTCGACCGACTCCGGCCACATGAAGAACGTGGACTCGCCGACGCCGGTCAGGCCTGTGTCGGTGCGGACGCGGACGAACAGCCAGTCGTGCGCGGTGAACGTCTCGATGTCCTCGATCTTCACTCGGTGCTCTTTTCTGTGGTCGGGGGCGGGTAGACGAAGGCCGGCTCGCGGCGCACGGACGGCGCCTCGATCAGCTCCAGGACGGCGGCCAGCGGGTGGTCGGTGGCGAAGTAGGCGAACGCGCCGTCGCCGGTGGCGCCGAAGCCGCGGGCGCTCTGCAGCGGCCGGTAGCCGGCGGCGAGGACCTTCTCGACGGCGGCGGCGTGGTCGTCGACGTACACGCCGAGGTGGTGCAGGCCCTCGCCGTGCTCGGCCAGGTGGTCGGCCCAGATGCTCGGCCCGCCCAGGGGTTGCACGAGCTCGAACTGCACGGTGTCGGTCCAGGCCAGCGCGTGCCGGATGCTGAACTCGGCCGGCTCGCCGAGGTAGGTCATGTCCTGCAGCACGCCCGGGCCCAGCTCGTACGCCGTCCACGGGCCGACGCCCAGCTGCTCGGTCCAGACCCGCACCGACGCGTCGAGGTCGCGGACCACGAGCGCCACCTGCTTCACGGGACCGGCGATGGTCGCGGGGATCATCGCGACACCCCCAGCAGGCCGAGGTGCTCGTCGATCGGGTCCTGGTATGCCGACACCGTGCCGTCCAGCAGCTCCGTCATGGTCACCGCACGCCCCAGCAGACCGCTCTCGTAGGCGCCCAGCAGCCCGGCCACGGCGGTGGTGCCGCCGACGCCGTCGACCTCGGGCGGGGCGCCGGTGGAAGCGGCCCGGCCGAAGTCGTGCAGCTCGATCGCGAGGCCCCCGGCGTCGGCCTCGCCGCCCGGCAGGTCGTACTCGACTCCGTCGGCGCCGAAGAGTGCCGCCGTCACGTCGTCGAGGGCGAAGTCCGGCAACTCGGCCAGGATCTCCTTACCGGTCAGCGTGCCGCCGTCGCGGTGCAGCACCGGGCCGCGGCCGCTGCGGTCCTTCGAGATCTCCAGCGAGCCGAGCCGGCCGTGGATGCTGCGCGCGAGATAGCGCTTGCCGAGCCCCGAGTTCACGTACGACAGCTGCACGCGGACGCCGGACTCCATGCGGTACAGCGCGACGACGGAGTCCTCGCCGGTCGGGGTGACCTGCTCGGGCAGCTTCTCCCAGGCGGCGCGGTAGGCGGGCAGGTCGCGCGACGGCGACGGCCGGCGGCGCCGTACGGGCTCGGCGATGAAGCCGTCGCCGTAGACGCTCGCGATGGGCCCGAAGTAGTACTGGAACACGTCCGTCAGGTGCACGCCCATGTCCAGGCCGATGGCCCCGCGGTCCTTGAGGTGCCGCCACGGCGTCGTGATGATGAGGTCGCTGCCGCCCAGCCGGGTCTCCTGCGCCAGGAACACCTCGCCCAGGAGCCCCGCGTCGAGGACGGCCCGCACCAGCCGGTTCGGTGGGTCGCGGCGGTAGTTCTCCGCCGTCGCCAGCACGGCGCCCGATGCCGCGGCCGCCTCGACCATGGCCAGGCAGGACCGGACGGTGATGCCCAGCGGCTTCTCGCTCAGCACGTGCTTGCCGGCCCGCAGTGCCGGCAGCGTGACGGCGAGGTGGCTGCTCGCCTCGGTGACCACGTCGAACGCCGCTATGTCCGGATCGGCGACGGCGTCGTCGACGGACAGGTGCACGGCGGGCCGGCGGCCGAGCAGCTCCTCGGCCTCGGCGGCGGCGCGCCGGGCGGCGGTCTCGTCCAGGTCGCACACGGCGACGAGGTCGATGGTCGACAGCCCGGTGCGCTGCAGCGCGGCCATGCCGAGAATGTGCCGGCTGCCCATGCCCCCGCACCCGACCAGGCAGAGCGGGACCCGGTCCGTCATCGCAGCTCCTCCTCGGCCCGCAGGAAGCCCTTCATCGCGGTGAAGTTCACGTCGAAGCCGAGGCCCGGCCGGTCCGGGGGCGACAGCCGGCCCTCGGCGTCCAGCTCGAGCCGCTGGTCGAACATGACCTCCTTCAGCGTGTTCAGCGCGTTGTCGTAGTACTCCACGATGAGCCCGTTCGGCTGCGATGCGACCAGGTGCACGTGGATCTCCTGGTCGCCGTGCGGCGCGACGGGGATGTGATGGGTCTCGGCGAGCGTCGCGCACTTGCGCCACTCGGTGATGCCGCCGAGGATCTGCGCGTCGGCGTTGAGCACGTCCGCGGCCCCGGCGTCGAGCACGTCCTTGAAGCCGAAGCGGGTGTACTCGTTCTCGCCCAGCGCCACCGGGAGGTCGCTGCCGCGGGCCAGGGCGGCGGCGCCCTGCAGGTCGTCGGGGCTCAGCGGCTCCTCGAACCAGAAGATGTCGCGCTCCTCGAGCCTGCGGATCATCCGCTGCGCGTCGATGCGGTCGTAGGCGTTGTTGGCGTCGACGAGGACCCGCACGCCCGGCCCTGCCGCTTCGAGCGCGGCGTCGATGCGCACGACGTCCTCGTCGACCGGCAGCGCGCCGATCTTCATCTTGATCGCGCGGGCTCCGCCGGCCACCTGCCGCGCCATCTCGGCCTGCAGCTCGGCCAGCCCCTCGCCCTCGCGGTAGTAGCCGCCGGCCATGTAGGCGGGGACGGTGTCGCGGAACCCGCCGAGCAGCTTGTACAGCGGCAGGTCCGCCCGCTTGCCCAGCGCGTCCCACAACGCGATGTCGATGGCGCTGATGGCCCGGGTGGTGAGGCCCTTCCGGCCGAACAGCTTCGGCTGGTACATGACCCGCCAGAGCTTCTCGGTGTCGGTCTCGTCGTGCCCGACGACCCGCCGGGCGATCGCCGTCATCGCGTGGAAGACGATGCCGCCGCCGTGACACCAGCCGATGCCGACCAGCCCGGAGTCGGTGCGCACCTCGCACGTCACGATCTCCGTGGACGTGTAGGTGTACAGGCCGTTGGTGATCGGTGTGTCGTACGGGGCCTCGTAGGCGGCGACGCGGACGCCGGTGATCGTCAAGGAAACTCCCTAGGTGTTGTCGGTGCCGGTTCCCACCACGCCCTGGATGTACCAGCGTTGCGTGAAGACGAAGACCAGCAGCACGGGGATGACGCTGATGACGGCGGCCGCCATGCCCACGTTCGGCGGGACGTTCGACAGCCCCTCCTGGTAGGCCAGCGGGGCCAGCGCCACCGTCATGACCCGGTAGTCGTCGCCGGGAGCGGCCACCAGCGGCCAGATGAAGTCGTTCCAGCTGTTGAGGAACGTGATGGACGCGTAGGCGGCGACGGCGGGTCCGGACAGCGGGACGGCCACGTGCCGCACGATGCGCAACCAGCCGGCCCGGTCGAGCTTGGCCGCGTCTATGAGGCCGTCGGGCAGGGTCAGGAAGAACTGCCGGAACAGCAGCGTCGCGAACGCCGTCCGGCCGACGATCGGCAGGATCAGGCCGGCGTAGCTGCCGATGAGGCCGAGCTCGTTGGTGACGACGTAGAGCGGCACCAGCACGACGTTGTTCGGCAGGAACATCGGGATCGCGAAGAACACCAGCAGCGCCCGCGACCCGCGGAAGCGCACCTTCGCCAGGGCGAACCCGGCCGGCAGCGCGATGCACAGCTGCAGGATGACGATGCCGAAGCTGTAGATGAACGAGTTCGCGATGGTCCGGCCGCCCAGGAAGTCGTAGGCGTCGGAGAAGTTGGCCCAGCGGAACTCCGGCGGCACCAGGTGCGGCGGGTAGGCGCTGACGTCCTGCGGCGTCATCAGCGACGACGAGAACAGGTAGAACAGCGGCAGCCCCATGGCCAGGCCGATGACGAGGATCGCGGTGTACCGGGTGACGGTGACCGCGGTCGATGGCTTCATGCGCGCCTCACCCGCACTCGGTGGATCAGCCGCAGGCCGCCGGCCAGCAGCACGATCAGCAGGAACTGGATCATCGACAGCGCGCTGCCGGCGCCGATCTCGCCCTGCTCGAAGGCGACCCGGTAGATGTACAGCGACAGCGCGGTGGTCGAGTCGATCGGCCCGCCCTGGGTCATGATCAGCGCGGTCTCGAACGGGGCGGACAGGAAGTTCAGCACCTGCAGCGCGAGCACCAGCAGCGTCATGGCCGAGACGTTCGGCCAGATGATCTGCCAGACCCGCCGCCACACGCCGGCGCCGTCGATCTTGGCCGCCTCCATGATCTCGTCCGGGATCCGCTGCAGCGCCGCCAGGTAGAGGATGATCACCAGCGGCAGGCTCATCCATATGATCATCAACGTCAGCGCGGGCAGCGCCCAGCTGGTGTTGGCCAGCCAGGCCGGCCCGTCGATGCCGACGAGGCCGAGCAGGTAGTTGAAGATGCCCGACTGCGGCTGGTAGAGCCACGACCACAGCACCGACGCGACCGCCGTCGACACCACCAGCGGCACGAAGTAGAGCACCCGGACGGTCCCGACGCCGCGCATCCGGGTGTTCACCAGCACCGCCAGCACGAAGCCGACGAGCACCGTCGGCAGCACGCCGAGCACCATGAACTCGATGGTGTTGACCATCGCGGCCCAGGCGTCGTCGTCGGTCAGGACCTCGCGGTAGTTGTCGAGGCCGACGAAGACCGGGTCGTCGAAGAGGTTCCACTCGTAGAAGCTCAGCGCGACCCCGGCCAGCGCCGGGACGATGACGAACAGCATGTACATGATCGCGTTCGGGGCGATCATGACGGCGGCTGCGGTCCCGTCGCGGCTGACGAACCGGCGCCTGGCCGGCCCGCGGCGGGGGGCCTCCGAGCGCGGGCGCGGGCCGCCGGTGTCGGCGGCCCGCCCCTCGCGTCCGGTCGTCGCCTCCGCGGACTTCGTTCTCATCCGGTCACCCTCGTCGTCGCGGGTATGGCTGCGCGGATTCCATGCGGGCGCGGTTCGGCCACCGCTGGTCGGCGGGCGGATTCATCGCGGTCACTCCTCGAGCGCGTCGTTCACATCCGCGGCGGCCTCGCCGAACGCGTCCTCGACGGACGCGCCCTCGAGCAGGACCTTCTGCTGGGCTGCCAGGAGCGCGGCGGCCAGCTCCGGGCCGGCGGCCCGAGGCAGTTGCGGCGCCATCTTGGCCTCCGACACGGCGTCGGCGAACACCTGCACGTTGGCCGGCGGGCCGGGGAGCTCGCGCCAGCTGCCGGACTCGACGCCCTCGAGCGTCGGCGGCACCGTGGCGTAGTTCTCCTGCATGATCTTCATGCCGCCGTCCTCGGTGTAGAACCACGTCAGGAAGTCCCAGGCGTTGTCCTTGCACTCCGACCGGTCCGACATCGACAGGCCGTAGCTGCCGCCGCCGATCGGGTGCTCGCCGTTGAGCAGCGGCACCGGGGCGACGTCCCAGTCGGCGTCGAGCTGGTTGCGGAAGTTCGGCACGTTCTTGCGGGTGCTGAACGCCATGGCGACTCGGCCGCTGGCGAAGTCCGGCGGCGACGGGCTCGAGCCGATCTCGAACGGCGCGTAGGTGCCGTCCTGGTACGGCTGGAGCAGGAACGTCCACGCCTCGATGGCCTCCGGCTCGCCGATGCCCGTCGTGTTGGAGTCCTTGTCGTAGACGAACCCGCCGTAGCTCTGGATGACGGGGTTGAACGTCGGCTGCGGGAGGTTGGCCCCCACGAAGCCGAACACCTCGCCGTTGCCCGCCGTGGTGATCTCCTTGGCGGCGGCGTAGAAGTCGTCCCACGTCCAGTCCTCGGCCGGAAGGTCGACGCCGTACTGCGCGAACAGGTCCTTGTTGTAGAACAGCACGTACGCGTCGGCGGCGACCGGCATTCCGTGGATCTCGTCGGGCAGGTCGATGGGCCGGTAGGCGTCGAGGAACTGCGGCAGGAACGAGTCCTCCTGCAGGTCGCCGTCGGACAGGAACGACGTGAGGTCGGCGGTCACCCGCGACTCCGCCATGGCGTTGACCAGCGTGTCGATGTTCTCGAGCACGTCGGGCATCTCGTCGCCCATGCGCTGGGCCACGATGCTCTGCTGGTACTGGGCGTTGTCGTCGGGCAGCGTCTGCAGCTCGGTGTCGCTGCCGGACTCCTCCTCGTACGCGGCGAGCACCTTCTCCATGTTCGGCGCGAACTGGGACCGGACCGCGACCTTGAGCGGCACGCCCTCGCAGGCGCCCGAGGCGGAGTCGCCGTCGCCCCCGCCGTCGCTGCCGCCACACGCGGCCAACGCCAGGGAGCCGACCAACCAGATCGGCAGGAGGGCAGCCAGCCCATGTCTGCCGGGGTGTTGACGGACGTTCACCATCTGCCGGATCCCTTCTCCGTTGAAAGCGTCCTGCGGGCCGATTGATTATCGATAATCTAGCGCCGCCGTCGGTCTGTCAAGACGTTTCAATCCCTCATGTGTCGCGACGCGGTCCTCGGTTTCCGCCTACCGGAATACCGACGATGGTGGGCGCTGGGGTGCGTGGACATCGGCGGCGATGAGCTCGCCCCTCAGCTCGAGGCCGCGTCGTCGCCCGGCTGGCGGGCCCGAGCCGAGGCGGAGCGCCGGCCCGCGGCCGCGGCGGATCTCCCCCAGGTCGCGGCCGTGCTCCAAGCGTTGCGCCCCGACGCACGGGCGTTCGCCGGTGACCGAGGCCGTCGGGCGTGCGCTGCTGCGGCGCGGCGTCGGCCACGGCGACCGGCTGCTCGCACGGGCGTTCGCCGTTGCCGATCCCGGGCAGCGGGACCATCTCGCCTGGATCCTCGCCGCCCGCGAACCCCGACCCTTGGGTTGATCTTGGAGTGACGGCGGAATCAATCGGGCATACCGGGCCGGAACCGCGCGGTTACTCCAAGATCAACGGGCCGGGGCGGGGC
>NZ_SMKL01000118.1 GCF_004348545.1 Jiangella ureilytica | reverse complement strand
CGGTAAGAGATGACTGCATCACCAAAGGAACCCCAAACCAACACCACAAAAGGTGCCAGCCCAAGGACACAAACAATTGGCATCAACAAAACATCATCAGGCACACTGTTGAGTTCTCAAAAATCGGACGCACCCACATGACACCCGCAAAGGAGTCGGCGTGGGACGCTTACGATCCGGTGTGGATCTTCTTCGGTCAACGCCCGGCGACCCTACCATCAGGTGGATCTTCCCGGCGGACGGTCCTGGAACCAGGACCCCTGCCCGAAGCAGTTCCTTAACCATACTGCGTCTGGTCCGTCGAGACAAACCGTTTCGCAGATCCCGCCACCGCCCCGATCGGACCCGGACATGGGCCGTCTCAGCGAGCTGAGGTGGTGGGTGACTCTGCGGGCCGGCCGCCGTTTCCGGCGTCCCGCTCCCCGTGAGCCGAAGAGAAACCTACGGTCCCGGGGAGCGGGAGTCAAATCCAGATCCGGCCGATCGCTGTGACGGCCGTCTCACCCGCATTTGTGCAGGTCAGCACGCTCAGCGGCAAGTCACGCGAGCTCGACGCCACCCACGGTCCGCTTGCCTCGCCGCAGCACCAGCCACCGTCCGTGCAGAAGATCATCGCGACCGGGACGATCGTCCGGCGACGTCCCCGGATCGAGCCGCACGTTGTTGACGTAGGCACCGCCCTCGGAGATGGCTCGCCGGGCTGCGGAGCGGGAGTCGACGAGCCCCGACCGCACGAACAGGTCGACGTACGACGGCAGCTCCTCCCCCGCCTCCACCATGGGCGCGCCGGCCTCGTCGAGCGCCGCCTTCACCACGCCGGCGTCGAGCTCATCCAACGAGCCCATGCCGAACAACGCCCGCGACGCGGCGATGACCTGCTCGGTCTCCTCAGCCCCGTGCACCAGCGTCGTGACGTCGGACGCCAGCGCCCGTTGCGCCGACCGGGCGGCGGGCTTGTCGGCCACCTCCTGCTCCAGCGCGGCGATCTCCTCGTGCGAGCGGAAGCTGAACACCTTGAGGTACCCGATGACGTCGCGGTCGTCGGCGTTGACCCAGAACTGGAAGAACGCGTACGGGCTGGTCATCTCCGCATCGAGCCAGACGGTGCCGGTCTCGGTCTTGCCGAACTTGGTGCCGTCGGCCTTGGTGACGAGCGGTGTAGCCAGGGCGTGCACCGACTGCCGCTCGACCCGGTGGATGAGGTCGACGCCGCTGGTGAGGTTGCCCCACTGGTCACTGCCGCCGGTCTGCAGGACGCAGCCGTAGCGCCGGTGCAGCTCGAGGTAGTCCATGCCCTGCAGGATCTGGTAGCTGAACTCGGTGAAGCTGATGCCCTGGTCGCTGTTGAGCCGGGCGCTCACCGTCTCTTTCGCCAGCATGCGGCTGAGCCGGAAGTGCTTGCCGATGTCGCGCAGGAAGTCGATGGCCGACAGCGGCGAGGTCCAGTCGAGGTTGTTCACCATGCGGGCCGGGTGCGCGCCGTCGAAGTCGAGGAGCGGCTCGATCTGCTTGCGGATGCGCTCGACCCAGCCGGCGACGGTGTCGCGGTCGTTCAGCGAGCGCTCGCTGGTCATCTTCGGATCGCCGATGAGCCCCGTGGCGCCGCCGACCAGCGCGAGCGGGTCGTGGCCGGCCAGCTGGAGCCGTCGCATGGTGAGGATCTGCACGAGGTTGCCGATGTGCAGGCTCGGCGCCGTGGGGTCGAACCCGCAGTAGTAGGTGACCGGACCGGCTGCCAGAGCGGAGCGCAGCTCCTGCTCGTCGGTGGACAGCGCGATGAGCCCGCGCCAGTGCAGCTCGTCCAGGATGTCGGTCACGGTCGGTCCCGGTCCCCTCGTGGGTGGTCGAATGACAGAACGCACCCATGATTCCGCACCCCAGCCGAGCGAGGCCAATCACTTCCGCCGCTTGGGCACGTGCGGCCGGTACGGCGACACCGTCGGCTCCCCGTCGAGCCAGAACCGCCACGGGAAGCCGACGCCGTCGCCGCCCGGCCCGCTCACCCCGACCCGCGGTCCCGTGCGCACCCGCTCCGGATCGACCGGCGCGCCCGGCAGCAGCACGGTCGGCGACCCCGGCGCACACAGGTCGGCGCCGTTGTCGGAACGGCCCAGCCCGAGCGCGGAGACCAGGCGGGCCGGCCCGCGGGCGTACTCGCGCGGCGTCCGGGCGGACAGCCGCCGCGTCGCCGCCAGCGCCGAGCCCTCGATCACCTCACCCCCGCGCAACAGCACCGCTGTCGCCGTTCCCTCGACGTCGCACACCACGTTGGCACAGAAGTGCATGCCGTACGTGAAGTAGACGTACAGGTGCCCGGCCGGCCCGAACATGACCTCGTTGCGCGGGGTGCGGCCGCGGAAGGCGTGCGAGCCGGGGTCGTCGGCACCCTGGTACGCCTCGACCTCGGTCAGCCGCACCGCCACCGTCCCGTCGGGCGTCGTATGCCGCAGCACGCAACCGAGCAGGCCGGGGGCCACCTCGAGACCGGGCCGGGACAGGAACTCGCGCTCGATGCTCGCCGTCTCCACCGAAGCAGTATCGACGACGGCGTCAGCTCACCTCCGCCTGTGGTCGTTCAGACGCCGCCTACTGGTCGATCACCGAGCCGTCGGCGTGCAGCCGCGTCTGGATCTCCCACGGCTTCGGCGGGGCCGCCTCCTCCGCGCCGTCACGCAGCGTGACGCCGATGCCCGGCACGTCGGGGATGGTGAGGAAGCCGGCGCCGTCGTACCCGTAGGCGCGCTCGACGATGTCCTTCTTCGGGAACTCGTCCTCGCCGAGCGGGTACTCCTGCAGCACGAAGTTCGGGACGCTGGCGGCGATCTGCAGGCAGGCCGCCGTCGACACCGGGCTCAGCGGGTTGTGCGGGATGACGCCGACGTGGCGGGCCTCGGCCAGCGCGGCGACCTTCTTGGCGCCGGTGATGCCGCCGACGAGGCAGACGTCGGGGCGGACGTACTGGACGGCGTCGCGGCGCAGCAGCATGTCGAACTCCCAGATGCTGGTGAGCCGCTCCCCCGTCGCGATCGGAATGTTGATCTTGTCGGCCACGTAGGCCATCTCGTCGAGGTTGTCGGGCAGCACGGGGTCCTCGATGAACATCGGGTGGTACTGCTCGATGCCCAGCGCGACCTGAACGGCCTCCGTCGGGGTGAGCCGGCGATGGATCTCGATGCACAGGTCGACGGTGTCGCCGACGGCCTCGCGGTACTGGCGGACGGCGTCGACGGCGCCCCGGACCTTCTGCGCGTGCGTCTCGAAGTACGGCTCGGAGAAGGGCTCGTCGAGGAACGGCGTCAAGTGGCCGACGGCGGTGAACCCGGCCTCCTTCGCGGCGACGACCCCCTCGACCAGCTCCTGGCGCGTCGAGCCGAAGACGTGCCCGTAGGCCCGCGCCTTCGAGCGCACCTTGCCGCCGAGCAGGTCGTACACCGGCGTCTCGTAGTGCTGGCCCTTGATGTCCCACAGCGCGATGTCGATGGCGCTCAGCGCGCCCATGACCGCCGAGCCGCCGAAGTGGCTGGAACGGTACATGTACTGCCAGTGGTGCTCGATGAGCAGCGGGTCCTTGCCGACGAGGTAGCGGCCGAGCGCCTCGACCGCCCCCGCCGACGCCTCGAGGAACCCCCACGCACCGGACTCGCCGAGCCCGGTCAGGCCGGTGTCGGTCCGAACCTCGACCAGCAGGTAGCGGTCGAGCAGGAGGGGACGAACATCGGTCACGATCACGGTGTCTTCTCCACGGGTCTGCAGAACGGGTCAGTCCTTCACCGAGCCGGACGTGAGTCCTTCGGTGAGGAAGCGCTGGGCCAGCGAGAACGCCACGACGACGGGGATGGTGATGACCACGCAGCCGGCCATGAGCACCGTCGTCGGCGTGCCGACGTTCGCCTCCAGCTGGTTGATGCCGAGGGCGACGGTCCACGAGTCGCGGTCCTCGACCAGGAACAGCAGGGCGAACAGGAACTCGTCCCACGCCGACATGAACACGTAGATGCCGACGGTGGCGATGGCCGGCGCCGACAGCGGGACGATGACGTGGCGGATGACGCCGAGCCGGGAGGCGCCGTCGATGCGCGCCGCCTCCTCGATGTCGACGGGAACGCTGCTGAAGTAGTTGCGCAGCATGTACAGCGCCAGCGGCAAGGTGTAAGCGAAGTAGATGATGATCACGGCGGTGAACGACGGCCGCATGCCCAGCCGAGTGAACATGACGAACAGCGGCACCGCGAACACCAGCGGCGGGAACAGGTACACCATGAGGATCGAGGCGTTGACGAACGACGCGCCCCGGTAGCGCAGCCGGGCGGCGGCGTACGCCGCGAAGATGCCGAACGTGAGCGACAGGACGGCGGTGACGCCGGCGATGTACGCGCTGTTGCCGATGAAGCCGGCGAACCCGAAGCCGCCGTCCTCGCGGCCGGACAGGATGCGCGTGTAGCCGCCGAGGTCGATCTCGGACAGCCGCGGCAGCAGCCGGCCCGGCTCGTTGAGCAGCGACGACACGGGCCGGAACGACAGCCCCAGCATGACCAGCAGCGGGAACCCCGTCAGGCAGACGAAGAAGACGATGCTGACCCAGCGGGCGATGCGGAAGAACCGTTCCTCGAACGCGTGCCGGCTCATGTCTGGTCCCTCCTCGCCTGCCAGCGGACGTACACCGTCAGGACGACGAGCATCACCGCGGCGAGGATCAGCGACAGCGCCGCCGCCGCGCCCGGGTTGCTCCGCCCGATCAGCCACTCGTAGATCTCGATCGAGATGACACGCGTGCCGGCGCCGCCGCCGGTGAGCAGGTAGATGTTGGTGAAGTCGTTGAAGTTCCAGATGAACCGCAGCAGGAACAGCACGGCCAGCACGCCGCGCAGCGCCGGGAACGTGACGTGGCGGAACTGCTGGCTGATGGTGGCGCCGTCGATGGTCGCCGCCTCGTACAGGTGCTTCGGGACGGCCTGTAGCCGCGCGTAGATGAAGATGAAGGCAAACGGGAAGTAGCGCCACGCCTCGAACGCGATGACGGTGCTGAACGCCAGCGGGACGGTCCCCACCAGCGGCAGGTCGATGCTCTGCTGGCCGAAGAAGTCGACGCGCGTCCAGCCGAACCAGTCCTGCCCCCAGGCGTTCACGATGCCGTACTGCGGCGACAGCATGGTCCGCCAGACGAACGCCGCGGCCACCACCGGCAGCACGTACGGCACCAGCAGCAGCGCCTTCACCGCGGTCCGGCCGCGGAAGGGCCGCCGCATCGCCAGCGCCGCCCACAGGCCGAGCAGCAGCGACAGCACGGTCCCGGCCAGCGCGTAGACGACGGTGCGCCCGACCGTCGACCAGAACTCGCGCTGCCCCGTCACCAGCCGGAAGTTGTCGAACCCGAGCTCGGCCTGGAGGAACCCGAACGGCGTGAAGTTGCGAAGCTCGATCAGGCGCAGGCTCTGCAGGCTGATCGTGACGTTCCACAGCACCGGCAGCACGACCAGGACGGCGGTGGCGAGGATCGCCGGGAGCAGGAGCAGGTAGGCGAAGCGGGCCTCGCGGCGGCGCGACGGCGAGGGCTTGCGGTCGCGCCGGCCGCCGCGGGGCGTGGCGCCGCCGGGCCGGCCCGATCCCGGCGGCGCCTGTGTGGTGGTGGTCATCCGGGTTCCGGCCTCCTGAACCTCAGCTGAGAAGCGCACTTCGGCTAGCTGACGGGGTCAGCCGGCGGACTCGATGAGGTCGAGCTCGTCGGTCAGCTTCTGCTGGACGTCGGCCGCGGCCTCCTCGGGCGTCAGCACGCCGTTCTGGACGTCGCCGACGGCGGCCGGGATGGTCGTGAGCTCGTAGAGCACGCCGACCAGCTCGCCGAAGCCCTGCCGGATGCCCCAGGCGTCGAAGTTCTGCGCGCCGTCGACCAGCTCGGTGACGGTGTCCTCGCCGTAGTACTCGACGAGCGTGCCGTCGCGGTCGACGCCCATGTTGAGCTCCTGCCAGGCGTCGACGAACTCCGTCGGGCTCTCCGGGGTGCCGGTGCGCATGGGGATCATGCCGTTGGGAACCTGCGCGAGCCACTCGGTGTAGCCGTCGCCGACCAGGTACTTCACCAGCTCCTGGGCGTTCTCGGTGTCGGCGTCGACGGTGATGCCGAGGTTGCTGATGCGGCCGTACTGCGCGCTGTCGCCGTGGTAGCCCTCGATCTCGGAGACGATGCCGGTGTTGGTGGCGAGGTAGCCGGGGTCGGCGGCGCACTCGGCGCAGTTGGCCAGCTCGGCGTCCTCGAGGCCGGCGAGGCGGTGCAGGGTGAACGGGCCCTGCGGCATCATGGCGGCCTGGCCGGCCAGGTAGGCGGCGCGCTGGTCGACGCTGTTGAACGTGCCGGCGGGCGCGTAGTCGGTCAGCAGCTCGTTGTAGAACTCGAACGTCTCGACGCAGCGCTCGTCGTCGAGGGCGAGCTCGTCGTCCTCGCCGATGAGCTGGCAGCCGTTGCCCAGCGCGAAGTGCTCGAAGATCTGCTGCGTCACCTGGTGGCCGGGGTCGTTGCCCAGCACGATGCCGTAGCGCTGGTTCTCGGGGTCGTGCAGCGCCTCCGCGGCGGCGAGGATGTTCTCGAACGACGTCGGCGGCTCCAGCCCGGCGGCGTCGAACCAGTCCTTGCGGTAGTGCATGATCAGCCCCCAGCCCGAGGTGGGGACGGCCGCGACGGTGCCGTCGACGGTGGCGAACTCCAGGCCCGCCTCGCGGAACGTCGACGGGTCGAGCTCGTCGACGACCTCCTGCGCGGCCTCGGCGTCGAGCAGCCCGTCGGCCAGCCAGCGGCTCGTCATGACCATCGGGTGGTCGACGACGTCGGGCAGCGTGCCCGAGGCGGCGTTGGTGATCATCTGCTGCGGGACGGCGGTCTCCTCGACGGTGACCAGCTCCACCTCGATGCCGGTCTGCTCGGTGAACCGCTCGAGGTTGGCCTCGGTGCGGGCGACGCGGTTCGGCTCGGACTCGAGGGTCCAGAACGTCAGCGGCTCGGCCGAGTCGCCGCCGTCGCCGCTGCCGCCGTCGGTGTCGTCGCCGCCACCACACGCGGTGACGGCGAGCGTGGCCGCCGCCGCGGTCAGGGCCAGGACGAGGCGGCGCCGGGCCGGCCGGCGTCGGGTCGTGGAGAGAGGCATCGTCGGGTCTCCGTTCATCAGGGTCGTCGGGGTGAGCGGGGCAACCAGACGCGCATGGCGCCGTCGTCGCGGTTGTCCCAGAGGTGGTAGGGCACGGCCCGGGCGGTGACCCGGGCGCGCACGGCCGGGGCGGCCGCGTGGGTGGCGCCGTAGGGCAGGCCGGTGCGGGGCGGCGCGGCCAGGACGTCGGCCGCGGCATCGACGACCATGACCGGCCCGGGCAGCCCGAGGCCGCTCTCGCGGTGCGTCGTCAGGGTGGCGCCGGCGGTCAGCGCGAGATCGTCGAGCGTGACGCCGGCGGGCTGGTCGACCTGCTCGAAGCAGTACACGAGCGGTCCGCGCTCGACGGCGACGGTGCCGCGCAGCGCGTCGAGACGGTGGTGCGGGTAGGTCAGCCGCGGCGCGACGTCGAGATCGAGCTCGACGACGTCGCCGGGGCGCCAGGCGCGGTCGACGATGAGGTAGCCGCGCTCGTCCGGTCCGACGCCGGCCGGGGTGCCGGCGACGGTGAGCGCGGTGCGGCCCGGGGCGCTCCAGGCGGGCAGCCGCAGCTCGAGCCGCCAGGGTTCCGCCGGGGTCCGGTCGACGGTGACGCGGATGCGGCCGTCGTCGGGGTACTCCGTCGCGACGGTGAGCCGGACGCCGTCGCCCGTGTCGATGACCGCGGGCACGAACAGGTGCAGCTGGACGCCGTCGCCGCTGGTGGTGGCGGCGTAGTGGCCGAGCGAGCCGATCAGCCGGGCGCCGTTGGGCGGGCAGCACGCGCACCGGAACCAGGGGCGGCGGCGCCCACCCTTCGGCGGCGGAGTGGAGTCGGGGCGGCGCTGCAGCGGATTGACGTAGAAGAACCGGTCACCGTCGACGCTGGTGCTGGCCGCGACCGTGTTGTAGAGGGTGCGTTCGACGAGGTCGGCGAACCGCGACTCGCCCGTGGCCAGCAGCAGCCGCCAGCTCCAGTGGATGCTCGCGACGGCGGCGCAGGTCTCGTTGTACGACTGGTCGGGCGGCAGTTCGTCACGGTCGCCGAACGCCTCGAACAGGTGCCGCGAGCCGTGCCCGCCGGTGAGGGCCGTCTTGTGCGCGACGGTGTCCTCCCAGCGGCGGATCGAGGCGGTCAGCAGCTCCTCGTCACCGGTCTCGACCGCGACGTCGACGACGCCGGCCTCGAGGTAGAGGGCGCGGACGGCGTGGCCGTTCAGCGTCGTGGCGGTGCGGACGGGCTCGTGGTCGACGAGGTAGACCGAGCCGCGGTCGCTCTGCCCGGCATGGCCGTGCCCCCGTCGTTCCACGAACTCCGAGGCCTGGTCGAGGTAGGAGCGCTCGGCGGTGTGGCGGTAGAGCTCGACCAGCGCGGTCTCGATCTCGGGGTGGCCGTCGAGGTCGCGGCGCCCGCCGCGGAGGAACTCGGCGACGACGTGGTCGGCGACCCGGCGGGCGACGGCGAGCAGCCGGGCGTCGCCGGTGGCGCGGTCGAGCGCGACGGCGGCCTGGATGAGGTGGCCGTAGCAGTAGAGCTCGTGGCTGGAGACCAGGCCGGCGTAGCGGCCGTCCGGCGCGGTGAGCTGGATCCAGGAGTTCAGGTAGCCGTCGGGGCGCTGGGCGCGCTCGAGGACGCCGGTCAAGTGGTCGATCGTCCGGTGCAGGTCGTCCGGTCCGTGAGCGGCCAGCTGCCAGGCGACGGCCTCGAGCACCTTGGCGACGTCGGAGTCGGCGAAGTGCATGCCCTGGAACTCGCCCTCGGCCTCGCCCGCGGCGATCTCGAGGTTGCGCAGCGTCCCGGTGCTCTCGACCAGGGCGACCGCCGTCGGGACGGTGACCTCGCGGGTGCGGCGCTGCCACTCCCCCGCCAGGCCGCCGGTGATGCGCACCTGGCCGACGCCGAGCGGACGGAGCCTGACGGCGGCCGCGGCAGACGGCGCCACCGGCCCGGCCGGCGTGGGCTCACTCATGGGTGCTCCGCTCTCGGAAACTGTTTTCCTGCACGTCGTAAGGATGTATGGTGCACTTTCGGAATAGGTTTTCTGGCGGCACGCTAGTGTGCCTCGCCAGACTCGTCAAGCGCAGCCAGAATGAGCGGATCGATGCGGCGGGCCGGCTCGCCGACCTGGGAAGGGGTGATCGACGGTGTCGCAGCGGGTGCCCACCGTCCGCGATGTCGCCGCGCGGGCCGGCGTGTCGGTCGGGACCGTGTCGAAGGCGCTGAACAACCGCGGCCAGTTGCGCGAAGAGACCCGGGCCCGGGTCGTCGCCGCGGCCCGTGAGCTGGGGTTCAGGCCCAACTCGCTGGCGCAGGGCCTGCAGTCCGGCCGCACCTACACCGTCGCCGTCATCACCACCGACCGCTTCGGCCGGTTCGGCAACCCGCTCATGCTCGGCGTCGAGGACGCCCTGGGCGCCGACCGCGTCTCCGTGTTCCTCTGCGACACCCGCGACGACCCCATCCGCGAGCACCACCACGCGGAGACCCTCGACGAGCGGCGGGTCGACGGGATCATCGTCGCCGGGCGCCGCAAGCAGACCCGGGCCCCGCTCGCCGTGGCGTCGGGTGTGCCGGTGGTCTACGTGATCGCACAGTCCAGCGACCCGTCCGACTTCTGCGTCACGACGGACGACGTGGGCGGCGGGGTACTCGCGGCACGGCACCTGCTGGCCAGCGGGCGGACCCGCATCGGTCACATCACCGGCCCCGAGCGGTTCGCCGACCCGCGCGAGCGCGCCGCCGGGCTGTCGTCGGTGCTCGATTCGGCGGGACTGGATCTGGCCGGCGGGCAGGTGTTCTACGGCGAGTGGAGCGAGGACTGGGGCCGCCGGGCGGCCGAGATGCTGCTGCACGCCGCGCCGGACACCGACGCGATCTTCTGCGGGTCCGACCAGATCGCCCGCGGCGTGGTCGAGACCCTACGCGACCGGCGGCTGCGGGTGCCCGGCGACATCGCCGTGGTCGGGTTCGACAACTGGGAGCCCATGGCCGCGGGCTGCCGTCCGCCGTTGACGACGGTGGACCCGAACCTGCGCGAGGTGGGCCGGGTGGCGGCGACCCGGCTGCTGGACATGATCGCCGGCCGCCCGGTCGAGGGCGGTGTCGAGACGGTGCCGGCGTGGTTGATGCTTCGCGAGTCGACGGGGGTGCGGGAGGCGGGTGCTTGAGGTGCTGCCGGCGGCCGTTCGTCGGGTTTGCCCAGGTCGCCAACCCAGAGACCCCCCGGCCACGGCTCCGCGAATGACCACGTTCACCACCCGATTCCCTGCTGAACGAGGCCTGCGGGCCTGGTGAAGCGGAAGATCTCCTCGTGAAGCACGCCGGCAACCGCTGACCGACGTCCGCGACGGGCCATCACGAGGATCACCCGCGCCACAACAGGTCTACAGGCCTCGTTCAGCAGGGAATTCCCTGCTGAACGTGATCTCTCTGTCAGGGTTCTGCTACCGGGCGCTGTTCGACGGGGCGGGGCCTGGCGTGGTCGCCGGGTGACTCCAACGTGATCTGCCCGCTGTGTGTGGCTTCGGTAATGACGTGTCCATGGTGATCACGGGTGAGAGCCCGGCCGGGAGTGACTTGATAGAAGCCTGGGGTTCACGGCCCCAAGAGAGGTTCGTCCACCCGGTCCGGGCTCTCGCGATGGTCCGCCCGTCACGTGGCATTGCGAGCAGAAACGGACGTCTCATGGTGACAGTGGGGATCGACCCGCACAAGCAGACACACACCGCGGTGATCATCGACGAGGATGGTCGGCGGTTAGGGAAGGCGCTGACCGTGCTCGACGACCCCGCCGCGGTGGCCAAGCTGCTGGCCTGGGCGGGCAAGCACGCCGCCGGGGCGCCGGTGACCTGGGCGATCGAGGACGGGCGTGGCTTGGCCCGGCGGCTGGCCACCGCGCTGGCCGCGGCCGGGGCGTGCGTGGTGTGGGTGCCGGTGCGGCTGATGGTCGCCGAACGCCACCACACCGGCCCGCGGGGCAAGTCCGACCCGCTGGATGCCCTGGCGGTCGCGAAGGCCGCGGTGAACCCGGACAACGCCCGCTACCTGAGCGCGCACCGCCTGGACGAGCCCGGCGCCGAGCTGGCGCCGCTGGTCGAGCACCGCGACGACCTGGTCGCCGAACGGACCCGGCTGATCAACACGATGCGCTGGCGGCTGCACCAACTCGCGCCCGGGCTGGAACCGGACTCGCTGACCACCCGTAGAGCACCGCGCGAACTAGCTGCACGACTGGCCACGCTCGACGACAGTGCGCTGCGGCGGGTCTTGCTGGCCAACTGCGACCGGCTCGAAGCCCTCACCGGCGACATCAACACCCTCGACCGTGAGCTGGCCGAGCACACCCGCCGGATCTGCCCGGCCCTGCTCGCAGTGCCCGGCGTCGGCCCGATCGTGGCCGCGACCATCCTGGCCGAACTCGGCGACCCCACCCGCATCCACGACGGCGCCGCGCTGGCCCGCATGGCCGGCACCGCCCCG
>NZ_SMKL01000117.1 GCF_004348545.1 Jiangella ureilytica | reverse complement strand
GGACGGGGGGAGTCTGGCGACGGGTCCGGGGTCGGCGGGCCCTGGTACGTCCGCGATGTGGGATTTGGCGCGTTTCGCGGGCCATCACGAGGTTCTCTGCCGCTTCACCAGGCATGCATGCCTGGTGATGTGGCAGAACGCCTGGTGATGTAGCGGATCGCCGATGATCATCGCGGTGCACAGTCCGGCGAACCGGGGCGAAACGGGCACGCGAACGGCGAGGCGTGCCCAGGGTCTCCCCGTCCCCCTGATAGCTGCCCGTTCTTGGGCCCCGGGTGCCCGGGTCAAGCCGAAGCCCCCAACCACAGGGTCAAGCAACCACAGAGGGCGCCGGCTTGAGGCGGGTGCCCGGGGTCAAGAGAATGGGCAGCAGGGGGACGGGGAGCCCACCTCATCACCCCCGACCGACTCGGCGAGGAGCCCGGCCAACCCGCCCTTGGAGATGATCGGTGGGGTCAAGAGAATGGGCAGCAGGGGGGACGGGGAGCCCACCTCAACCCCGGCCGACCTCAGCCCCCGAGCGGAAGCTCGGCAGTCACCGTGGTCCCCGCTCCGGGCGGCGAAGCCACATCGAGCCGGCCGTCGACGCCGGCCAGGCGGTCGGCCAGGCCGGCCAGACCGTGGCCCTTCCCCGGGTGGGCCCCGCCCCGTCCGTCGTCGGTCACCTGGACGTGCAACACATCGCCCACTCGCAGCACCGACACCGCAACCGACGACGCGTCGGCGTGCTTGGCCACGTTCGTCAGCGACTCCGTCACCACGAAGTACGCCGCGTTCTCGATCGCCGTCGGCAGCCGCTCCCCGCCGAGAAGATCGACGTCCAGGGTCGTCGGGACCGGGCATCGTGCGGAAGCGGCCGCCAGAGCGGCCGGCAGCCCGCGGTCGGTGAGGATGGGCGGGGCGATGCCGCGCGACACGGCGCGCAGCTCGGCCAGGGCCTCCTTGGTCTGCAGCACGGCCTCCTCGACCAGCGGCCGGGCGGCCTGGGGGTCGTCGTCGAAGCGGCGCTGGGCGGACTCGAGGTCCATGGTCAGGCGCACCAGGCGCTGCTGCGGGCCGTCGTGGATGTCGCGCTCGACGCGGCGGAGCATCTCGGCCTCGGCGGCGACGACGGACTGGCGGCTGCGGCTCAGCTCCTCGGTGCGAGCCCGCAGGGCGGCGGTCTCGTTCGTCAGCAGCCCCCAGGCCAGCGACGACTCCAGCAGCGCCACTCCGCGCAGGATGTGCGCCATCGCCAGCGGCAGCCCGCGGAACCCGCCGCCACCCGCGATGGCCCAGGACAGCAGGATCAGCGGCGACAGCCCCACCGCGAAGCCGAGCCAGATGATCGTCACCGACCAGGTGAACACCCGAACCGGCAGGATCAGCACGTTGAACAGCCAGTCGCGCCACGACTGCCGGTCGCGCAGGATCTCGAGCACCCGCGACAGTCCCCGCTCGCGGGCCGGCTGGTAGTACACCGGCCCGACCTCGCGGCGCTCCATCAACCCCACGCGGGCCCGCTCGACCCGGGCGAACCAGCGCCCGGTGAGCAGCATCGCCATCAGGATGATCAGCCCGACGAACGCCAGCACGACCAGTCCCACGCCGAGGAAGAACCCGGTGATCATCAGGGTGAACGAGAACACCGCGATGGGAAGGCCCGGAACCAGATAGGCGAGGTCGCGGCCGATCTGGCGCCAGGTCACCCGGGGGCGGGTCGTGTCGTCGCTCATCGCGTGGCGCTCGTGGCCGGGATCGGCAGCTCGGCGGTGACGACGGTGCCGCCTGCGGGCGGGCTCGCGACGTCCAGTCGCCCGTCGACGCCGGCCAGCCGGTCGGCCAGGCCCGCAAGCCCGTGGCCCTTGCCCGGGTGTGCCCCGCCGCGGCCGTCGTCGGCGACCTGGACGTGCAGGACGTCGCCGACGCGGATCACGGAGACCGAGCACTGCGACGCCTGGGAGTGCTTGGCCACGTTGGTGAGCGACTCGGTGACGACGAAGTAGGCGGCGTTCTCGATGGCCGACGGCAGCCGCTCGGCGAGGTCGGCGCCCACGTCGAGGGTGGTGGGCACCGGGCACCGCGCGGTGGCGGCGGCGAGGGCGGCCGCCAGGCCACGGTCGGTGAGGATGGGCGGGGCGATGCCGCGGGAGACCGCTCGCAGTTCGGCCAGCGCCTCCTTGGTCTGCGTGACGGCACCCTCGAGCAGCGGGCGGGCGGCGTCGGGGTCGTCGTCGAAGCGGCGCTGCGCGGACTCGAGGTCCATGCTGAGCCGGACGAGGCGCTGCTGCGGCCCGTCGTGGATGTCGCGCTCGACCCGGCGCAGGGTGTCGGCCTCGGCCTGCACGACGGCGGTGCGGCTGCGGCTGAGCTCGTCGGCCCGGGCCCGCAGGGCGGCGTTCTCGTTCGTCAGCATGCCCCAGACCAGCGACGACTCCGTCAGCGCCATGGCCCGCAGCACCCAGGGCAGCGTGGCCAGCGCGATCAGGCCGAGCCCGGTGGTGAGCAGGATGTCGGGCAGCCGGCCCTCGCCGAGGCCGATCAGCTCGGCCAGCGTCTCGTTCTCGGCCTCGTCGCCGCGCGGCAGCGCCCACTCCCACAGCGCGTAGGACGTGCCGCCGAACGCCGCCGCCGTCCACCCGATGGTCATGGACCAGGTGAAGCAGCGGATCGGGAGGATGAGGATGCCGAAGCCCCACTCGCGCCAGGCGAGTGGGTCGCGCAGGTAGCTGAACAGCCGGCCGAGGCCCTTGCCGGAGGCCGGACGGTGGTAGGCGGGACCGACGGGGCGGTCCTCCATGACGGCGACCCGCGCCCGCTCGGCGGCGGCGAACCCGCGGGCGATGCCCAGCATGGCGATCCACACGACGAGTCCGAGGAACGCGAGCACGAACAGCCCGGCGCCGAGGGAGAACCCGGTCACCATGAGCGTGAACGAGGCGACGGCGATGGGCAGCCCGGGCAGCAGGTAGCCGAGGTCGCGGGGGACCTGCCGCCAGCCGGCGCGCGGCCGGTCGGTGATCTGCGTGTTCATGCCTCCAGCCTTCCGTGTGCTTGCAGGGTAGACGAGCCGGTCAGCCCGTGAGTCCGAGGTGGGGCTGTCCCCACCCGGCCGATGAGGCGCACCGCCCCCGCGAGCACGACGGCGGCGCTGAGCAGCCACCACGGCAGGTCGGAGCGCCACTGCTCGCCGTACGTCGCGGGCGGCGCGTAGCCGGCCACGCGGACGGCGACGACGGCGACCAGCGCGACCGCGGGGAGATGCCACAGGTAGACGGTGACCAGTCGCGGAGCCAGCCAGGCCAGCCCGCCGGCAACGGGGGCGCCCGCCGTCCAGCGGTCGATCAGCGGCCGGGCGGCCAGCGCCAGCCCGAGCTGCACCGCGATGAACCCCAAGAGGACGGGGGCCGACGGCGTCGGCTGCGGTCCCGCGGTGCTCGTGCCGGAACCCAGCGCGGCCAGCACGAGGCCGCAGGCGCCCACCGTCGCGCCGGCCGCGGCCACCGCCAGCCCGTGCACCGGCCGCAGCCGGTCGACCGTGCCGGCCCGGACGAGCACCCCGGTCTGGTAGGCCGCGAGCCAGCAGGCCGCCACCGTCGGGACCCACCAGCCGGCCGCGTCGAGCAGCACCGCGGCCGACGCCGTCGCCACCAGTTCCGCCCCGTGCCAGCGCGCATGCAGCCGCCGCAGCGCGCCCCGCGCGATCTCGCCCAGCAGCAGCGCCGCGGGCAGCCACAGCAGCCGGGCGGCGCCGTCGACCAAGGGCAGGGCGACGACGGCGAACGGCACGGCCGCGCGGGCCGGCGCCGGCAGCCCGCCGGAACCCGCGATCCCCGCGGCGAGCAGGGCGAGCGGCGCCGCGAGCACGAGAGCCGTGGCCGACGCCGTCGTCACCCGTCCGGTCGCCGGGTCGATCACCGGCAGCACCCAGTGCAGGGCGACGACGAACGCCACCGCGGCCAGGCCGAGCACGGTCGCGAACCGGGCCGGCGGGGCGGTGGAGGGCACGCTCCCAGCCTGTCCGTCGCGGGGCCCGTGCACAGCGAGGCTCTCTGCACAGTCGAGGGTGGGGCTGTCCCCACCCCCTGCCGCTGCTAACGGAGTGTCAAGACGGCGGCCCGGAGCCGCTAAGAGCCCGCTAAGCGGGGTCTGACCTGCGTCTTCGGGTGGTTGTGTATCGACGCTGGCCCCGATCGGCGGGGCCTGGGCTTCCCTCAGGGGTGTTCATGCACGACCTCGCCTACATCGGCCTCACGGTGATCTTCTTCATCGCGATGGCCCTCCTCGCGGCGGGCGCGGACCGGCTCGGACGGCGCTACGGCACCGAGGCCGGCCCCACCCACCCGGAGGCCCGGCCGTGACCGCCGAGAACGTCGTCGGCCTGATCCTGGCCGTCCTGCTCGTCGGCTACCTGCTGGCGGCTCTGCTCTTTCCGGAGCGGTTCTGATGAGCGCCACCGCGGCGGGTCTGCTGCAGATCGCCCTCCTGCTCCTCCTGCTGGCCGCGCTCTACAAGCCGCTCGGCGACCACATGGCCCGCGTGTACACGTCGACGAGGCACCTCGCCGTCGAGCGGGCCTTCTACCGCGTCGTCCGGGTGGATCCCGAGGCGGACCAGCGCTGGAGCACGTATGTGCTCTCGGTGCTCGGCCTCTCCGCGGCGTCGGTGCTGTTCCTCTACGCGATGCTGCGGCTGCAGGACCACCTGCCGATGTCGCTGGGCCTCACCGGCCTCGCACCGGACCTGGCCTGGAACACGGCCACCTCGTTCGTCGCCAACACCAACTGGCAGTCCTACGCCGGCGAGTCGACCATGGGCTTCACGTCCCAGATGGCGGGCCTCGCCGTGCAGAACTTCGTGTCCGGCGCCGTGGGCATGGCCGTGGCGGTCGCGGTGATCCGCGGCCTGACCCGGCGGGGCACCGACCGGCTGGGCAACTTCTGGGTCGACCTCACCCGTGGCATCATCCGGATCCTGCTGCCGATCTCGCTCGTCTTGGCGCTGGTCCTGGTCGCCGGCGGCGTCATCCAGAACCTGTCCGACACGCGCGAGGTCACGACGCTCGGCGGTGCGGTGCAGTCGATCGTCGGCGGCCCGGTGGCGTCGCAGGAGGCCATCAAGCTGCTCGGCACGAACGGCGGCGGCTTCTTCAACGCCAACTCCGCGCACCCGTTCGAGAACCCCAACGCGCTCACGAACCTGCTCGAGAACGTCCTCATCCTGGTGATCCCGGTCGCGCTGACGCGGACGTACGGCGTCATGGTGAAGGACAAGCGGCAGGGCTACGCGGTGCTGACCGCCATGGCCGTGCTCTGGGGCGCGGCGCTGGTCGCCGTCACCGCGGCCGAGGTCAACCACCCCGGCACCGTCCCGCAGGCGGTCGGGTCGTCGTTCGAGGGCAAGGAGGTTCGGTTCGACGTCTGGGCGTCGGCGCTGTTCGCGAACTCGACGACGGGGACGTCCACCGGCGCCGTCAACTCGATGCACGCCAGCTACACCGGCGCCGGCGGCGGCGCGGTCATGCTCAACATGATGCTGGGCGAGGTCTCGCCGGGCGGGGTGGGCAGCGGCCTCTACGGCATGGTCGTCCTGGCCATCCTCGCCGTCTTCCTGGCCGGCCTGATGGTCGGGCGGACGCCGGAATACCTGGGCCGGAAGATCGGCCGCCACGAGATCTCGCTGGTCGCGCTCTCTCTCCTGACGATGCCGTTCGCGCTGCTCATCGGCGCGGCCATCGCGGCGTCGTCCGACTCCACCCGGGCCTCGCTGCTGAACGACGGGCCGCAGGGCCTGTCGGAAATCCTGTACGCGTTCGCGTCCGGCGCCAACAACAACGGCTCGGCGTTCGCCGGCCTGTCGGCCGACGTGCCGTACTACAACACCGCGCTCGGCCTGGCCATGCTGATCGGCCGGTTCACGACGATCGTGCTGGTGCTCGCGCTGGCCGGCGCGCTGGCCCGGCAGACGCCCACCCCGGCGACCGCCGGGACGCTGCCGACGCACCGCCCGCTGTTCGTCGGGCTGCACGCGGTGACGGTGGTCATCGTCGCCGGCCTCACGTTCTTCCCGGCGCTGGCGCTCGGGCCGATCGCGGTGGCGCTGGCATGAGCGGGCTCGGCTCGGAACGATCGGAAGGGAAGCAGAAGACAGTGACGTTCGTCCAGGCACCGGCCCCCGAGGCCACTGCGCCACGGGCCGGCGCCGGCCTGTTCGACCCCAGGCTGCTGGTGTCGTCGCTGCCGGAGGCGATCGGCAAGCTCGACCCGCGGCGCATGGTGAGGTCGCCGGTCATGTTCGTGGTCGAGATCGGCGCGGTCTTCACGACCGTGCTGGCCATCACCGACCCGAGCACGTTCTCGTGGTGGATCACGGTCTGGCTGTGGCTCACCGTGGTCTTCGCCAACCTGGCCGAGGCCGTCGCCGAGGGGCGCGGCCGGGCCCAGGCCGCGACGCTGCGAGCCACGAAGCAGGAGACCCCGGCCCGCCGTCTCAGCGGTGGCGTCGACGCGCGCGAGGAGGTCGTCAGCAGCTCCGACCTGACGCTGGGCGACCTCGTCGTCGTCGAGGCGGGCGAGGTCATCCCCGGCGACGGCGACGTCGTCGAGGGCGTGGCCAGCGTCGACGAGTCCGCCATCACGGGCGAGTCGGCGCCGGTCATCCGCGAGTCCGGCGGCGACCGCAGCGCCGTCACCGGCGGCACCAAGGTGCTGTCCGACCGCATCGTCGTGAAGATCACCGCGAAGCCGGGCGAGAGCTTCGTCGACCGGATGATCGCGATGGTCGAGGGCGCGGCGCGGCAGAAGACGCCGAACGAGATCGCGCTGAACATCCTGCTGGCCGGCCTGACGATCGTCTTCCTGCTCGCGGTGGTGACGCTGCAGCCGTTCGCCGGCTACTCCGGAGAGCTGCAGTCGATGGTGGTGCTGGTGGCCCTGCTGGTCTGCCTCATCCCCACGACCATCGGCGCGCTGCTGTCGGCCATCGGCATCGCCGGCATGGACCGGCTGGTGCAGCGCAACGTGCTGGCGATGTCCGGGCGGGCCGTCGAGGCCGCCGGCGACGTCACCGTGCTGCTGCTGGACAAGACCGGCACCATCACGTTCGGCAACCGGCAGGCGGTCGAGCTGCTGCCCGCCGACGGCGTCGAGGAGACCGCTCTCGCCGACGCCGCGCAGCTGGCCAGCCTCGCCGACCAGACGCCCGAGGGCCGCTCCGTCGTCGTCCTGGCCAAGAAGCGGTACGGGCTGCGCGAGCGGCACACCGGCGAGCTGCCGGGCGCGACGTTCGTGGAGTTCACCGCGCAGACCCGGATGTCCGGCGTCGACGTCGCCGACGGCCACCAGGTGCGCAAGGGCGCGGCGGGCGCCGTCCTGGCCTGGGTGCGCGAGCACGGCGGCCGGCCGCACCTCGCCGTCGACGACGTGGTCGACGGTGTCGCCGCGGCCGGCGGCACCCCGCTGGTGGTCGCAGAGCTGCGCTCCGGTGCGGCCCGGATCCTCGGCGTCATCCACCTCGCCGACGTCGTCAAGAACGGCATGCGCGATCGGTTCGACGAGCTGCGCGCCATGGGCATCCGCACCGTGATGGTCACCGGCGACAACCCCGTCACCGCTCGCGCGATCGCCGATCAGGCCGGCGTCGACGACTTCCTCGCCGAAGCCGAGCCCGAGGACAAGATGGCGCTGATCAAGCGAGAGCAGGCCGGCGGCCGGCTGGTCGCGATGACCGGCGACGGCACCAACGACGCGCCCGCGCTGGCCCAGGCCGACGTCGGTGTCGCCATGAACTCCGGGACGTCGGCGGCCAAGGAGGCCGGCAACATGGTCGACCTCGACTCCGACCCGACGAAGCTCATCGAGATCGTCGAGATCGGTAAGCAGCTACTGATCACCCGGGGCGCGCTGACGACGTTCTCGATCGCCAACGACGTCGCGAAGTACTTCGCGATCATCCCGGCGATGTTCGCGGCGGTGTACCCGCAGCTGGACGTGTTGAACATCATGCGGCTGGCGACGCCGCAGTCGGCGATCCTGTCCGCGGTCATCTTCAACGCGCTGGTCATCGTGGCGCTGATCCCGCTGGCGCTGCGCGGCGTCCGTCACCGGCCGCTCTCGGCCGCCGCGATGCTGCAGCGCAACGCTCTGGTCTACGGGCTGGGCGGCATCGTCGTGCCGTTCATCGGCATCAAACTCGTCGACCTGGTCGTGTCGGCGATTCCTGGAATCGGGTGAGAACGTGAATCTGGTCGGACTGCTGCGGCAGAGCTGGGCGGGGCTACGCGTCCTGCTGCTGTTCACCGTCATCCTCGGCGTGGCGTACCCGCTGGCCGTCACCGGCGTTGCGCAGGTGGCCTTCGGCGACCAGGCCGACGGCTCGCTGGTCTCCCACGACGGCGAGGTCGTCGGGTCGTCGCTGATCGGGCAGCCGTTCGACGGCGCGGAGTGGTTCCACCCGCGCCCGTCGGCCGCCGGCGACGGGTACGACACGCTCGCGAGCGGCGGCTCGAACCTCGGCCCGGAGAGCACCGAACTGCTCGCCACCGTCGAGGAGCGGCGGGCCGCGGTCGCCGAGGAGAACGGCGTCGATCCCGCCGACGTGCCGCCGGACGCCGTCACCGCGTCGGGCAGCGGCCTGGATCCGCACATCTCGCCGGCGTATGCGCGGCTCCAGGTGGCGCGGGTGGCCGAGGCCCGCGGGCTGGCGGCTGTCGCCGTCGCCGATCTGGTGTCGGAGCACACGGAGGGCCGGATCCTCGGCGTCCTGGGCGGCGAGCGGGTCAACGTGCTCGAGCTGAACCTCGCGCTGGAGGACCTGGAAGCGTCATGACGCGCGGACGGCTGCGGGTCTATCTCGGTGCTGCTCCCGGCGTCGGGAAGACCTTCGACATGCTCTCGGAGGGACACCGGCGGCTCTCGCGCGGCACCGACGTCGTCGCCGGACTGGTCGAGACGCACGGGCGGCCGCACACGGCCGAGCTGCTCGACGGCATCGAGGTGATCCCGCGGCGGAGCGTGACCTATCGCGGCACCGAGTTCGAGGACCTGGACCTCGGGGCGATCCTGCACCGCCGCCCCGAGGTCGCCCTCGTCGACGAGCTGGCGCACACCAACGTGCCCGGCTCGGCGAACGCCAAGCGGTGGCAGGACGTCGACGAGCTGCTGGCCGCCGGCATCGACGTCGTCACCACCGTCAACATCCAGCACCTGGAGTCGCTCAACGACGTCGTCGCGTCGATCACCGGCGTCACCCAGCGCGAGACGATCCCGGACGCCGTCGTGCGCGGGGCCGACCAGATCGAGCTGGTCGACATGTCGCCCGAGGCGCTGCGGCGCCGGCTCGCGCACGGCAACGTCTACGCGGCGGAGAAGGTCGACGCGGCGCTGGCCAACTACTTCCGGGTCGGCAACCTGACGGCGCTGCGCGAGCTGGCGCTGCTGTGGCTGGCCGACCGGGTCGACGACGCGCTCGAGAAGTACCGCGTCGACGAGGGCATCGAGGCGCCCTGGCACGCCCGCGAGCGGGTCGTCGTCGCGCTGACCGGCGGGCCCGAGGGCGAGACGCTGTTGCGCCGGGCCGCTCGTATCGTCAACCGCGGGGCCGGCGGCGAGCTGCTCGCCGTCCACGTCTCCCGCAGCGACGGGCTGACGGGCGCCTCCTGGCGCGTTGGAGCGGCAGCGGGCGTTGACCGAGACGCTCGGCGGCGAGTTCCACCAGGTCGTCGGCGAGGACGTCGCCGAGGCGATCCTCGAGTTCGCCCGCGGCGTCAACGCGGCGCTCGTCGTGGTCGGCGTGAGCCGGCGGCCGCACTGGCAGCTGTCACTGCGCGAGGGCGTCGGCGCGCGGGTCGTCCGCGAGTCCGGGCCGATCGACGTGCACGTCGTCACCCACGAGCGGGCCGGGCAGGGCACGCTCCCGCAGCGGTCGGAGGTGCTGAGCCGCAACCGCCGGGTGCTGGCCTGGGTCGCTGCACTCCTGGGTGCGGTGGTGCTGACCGGCGTGCTGGTCGCGCTGCGCGAGATCCACGAGCTGCCCATCGACATCATGATGTTCATGGCGCTGACGGTGGGCGTCGCGCTGCTCGGCGGGCTGTGGCCGGCCGTGACGGCGGCGGTCTTCGGCAGCCTGCTGCTCAACTGGTTCCTCACGCCGCCGTACTACGAGTGGACCATCGCCGACCCGCAGAACGCGTTCGCGCTGGTGGTGTTCGTGCTGGTCGCGGTGGGGGTGGCCTCGGTGGTCGACCTCGCGGCGCGGCGGACTGTGCAGGCCGCGCGTTCCAGCGCCGAGGCGGAGACGCTGAGCGCGCTGGCGGGGTCCGTGCTGCGTGGCGAGAACACCGTGCTGGCGATCCTCGAGCGGCTGCGTGAGCGGTTCGGCATGGAGTCGGTGACGCTGCTGGAGCGTCGTGATCCGCATGAGCGCTGGACGACGGTGGAGTGCGCCGGCGGGCGGCCGTGCGCGTCGCCGGAGGAGGGATCGTCGGAGGTGATGATCTCGGAGACGCTGGCGCTCGCGCTGCGCGGGCCCGTGCTCGAGGGCGGCGACCGGCGGGTGCTCGAGGCATTCGCCGCGCAGGCCACCGTCGTCCTCGAGCGGGAGCGGCTGCGCTCTCAGGCGGCCGAGGCCCGGCGGCTGGAGGAGGGCGAGGCGATCCGGACCGCGCTGTTGGCCGCCGTCTCGCACGACCTGCGCACCCCGCTGGCCGCGATCAAGGCCGGGGTGACGAGTCTGCGCCGGCACGAGGTGGCGTTCTCGGCGGCCGACCAGGCCGAGCTGCTGGCGACGGTGGGCTCCGCGACGGACTCGCTGGAGCGGCTCATCGACAACCTCCTCGACCTGTCGCGGCTCGAGACCGACACCGTCCGGCCGGTGCTGCGACCGGCGGCGCTGGACGAGGTCGTGCCGCGGGCGGTGTCGTCGGTGCCGGCGGGGTCGGTGGTGCTGGACGTGCCGGAGACGCTGCCGCTGCTGACGACCGACGCCGGCCTGCTGGAGCGGGTGCTGGCCAACGTGGTCGAGAACGCCGTCCGCTACTCGCCGGACGGGGTGGCGGTGACGGTGTCGGCGGCGGTCGCGCGGTCCGCCGTCGAGCTGCGTGTGGTGGACCGCGGGCCGGGTGTGCGCGAGGCCGACAAGCGGTCGATGTTCCGCCCGTTCCAGCGGCTGGGCGACGGCGGCCCGGCCGGGTCCGCGGGTGGCTCGGTGGGGCTGGGGCTGGCGGTGGCGCGCGGCTTCGTCGAGGCGCTCGGCGGCTCGCTGACCGCCGACGACACGCCCGGTGGCGGGTTGACGATGGTGCTGCGGCTTCCTCTGGGTGCGCCGTGACCGGGCCGCGCGTCCTCGTCGTCGATGACGTCCCCGCGCTGACCCGGGCGCTGGCGATCAACCTGCGGGCCCGCGGCTGGGAGGTCGTCACCGCGGCCGATGGACGGGGCGCGCTGAAGGCCGCCGCCCGGCGCCACCCCGACGTCGTCGTCCTCGACCTCGGCCTGCCGGACATGAGCGGCCTCGAGGTCATCGCCGGGCTGCGCGGCCGGACCGGCGTGCCGATCATCGTGCTGTCGGCGCGGCAGGACTCGTCGGACACGGTCCGCGCGCTGGACGCCGGCGCCGACGACTACGTGACCAAGCCGTTCGACATGGAGGAACTGCTCGCGCGGCTGCGAGCGGCCTGGCGGCGGTCGCTCCCGGCCCTCGCCGCCCGACGCTGACGCCGTCGTCCGCGCCGGGGAGCTGGAGATCGACCTGGCCCGCAAGAAGGTGTCGCGTGCGGGTGCCGACGTCCGACTCACGCCGACCGAGTGGCACCTGCTCGAGGTGCTGGTCCGCCACGCAGGCACGCTGGTGTCGCGGCAGCGGCTGCTGCAGGAGGTCTGGGGGCCGGCCTACTCGCGCGAGACCGGCTACCTGCGGGTGTACGCGGCGCAGCTGCGGCGCAAGCTCGAACCCGATCCCGCCC
>NZ_SMKL01000116.1 GCF_004348545.1 Jiangella ureilytica | reverse complement strand
CCCGACGCCCCCGACGCCCCTGGCGGCTCTACCCCGGCCTCGCGCGACACCGTCCGTGGCGAGATCGAGGGCGACGACCGCCCGTCCGGCCAGGGCCAGGGTTAGCCGAGGCCGTCGTGTACGAAGGCGTCGTTCAGGACCTCATCGACGAGCTGGGCCGGTTGCCCGGTGTCGGGCCCAAGAGCGCCCAGCGCATCGCGTTCCACCTGCTCGCCGCCGATGCCGACGACGTCCGCCGGCTGGTCGCCGCGCTCACCGAGGTCAAGGAGAAGGTGCGGTTCTGCACGGTCTGCGGCAACGTCGCGCAGCAGGAGCAGTGCCGCATCTGCCTCGACCCGCGCCGCGACCCGTCCGTGCTGTGCGTGGTCGAGGAGCCGAAGGACGTCGTCGCCATCGAGCGGACGCGTGAGTTCCGCGGCCGCTACCACGTGCTGGGCGGCGCGATCAGTCCCATCGAGGGCGTTGGACCCGACGATCTACGGGTACGGGAGCTCATGACAAGACTGGCCGACGACACCGTGCAAGAGATCATCCTGGCCACTGACCCGAACCTCGAGGGCGAGGCGACGGCGACCTATCTGGCCCGGATGATCAAGCCGATGGGCTTGCGCGTCACGCGGCTGGCCAGTGGACTGCCTGTGGGGGGTGATCTCGAATATGCCGACGAGGTCACGTTGGGCCGCGCGTTCGAAGGACGGAGACTCCTGGATGTCTAGCGTTGTTGCACGACCTGCCGACGACCCTGCTGCCGAGTACGGCGACTTCGCCGCGGAGATCGCCGACCAGATCGAGAGCTTCCTGCTGGCCGTCCGCGAGATCGCCCGCGGCAACGACCCCGGCAGCACGCTGTCGCTGCTGTTGCTCGAGGTCAGCCAGTTGTGCCTGGCCGGCGGCCGGCTGGGGGCCATCAGCGACGTCGTCCCCGACGAGCGGTTCGAGCCCGACGCCGGCCCCGACGCCGACGTCGACGAGCTGCGGCTGCGCATCGCCGCGCTGCTCGAGCCGGTCGACGGCTACGTCGAGGTCGTCGACCCCGTCGACCCCGAGCGCGGCGCCACCGGCTTCCGGCTCTCCGACGACCTCGCCAGCATCGCCCAGGACCTGCTGCACGGGCTGTCGCACTACAAGGACGGCCGGGTCATCGAGGCGCTGTGGTGGTGGCAGTTCTCCTACCTGTCCTCGTGGGGCTCGACGGCCGGAGCGGCGCTGCGGGCGCTGCACTCGCTGATCGCCCACACCCGCCTCGATCACCACGACGAGCAGATCGAGGTCACCCAGGAGGCGCTTCTCCCGGTCGAGGCCGAACTCTGAGCACACTGTCCCGCGATCCGGACGTCTCGGGGCACAGCCAGCAGGTCGCCTAGACTGCCATGGGCACGTGATGGCCGTGGGAGGAGTGTGCCGTGGGGCTGGTTGTGCAGAAGTACGGAGGTTCCTCCGTCGCTGACGCCGCGGCCATCAAGCGGGTGGCGCAGCGCATCGTCACCACCAAGAAGGAGGGCCACGAGGTCGTCGTGGTCGTCTCCGCCATGGGCGACACCACCGACGAGCTGCTCGACCTCGCCCAGCAGGTCTCGCCGCTGCCGCCGGCCCGCGAGCTCGACATGCTGCTCACGTCCGGCGAGCGCATGTCCATGGCGCTGCTGGCCATGGCCATCGGCGACCTCGGGCACGAGGCGCGCTCGTTCACCGGCAGCCAGGCCGGCGTCATCACCGACTCCGCGCACGGCCGCGCCCGCATCATCGACGTCACGCCGGGCCGCATCCGGCAGGCGCTCGACGGCGGCGCCATCGCCATCGTCGCGGGCTTCCAGGGCGTCAGCCAGGACAGCAAGGACATCACCACGCTGGGTCGCGGCGGGTCCGACACCACCGCCGTCGCGCTGGCCGCGGCGCTGAACGCCGACGTGTGCGAGATCTACACCGACGTCGACGGCGTCTTCACCGCCGACCCTCGCATCGTCCCGGCGGCGCGGCGCCTCCCGCGCATCACGTACGAAGAGATGCTCGAGATGGCGGCCTGCGGGGCGAAGATCCTGCACCTGCGCTGCGTCGAGTACGCGCGCCGCTACGGCATCCCGATTCACGTGCGATCCAGTTTCTCGACGCTCACCGGTACGTGGGTGTCCGATTCCCAGGGAAGCGAGCAGGCCGATATGGAGCAGCCGATCATCTCCGGCGTCGCGCACGACCGCAGCGAGGCGAAGATCACCGTCGTGGGCGTGCCCGACAAGGTCGGCGAGGCCGCCACGATCTTCAGCTCGGTCGCCGCGGCCGACGTGAACATCGACATGATCGTGCAGAACGTCTCGGCCGTCGACACCAACCGCACCGACATCTCGTTCACGCTGCCCGCCAGTGACGGCCGCAAGGGCGTCGAGGCGCTGACGGCCATCCAGAACGCCGTCGGCTTCGAGTCGCTGCGCTACGACGACGGCATCGGCAAGGTGTCGCTCATCGGCGCCGGCATGCGCAGCCACCCCGGCGTGAGCGCCAAGTTCTTCAGCGCGCTGGCCGACGCCGGCGTGAACATCGAGATGATCTCGACGTCTGAGATCCGCATCTCGGTGGTCGTCCGCGCCGCCGACGTCGACACCGCGGTCACCGCCATCCACCGGGCCTTCGACCTCGACTCGAACCAGGTCGAGGCTGTCGTGTACGGGGGTACCGGGCGATGAGCGGCGAGCGTCCCACCCTGGCCGTCGTCGGCGCCACCGGCGCCGTCGGCACCGTCATGCGCGACATCCTCTCGACCCGGCAGAACGTCTGGGGCGAGATCCGGCTCATCGCGTCGGCCCGCTCGGCCGGCCGCCTGCTCACCGTCCGCGGCGAGGAGGTCGAGGTCCAGGAGCTCACCGCCGACGTGTTCGACGGCGTCGACGTCGCCATGTTCGACGTCCCCGACGAGGTGTCCGCCGAGTGGGCCCCCGTCGCCGCCGACCGCGGCGTCGTCGTGGTCGACAACTCCGGCGCGTTCCGCATGGACCCCGACGTCCCGCTGGTCGTGCCCGAGGTCAACGCGCGCATGACCCGCCAGCGACCCAAGGGCATCATCGCCAACCCCAACTGCACCACGCTGTCGATGATCGTGGTGCTCGGCGCGCTGCACGCCGAGCTGGGGCTCACCGCCCTGACGGCGTCGTCCTACCAGGCCGCGTCGGGCGCCGGTCAGTCCGGCATCGACACCCTGCACGACCAGATCAACAAGGTCGCCGGCAACCGCGAGCTCGGCACCCACCCGGGCGACGTCCGCCGGGTCATCGGCTCCGACCTCGGCCCGTTCCCGGCGCCGCTCGCGCTGAACGTCGTCCCGTGGGCCGGCTCGCTGAAGAACGACGGCTGGAGCTCCGAGGAGCTGAAGATCCGCAATGAGTCGCGGAAGATCCTCGACCTCCCCGACCTCAAGGTCTCGGCCACCTGCGTCCGGGTCCCGGTCGTCACCACCCACTCGGTGGCCATGCACGCGACCTTCGAGAACGAGGTCACCACCGAGCGGGCGTGGGAGATCCTGCGCGACGCCCCCGGCGTGGTCCTCTACGACGACCCCGCCCGCGGCGAGTTCCCGACCCCGGCCGACGTCGTGGGCACCGACCCGACCTGGGTCGGCCGCATCCGCCGCTCGCTCGACGACCCCAACTCGCTCGAGCTGTTCGTCTGCGGCGACAACCTCCGCAAGGGGGCGGCGCTCAACACCGCGCAGATCGCGGAACTGCTGGCGGCCGAGTTCAGCGCCGCCTGACGGCGGTCCGGCGCGCCGGCGTCCTCAGCGTGTCAGGACGCCGGTCGCACCGCGGCCAGGGTGGCGGGTCCGCCCGTGGTCCAGGTGCCGGTGAGCACGTGCTCGCCGATGGCCCCTGTGCCGACCTGACGGACCACGACCAGCTCGAGGTCGCCCGCGCGCACGACGGTGGCCGGTCCTCGGTCCGACGGCGTCAGCGGCCCGTCCTCGGGGAGGTCCGGGTCCGCCTCGAGCCCCGTGCCCGTGACGCGCGCCGTCGGCTCGCGTGGGACGAGGGCGTCGCCGTCCTCGACCAGTTCCTCGGCCTGCGGTGTTCCGGACAGGACGGTACGGGCCAGCGCCGCCACCCAGACGGGGTCGGCGCAGCCGTCGTAGACCCAGCGGCGGCCGAGCACGGAGTGCTCCATGGTGCCGACGAGGGCGTCCTCGGCGCCGTCCAGCGGGGCGCCGCGGTAGGTCAGCGGCACGTGCAGCACGGTCCCGTCGGCGCACTCGACGAGGTGCGCCTCGAGGCCCACCTCACCCGCGGGATCGTCGAACCGATAGGCGCCGACCTGCTCGACGGCTCCGGCGCCGGCCGCCCACGCCTGGGCCGGCAGCCACGCCGTCAGCAGCTCCAGCTTGGTCGGGCGCAGCGTCGCGCGGTGGATGCGGGCCATCAGGCGAGCTTGGCCTTGACGGCGGCGGCGACCTTGCTGCCCTCGACCCGGCCGAGCACCTGCGGCTGCACGATCTTCATGACCTTGCCCATGTCGCGCGGCGACTCGGCGCCGGCCTCGGCGATGGCGGCCGTGACGATGACCTCCAGCTCGTCGTCGGTGAGCGGCTGCGGCAGGTACTCGGCGATGACCGCGGCCTCGGCCTCCTCGTTCTCGGCGCTGTCCTCGCGCCCGCCGGTCCGGAACGCCTCGGCGGCCTCGCGGCGGCGCTTCACCTCACGGGTCAGGACGGCGGTGATCTCGTCGTCGGTGAGCTCGCGCGCGGCCGACCCGGCGACCTCCTCGGTGCCGATAGAGGAGAGCACCATGCGGAGGGTCGCCTTGCGCACGTCGTCCTTGGCACGCATGGCGGAGGTCAGGTCGGCTCGGAGTCGGTCCTTCAGGGCTGCCATGCGCCTAGTCTGCCCTAGCGCCCGTGCGACGGCGGCAGGCCCGGCGCCGCGCACGGTGCGGGGGTCGGCTCGTGCCTGGCGCCCCTGGCGATCGGCTCCGGCATCGCGCCGTCGGTCCCGACGGCGGCCGCTGCCGGCTCCGTGGCGGGCGGCTCGGTGAGCGCCCGCGGCCGCAGCGTCAGCGCTGCGACGGCGCCGCCGGCGAGCAGCGCCGCGCAGACGCCCATGGCGATGCGGTAGGCGTCGGTGAGCAGGTCCGGGTCCGCGTACGCCTCGCCCGACAACCCGGCGACGGCCGGCAGCGCGGCGACGGCCAGCAGGCCTGCCGCGCGGGCGACGCCGTTGTTGACGCCGCTGGCCACGCCGGCCAGATGCTGCGGCGCCGACGCCATCACCGTCGCCGTCAGGGTCGGGACCAGCGTCGTCAGGCCGACGCCGAGCAACGTCACGCCCGGCAGGACATCCAGCAGATAGCTGTCGCCGTCGTCGATCATGACCAGCAGCGCGACCCCCACCGCTCCACACACCGAGCCCGTGATCAGCGGTGGCCGGACCCCGAACCGCTTGGCGAGGTCGGCCGAGCGGCCCGAGAAGAGCAGCATGAGGATGGTGGTGGGGACCGTGGCGATGCCGGCCTCGAGCGGCGTCCAGCCGAGCGTCACCTGCAGCTGCAGGACCAGGAAGAACATGACCACGGACAGCCCCGCGTACACCGCGAACGTCATGAGGTTGATGCCACTGAACGTGCGGTCGGAGAACAGCGTCAGCGGCACCATCGGATGCGCGGCGACCCGTTCGCGGTAGAGGAACCCCGCCGCCGCGGCCAGCGACAGCACGGCCATGCCGGCGTTCAGCGCGGACGCGCCGGAGTCGGGCCAGCTGATCAGCGCGTAGGTGCTGGCTCCGAGCGCGACGGCGCCGAGCACCGCGCCCTCGACGTCGAACCGGCCGCCGGCCTCCTCGTCACGGCTCTCCGGTGCGCTGGCGAGGATGAGCCACATCGTCAGCGCGGCCAGCGGGACGTTGATGGCGAACACCCAGCGCCAGTCGTACTCGAGCAGCCAGCCGCCGAGCAGCGGCCCGATGACACCGGAGACGCCGGTCAGCCCGGCCCAGGCGCCGATGGCCCGCGGCCGGTCGTCGGGATGCACGGCGGTCTGCAGGATCGCCAGCGCGCCGGGCGTCAGCAGCGCGCCGCCGATGCCCTGCAGCGCACGCGCCGCGATCAGTACCTCCGCCGTCGGCGCCAGGGCGCACAGCACCGACGCGGCCGTGAACCAGACCACGCCGGCCAGGTAGACGCGCCGCCGGCCGAGGCGGTCGCCGAGCGAGCCGCCGAGCAGGATCAGCGCCGCGAGCGTGAGCGTGTACGAGTTGACGGTCCACTGCAACTGCGCCAGCGTGGCGTCGAGCTCGCGGCCGATGGTCGGCAGCGCGACGTTGACCACGGTGCCGTCGAGGAACGCCATGCCGGAACCGAGCGCCGTCGCCGCCAGCAGGGCGCGCCCGCGGGGGGTGGCGAGCCGGACGCCGTCCGTCATGAGCAAGGAGCGTACGCGGGGCGCGGGGTGTGTGGGAGATTGGAGGCATGGTCGTGAAGCGGGTTGCGCTCGGGGTGGCGGCAGCGGCCGCGGCCGGGCTCGTCTACTCCGCCGGCTACGAGGTGACGTCCTACCGGCTGCGTCGGTTCGACGTGCCCGTGCTGGCGCCGGGGAGCCGGCCGCTGCGCGTCCTGCACCTGTCCGACCTGCATCTCACCCCCTCGATGCACGACCGGGCGGCCTGGGTCCGCGGGCTCGCGGCGCTCGAGCCGGACCTCGTGGTCAACACCGGCGACAACCTCGCCCACCCCGAGGCGATCCCGACGGTGCTCGACGCCCTGGAGCCGCTTCTCTCGATTCCCGGCGTGTTCGTCTTCGGGTCCAACGACTATTACGCGCCGCAGTTCAAGAACCCCGCCCGGTACCTGCTGCCACTGGATCGCATCCTCCGGGGGAACGCCCGTACCCACGCCAGCGCCGCTGACCTGCCGTGGAAGGAACTGCGCGACGAGTTCCGCTCTGCCGGGTGGCTCGACCTCACCAACTCGCGCGGTTCCCTGACGATCGACGGCCGGCGCCTCGCGTTCGCCGGCGTGGACGACCCGCATCTGGGCCGGGACCGGCTCGGGGATGTCGCCGGGCCGGTGCCGGCGGGGGCGGCTGCTCCCGATGTGGCCGTGGGCGTGGCGCACGCGCCTTACCTGCGGGTGCTCGATGCCTTCCAGCGCGACGGGTACCAACTCCTGCTCGCGGGCCACACCCACGGCGGCCAGCTCTGTGTGCCGGGCCTCGGTGCGCTGGTCACCAACTGCGACCTCGACACGGCCCGGGTCAAGGGGGTGTCGCGGCACCCGCGCGCGGGCGGTGCTGGGGCGTCCTGGATGCACGTGTCCGCCGGCTTGGGGACGTCGCCGTATGCGCGGGTCCGGTTCGCCTGCCCGCCCGAGGCGACGCTGCTGACGCTGACGGACGAGCGCTGAGCCGGGTCGCTCTCCGCCTGGGTGACCGAGTGCTGAACCGGATTTCGCTCCTCCGTCCGGCTCGGATATGCTGGCTCAGCACTTCGGGGTGTGGCGCAGCTTGGTAGCGCGCTTCGTTCGGGACGAAGAGGTCGCAGGTTCAAATCCTGTCACCCCGACACAGGTCAGAGGAACGTTGATCACCTTTCAAACGGTGATCGGGTCATGCTCCCAGGGGAATCTCAGGGGATGATCTTGCTCGCGGGCTCCGCGGATTCACGCCCGGAGTCGCCTCACTCGACGTGTCCATCCTGTCATCGCTCCCCGAGGGTCGCCTCAGGTCCGGACGATGATCAGGTGCTGATCCCCCCGAGGGCATCGAGGAGCGGGCTGGGCGCTCGGCGTCGATGGTGAGGTCCACGACGAGCCAGCCGGTTCCGGCTGGGTGGCAAAGGTCTCGGCGATCGCCTTCACGCCGGCCCGTGCTGCCGACGAACACACCTGCGCGTCGACGCCTTCGCCGAGGGCGTACTCCAGCGTGATGGAGACGACTCCGTCGACGACTGCGTTCCGGAACCGGGAGACGCAACGGCCGAGATCCCTCTGAAGTCCAATGTCGAGCGAGCTGATCGTCGGCCGGACGTGGCGAATCCGGCGATCGTAGCGCCGTTGTTGATCCGTCAAGAAAATGCCCTCGTCGCCGGCATTCCATAAGAAGCGCACCACAATGTAGCGAGCCCGATCCACGTACGCGAAATCGCCTATGTGGAGTGGCGCCCATGTGGCTTTCCGCCGATCAGGACACATCGGGCGGGTGCGTCGTGGTTCGCGCATAGTGCCATGTGGCGTCTCGTGCAACCTCAAGTCGAGCTAGTTGTCCGGATATATACACGTCCATCCGTGTGACGTGCGTCACATTAATATCTTCTGGCCCTCATTCACATTGCATTGCGCCATTTTTGATCACGACGTATTGCGCTTCCCGTGTGTTGACTCACATGACACCGGGATAATGCAGCGAGTAGAGGGAGTGAAGCCGGATGAATCGCGGGCCAAAGTTGCACGTGCCGAGTACGGATTCGACGAGACGATGGCGTCGTTACCTCTCCGTGGGTGTGGTGCTGGCGCTGATGTCGAGCCTCTTCGTCCTCCTCGGCGGCGCGCTGCCGGCGCAGGCGGCGACACCGGAGTATGAGATCAGGGGCACCTGGGTGAACCCGCCGCCGACGATCGCCCGAGGGAACCCTGTCGTCGCCGAGTGGCGCGTGAACGTCAACGACGCGGACGAGCCGCCGAGCAACGAGCCGGTGGAGAACGTCACCGCGACGTTCTCGGTGGAGAAGGCGATCTTCGACGAGATCCCGGATCTGTGTGTGACGGAGGGTGTCGATCCGCCGTCCAGCATCTCCGAGGACGGCATGTCGCTGACGTGCAACTTCGGCCCGGTCGCCATGGGCACGGCGCTCGTGGTGCAGACGCCGGTGGTGGCGACCGGCTTGACGGGTGAGGAAGTCGTGCTCGACGGCACCGGCCCCCATGGTGAGACTGTGGAGCTGCCGCCTGTCCTCATCCGGAACACGTTCGCGATGGACATCCACTACGGCGGGACCACGGAGGTCGCCCGGTGGGACGACGTGGACGACCCGCGGTACGTCGATGTCGACATCCCGTGGTCGCTGCGTCTCGGCAAGGGCTCGGATCCCGGCCCGCAGCGAGTCACCTACCGGCTCAGTATGGCCGCGACCACGCGTGATGGCACCACTACGACCAACAACATTCGTGTGGGCGTCCACCCGGAAGTCGGTGCCTTCCCCGAGAACCATGGTGTCGCCGGCTGCACCCCCTTCGACGCCGGACGTGCCGATGGGCACCCGTGGTCCGAACCCATCCCGAACCAACCTGCTGAGAAGATCACGTCGTTCGTCGACAGCTGCACTTTGACTCCGGTTGCCGGACAGCCGGGGGTCTTCGACCTCACGCTGGAGGGCATCAACTACGACCTGACCAACGTGCCCTCCCACGACTCGAGTGGGGTGGGGACCGAACTGGGCAACCCGCTGCCGCCGAACTGGGATTACATCGCCACGGGCTCGCTGTGGTTCCGGGTGCTCACGAACCAGTCCGGCTCGCTGCGCCTCGATTCCAACGAGCCGACCTACACGTCGACGACCGGTCTGCAGTACCAGGATCGTCCTGGCAACAACGTGACGAACAAGTCGTATACGTTGCCCGGCAATTTCTCCGCGGCATGGTATCGGGCCTGGACGGGATCGGGTGGACGGGCGTGGGACGACACCTATCGGGTCTCGGCCGGCACGACGGTGGTGCAGCAGGTCAATGTCGGTCGCCGCGACCTCGACCTGGCTCCCGATGCCCTGGTCGGCAACTGTGCCGTCTTCGATACACAGTTCGTGACGTACGCCGGTGACCTTTCCGACCCTAACCGTCCCAGTTTCAGTGCTCAGGTGATCGGTGTCGACCAGGCTGGTGCCGACGTCGAGCCAAGAGGCCCCCTCGACAACCCGCCCCCAATCCAGTACTACACGGGGCCAGTGGGCAACCCGAACAACTTCGACTGTGGCGGCAATCCTGCCGCCTGGTCCACGACGGCACCGGCTGACCTGTCCACGGTCACGGCGATTCGGATCGTCTACCCGTTCTCGCTCTATGCACAAGAAGACCGTGACCTCCTTCAGCTCTTGGCCTGGGTGACGATCAACGATGACGTGCCGGTGGGGCAGGACGTGTGGATGTTCGGCTCGGTGCTGCGTAACGGAGAGTGGCTCGGTGACGGTGAGCCCTGGGACTCGTACGTGGTCACGCCGACGCCGGATGATCGCTACCCGGCGACCAACGGACGCCGTGACATCCTGCGAATCGTCACCGCGACGCCGTACATCGAGAAAGAAGCCGCGCAGACAACAGTGCGCGCCGGTCAGGCCGCCGACTTCACGCTGACCTACTCGGCCAACGGCTCCGGGATCATCCCCGAGACGGTGGACGGCTACCGGATCGTGGACACGCTGCCGCTCGGGATGACGTACGTGTCGGAATCGGCGGACCCGGAGCCGGTGGTCACCGTGAACGGATCAGGCCAGGAGGTCCTGACCTGGACCCTGGACGACGTGCCGACGAACGTCGAGAACGAGCTGACGTACCAGGCGATGGCCGACGAGGACATCGAGCCGGGGACGCAGCTGACGAACACGGCGTCGTCCAGCTTCGGCGGTGAGACGTACGGTCCGGTCGAAGAGACGGTGACGACCAGCGCCAACGGGTACACGATCATCTTGAAGACGGCCGATCCGGAGTATGTCCCGTTCGTCAACGACGAGGGTGTCGGGACCGGTTCGTGGACGGTGACCATCGAGTCGCACGACCCGCAGCCGCAGGCCTTCACCGACACGATCGACATCCTGCCGTACATCGGTGACCAGCGCGGGACGGACTACAGCGGGACGTACACGCTGTCCGACGTGGTGCTGCCCAACGGCGGCACGGTGTACTACACCGACGCCGACCCGTCGACGCTGTCCGACGATCCGGAGGATCCGGCCAACGGCGCGCCGAACGCTCCGTCGCCGTTGTGGAGCACGACGCGGCCGGAGAACCCTACGGCGATCCGGGTCATCGGCGGCGAGCTGGCACCTGGTGCGACGTTCGCGTTCCAGGTGGTCATCGAGACCGAGGGTGCGGAGCCGCAGGACGTCTATGTCAACCGCGCCCAGGCCATCGCCGGGCACACCGAGCTGGTGATGCGCACCTCGGCGCCGCTGTACGTGTCGGACTACACGGTGGCGAAGACGTCGGACCCGGCTCCGGGGTCGACGGTGAAGCCGGGTGACACGATCACGTACACGATCACCGTCACCCAGGAGGGTCCGGTGGCCGCCGCGGGCGCCTGGACCGACACGCTGGAGGGCGTGCTCGACGACGCGGTCTACAACGAGGACGCGACCGCTGACATCGGCACCGTCACCTATGCCGACGGTGTGCTCTCGTGGGAGGGCGTGGTCCCGGTCGGCGAGGTTGCGACCATCACCTACACGGTGACGGTGAAGGACGTCGCCGGTCTGGAGGCCGACGGCGCGGACACCATCGTGGACAACTCGGTGTGGTCGCCGGTCTGCCCCGATGAGGTGCCCGAGGGCGAGGTGAACCCGTGCGAGCCGCCGCCGCTGCTGGTCGGCTACTACAAGGTGTCCAAGACCTCCGACCCGGCACCGGGTTCGACGGTGGGTCTCGGCGACGTGATCACTTATCACGTGCAGATCACCCAGTACGGTGAGGGCGCGGTGCAGAAGGCGGTGATCGACGACGACCTGACGGCCGTGTTGGACGACGCCACCTGGAACGACGACGCCTCCGCCACCTCAGGGACGGTGTCCTACGCCGAGCCGACACTGAGCTGGACCGGTCCGCTCGTTGTCGGGGAGGTTGTGGACCTGACCTATTCGGTCACCGCGACCGCGGTCGGTGAGGGCGACGACCAGCTGACCAACGTCGTCACGTCGGTGTGCCCGGAGGACGATCCGGAATGCACGCCGGGGCCGTGTGTGCCGGCGCCGGACGAGAACCCGGACTGCACGACCACCCACATCAAGGGTGACTACGAGGTGATGAAGACGTCGGACCCGGTGTCAGGGTCGGAGGTCGAGGAAGGTGACACGATCACCTACACGGTGACGGTCCGGCAGTACGGGCCCGGTGCGGTGGAGCAGGCCGGGTTCAAGGACGACCTGACCCAGGTGCTGGACGACGCCACGTACAACGACGACGCGGCCGCCT
>NZ_SMKL01000115.1 GCF_004348545.1 Jiangella ureilytica | reverse complement strand
GGGGGCGGGTGGGAACTTCGGCATCGTCACCTCCTTCGACTTCGTGGTCGACGAGGTGGGCGACGTGGGCTGGGGCTTCCTCACCCAGGTCGCCGAGGACCCCGCCGACTACCTGCTCCGCTGGGGCGCCGCGGTGGAGTCCGCCCCTCGCGACCTCTCCAGCTTCCTCGTGCTGGGTCCGCCCCGGAACGGCCAGCCCGCCGTCGCCCAGTCCCGCTCCGTCGTGGAGTCGTCGGACCCGGAGGTCGCGTCGATCGCGCCCCTCTACGACCAGGAGGTGACGATCACGTCGTACGCCTCGATCATGCAGAACGCCGGCGGCACGCCGCACGTGGCGACCGGTGAACCGCTGGCTCACAGCGGCCTGCTCGAGCACATCACGCCCGAGTTCGCGGCGGCGGCCGCCGCGGCCCTGGCGAGCGGCGCGATCCACTTCTTCCAGATCCGCTCCGTGGGCGGCGCCGTCTCCGACGTCCCTCCCGACGCGACGGCCTACGCCTACCGGTCGGCCAACTTCCAGGTGACGGCCATGGGCGCCAGCCCGTCACGCATGGCCGAGGTCTGGGCCACCCTCTACCCCTTCTTCGACGGCCTCTACCTCAGCTTCGAGACCGACCAGAGTCCCGATCGGCTCGCGGACGCCTTCCCGCCCGCCACCCTCGCGCGGCTCCAGGAGCTCAAGCACCGCTACGACCCCGACAACGTCTTCCGGCACAACTTCAACCTGGCCCCGGACGCCTCTCCAGCCGCGGTGTCGACCTCAGGTCACCGTCACGGTCGGTGGGCCCACACGAAGTCGACGTAGCCGTCGGCGACGTCGGGGCCGGCGCAGAGCATCCAGTGTGCACCCGGCTCGAGCCGACCAGCACCAGCGTCACCAGGTAGCCCAGCTCGACCTGGTTCCGCTCGAATCGGCCGTCCAGACCGGCCAGGTAGTCGTCGAACAGGTCGGCTCGGGTGCCCAGCGCCAGGTGCGCGAGGTCCGAGCCGACCGGCGCCGCGCCCACTGGTGACCGCCCAGCCAGAGCACGTCGGGCAGCTCGCCCGCTCCCTGCCACGCGCCGAGGTGCCCCGCCGTCCGTACGTCGGCCTCGTCGCCCGTCAGGTCCTCCAGGTACACCGCGCCGTCGAGCACGCCGTGGCAGTGAGGTGCCCGCAGGCCGGTCCGGCCGGCAACAGCCCTGACGCGTACGCGAGCTACTCGCGTCGCCAGTACGCCCAGTGCCGCGGGTCGTCGGCCCCGTGCCGGTGCCGGCCGGAGGTCAGCGGCCGGAAGTCCTTTCGCACGACCGCGACCTCGTCCCCGTCGCCCAGCCGCAGGGGTCAGCCTCGTGAGACCGGCGGTCGCCGCGCCGGTGCCACCGAGCAGCGCGGTCTCCCGGACGTCGACCACCTCGGGTGCGGGCCGGCCGGTGGGGCTCTGGAGGACAGGATCGGGCACGGCGCGGGCGGGCACGTCCTCACGAGAGAGCAGTAGTCCTTACGGACGTCGGATGCATTGCCGATAGCTAACCTCGAACCATGATGGCGCCGCACGGCAAGCTCCGCTACCGGGCGAAATGCGCTGACTGCCCCTGGGAGGGGCGGCAGTTCATCCGCTACGGCATGGCCGACGGAGCAGCACACGACCATGCCGACGCCCACACCCACATCACCTTCGTCGTCGACCAGTACGACCTGCGCATCGCGGGTTCCACCATCCGGCCGAAAGAGCCTCGGCGCGCGTAGGGGCCTGGCCTCAGCGGCGGACGCGGTAGCGCACGTGGGTGGCCTCCGGGGTGTCGATCACCCGGATCACCTCCAGCTGCACCCGCGACGGCAGCACGTCGATCAGCCGCCGGCCGCCGCCGAACAGGACCGGCACGATGTGGAGCTGGATCTCGTCCAGCAGCCCCGCCTCGAGCGCCCGCTGCGCGGTGTAGGCGCCGATCACGTGCACGTTCCGGTCGCCGGCGGCGGCCTTCGCCTGCGCCATCGCGCTCTCGATGCCGTCGGACACGTAGGTGATCAGCGGGTAGTCGGCGACGGACGGGGGAGCCGGGCGATGGCTGAGCACGAACGCCCGGACGTCGTCGCCGTGGTGGACGCCGCCCCAGTGGTCGGCGTGCTCGGCGGTGCGCCGGCCCGATACCACCGCACCGGCCGCGAAGATCTGGCCCATCAGCTCACCGGCCGGCCCGGACTCGCGGATCGCGCCCTCGGGGGTGAAGGCCCAGTCGTGCAGCGTGAAGCCGTCGCCGCCCGGGTTGTCCGGGTCGTCGTCGTTCGGGCCCGACACGAACCCGTCCAGTGACATCGACATGTCCAGCACTGCCAGTCCCACGATTTCCTCCTGTGACTCGATCCGGAATCCTGCGTGGACCGAGCCAACCACGTGGCACTTTCACGAACGCTTCATGATGCGAATCCGCTGTCGTGCGGGCGTGACCATCCGTCGCATCCTGTAAGCCGCACGAGCACCGCGGCCACGGCGACGCCGGAACCGCCACGACGTCGGCCAGAGTGACTGAGCCCCGGACAGTGCGGCCAGGCACCCGAGGTGGGGGTCTGGTGGAGACGAGGGGAATCGAACCCCTAACCCCCGCCTTGCAAAGGCGGTGCTCTGCCAATTGAGCTACGTCCCCTGGTGCGGAGCGACGCCGCGCTGAGCGAGGGGCCGAACCGCGCCGACAACCATAGCGCGTGACCGTGCTGGACAGCGAATTCTTCACCCGCGCCGGCCGGAGGGCCGGGAGATCTGCAGCTCTCCCGGCCCCCGGCTACGCGAGCCGCTCGACCGCGTACGCCTTCATGGCGTCACGGAGGTACTCGACCAGCGCGTCGTCGCCCTGGCCGATGTTCCGCCGGAAGCGGTCGTCGTCGACGTAGAGATCGGCGAGGCCCTGGTAGGCCTCGCGGTTCGGCGTCCAGAACAGGCAGATCCACTGGTAGTGCTCGTCGATGACCTCCTGCACCCGCGCGTCGCCGACGGGTACGCCGTCGGCGCGCAGGGCGGCCAGTGCGGTCATCGCCGCACCGAAGCCCGACCGGGCCTGGTCGGCCTGCTCCTTCGACCAGCCGCGCATCCGCGCGGTCGCGTCGTCGATGGCGTGATCGCCCCAGCGGGCGCGCGCCTCGTCCTCGTACGGGTTCTGCTCGAACCCCGCGAACATCGAGTTCGCCGTCATGGTCCCTCCCTTCTCCAGGGTGGTCATGGTGTCCTCCACGGTCGCCACCAGCCGGTCGAGCCGGTCGCGCTCGGCCAGCAGCCAGGAGCGATGCCGCCGCAGTATGTCGACCGCGGCGGCGCCGTCCTGGGCCGCGAGGACCTCGCCGATGGCGTCGAGGCCGAGCCCGAGCTCGCGCAGCAGAAGGATCCGCTGCAACCGCAGCAACTGCTCCTGCTCGTAGTGGCGCCGGCCGCCGTCGGCCGTCCACGCCGGCTCGAGCAGGCCGATCGCGTGGTAGTGCCGCAGCGTCCGCGACGTCACGCCCGACGCCCGCGCCACCTCATTGATCGACCAGCTCATGGTGGGTTCCGTGTCGTTCACCGGATCGGACTCTCCGATCCGTCCACGACGATATTCGTTGACGCTACGTCAACTTCAACCCGAAATCCGGAACCGAACAAGCAGAGGGCCACGCGAGCCCTCGCACAGCGGCGAAGGCCACACGTGGCCGTCGAGATCGATCAGATCAGCGCGGGTCGGCGGGCGGGATCGGATCCGTGGCCTCGGCCCACAGGTCCTGCTCGGCCCGTCCGGACTGGTAACGGCGGTAGCCGAGGTAGCCCACCAAGGCCAGCCCCGCTCCGAACAGGATCTTCTTGTTGAACACGATGGTCCGCCTCCAGACGGTGGTTCGACATCTCGTGTGAGGTTAACGCAGAGATCGGCGTCACATCACAGTGACGTCCGAATCACCGGAGCATCCCTTCCATCCGCGCGATCTCGGCGTCTTGCACGTCGACGATCTGTTCGGCCAGCTCGCGCGCCTCGGCGTCGGAGCCCTCGGCGAGCTGGTCCTCCGCCATGTCGACGGCGCCCTGGTGGTGCTCGATCATCATCGTCAGCCACATGCGCTCGAACTCCGCGCCGGTCGCGGCGCCCAGGGCGGCGAGATCCTCGTCGCTCAGCATGCCGGCCATCTCGTGGGCGTGACCGCCCTTCAGCGGCGGCGGGACGAAGCCCCACCGCTCCAGCATGGCGGTCATCTGGTCGATCTCCGGCTGCTGGGCCCCCGCGATGGCGGCCGCGAGCTCGACGAGCTCAGGGCTGACGCCGTCGGCCGGCAGCAGATCCGCCATCTCGACGGCCTGGGCGTGGTGCGGGATCATCTGCCGCGCGAACTGGACGTCCGCCGGACCGTACTCGTCATCACCGGAGCCGGACTGGGACGTACCGCACGCGAGCGCCACAGCCAGGACGGCGGTCAGGATCAGCAGCCGCGACACCGTCCTCACGGGCATCGAGCCTAGCCCAGGGCCCGAGACAGCACGAAGCCCTGCCGACCGCGTCGACGGCCCGGCCGGTGCTCCCCACACCGGACCGGAAACGCACGTCATGAGGGAGCGGCACCCGACCCACCGTCTCAGGCAGCCGTGCCGACCGCATCACACCCTTCGATGAGCCGACCGCCTGAGCCAGCCGACGATCGCAGTAGCCACGAACAACACGACCCCGATGATGCCCAGCCAGAAGATGCCCTCGATCGCAAATCCCACGATCGACAACACCAACCAGACGGCCAGCAAGACGACCACAAGAACCACCATGATCGGAGCTGTACCCGGCTCACAGCATGACAATCCATACTCGCAGGCGGCATGAGGGGCGCCCGACCCATCCAGCCGCGAAGCCCGCCGCACCTGGCGACGCCGTGATCACTCCCCGGTCCGCTGCTGTGCGGGCATGAAAGTGGCCCTACCGATCGCATCGATAGGGCCTCTGAGCTGGGTGGGCCTAACAGGACTTGAACCTGTGACCTCTTCCTTATCAGGGAAGCGCTCTAACCGTCTGAGCTATAGGCCCGGGATGTCGCACAACCAGTGCGCCGCAGCAGCGTACCTCACCCGCGGCGGCCGACCCAAACCGGCTGACCGCCGCTCGCCGGAGCCGGCTCAGTCGTCCTCGGCGAGGGTGAGCTCGAGGCCGCCGAGCAGGCTCGCGGACAGGTTGTACAGGAACGCGCCCAGCGTCGCGAGCGCCGTGAGCAGCACGACGTCGACCACCGCGATGAGGGTGGTGAAGCCGAGCACGCGGGACAGCTCGATGTACTGGTTGATGTCGATGCCGGAGTTGGCGTCGGACGCCGTCATGTCGGTGATGACGTCGTCGATCGAGCTGAACACCCCGGCGGCGTCGAGCACCGACCAGAGCACCGCGACCGCTACGAAGAGCGTGATGCCCAGCGCCACCGACAGCAGGAACGCCGTCTTCATGACCGACCACGGGTCGACCCGCAGCAGCCGCAGCCGGGCCTTGCGAACCCGGCCGGGACGGCGCGAGCTGCTGGAGCGCGACGGCGTGGGGGTCTGCCTGGGCGGGATGGACGGGCGGGGTGCGGCCGGGACCGCCTCGAGGCTGGCCTGGGTGTCGGCGGCGGTGGTCGATGGCGGCACGGGCGCGGCGGGAACCGGACCCGGCGGCGCCGGGAACACCGTGGGCGGCGCTCCACCCTGCTGGGCGACCAGCGACGGCGGCGGCACCGGCCCCTGGGGCTGCTGCGCGGGCTGGACGGCGGGGGCGGCGGCGGCAGGGGCGGCAGCGGAGTGCGCGGCCCCGGCCGGCGACCCGTTGGGCGAGGACGACCCGGGCTGCGCCGGACGCTGCCCGCCGCCGTTCTGTGCCGGTGCGCCGTTGCCGGGCTGGTCGCCGGGACGCGACCACGGGTTCTGCGTGGAGTCCTGCGCCGAGCGCGGCGTGGTGTCCTCGCGCGTGCGGTTGCGGGTGGCGACGCGCGCGGCCGCCGCACCGCGCTGGCCGGACTCGGCCTGCTGGCGGCGGTTGTCGACCGCCGGATCGGGGGCGTTGCGCGGCCCATTGGGCGATCCGTTACCGCTGGGAGCCCCGGGCTGTGCGCCGTTGGACTGCTGGTCCTGCCCTCGGTCGGCCGGAGGCGCGCTCTTGTTGCGCGCGTCCTGGTCGGTCCCCGGACGCCCGGTCGCGCCGCTGCTCGTCACGAGCCATCACCTTCCGCGTCGATCTCGGAGTCCACCACGTCCTCGATGGACTCCTCCACCGAGTCTGCCTCGGCACTGTGCGCGATGGCGACGACGACATCGTCACCACCGAGCGCAACGTACTTGACCCCCATGGTGTCACGACCCTTGGCGGGAACGTCCGCCACAGGGCTGCGCGTCACCCCTCCGGATGCCCGGATGGCGAGTACTTCGTCGCCGTCGCCGACGACCAGAGCACCCACGAGTGAGCCTCGGTCTTCGTTGATCTTCATGGCCTTGATACCCAAACCCCCGCGTCCCTGAACACGATATTCCTCGACAACGGTTCGTTTGGCGAATCCACCATCTGTGACGGTAAAGACGTACGAGTCGGTTCCATCGCGCACAACGGACATCGAGAGCAGTTCGTCGCCGTCGCGGAACTTCATGCCGAAGACGCCCCCGGTGGACCGGCCCATGGGCCGCAGTTGCTCGTCGGTGGCGGTGAACCTGATGGCCTGCGCCTTGCGCGACACCAGCAGGATGTCGTCGTCAGCGCTGACCAGCTCGGCCCCGATCAGCTCGTCGTCCTCGTCGCGGAACAACACCGCGATGACGCCACCGGAGCGGTTGGAGTCGTACTCGGTGAGCCTGGTCTTCTTGACCATGCCGTGCTTCGTGGCGAGCACGAGGTACGGCGACTGCTCGTAGTCCTTGAGCGTGAGCACCCGGGCGATCTTCTCGTCGGGCTGGAAGGCCAGCAGGTTGGCGACGTGCTGGCCCTTGGCGTCGCGCGCCAGCTCGGGCAGCTCGTACGCCTTGGCGCGGTAGACCCGGCCGCGGTTGGTGAAGAACAGGATCCAGTGGTGCGTGGTGGTGACGAAGAACTGGTCGACGACGTCGTCCTCGCGCAGCTGCGCGCCCCGCACGCCCTTGCCGCCACGCCGCTGCGAGCGGTAGAGGTCGGCCTTGGTGCGCTTGGCGTAGCCGCCGCGGGTGATGGTGACGACCACCGGCTCCTCGGGGATGAGGTCTTCGGCGGTCATGTCGCCCTCGGCGGGGATGATGCGGCTGCGACGATCGTCGCCGTACTTCTCGACGATCTCGGCCAGCTCTTCGCGGATGATGGTCCGCTTGCGCTCGTCGGACTCGAGGATGGCCTGGAGCTCGACGATGTCGGCGACGAGGGTGTCGTGCTCGTTCTGCAGCTCGTCGCGCGACAGCGCCGTCAGCCGGCGCAGCTGCATGTCGAGGATGGCCCGGGCCTGCAGTTCGTCGATGTCGAGCAGCTGCATCAGGCCGGTCTGCGCCTCGTCGGCGTCGGAGGACCGGCGGATCAGCGCGATGACCTCGTCGATGGCGTCGATGGCCTTGAGCAGGCCCAGGACGATGTGCAGGCGCTCGCGCTTCTTGCGCAGCCGGAACTCGGTGCGACGGCGGATGACCTCGATCTGGTGCGTGACCCAGTGCCGGACGAACCCGTCGAGCGGCAGGGTGCGCGGCACGCCGTCAACCAGGGCGACCATGTTGCAGCCGAAGGTGTCCTGCAGCTGGGTGTGCTTGTAGAGGTTGTTGCGGACCACCGACGCGACGGCGTCGCGCTTGAGCACGACCTCGATGCGCATGCCGGTGCGCGACGACGAGTTGTCCTTGAGGTCGGCGATGCCGGGCACCTTGCCGGTGTCGGCGAGCTCGGCGATCTTGCGCAGCAGGGCATCGGGGTTGACCTGGTACGGCAGCTCGGTGATGGCCAGGATGGCCCGGCCGCGGCTGTCCTCCTCGACGTCGACGACGGCGCGCATGGTGACCGAGCCGCGGCCGGTGCGGTAGGCCTGCTCGATGCCCGTGGTGCCGACGATGAGCGCGCTGGTGGGGAAGTCGGGGCCCTTGATCCGCGCGAGCAAGGCGTCGAGGAGCTGCTCGCTGTCGGCGTCGGGGTTGTCGAGATACCAGTCGACGCCGGCAGCCACCTCGCGCAGGTTGTGCGGCGGGATGTTGGTGGCCATGCCGACCGCGATGCCGCCGGAGCCGTTGACCAGCAGATTGGGGAACCGCGCCGGCAGGACGTCGGGCTCGTCGCTGCGACCGTCGTAGTTGGGGGAGAAGTCGACGGTCTCTTCTTCGATGTCGCGCACCATCTCCATGGCGAGCGGCTCCATGCGGCATTCGGTGTATCGCATCGCCGCTTGCTTGTCATCGCCCCGGGAACCGAAGTTGCCCTGGCCCTTGACCAGCGGATACCGCATGGACCACCACTGGCCGAGACGGACCAGGGTGTCGTAGATGGCGGTGTCACCGTGCGGGTGGTAGTTGCTCATCACCTCGCCGACCACGCGCGAGCACTTGTAGAACCCGCGGTCGGGGCGGAAGCCGCCGTCGTACATCGCGTAGAGCACGCGGCGGTGCACCGGCTTCAGGCCGTCGCGGACGTCGGGCAGCGCCCGGCCGACGATGACCGCCATGGCGTAGTCGAGATAGCTGCGCTGCATCTCGACCTGCAGGTCGACCGGTTCGATGCGTCCACCGGGCCCGGGCGCGTCGCCTGCCGTGGTGATGTCGTTCGTCACGAGTGGTTCCTCCAGGTGCGGCCTGCCGGCCGCACATCAGGTATGACGCGCGAGACAGCCTGACGGTTGTCTGCGGCCCCGTTGTGTTTCATGTCCTGCTCGGTCGGTTCGTCTCGCGCCGGGCTCAGATGTCCAGGAAGCGCACGTCGCGGGCGTTGCGCTGGATGAACTTGCGCCGGCTCTCGACGTCCTCGCCCATGAGGGTGGAGAACACCTCGTCGGCGTGCGCGGCGTCGTCGAGGGTCGCCTGCAGCAGCAGCCGCTGGGCGGGGTCCATGGTGGTCTCCCACAGCTCGTCGTCGTTCATCTCGCCGAGACCCTTGTAGCGCTGGATGCCGTTCTCCTTGGGCAGCCGCTTGCCGGTCTCCTGACCGGCCTGGAGCAGCGCGTTCCGCTCGCGGTCGGAGTACGCGTACTCGGGCACGGCGTCGCGGCCGGCCCACTTGATCTTGTAGAGCGGCGGGCAGGCCAGGAAGACGTGGCCCTGCTCGATGACCGGGCGCATGAACCGGAACAGCAGCGTGAGCAGCAGCGTGCGGATGTGCTGGCCGTCGACGTCGGCGTCGGCCATCAGGACCACCTTGTGGTACCGCAGCCGGTTGAGGTCGAGCTCCTCCTGGACCCCGGTGCCCAGGGCGTTGACGATGGCCTGGACCTCCTGGTTCTGCAGGATGCGGTCGATGCGGGCCTTCTCCACGTTGAGGATCTTGCCGCGGATCGGCAGGATCGCCTGCACCCGGGAGTCGCGGCCCTGCTTGGCCGGACCGCCGGCGGAGTCGCCCTCGACGATGAAGAGCTCGCACTCCTCCGGGTCGGTCGACTGGCAGTCGGCCAGCTTGCCGGGAAGCCCGGCACCGCCCATGAGCCCCTTGCGGCTGCGGGCCGCGTCGCGCGCCTTGCGGGCGGCCACCCGGGCGATGGCGGCGCTCTGTGCCTTGCGGGCGATCAGCTTGCCCTCGGTGGGGTTCTGCTCGAACCAGGCACCGAGCTCGTTGTTGACGACCTTCTGGACGAAGCTCTTCGCCTCGGTGTTGCCGAGCTTGGTCTTCGTCTGCCCCTCGAACTGCGGCTCGGCCAGCTTGATGCTGACGATGGCCGTGAGTCCTTCGCGGACGTCTTCGCCGGAGAGGTTCGGGTCCTTCTCCTTCAGCACGCCCCACTCGCGGGCGAACCGGTTGACCAGAGTGGTCAGCGCCGCCCGGAATCCCTCTTCGTGCGCACCGCCCTCGTGGGTGTTGATGGTGTTGGCGAACGTGTGCACCGACTCGGTGAACTGGTCGTTCCACTGCATCGCGACCTCGAGGCTCATGGCCTGGCCGTCGCCGTCCTCGGACTCCGCCTCGAAGTCGACCACGGTGCGGTGCACCGGCGACTTGGCGTTGTTGAGGTGGTTGACGTAGTCGACCAGTCCGAGGTCGTACTTGTAGCGGACCTCGCGCGGCTCGGAGCTCTGGTCGCTCTCGACGTCTTCGTCGGCGCCCGCGTCGATGCCCTCGGGCCGCTCGTCGCGCAGGACGATGGTCAGGCCCTTGTTGAGGAACGCCATCTCGCGGAACCGGGTCGACAGCGTCTCGAAGTCGTACTCGGTGGTCTCGAAGATGTCGGGGCTGGCCCAGAACGTCGTGGTGGTGCCGGTGCGGTCGGACTCCTCGTGCCGCTCGAGCGGCGCGTCGGGCACGCCCAGCGAGTAGGACTGCGTCCACCGGTAGCCGTCGCGGTGGATCTCGAGGTCGACCTTGCGCGAGAGCGCGTTGACGACGGACACACCGACACCGTGCAGGCCACCGGAGACCTTGTAGCCGCCGCCGCCGAACTTGCCGCCGGCGTGCAGGACCGTCATGACGACCTCGACCGCGGGCCGCTTCTCGACCGGGTGCATGTCGACGGGGATGCCGCGGCCGTTGTCGATGACGCGGACGCCGTCGCCGGGCAGCAGCGTGATCTCGATGAGATCGCAGACCCCTGCCAGTGCCTCGTCGACGGAGTTGTCGACGACCTCGTAGACCAGGTGGTGCAGACCTCGCTCGCCGGTGGAGCCGATGTACATGCCGGGACGTTTGCGGACCGCTTCGAGACCTTCGAGTACGGTGATGGCGCTGGCGTCGTAGGACGTGGTGTCCGTCACGAGCGGGGGACCTCCTGCCAGGGATCAGGCCGCACCGTGCCACCTGCAGGCCGCTGAGAGGGCCCAGGAAGACCGCGCGGCCTGGATGGACACCGCCATTCTACCTTGTGCCGACGCGAGAATGCGCGTTCTACGGCCCTGAACGCCCTGTGGAGCCGCGTAGATCGCCGCGCATGTGTCCCCATACCCACACCGGGAGCCGCGGCGACGCTGAGGCCCATCTGGCGCCGCGGAGCGGATCGGCGGAATTCGGTCAGCCGTAGGTGTCGCGCGGGCCCCGGCCGGGCACGCTCCGCGGACCGCGCCGCCAGCTCGGCGCCTGCGGTCCGCGCACGTCGACCCTGGTGACAGAGCCGTCGCCGATCTCTTCGTTGAACCGTCGGACCAGCTCGGGCGCGAACAGCCGCACCTGCGTGGCCCAGGCCGTGGAGTCGGCCCGCACGCTCAGCACGCCGTCCTCGTAGTGCTCCGGCTGGACGTGCGCCGCGACCTCGGGGCCGACGAGCTGGTCCCAGCGGGCCACCGCGCCGTGCACCGCGAGGTCCTCGCCCCAGCCGTGCTCGCCGATCAACTTGTCCACGGCGGACCCCACGGCCTGGGGATCGCGCTCGTCGGAGCCCGGGCCGCTCCAGCCGGCCCCGGGCGCGCGGTAGCGGGACTTCCAGGTGGTGCCGCCCGAGCGGCCGCTCTTGGGGGCCGGTGCGCGGCGGCCCTGCCGTCCGGCCACCTTCGCCCGCGCGAGCAGCGCGTGGGCGAGCTCCTCGCCGTCCGGGTTCCACGTGAAACCGTCCGGGGGGCCGACAGGGTCCGTGGCCGGCGCCGGCAGCTCGACACCGGGCGCCGGAACGGTGACATCGTCGTCGTCACTCATGGACCGCGATCACCCTTCCGCCACACCTCACCCTAGACCCGCCGGACCTCGCCGCCGAGCACATCGACCCGGGCGCCGCTGAGCCCGACGGGGACGTCGCCCGCGACCGCGGCTGTGACCAGCACCTGCTCCGCACCGGCCGTGAGCTCGGCCAGGCGGTCGCGCCGGCCGGAGTCGAGCTCGGCGAAGACGTCGTCCAGGACCAGCACGGGGTCGCTGCCGGTGGAACGCAACAGCTCGTAGGAGGCGAGTCGCAGCGCCAGCGCGAACGACCACGACTCGCCGTGGCTGGCGTACCCCTTGGCCGGCATGGGACCGAGGGCGAGCACGAGGTCGTCGCGATGCGGGCCGATCAGTGACACGCCGCGGTCGACCTCCTCGCGGCGGACCCCGGCCAGCGCCTCGAGCAGCGCGGCGGCCAGCGTCTCGCGCGACGGGACCAGGTCGGCCCCCGGACCGAGCGAGGACTTGTACGTGAGCTGTGCCTCGCGGTCGCCGGAGGTCCCCGATCCGCCGGCCACCGCGTCGTAGGCCTTGGCGACCAGCGGACGCAGCGCCTCGACGAGGTCGAGGCGGGCGGCCAGCAGCTCGGCCCCGGCCTGCGCCAGGTGGGTGTCCCAGACGTCGAGCGTGCTGAGGTCGGGCCCCCTCCCGC
>NZ_SMKL01000114.1 GCF_004348545.1 Jiangella ureilytica | reverse complement strand
GGGCCGTGGCCGGGTGGCAACGCGGCCAGCGCGGCCTCGTACTCGTCGGTGAGACGGCGGACGGTGTCCATGTTCTGGTGGTCGCGCTGCGGGCTGGTCGGCAGCTTCTCGAGCCGCCGCTCGATGGCGCGCAGGTAGCGCAGCAGGTCGGGCAGCCGGTTGCGGCCGGTCGCGGTGACGAAGCCGGGCGCCATCAGGCGGGCATGATGGTCGCGCGCGTCGACAAGCGACGCCGTCAGGGCCAGGCTGGTCGTGCTCTTCAGCGCCGACGTCACCCGATGCGACACCTCGAGCACCTTCTCGACGTCGGCGACCACCTCGAACACGGTCTCGATGAGGTCGGTCCGGACCCGCTCGCGCAGCGCCGCGAATCCCGCCTCGTCCCAGGCCGGTCCGCCGGCCTCGGCGACCAGCCAGTCGACCGAGGCCGCCGCGACGTCGTCGAGCAGGGCGGCGACCGACCCGTCCGGGTTCTGGCTGAGCACCAGCTTCGACCGGTTCGCGAGATGGCGCTGCACGAACGCCGTCGGCGACGGGACGGCGAGCAGCAGCAGCCGCCGGTTGCCCGTCCACATGGCCCGGGCCTGGTCGGATTCGGTCGGCAGCACCCGCAGCGCCACGCTGGCGCCCTCGTCGACCAGGGCCGGGTAGCCGGTGACGACGTGCCCGGAGCGGCGCTGCTCGAAGGTGCGCGGCACCTCGCCGCCCGGCCACGCCGTGAGGCCGGTGCGCTCGATGCTGCTGGCGGCGGCCGCCATGGTCTTGCGCAGCTCCGTGCGCAGCATGACCTTGAGCTCGTCGAGGTCCTTGCCCTCGGCGGCGAGCCTGCCCTTCTCGTCGAGGACGCGGAACGTCATGCGCAGGTGGTCGGGCACCTTGCTCAGGTCGAAGTCGCCGGGCCGCACCGGCACCGCCCGCAGCCGGTGCAGCACGCGGGCGAGCGCATCGATGAACGGCTGTCCCGACGGCGACGGCGGCAGCTGCCCCAGCGCCTCGCGCGAGGTGTCGGGCGCCGGCACGAACGAGCGACGCAGCTGCTTCGGCAGCGCCTTGATCAGCGCGGTCACCAGCTCCGGCCGCAGCCCTGGGACCTGCCAGTCGAAGCCGTCGGGCTCGACCTGGTTCAGCACCTCGATCGGGACGTGCACCGTGACGCCGTCGGCGCTGGATCCCGGCTCGAACTGGTAGGTCAGCGGAAGGTCGAGGTCGCCGTCGGGCCAGCTGTCGGGGTAGTCGGCCTGCGTGACGGCGCCGGCGGCGTCGGTGGTGAGCAGGTCGGTGCTGAAGGTCAGCAGGTCGGGGCGCTCGTGCCGGGCCTTCTTCCACCAGCTGTCGAAGTGCCGGCCCGAGACGACGTCGGCGGGGATGCGCTGGTCGTAGAACGCGAACAGCGTCTCGTCGTCGACGACGATGTCGCGGCGGCGGGCGCGGTGCTCCAGCTCCTCGACGTCTTCGAGCAGCTCGCGGTTCTCGTGGAAGAACCGGTGATGCGTCGTCCAGTCGCCCTCGACCAGCGCATGCCGGATGAACAGCTCGCGGCTCAGCTCCGGGTCGACGCGGGAGTACTGCACCTTGCGCCGGGGCACGATGACGACGCCGTAGAGCATGACCTTCTCGTAGCCGACGACGGCGCCGGCCTTGCGCTCCCAGTGCGGCTCGCTGTAGGTCCGCTTCACCAGGTGCTCGGCCAGCGGCTCGGCCCACGCGGGGTCGATGCGGGCGTTGACCCGGGCCCACAGCCGCGACGTCTCGACCAGCTCGGCCGACATCACCCAGCGCGGCGGCTTCTTGAACAGCCCCGAGCCGGGGAAGACGGCGAACTTCGCGCCGCGGGCGCCCTGGTACTCGTTGGCCGACTCCTCCTTGACCCCGATGTGCGAGAGGAGGCCGGAGAGCAGGGCCTTGTGGACGTTGTCCTCGGATGCGCGGGCATCATTCACGATGACCCCGAGCGGCTTGACCAGCTGGCGCAGCTGCGACTCGAGGTCCTGCCACTCGCGGATGCGCAGGTAGTTGAGGTGCTCGGTGCGGCACAACCGGCGGAACGCGCTGGACGACAGCTCGTCCTGCTTCTCTTTGATGTAGCGCCACAGGTTGAGGTACGCCAGGAAGTCCGACGTCGGGTCGGTGAAGCGGGCGTGGAACGCGTCGGCGACGTCGCGCTTCTCCGCCGGGCGCTCGCGCGGATCCTGGATGGTCAGCCCGGCCGCGATGACCAGCACTTCGCGCACACAGCCGTTGCGGCCGGCCTCGAGGATCATCCGGGCCAGTCGCGGGTCGATGGGCAGCTGCGACAACGACCGTCCGGTGGTGGTCAGGCGGTCCTTCGGCTCCGTGGCCGACGGGTCGAGGGCGCCCAGCTCGACCAGCAGGTTGACGCCGTCGGCGATGCTGCGCCGGTCGGGCGGGTCGAGGAAGGGGAAGGCCGCGACGTCGCCCAGTCCGAGCGCCGTCATCTGCAGGATGACCGAGGCGAGGTTGGTGCGCAGGATCTCAGGCTCGGTGAACGCCGGCCGCGCCTCGAAGTCCTCCTCGGAGTACAGCCGGATGCAGATGCCGTCGGAGAGCCGGCCGCACCGGCCGGTGCGCTGCCGCGCCGAGGCCTGCGACACCGGCTCGATGGGCAGCCGCTGCACCTTCGTGCGGTTGCTGTAGCGCGAGATGCGCGCGGTGCCGGGGTCGACGACGTAGCGGATGCCCGGCACCGTCAGCGACGTCTCGGCGACGTTCGTGGCCAGCACGATGCGCCGGCCGGTGTGCGGCTGGAACACCCGGTGCTGCTCGGCGGCGGAGAGCCGCGCGTACAACGGCAGCACCTCGAGCGTGCCCTGCGGCGCCGACGCGTAGCGCTTGCGCAGCGCGTCGGCGGTGTCGCGGATCTCGCGCTCGCCGGAGAGGAACACCAGCACGTCGCCGGGCGCCTCGAGGGCCAACTCGTCGCAGGCCTCGACGATGGCCTGGATCTGGTCGCGCGGCTCGCCCGTGGCGTTCGCGTCGCCGTCGTCGTCGGGGTCGAGCGGGCGGTATCGGACCTCGACCGGGTACGTCCGGCCCGACACCTCGATGATGGGGGCGTGGTCGAAGTGCCGGGCGAACCGCTCCGGGTCGATGGTCGCCGAGGTGATGATCACCTTGAGGTCGGGCCGCTGCGGCAGCAGCTGCTTCAGGTAGCCGAGGATGAAGTCGATGTTGAGGCTGCGCTCGTGCGCCTCGTCGATGATCAGCGTGTCGTAGCGGCGCAGCAGCCGGTCCTGCCCGATCTCGGCCAGCAGGATGCCGTCGGTCATCAGCTTGACCAGGGTGTCGTCGCCGGCCTTCGCGGTGAACCGGACCTGGTAGCCGACGGCGCGGCCCAGCTCGGTCTTCAGCTCCTCGGCCACTCGCTCGGCGACGGTGCGCGCGGCGAGCCGGCGCGGCTGCGTGTGCCCGATGGTGCCGCGGACGCCCCGGCCCAGCTCGAGGCAGATCTTCGGCAGCTGCGTCGTCTTCCCGGACCCTGTCTCACCGGCGACGATGACGACCTGGTGGTCGCGGATGGCGGCGGCGATGTCGTCGCGGCGCTGGCTGATCGGCAGGTCCCGCGGGTAGCGGACGGCGGGGACGGTGGCCTTGCGACGCTCGACCCGGCGCTCGGCCGCCGCGATCTCGTCGGCGATCTCGGTGAGCGCCGTGGCCCGCGCGTCCTCGGCGCGGATCTTGCGTACGCCGTCGAGCCGACGGGCGAGCCGCCGCTCGTCGCGCAGCATCAGCTCGGGCAGCCGGGCGCGCAGGTCGGCCAGGGAATCGGCACGGGAGGAGGTGGGCATACGTCATCAAGCCTACGGTGCCGGCGACGCGCGGCTCATCCCGTTTATCCGTGACCTGGGCGACGGGCCCTAGGTCAGCCCTGGGCTCGCCGCGCCGCGGCGGACCGGTGCCCGGCCCGCGGGCTGTTGCGGCTCCGGGTCGGGCTGCCGCGACGGCGGAATGCCGACGGTGACCGGCGCACTGGTGCGCACGATGATCGGCGCGCCGTGGTGCAGCAGCTCGAGCTGGGAGCCGTCGTCGTGGTCGCCCTCGCGCAGGTAGTAGGTGACCTCGTCCGGGCGCACGCTCACCCGGAGCCGCAGCCCGTGCCACAGCAGCGAGAAGTCGAGCCGGGCGATGCGGCTCGGCAGCCGCGGCGCGAACGAGAGGACGCCGTCGTGGTCGCGCATGCCGCCGAACCCGGCGACGAGGCTCAGCCAGGACCCGGCGAGCGAGGCCAGGTGGACGCCGTCGCTGGTGTTCGAGTGGCTGTCGTGCAGGTCCGTCATCGCCGCCTCGCCCAGGTAGTCGTGGGCGAGCTCCAGATGCCCGGTCTCGGCGGCCATGACCGACTGGGTGCACGACGACAGCGACGAGTCGCGCACCGTGCGCGCCTCGTAGTAGTGGAAGTTGCGGGCCTTCTGCTCGGGCGTGAAGGCGTCGCCGCGCCAGTGCATGGCCAGCACAAGGTCGGCCTGCTTGCAGACCTGGCGGCGGTAGAGGTCGAAGTAGGGGTGGGTCAGCAGCAGCGGATACTGCTCCGGGTCGGTCGCGTCGAAGTCCCACTCCTGGAACCGGGTGAAGCCTTCGGACTGCTGGTGCACGCCGAGCTCGTCGTCGTACGGGACGCTCATCGTGGTCGCGGCGTCGCGCCACGAGGCCGACTCCTCCTCGTCGACCTCCAGGGCGGCGGCGACGTCGGGATGACGGGCGACGGCCTCGGCCGCGCCGAGGAGGTTCCGCTGCGCCATGAGGTTCGTGTAGATGTTGTCGTGCGCCACCGCAGAGTACTCGTCCGGGCCCGTCACGCCGTCGATGTGGAACGCGCCATGGCGGTCGTGGTGGCCGAGCGAGCGCCACAGCCGGGCCGTCTCGACCAGCAGCTCGACGCCCACCTCGCGCTCGAAGGCCTCGTCGCGCGTGGCCCGGATGTAGCGCAGCGTCGCGTCGGCGATGTCGGCGCCGATGTGGAAGGCGGCGGTGCCGGCCGGCCAGTAGCCCGACGTCTCGTGCCCGCGGATGGTCCGCCACGGGAACGCGGCGCCCCTCAGGCCCAGCGTGCGGGCGCGGTCGCGGGCCAGGTCGAGCGTGGCGTGGCGCCACCGGAGCACCTGCGCCGCCGCCTGCGGCTGGGTGTAGATCAGCACCGGGAGCACGAACATCTCGGTGTCCCAGAACACGTGGCCGTCGTACCCGGGCCCGGTCAGGCCCTTCGCCGGGATGGGCCGCATCTCGTTGCGCGCGCCGGCCTGCAGGACGTGGAAGAGCCCGAACCGGACCGCCTGCTGGACCTCGGGGTCGCCGTCGACGCGGACGTCGGCGGCGTCCCAGAAGGCGTCGAGGTACTCGCGCTGGCCGCGGCACAGGTCGTCCCAGCCGGTGAGCCGCGCGGAGGCCAGCGCCGCGCCCACCTGGTCGCGCAGCGCGGGCAGCGACCGCCTGCTGGAGAAGCCGTAGGCCAGCAGCTTCACCACGCGCAGCCGCTCGCCCGGCTTCAGGACGCAGGCGATGGTGGTGCGGGCCCAGTCGGGGAACGCCTCGGTGCTGACGACCGTCCGCTCGGGGCCCTCGACGACATGCGTCATCGCGGCCGCCATGCGCAGCCCGCTGGTCCTCGTCCGGTGGATGAGCAGCCCGCCCGCGCCGTTGGCGAGGTGCTGCTCGGGCTCGAGGGGCTCCTCGAGGACGGCCGCGACGCGCGGGTCCTTCTTCGTGACCGGGAGCTCCTCGTTGGCGACCAGCCCGGACTGGATGACGACCCGGGTCTCGTCGCCGAGCGGCTCCACCTCGTAGCAGATCGCGGCGACCGCCCGCTGGGTGAACGACACCAGCCGGGTCGAGCGCACCCGCACCGCCTGGCCCGCTGGGGACACCCATTCGACCCTGCGGTCCAGCGTGCCCTCGCGCAGGTCGAGCACGCGCTCGTGCGACCGGACCTCGCCGTAGCGGACGTCGAACGGCTCGTCGTCGACCAGCAGCCGGATCAGCTTGCCGTTGGTGACATTGACGATCGTCTGGCCCTGCTCCGGGTAGCCGTAGCCGGCCTCGGCGTACGGCAGCGGCCGCAGCTCGTAGAAGGAGTTGAGATAGCTGCCGGGCAGACCGTGCGGCTCGCCCTCGTCGAGGTTGGCGCGCAGGCCGATGTGGCCGTTGGACAGCGCCAGCACCGACTCCGACTGCGCCAGCAGGTCGAGGTCGAGGGCCGCCTCGCGGATGCGCCACGGTTCGCACGGGTAGGCGCTCTCGCGGATCACCGGCCGGCCTCCGCCAGCAGGTCGCCGAGGTCGGCGACGACGACGTCGGCGCCGTGCTCGCGCAGCGCCTCGGCCTGGCCGACGCGGTCGACGCCGACGACGTGGCCGAACGCGCCGGCCCGGCCCGCTTCGACGCCGGCGAGCGCGTCCTCGAACACCGCGGCCTCGCGGGCGGCGACCCCCAGCCGCTCGGCCGCGGCCAGGAACGTGTCCGGGTGCGGCTTGCCGCGCAGCCCTTCGCTCCGAGCCGTGATGCCGTCGACCCGGGCCTCGAGCAGGTCCTCGATGCCGGCGGCGACCAGGACCTCGCGGCAGTTCGCGCTGGCCGAGACCACGGCCCGGCGCAGTCCGGCCTCGGCGGCGGCGTGCAGGTAGGCGACCGAGCCCGGATAGGGCCGCACGCCGGACCTGCGCAGCCGCTGCAGCAGCACTGCGTTCTTGCGGTTGCCCAGGCCGTTCACGGTGTCGGCGGTGACGGGATCGTCATGCGCGCCGTCGGGGAGCGTGATGCCGCGCGACTCGAGGAAGGAGCGGACACCGTCGGCGCGCGCCTTGCCGTCGACGTAGACGTGGTACTCGCGCTCGGCGTCGAACGGCACGAAGGGCGCACCCGTCCGCTCCGCCTGGCCGGCCAGGAACGCGTCGAACATCGCCTTCCAGGCGGCGCGGTGCACGTCGGCCGTCGGCGTGAGCACGCCGTCCAGGTCGAACAGGCACGCCTTGATGTGTTCGGGCAGGCCCACCATTGAACGACTGTAGGTCATGGCAAGGCAGTCCGGGCGAACTCGGCGGCATCGGCCGTGCTGGTCGTCAGGCCTCCTGGCCCTCGGACGCGACCTCGGTGTCGAGCGGCAGCTCGGCGACCACCTCGGGATCGGCGCCGGGCCGGTTGCGCCAGCGGACGATGAGCTCCGAGACGTGGCCGTGCATGGGCTGGATGAGCAGGTAGTCCTGGGCGTGGCCGGCGCTGAACTCGCGCATGTGGGTCTCGCCCTCGGTGACGGTCAGGTCCTTGGTGTCGACCCGCACGTCATAAGCGGCGGTGGCGCCCTCGTTGTGGAGGACGTAACGATGCTGGCTGAGGCGCTCGAGCCGGAACCGCGGCGCCTGGCGCACCCGCCGACGCCGGCCGTACCGCGAAGGCCGCTCGGCGCCGATGCCCGCCTGCCGCGCGGACACGAGGATCAGCGCCGCGACCACCAGCGCCGCCACCACGAGGAGGACCACGACAACCGTCACAAATAGACTCTAGTGCGGCACGGCCGTCCGTGCGAGAGGCTGGTTCAGCGGAACAGGCCGGCGTTCGCTTTCGCCCAGTCGGCGAACGACGTGGCCGGCCGCCCGAGCACGTCGGCGACGCCGGTGGTGGGCTGCTGCGGATGCTCGACCTGCTGGCTCTCGCCGTCGACGTACCACTCGGCGTACTCGCCCATCGACGCACTGAGCTCGGCGATCGCGTCCTCGCGGCTCAGCTCGACATAGGGCAGGTCGCGGCCGAGCGCCCAGCCGATGCGCTCCACCTTCTCGGCGCGGGTCAGCGTCTCGGGGCCGGTCAGCGTGTGGGTGCGGCCGACGTGGCCGTCGCGGGTGAGCGCGACGGCGGCGACGGCGGCCACGTCGTCCATCGCGATGGCGGCGTTGGCCGACTTCGCGTAGCCGTCGCGCACCTGGCCGGTGGTACGGATCTGGTCGGCCCAGATGGTGGCGTTCTCCATGAACTCGCCCGGCCAGAGGTGCGTCCACTCGAGGCCGGACGCCTCGACGTCGTCGACGATCGAGCCCCACCAGCTCTCCCGCTCGCCGGACAGGCTGACGACGTGCCGGACGCCGGCCCGCTTCGCCCGGGCGAGCACCTCGGCCGCCGTGTCGCTGTAGGACGTGAGGTACATGCGGTCGACGCCGCCGAACGCGCCGTCGACGGTGTCCGGCTCGCCGACCCAGCCGGTGGCGACCTCGACGCCGCCGGGCAGAGCGGCCCTGGCGGGGTCGCGGACGAGGGCGCGCACGTCGGTGGCGCCGAGAGCGATCAGGTGGTCGAGGACGAGGCGGCCGACGCTGCCGGTGGCGCCGGTGACGAGGATGGTCATGGTGCCAGCGTACACCGTACGCGTACGGCGTACGCACATCACCCTGGAGGTTGATCGTGGAGTTCTTCGGACATTGCCGGGCGGTTCGTCCGATCGATTCCCCACTCCGTCCAAGATCAACTTCTGACACGGGCAGGCCCTAGAATCTAGCGTTGTGATATTGGATTCACAGCAGCGTCGCCCGTGGTGAGGCGGCGGCTCGGCCCGGCCGCCTCGGGCTGGCTGGGCCGGGTGCTGCTGTACGTCCTGCTCACCCAGCTCGCGATCTTCCTCATCCGGCCGGTGCTGACCTACCGCGCGCTGGACCTCGGCGCCGGCGATCGCGAGGTCGGCCTGCTCGTCGTCGCGTTCGCGCTGGTGCCGGCCGCCATCGCGATCCCGCTCGGCCGGCTCTCCGACCGCCGGCGACCGGCGATCGTCGTGCAGGGCGGCGCCGTCCTGCTGGTCGTCGGCAGCCTCCTGCTGTACCTGGCGTCGAACCTGACCGGGCTGGCGCTGGCGACCGTCGTGCTGGGCAGCGGCGCGGTGGCCGGCTTGGTCGGCGCGCAGGCCGTGATCGCGCGGCTCGCCCCGGACGCCGGCCTCGACCGCGACTTCGGCCTGCTCACCGCGGCGGCGTCGGTGGGGCAGATGATCGGTCCGCCGCTGGCCGGTCTGCTGCTCTCCGCCGACGCCGACCGGAGCACGACCACGGGGCGGGCGTTCCTCGTCGGCGGTGCGCTGCTCTGCGTGGCGCTGCTCGTGTGCTGGCGGCTCGGCGACGGGGCAGGGCGGACGGCGGCGGCTACGGCTCCGGACGGGAAAGCGACAGCCGCGGCGCCGGGGGCGCTCGGGATCCTGCGGCTGCCCGGCGTGCGCGGCGGCATCGTCGCCAGCCTGACGCTGCTCACCGCCGTCGACCTGTTGATCGCCTACCTGCCCGTCATCGGCGAGGAGCGCGGCATCAGCCCGGGCGTCGTCGGCCTGCTGCTCAGCGTGCGGGCGGCCGCGTCGGTGCTGTCGCGGCTGCTGATCCCGCCGATGCTCCGGCGCTGGGGCCGGACCCGGTTGCTCTGGGCCAGCACGCTCGGCACCGGAGTGCTGCTGGGCCTGCTGCCGCTGGCCGCGCCGATCTGGCTGCTCGCACTGCTGCTCGCGGTGGCCGGCTTCCTGCTCGGCATCGGCCAGCCGCTCACGATGTCGCTGGTGGTGCAGGCGGTCCCGGCGGCGTCGCGGGGCGCGGCGCTGTCGATCCGGATCATGGGCAATCGGCTCGGGCAGGTCGTGCTGCCGGCCGGCATCGCCGTCGCGACCGGCGTGTTCGGCGCCGCGTCGGCGTTCGTGCTGGTGGGCGGCCTGCTGGTGATGTCGGCGGTGGGCGTGCCCCGTCAGGCCGGTGGCACGGGCGGCACCGGCGGCTGAGCGAGCCGGAAGTAGACGCCGTCGGACACCAGGATCGACCCGAGCCCGACGGCGATGGCGCCGGCCAGGTCGAGCGGCCCCGGCACCTCCCACAGCGCGTCGAGCGCGGTGAACCCGGCGACGCCCGCGACTGCGGCGGACGGGACGATCAGCGCGAGCGTCCAGAAGTAGGAGCCGGTGAGCCGTCGCTGGACGGGCGAGCCGTCGCGCAGCCCGGGGACGTCGGCGTCGCGGAACGGGATCACCTCACGCTCCGGACCGCTGAGCAGCGTGTCGAGGATCCGGTTCATCGCCGGTACCGCTCCAGCTGCACGCGGCGCAGGCGCGCGATCGTCATGATGAACAGCAGCCCGAGGAGCCAGACGAGGGCGAGCACGCCGACGACTCGCGCGGCGGCCGATCCCAGCGGCCCGGACCTCAGCTCCGCCGAGCTGTAACGGTCGACGAAGAAGCCGGCCGCGCCGACCAGGGTGAGGAAGAAGCTGGTCACGACGTTGCGCACGTTGTCGACGTGGTTGCAGAACTCCGACGACCGCTCGTACTCGGCGATCATCAGCTGGCCCGCGACGTCGTTCCTGGTGCTCGAAGGCGCCTGCATGGACGGTCACTCTGGCGGTTGCGCGGACGGCGCGCAACGCCTCGAGCGTGCCGACGCCGTGGTCGCGGGCGTGGGCTCGACGGGATCCGCACGCGCTTCACTGCGCTTGCGGCCGCGATCGCTGCGTCCGCTTGACGATCATGGGGTTGGTTGTGTCCGCCCTCCCTGCCACGATGATCGTCGTGACCCCGACACGCGCCCGTCGGCCGTCCCCGGCTCAGCTCGACCGCGCCACATCGGCCACGCTGAGCGCACTGAAGGATCCGGCCGCTGTCGAGAACCTCCGCCTCTTCTACGATCGCGACTCCAACTACGCCGGCCGCAGCTTCCTCGCCGTCGGGCCGGTGGAGTACGACACCATCACCGCCGCCGACCTCTACGCCACGTCGCTGCTCGGCATCAGCGTCGGGCCGCGGGCCGGGCGGCAGCTGCTGCAGGGCGGCCCGCACCGCAACGACGTCATCAAGGCGCTGCGCTCCGTGCCGGTCGAGACCGACCTCGCCGACGCCGACGACGCCGTCCTCGACGCCGCCGAGCATCTTCACCTGCAGCTGAAGAACGCCCTCGGCGGCAACAAGTGGGTGGCCGCCTCGAAGCTGTGCGCCCGCAAGCGGCCGCGCCTCTTCCCGGTGCGCGACTCGCTGGTCACCCGGGGCCTCCTCGGGGTCGGCCAGGACCGGCGCATCGACTGGCTCGTCTACCAGCACCTCATGACCGACGACGAGGTCCAGGGCCTGCTCCGCGACGTCACCCGCGAATCCGCCGTCCGCGAGTCCGACCTCCACGACCCGCCCCTGCGCATCCTCGACGTCGTCCTCTGGATGCACGTCAAGACGGCCGGGTGACACCTGCTGGTCCGGAAACGGTGCGGGAGGGGGGAGTTGAACCCCCACGTCCGAAGACACCAGAGCCTAAATCTGGCGCGTCTACCTGGTTCCGCCACTCCCGCGCACCCGTCATCGTAGGGCACCGCACCCGGGCATGGCTGGCCAGCACCTCGGCATACCCGAGCGTCGCTACCGAGTGGCGATCCGCCCGGTTCGTGGAGCGACCAGGCGTGCCAAGGTGGCCGCCACCACCCACAGCGTCACGGGAGCGACCAGGTCATGCCGATCGGCTGCATGGGCTGCCCCACCACAGTCGCCGACCCGTCGGTGTCGACGGAGAGGATGAAGGTCGCGTTCTGGGAGATCTCCGCCTGCGAGATCTGCGAACCGCCGGGAATGGTGCCGAGGCCGGCGGCCTCGATGACCACGGAGTAGCCGGGGTTCACCGTCACCGACTGGGTGCAGCTGATGGACGCCAGGGCGACCGCGCCGTACTCGGTCTGCAGCCAGTGGACGTCGTCGGGGCTCTCGACGGCGCAGCTGCGCGAGGAGGTGCCGAACTCGGGCGGGGCGGTGTCGAGCTGCAGGCCGTGGTCGGGGAGGCGGGTGAGGCCGTCGGCGAAGGAGAGGTCGATGTTCTCGGGCTCCTCACCGGTCTCGCCGTACTGCCGCAGCGCTTCCAGCACCTCGTCGCCGCGGCGGGCGGCGGCGTCGTCGGCGACGACGGCGGCACCGTCGTCTGTGAGCGGGGCGGTGACGGAGGTTCCCTCGGCGGGGTGGACGGCGAGGCCGGCCAGCCAGGGGGAGGCCGCGTTCTCGCGGGTGAGCAGGAACCACGACGGCGCGCCGCCGCCGGACGGGGCCTGGGTGGTCACGACCGCCCACATCGGGTAGGCGTCGACCTGGGGGGAGAGCACGATCGACGGGGTGACGGCGGCCGGGGGCGACTCGGGCGCGACGCCGGTGGCGAGCTGCTCCTCGACGGCGAACTGGGAGGTCGCAAGAAGGGCGCCGGTCTCGACGTCGCCGAGCTGGGCGGTGTCGAGGGCGGTGCGGGCCGTGCCGACGATGTCGTTGTACTGCGCGAAGAATCCCTCGGCCCGCTCGAACGTGATCGCGGGGATGAGGGCCGCGCGCGCGGCCTGGTCGATCTGCGCCGGCACCTGCGCACACGCCGTGACCAGACCGATCAGGCCGAGCGCGACGGCGATGCGCGCGGTCGGCTTCGGCGGCGGCTCCGGGG
>NZ_SMKL01000113.1 GCF_004348545.1 Jiangella ureilytica | reverse complement strand
GTCCGGTCGCGTGCAAACCCCAGGACCGGGCACGACGACAGGTCGTTCACAAGACACCACGGTCACTGATCATTCGAGTCAGCCGCACCCGACCCCAGGACCACAAAGCATCTCACTGTGATCATTCACCAGTCGTGGACGGTGCCGTCGGCGAGGCGGTTGTACGGCAGGTACGCCTGGACGTAGGGGTACTGTCCCGCCTCGTCGACGTCCAGCTCCACGCCGAGGCCGGGCTGGTCGCCGGGGTGGAGCAGGCCGTCCTCCCAGCGGAAGGACTGCTGGAAGACCTGGTCGGTCTTGGCGCCGTGCTTCATGTACTCCTGGATGCCGAAGTTGTGGATGGCCAGGTCCAGGTGCAGGGCGGCGGCCATGCCGACCGGGGAGATATCGGTGGGACCGTGGATGCCGGACTTGATCTGGTACTGCGCGGCGAAGTCGAGGATCTTGCGCAGCGCCGTGATGCCGCCGGTGTGCGTCACGGCGGAGCGGACGTAGTCGATGAGCTGCTCGGTGATCAGGGTCTGGTAGTCCCAGACGGTGTTGAAGACCTCGCCGATCGCCAGCGGGGTGGTGGTGTGCTGCCGCACGAGCCGCAGGCCCTGCTGGTTCTCGGCCGGCGTGCAGTCCTCGAGCCAGAACAGGTCGTAGGGCTCCAGCGCCTTCCCCAGCCGGGCCGCCTCGATCGGCGTCATCCGGTGGTGTCCGTCGTGCAGCAGCGGCAGCTCCGGACCGAACTCGCCCCGGACCGCCTCGAACACGCCGGGCAGGTGGCGCAGGTAGGCGCGGGTGTCCCAGTCCTCCTCCTGTGGCTGGGCACCGCGGCCGGCCGGCTCGTAGTCGTAGCGGCCGCCGCCGGCGGCGCCGGTGGGCTCGGCGCTGCGGGCGTTGGACGCGACCCCGTAGATGGTCTGCAGACCGGGGACGCCGGTCTGGATCCGGATGGCGCGGTAGCCCTGGTCGAGGTGGTCGCGGATGCTGTCGAACAGCTCCGGCAGGTCTCGGCCGGACGCGTGCCCGTACGCGAGCAGCCCGGTCCGCGACGCGCCGCCCAGCAGCTGGTACAGCGGCATCCCGGCCGCGCGCGCCTTCAGGTCCCACAGCGCGACGTCGACGGCGGCGATCGCGGCCATCGTGACCGGACCCCGTCGCCAGTACGCGCCCCGGTAGAGGAACTGCCAGGTGTCCTCGATGCGGTGCGGGTCGCGACCCAACAGCAGTGGCACCACGTGGTCGCGCAGATACGAGACGACCGCGAGCTCGCGGCCGTTCAGGGTCGCGTCGCCGAGGCCGACCAGCCCCTCGTCCGTGGTGAGCCGCAACGTGACGAAGTTGCGGTCCGGGCTGGTGACGATGACCTCGGCGGACTCGATGGTCGTCATGCGGCTGACTCCATTCGGCTGGCATGGACGGCCACGCGGTCGACCAGCTCGTGGTCGGCCGCGAGGTCGGGAACGACATGGCCGACGACGACGGCGGCCGCTCGGTGGGCGTCGGGGGCGGAGCGGACGCCGTCGGCGAGGGCGGCGGCGCCCGGGTCTGCGAGGGCGACGCCGTGGCCGCGCAGGTGCAGCAGCCACCCCGCCAGCAGGACGGCGGCGCCGTCGGGCATGGCGCCGCGGCGGCGAACGGCGCGCACGACGTCGGCCGCGCGCACCGGCAGCTTGAGTGAGCCGTCGGCGGCGATCTGCGCGAGCCGGTGCCCCATGCGCGCGTTGGCGAACCGCCCGCGCACGGCCGCCCGGTACGCCGCCAGTTCGCCGGGCGGGAAGCCGAGGACGCAGCCGGTCTCGTCCCACCACTGCTCCAGCGGGCCGGTGAGCTCCGGGTCGCCCATGCAGGCGGCCACGGTGTCGTGCCCGCGCAGCGGCCCGGCGTAGGCCAGCAGCGAGTGGCCGCCGTTGAGGACGAACAGCTTGCGCCGCTCGTACGGCGTCACGTCCGGCACGAACGTCACCCCGGCGTCGGCCAGCCCGGGCGCGACCGCGCGCAGGGCGTCCTCGGCGACCCACTCGCTGAACGGCTCCGTGACGACGGGGGCCGCGTCGGCGTAGCCGGTGGCCCGCTCGGCGGCGGCGCGGTCGGCGTCGGTCGCGTGCGGCGTGATCCGGTCGACCATGGAGGAGGGGAACGCGACGTTCTCGTCGACCCACGCGGTCAGTGACGGGTCGCGCGCCGTGCAGGCCTCGAGGACGACGGCGCGCGCGGCGGCGCCGTTGCCGGCCAGGTTGTCGCAGCTGGCGATCGTCAGCGGGCCGGCGCCGGCGGCTCGGCGGGCGTCCAGGCCCAGCGCGAGCCGCTCGGCCGCCGTCCCGCCGCGGTAGCCGGCCTCGGTGATCGTCAGCGTGACCAGCGCGACGCCGGGGTCGGCCAGCCGGGCCCGCCACGTGGCGAGGTCGGCGCCGTCGTGCACCTCGGACAGCGTGGGGATGATCTCCGCATGGTCGCGGTCGGGTGAGCGGGTGAGCAGCGTGTACAGGCCGTCCTGAGGCGCCAGCGCGGCGGCGGCGTCCGGACGGGTGCCGGTGAACGCGGCGACGCCCCACGGCTCGGCCATGCGGTGCAGGTACCAGGCCTGATGCGCCCGGTGGAACGCGCCGAGGCCCAGGTGGACGGCTCGCACCGGCGCGGCGGGTGCCGCCAGCCGCCCGCGTCCGAGCGTGGGTGCGGCCATGCGGCGGGGTCTCCTCGTCCGGCGGTGGGTGCCCGGCGAGTCATGCTATGTAACGCCGTCCGGACGGCGTCACGGCGGGCCCTGGGCGGGCCCCGGGCGGCGGCGGATGGGTGCACCGGCGTGTCCCGTCGCGCAGTGACTGACAGAATGACCGTATGACCAACAGTCGCCGCCCCCGTGTGCTCTCCGGCATGCAGCCGACGAACGCGTCGCTGCACCTGGGCAACTACCTCGGGGCGCTGCGGCAATGGGTCGCGCTGCAGGACGACCACGACGCCTTCTACTGCGTCGTCGACCTGCATGCCATCACCGCCGGGCACGACCCCGCCCAGCTGCGCGAGCGCACGCGTGTCACCGCCGCCCAGTACCTCGCCGGAGGCGTCGACCCCGAGCGCAGCACGCTGTTCGTGCAGAGCCACGTGCCCGAGCACCCGCAGCTCGCCTGGGTGCTCAGCTGCATCACCGGCTTCGGCGAGGCCAGCCGCATGACGCAGTTCAAGGACAAGTCCGCCCGCGCCGGCGCCGACAGCACCACCGTCGGGCTGTTCACCTACCCGATCCTGCAGGCCGCCGACATCCTGCTCTACCACGCTGACCAGGTGCCGGTGGGCGAGGACCAGCGCCAGCACATCGAGCTCACCCGCGACCTCGGCGGCCGGTTCAACACCCGGTTCGGCGACACCTTCGTGCTGCCCAAGGCCTACATCCCCGAGGCCACGGCGAAGATCTACGACCTGCAGGAACCCACCGCCAAGATGAGCAAGAGCGTGGCCGGGTCCGGGCTGATCGAGCTGCTCGACTCTCCCAAGACCATCGAGAAGCGCATCAAGAGCGCCGTCACCGACACCGGGCGCGAGGTCGTGGCCGATGCGCAGAACAAGCCCGGAGTCACCAACCTCATCACTATCCTGGCTGCGTTCAGCGGTCGCCCGGTCGCGCAGATCGAGCAGGACTTCGCCGGGCGGGGGTACGGCGACCTGAAGAAGGAGGTGGCGGCGGCGGTGCTCGACGTCGTCGTTCCGTTCCAGCAGCGGGTCCACGAGCTCCTCGACGACCCCGCTGAGCTGGACGCCGTCCTGGCCCGAGGTGCCGAGAAGGCCCGCGAGGTGGCCGCGCCGACGCTCGCCACCGTGTACGAGCGCGTCGGGTTCCTCGCAGCGCGGTGACCCGGTGACTGACGACCCCCGACCCGCCGGCCAGACCATCGGACTGGCCGTCCCCATCCCCGAGCCCTACGGCAGCGAGCTGCAGGACTGGCGGCGCTCGTTCGGCGACCCGCTCGCCGACGCCATCCCGGCGCACATCACGCTGCTGCCGCCCAGGTTCATCGCCGACGCCGACCGGCCCGGGCTGTACGAGCACCTCGACAAGGTGGCCAGCCGGTTCGCGCCCTTTCGGGTGCACCTGCGCGGCACCGCCACGTTCCTGCCCGTGTCGCCGGTGGTCTTCGTGGCGCTGGCGCAGGGCATCTCCGCGTGCGAGCGGCTGTCCGACGCCATCCGCACCGGGCCGCTCGACGTCGAGCTCTCGTTCCCCTACCACCCGCACGTCACCGTCGCCCACCACGTGTCCGAAGAGGCGATGGACAACGCCTTCGACACCCTGGCGGGCTACGACGCCGGCTTCGACGTCGCCGCGTTCAGCCTGTATGAGCACGGCGACGACGGGTACTGGCGGCGCGAACGCGACTTCGTCCTGACGGGAGAGGCAGCCCGCGTGTGATCGCCCGGCTCCGCGCCGTCTGGGACCGGCTGCAGCTGACGTTGCCGCTACGAGCCTGGAAGCGCTACGGCGACCTGCGGGGCAACCGACTGGCCGGCGCGTCCAGTTTCTACGGGTTCGTGTCGCTGTTCCCGCTGCTGGTCCTGGCCGCGGCTCTCGTCAGCGCCGTCGCCGGCCCCTCGGGCGTCGCGACGGTGCAGGACATCGTCAACGAGAACCTGCCCGGCCTCAACGTCGACGTGAGCAAGTTCCACGAGAACGCCGGCGCCGTCGGCGTCATCGGTGCCGGCGTCCTGCTCTTCACCGGCCTCGGCTGGGTCGACTCCGTCCGCGCCGCCGTCCGGTCCATGTGGGGCCTCGACGACCAGCCCGGCAACATCGTCGTGCGCAAGGCCCTCGACATCGCGGCACTCGCCGGTCTCGGCCTGCTCATCCTCATCTCCACCGGCGCCAGCGTCGTGGTCGTCTCGTTCGCCGGCGACGTGCTCGACTGGCTCGGGCTCGGCAGCGGCGGCTGGCTGATCCGGCTCATCACCGGGCTCGTGTCGGTCGGTGCCAGCACCGCGCTGTTCGCCTACATGCTGGCCGGGCTGCCGCGCATCGTCGTCCCCTTCCGCAACCTGATCGTCGTGTCGGTGCTGGGCGCGGTCGTCTTCGAGATCCTCAAGCAGTTCCTGGTTCAGTACGTGGTCGGCACGGCGACGCAGAACTCGTACGCGGCGTTCGCCACCCCGGTCGCGATGCTGGCCTGGATCTATCTGGTGACCCGGCTGCTCATGGTGGCCGCCGCCCTCACCGCCGAGAGCGCCATCGACCAGCTCGAGGCGTCCGAGCGGGCTGAGACGACGCAGGCGATGCAGTCGCAGACCCGGGGCGTGCAGCCCGCCGTGCCGGCTCCGGCCGACGTGCTCACGCCCGTCCAGATCCGGGCGACGGGGGTCGCTGCCGGCGCCGTGCTCGGAGCGGCCGGCGTCGCGCTGGGGATCTTCGTGACCCGCGCGGCCCGCACGGCGGCCTCGGCGCTGCGCCGCTCCGACGACTGACGCGGCTACTTCGAGGAGTAACGGCCCGTCGTCTTGGGGCGCCGACGGCGCAGGGCGAAGCCGAGCCCGCCGGCCAGTGCCGCCGCGGCGAGGCTCAGCCAGACCACCGGTGGCACGCCCTCGGAGCTGCCGCCCGAGCCGGTCAGCACGTCCTCGTAGTCCTCGAGCGGGTTGCGGCCGATGATGTCGCCGTCGTCGGCGGCCTCGGTGACCATGGCCTCGACCTCGTCGGGCTCGACGAGGTGGCCGACCGCGGGCGCCTCCTGCGCGGCGAACGCCCAGTCGAACAGGGCGGCCGCGGCGTCCTCGGCCCGTCCCTCGGATCCGAGGATCGTGGCGATGAGCAGCCGGCCGTCGCGTTCCACGGCGCCGACGAACGTGTGCCCGGCGAGCGTCGTGAACCCGGTCTTCAGGCCGATGGCGCCGTCGTACGAGCCGAGCAGCCGGTTCTGGTTCTGGATCTGGAAGGTCGCGCCGTCGGTGCCGGGGAAGTCGTACACCGGCGTGCCGGCCAGCCGGGCGATGGTCTCGTCGTCGAGCGCCTCGCGGCCGATGAGCGCGAGGTCGTACGCCGACGACAGCTGGCCGGGGGTGTCGAGGCCGTGCGGCGTGACGGCCTTCGTGTCGAACGCGCCGAGCCGGCGGGCCTCGTCGTTCATCCGGCCGACGGTCTCGTCGAGGCCGCCGGCCGCCTCGGCGATGGCGTGCGCGGCGTCGTTGCCCGACGCCAGCAGCAGGCCGTGCAGCAGCTGCTCGACGGTGTAGGTCTGGGCGGCGACGATGCCGACGCGGCTGCCCTCGACCGAGGTGTCGGCCTCGGTGGCGACGTAGGTCTCTTCGGGGTCGAGCGACGAGCCGGCCGCCAGCACCGTCAGCAGCTTGATCGTGCTGGCCGGCGGACGGCGCTCGTGCGGGCTGTACGCGGCGAGCACGTCGCCGGTCTCGGCGTCGGCCACCAGCCAGGATTGCGCGTCGACGGTGGGCAGCGGCGGGGCCGACGGCGACACCAGCGGCACGCCGGTGGCCGCGAGGTCGGCGCCACCGACGATCTCGTCGACGGGGGAGTCCGCGGGCGGCTCGAGGACGGTGGGCGACGGCGCCGGGGTCGCGGCGCCCGATTCCGAGGCCGGTGGCGTCTGCGTCGCGGCGCCCGCCGGGAGCAGCGCACCGGACCCGAGCACGACGAGCGCAGCCACCGGTGCGATCCAGGCGCGGTGGCTGCGGGAGGAGCGCAGTGCGGAGCCCATGGTCGACGTCAGACTAACCACTCAACGGATGAACCGGTCAGCTCGGTGCGTCGTCGAAGGGGAGCACGAGCGTGCGCAGCAGGTCGCCGAGACGTGTGCGTTCCTCGGTGTCGAGCCCGGCCAGCAGCCTGCGCTCGTTCGCCAGCAGCCCTTCCAGCGCGGCGTCGACGGACTTCTTGCCGAGCTCGGTGAGCCGGACCCGGACGGCGCGGCGGTCGTCCTCGTCGCGGCGGCGGCTGACCAGCCCGCGCGCGGTGAGCTTGTCGACGCGCGCCGTCATGGTGCCGCTGGTGACCAGCGTCTGGCCGAGCAGGACGCCGGGAGACAGCTCGTACGGCTCGCCGGCCCGGCGCAGCGCCGCCAGCACGTCGAACTCCCAGGGCTCGAGCCCGTGATCGGCGAACGCGGCCCGGCGCTCGCGGTCGAGGTGCCGGGCCAGCCGGCTGACGCGCGAGAGCACCTCCATGGGGCTGACGTCGAGGTCGGGCCGCTCGTGCCGCCACGCCTCGGTCAGCCGGTCGACCTCGTCCTGCGCCATGGTCCGACTCTACGGCCTTCGCCAAGCATCTTGACGCCGAGAGATTCGGCGTGGTGTGTTTCGGGGTGTGTGGGATCCCGATCGCTACCTGACCTTCGCCGGCCAGCGGGCCCGGCCGTTCACCGACCTGATCGCCCAGGTGGCCGCCGACCCGGGCACCGTCGCCGAGGTGGCCGACCTCGGCTGCGGGCCGGGCACCCTCACCGTCGGGCTGGCGCGGCGCTGGCCGGGCGCGCACGTCGTCGGTGTCGACTCGTCGGCGCAGATGATCGCCGCGACACCGGCCGACCCGCCCGCCGGGGTCGAGTTCGTCCACGCCGACCTGCGCGACTGGGCGCCGGAGCGCCCGGTCGACGTGCTGCTCAGCAACGCGACGCTGCAGTGGGTGCCGGGCCATCTGGAGCTGCTGGCGCGGCTGGCCGGGCACGTCGCCCCCGGCGGCTGGCTCGCCTTCCAGATCCCCGGCAACTTCGCCGAGCCGGCGCACGTCCTGCTGCGCGAACTGGCCGCCGGCGACCGGTGGCCGGCGCTGCACGACCTCGAGCGGCCGTCGGCGCACGAGCCCGCCGCGTACCTCGACGCGCTGCTCGATCTGGGGCTCGCCGCCGACGTCTGGGAGACGACGTACGTCCAGCTGCTGCAGGGCGACGACGCGGTGCTGGAGTGGATGAGCGGCACGGGGCTGCGCCCGTACCTCGCCGCGCTGTCCGGCGCCGAGCGGGACGTGTTCGTGGCCGAGTACCGCGACCTGCTGCGCACTGCCTACCCGCCCGGCCCGCACGGCACGGTGCTGCCGTACCGCCGGATCTTCGCTGTCGGCCGCAAGCCCGCCTGATCCCACCCCGGGGTGGGGCTGTCCCCAGGGCGAGACGGGTGGTGCCGGGATGTCGCCGGGACCCGGCCGGCTCCGAGGATCGAGGTATGACCACCGATACCGACATCCCCGCTGCTCCGCGCCCCGGCAGCGACTACGCCCGGCTGTCCCGGCGGATCGCCGACGCCGGGCTGCTGGACCGGCGGCCCGGCTACTACGCCGTGCGCATCGGCCTCGTGGCCGTGGCATACGCGGCGGCGTGGAGCGTCTTCGCCGCGGTCGGCGACTCGTGGTGGACGCTGCTGCTGGCGGCCGTCCTGGCCGTCGTGTTCGCCCAGGTGGCCCTGGTGGCCCACGACCTCGCGCACCGGCAGGTGTTCCGTCGTCGCCGGCCGAGCGAGATCGCCGGGCGCATCGCCGGCAACCTCGGCATCGGCATGAGCTACGGCTGGTGGATGGACAAGCACACCCGCCACCACGCCAACCCCAACCACGAGGACCTCGACCCCGACGTGTCGCCGGACATCCTCGTCTGGTCGGAGCGGCAGGCGGGGAAGGCCGGCAGGCTGACGCGCATCATCGCCGCACGGCAGGCGTTCCTGTTCTTCCCGCTGCTCACGCTCGAGGGGTTCAACCTGCACGTCGCCGGCGTCCGGGCCACGCTCGACCCGCGGCTCAAGCAGCGACGGCTCGAGCTCGGCCTGCTGCTCACCCACTTCGCCGGCTACCTGACGCTGGTGTTCGCCGTGCTGCCCGTGGGCAAGGCGATCGCGTTCGTCGTGCTGCACCAGGCGCTCTTCGGCATCTACCTCGGCTGCACCTTCGCGCCCAACCACAAGGGCATGCCCACGCTGACCGAGGAGGACGAGCTCGACTACCTGCGCAAGCAGGTGCTGACTTCGCGCAACGTCAGCGGCGGCACGCTCATGGACGTGGCGCTCGGCGGGCTCAACCACCAGATCGAGCACCACCTGTTCCCGAACATGCCGACGCCCAGCCTCCGGAAGGCGAAGCCGATCGTCAGGCAGTACTGTTCCGACCTGGGCGTGCCGTACGCGGAGACCACGCTGATCGAGTCCTACCGCATCGCGCTGCGGCACATGCACGACGTCGGCGAGCCGTTGCGAAGCCACGCACAGTGACGCCCATCGGGCCAAACGGCGGCGCATCGGCACGAGTTCCGCCAAAACGCCACGCAGAGTGATCGCAGGACGCTACCTTCTCCTCTCGTGGGGGGACACAAACGGGCGCCCAGCGGCGCCGCCCAGACGCTGTGGCGCGTCCGCCGGCACGTCCTGAAGTTCGTCGCGCTCGCCGCGCTCCTCGTCCCGGTCGTCGCCGTCGTCGCCGACCAGGGCGAGCCGGCGGCCTCCAGGCGCGACGGGGCACCGGATGACTCGGAGGGGCAGTATCCGGAGGCCCAGGACCGGAAGCGGGACACGTCAACGCCTCGGTGGCAGGCGCAGATGTCCGCGACGGGCACCCCGTCACCCCAGCCGACGGCAGGCCGGCCGGGGGCGGGTGGCCTGCCGTCGGATCCTTCGCCGACCCCGGCCGGGGGTCCGACGGGAACCGGCTCGCCGGCCGCTGGTGGTGACGACGAGGAGCAGCCCGGGTCGCCGACACAGCGGCCCTCGGGCTCGCCGGACGACGCGCCGCCGGACGACGCGCCGCCGGACTCGCCGCCGGGCGACACCCCGGGCCGGCCGGACGACACCCCGTCCTCGCCGCCCTCGTCGTCACCCGACGACGAGCCCCAGCCGTCGCCGTCGTCGCCCGGAACGCCGCCGCACGAGCCGGAGCCGGAGCCGACGGTCGAGCCGCCGGCGCCGCCCAAGCCGTCGCCGTCGGAGACCCCGAAGCCGTCGCCGCCGTCGGAGCCGCCCCCGGACGAGGACGACGATGACGGCTCGCTGGTGTGCGTGATCCTGCTGGGGATCGAGATCTGCCTCTGAGCGACGGCGCGCGGGGAAGCCCGCTCGCCGTCACTCGCCGGTGAGGCGGGGCTTGTGCTCGAGGCCGGACAGCCCGTTCCAGGCGAGGTTGACCAGGTGTGCGGCGACGTCGGCCTTCTTCGGCGAGCGCACCTCGAGCCACCACTGGCCCGTCAGCGCGACCATGCCGACCAGCATCTGCGCGTACATGGGCGCGTGCTTGGTGGCGAACCCGCGCGCCTTGAACTGCGCTGCGAGGATGTGCTCGACCTGGCTCGCGGCGTCGGAGATCAGGCTGGCGAACCCGCCGGTCGAGTGGGCGACCGGGGAGTCGCGGACCAGGATGCGGAAGCCGTCGGTGGACGTCTCGATGTAGTCGAGCAGCGCCAGAGCGGCGCGTTCGAGGATGACCCGTGGGTGCGTGGCCGAGGCGAGCGCCGTCGTGATGCGGTCGAGCAGCAGCTCCATCTCGCGGTCGACCACGACGGCGTACAGCCCCTCCTTGCCGCCGAAGTGCTCGTAGACCACCGGTTTCGAGACGCCGGCGCGGGCCGAGATCTCCTCGATGGACGTGCCGTCGTAGCCGCGCTCCGCGAACAGGGCGCGGCCCACGTCGAGCAGTTGCTCTCGCCGCTGCTTGCCGGTCATCCGGACTCTGCTGGGCGTGGCGCGCGGCCTCGTCGCGACATCGTCGGTCACGCGCCCCATCATGCTCCCGTGGTGCGTCGGTGTCAGTCCGCGAAGGGGGGTCAGTCGGCGATGAGCTTGGCTTCGCCGCCGTAGTCGTCGACCCTCTTGGACTCGATGCGCTCCGGGCTGGGCCAGCGGACGTCCCACACCCAGCCGGCCCTCTCGAACGCCCAGATGATCCGGGCACTGGAGTCGATCTGGCCCTTGAGCACGCCGTGGCGGGCGCAGGTCGGGTCGGCGTGGTGCAGGTTGTGCCACGACTCGCCCATGGACAGGAACGCCAGCCACCAGACGTTGCCGGACTTGTCGCGGCTCTCGAACGGCCGCTCGCCAATGGCGTGGCAGATGGAGTTGATCGACCACGTGACGTGGTGCAGCAGGCCGACGCGGACCAGCGTGGCCCAGAAGAACGCCGTCAGCGCACCGTGCCACGACCAGGTCGCCAGCCCGCCGATGATCGGCGGCAGCAGCAGCGACAGCGCGACCCAGAGCGGGAAGAGCTTGCTGATGCGGCGGATGTCGGGGTCCTTGATGAGGTCGGGGGCGAACTTGCGCTGGTCGGTCTGCTCGACGTCGAAGAGCCAGCCCATGTGCGCGAACCACATGCCCTTGATCAGCGCGGGGACGGTCTCGCCGTAGCGCCACGGGGAGTGCGGGTCGCCCTCTTTGTCGGCGAACTTGTGGTGCCGGCGGTGGTCGGCGACCCAGCGGATGACCGGGCCCTCGACCGCCATGCTGCCGGCAATGGCCAGCGTGTTCTTCACCGCGCGGTTGGCCTTGAACGACTTGTGGGTGAAGTGCCGGTGGAAGCCGACGGTGACTCCGTGCCCGGTGAACGCGTAGAACACGACCGCAAGCACGACGTCGAGCCAGCTCAGGTAGCCGCCCATCCACGCGATCGGGATCGCGGCCACGAGGGCGACGAACGGGACGGCGATGAAGACGCCGATGGTGATCCGTTCGCCGAGCGTCTGAGTGTCGCCCGACAGCGTGCCGCGAGGGAGGTCGCTCTGCGCCGGGGACTGCGGGCTGTTCGCCGTGTCCGTGGAAGCCATGGAGTCTCCGTGTGTAAGGGGCACCTTCCTTACGGCACCGTAACCTACGATGCCGTAGGTCGTATAGTCCGGATCTCCTGATCTGTACCCCCTCGGGTAGTGGAGATGTGTCCGGATCGTCCGCCATGATGTGCGACATGGCGGAGCTGAAGACCTCGCGGAACGACGACAGCGTCGAGGCGTTCCTCGCCGAGGTGCCCGACCCCGTCCGTCGCGCCGACGCTGTCGCGGTGTGCGCGTTGATGCGCTCGGTCACCGGCGCCGAACCCGCGATGTGGGGCGTCGGCATCGTCGGCTTCGGCTCCCGCCGGCTGCGCTACGACACCGGCCGCGAGCTCGACTGGTTCGACGTCGGCTTCTCGCCGCGGAAACAGGCCCTGACGATCTACCTGCCCGGCGACCTCGACGGCTACGCCGACCTGTTCGCCCGGCTCGGCAAGCACACGATCGGCAAGGGCTGCCTCTATGTGAAGCGCCTCGGCGACGTCGACGCCGCGGCGCTCGAGCAGATTCTGCGCCGTGCCGTCGACCAAGCCGCGGACTGATCGTCCTTGGTGCGTCGGGGTCGGCTGGGGTTCCCCGTCCCCCTGCTGCCCATTCTCTTAGCCGCGGGCACCCGCCTCAAGTCCGCGCCCTCTGTGGTTGCTTGACCGTGTGGTTGGGGGGCTTGGACTTGACCCGGGTCCCCGCGGCCTAAGAACGGGCAGCTATCAGGGGGACGGGGAGACCCTGGGCA
>NZ_SMKL01000112.1 GCF_004348545.1 Jiangella ureilytica | reverse complement strand
GGAGAGGTCAGATCGCGGTGAAGGTGATGGTGGCCTCGTAGGTGCCGGGGACGAGCGTGGTGGGTGCTTCGATGAGCAGGCCGGCGCCGAGGCGGCTGGTGCCGGTGCCGTCGCCGGCGGGTGCGCTGGCGAGGGGGTTGCTGATGGACAGGCCGTCGCCGGTGGCCAGGCCGGGTGTGACTGCGGCGCCGGGGGTGACGCCGCCGTCGTCGGGCTGCTCGGTGACGAGCGGGGTCCAGCCCAGGTGCTTGCCGTCGAGGATGTCACCGCCGTTGGTGAAGTCGCCGACCTGGCCGGAGACCACCCAGCCGGGTGCGGTGGCGCGGGTGTCGGTGACGGTCACCGGACGCAGGTCGCCGGTGGAGGTCCATCGGTCGGCGGCGGTGCCGAGCTCGAAGTCGCTCATCGTGACGACGTCGTCCTCGGGGTCGACGCTGACCACCAGGGCGCCCTCGTCCTCGGGCAGGGTCGCGACGATCCGCTGCGACGGCCCGCCCTCGACGTTGAGTGTGACCGGCGCCGACTCCACGTACGGAGTGCCGTCGGCGAACGTCAGCCGGGCCGTCATGGTCGCGCCGTGGAGATCGGCGGTCGCGGCCGTGCGGAACTGTGCAGTGTGGGCGCCGTCGATCAGGGTGGGCTCGGACTCGCCGGCGCGCTGGACGTACCACTCCCAGCGGTCGAGGACGGAGCCCGGCTCCACCGACGCCGTGAGGGTGATCTCGTCGCCGGCGGCGTAGCCGTCGGCGACTCCGCCGATGGTGACCCGCTGGTGCGGCGGCGCGCCGTGGTCGTCGACGTGGATGGTGACCGGCTCGGCGACCAGCGGGTCGCCGCCCGAGGCGGCAGTGAGCGTCGCGCGCACCTCCACGCCGTCGAGCGCCTGTTCCGCGACGACCTGGTGCGACAGGCCGGTCGCACCAGGCACCGCGGTCCAGTTGCCACCGGGCCAGCGCCACTCCCAGGCCACGGTGTCGCCGTCGGCGAGCGGCGGGTCGGCGGCCAGCTGGAGGTTGATCGGGCTGCCCTGGTGGTAGTGGTCGCCGAGGCTGTTGAAGAAGAGCAGCGGGGTCGACGGGTCGGCGTCGGACACGTTGATCGGGACGGCGGCCTGTCCGGCGTTGGCCGTGTGTCCCTCGCGGTAGTCCCACCAGGCCACCAGCGTGAGGGTGTGGTCGTCCTCGGCCAGCGTCATCGGCAGTTCGAGCGCGAGGTTGGCCGGGTCGGTGCCGGCGTCGAAGGTCTGCGCCTCGAACGTCGCGTTGTCGCGGAGAATCCAGCTGTAGCGCAACCCGTCCTTCACCGGATGGACGGTGCCGGAGACTCGCAGAGTCTGTCCGACGCGGTAGACGCCCTGCACGCCTTCGAGCAGCACCTCCCGGCGGCCGTACTCGACGGCGACCGGCTCGGACTGGGCGACGGCGATGCCGTCGCGGACTACCTGGATCGCCCATTCGCCGTCGAAGGGGCTGAGCGGTTCGCTGCTGATGGTCCGGCCGTCGATGGTGGTGAACAGCGCCGGGGTCCATCGGCCAGTGGTCCGCGCGACGAGGGCGACGGTCTCGCCCGTGTCGAGCTGGCGGCCGGTGATCGCGCCCGTGATGGGATCACCGAGGTATGCAGGCGACGGACCGGTGAACTCGACTCCGAGCGGTTCGACGAGATCGGTGACCGCGATCGGGGTCCAGGCGGTCTGGTGCAGGACCGTCGTACCGGAGCGCAGCCGCACGCTGAGCTCGTAGTCGTCGAGCCCGGCGTCGACGACCTGTTCGAGGTGGCCGGTCGCGGCGTCGGCACCGGTGCCGCTGATCGCCGAGCCCGCGCCCGTCGATCCGATCGGCCGCACTCGCCACTGGAAGCTCTGCCCGGTGTCAAGTGTCACGCCGGCCACCCGAGCGTCCAGGAGGTCACCCGGCCGATACGAGGCGGCGACCCCGGTGATCGCGAACTCGGCCGCGCGCGCCGGCGAGCCGGCGAGCAGCAAGCCGGCCAGGAGCGTGACGAGGCCGGTGAGGGCGGCCAGGCGACGACGGTGTGGAGTCTCGGTGATCATGCGAGTCCCATCTGCGAGCGGCGGAAAGGTCGATGCGGTCATGACGATGCGGACGCTGCCGGGGCGGCCGCGGTGGTGTCCGTCGATGGCCGCCGGGCGGCACGACGGCGCCGTCGCCGTCGCCGTCGCCAGATGAGGGCGGCGACCAGGGTGGCGAGCACGGCGAGGGCGATCCACGGCACGACCCACAGCTGAGTGGCGTAGGTGCCGGGCGACGGGGCCGGGTCGAGAATCTGGGTTCCGGAGGTTTCCGGCTGGATCTCGATGTCGACGTCCAGCGGGCCGAGTTGCCATACGCCACTGACAGCCGCTGAACCGGTGATCGAGTCGCCGGGCAGCAGTTCTGGCAGCAGGTCTCCGGTCCAGGTGCGCTCACCGAGCCCGAACGGCCCGGCGACCCGGACCGAGGGCCGGCCGGCGAGCCGCAGGTTGCCGTCGTTGCGGATGGTGTAGTCGACTCGCACGGTGCCGGGCTGGCCGAGAGGGAGGCCGTCGAAGGCGACGTGGACGTCGTCGACGGTGAGTTGCGGTTGGAGGGTGCCGGTCACGCGCAGGTAGATGCGTGCTCCCACGCGGCGGTCGACGGCGACCTGCCCGCCTGTGCCGCCGGTGGCCTGGGTGGTGAGGCCGGCGACGATCCCGCCGGCGTGGTCGCCGGGCGTGGCGTTCGCCGGGACGGTGATGCGGAACGGCACGTCGACGCGGGAGCGGGCCGGGATGGTGACGGTCGGCTCGCCGAGGTCGACCCACGAGCCGACGTCGACCGGCGCGTCGGCGGCGGGCAGCAGGTCGAAGCCGCCCTGGGTGTTGCGCACGGCGTCGCTGGCGTAGAGGTCGAGGGTGAGCGGCTGCTCGGTGTAGTTGCTGACGGCGACGACGTCGCTGATCGTCGTCCCCGGGTCGAGGGTGTACTCGAACGCGGCACGGTCGCCGGGTCCGTCGGGTCCGGACGGCACGATGCCCCACGTCACGGGTGCCGAGTCCGGTGCCGGCGTCGAGGCGGTGGCCGCCGTCGGCACCGCCATGGCGGCGGCGGTCACAGCGAGGGCCGCGAGGCGGCCGAAGGGTCTCACGGGCAGGACTCCGATGCGTGGTCGGCAGGGGCCGGCGCGACCGGCCCTGGGCGGGGCCGGTCGCGCCGGGTCAGGGGTGCGACGGGGAGAGGTCAGATCGCGGTGAAGGTGATGGTGGCCTCGTAGGTGCCGGGGACGAGCGTGGTGGGTGCTTCGATGAGCAGGCCGGCGCCGAGGCGGCTGGTGCCGGTGCCGTCGCCGGCGGGTGCGCTGGCGAGGGGGTTGCTGATGGACAGGCCGTCGCCGGTGGCCAGGCCGGGTGTGACTGCGGCGCCGGGGGTGACGCCGCCGTCGTCGGGCTGCTCGGTGACGAGCGGGGTCCAGCCCAGGTGCTTGCCGTCGAGGATGTCACCGCCGTTGGTGAAGTCGCCGACCTGGCCGGAGACCACCCAGCCGGGTGCGGTGGCGCGGGTGTCGGTGACGGTCACCGGACGCAGGTCGCCGGTGGAGGTCCATCGGTCGGCGGCGGTGCCGAGCTCGAAGTCGCTCATCGTGACGACGTCGTCCTCGGGGTCGACGCTGACCACCAGGGCGCCCTCGTCCTCGGGCAGGGTCGCGACGATCCGCTGCGATGCATCGCCGGGCTCCGGCCCACCGCCTCCATCGACGTTCAGGGTGACCGGCGCGGACTCCGCGACCACGGCGTGGTCGGCGTCGTAGAGCCGGGCGATGACCTGTACGCCGTCGTGGTCGGCGGTGGCGGTGAAGCTGTACTGACCGGCGCCCGCGTCGGGAACGACGACCCATTCGGTACCCCCCGGCGCCCTGGTGAACCAGTGGTAGTGGTCCAGCGCGGTCGGCGGGTCCTGCACGGCGGTGAGCGTCACCGCGTCGCCGGGTGCGTAGGAGTCGGCCAGTCCGGAGATGCTCAGCGTGGTCGACGGCACGGGGTCGGCGTCGCCGACCTGGAACGTGTACGTGGCCGGCGCGCTGGTGACCGAACCGCCCGCGGCGAGGGTGCCGCTCGCGCGGACGGTCAGCGTGTACTGGCCCTCGGCGGTGAAGGCCCAGTTCGCGTGCGCGTGCACGTTGACGTTCGGCGAGATGGTGCCTGGCAGCTGGTAGCCGCCGCCCAGCACCGAGATCGACTGTCCGAACGACCCGGTCTGCCACAGGAACACATCGCCGGGTCCCTGGACGTCGGTGATCTCGATCCGCAGTGGATTGGTGAACACTCCGCCGGGGATCCGCTCGGTGCTCCAGCCCGGCCAGACCAGCTCCGGGTCCTGGGTCTGCGGCAGGTAGTAGACCGTGTCGCCGGCCTGGCCGAGGAAGGACAGGCCGGATGGCACCGGATCGGGCAACACCAGCGCCGCCTCGGGCTTGACCTGCAGCAGCACGTCCTCGGGCGCATGCAGAACGTGATGCCCGGTGACGTCCTCCTGCAAGTTGACCGCCAGAGTGTCGTCTTGCCAGGTCAGCGTGAAGGCGTCGATGTGGCCGGAGTCGAGCACCAGCTCGAACTCACCGGCCGCCGCGGTCGCCGTGGCGCTTGCCGCCAGCAGCACACCCGCGACGACGGGGACGGCCATCGATTTGGCGCCCCCCGAGAGCAGGGTTCTCATCGTGATCCTTTCCAGTGGACTGCGGTGGACAGGATCCTAATGAGAACCGTTACTATTCACAACAGTCTGGTCGTTTCTCCGCACGTCACCACGTCTCTCCCAGTGGAAGCGAGTCCGATGACAGGTCTGACCCCACGTCGCCATGCCCGCGGGCGGACACGCGCCGCGGTGGCGTTCGTCGCCGCGATCGGCGCCGCCGCGGCGCTGCTGCCAGCCGAGGCGGCGACGGCCGCTCCCGGCCCGGCACCCGAGAGCAGCACTCGCGCGGTGCTGACCGGCACCCACGTCGACGTCCTCTCAGTGGGCGCCGCCGCCGGGCAGCTGACCCTGCACACGAAGGCCGACCTCGCGCGGCCAGGTACCCGCTTCTATCCGGACGACGTCATCGTCAACGTCGAGGACGCCGCACACGCGGTCGTGCCCGACGAGCCCGGCTACGCCTTCCTCGGCGATCCCGGAACCGACGCGTGGATCGCGCCGGAAACCCGCCGCGAAGGCGTCGTCTGGCCGGGCTTCGACACCGGGGGGCTGCCCGCCGACGCCGTCGACGGCGGCACCGTCGACATCGCGCTGACCTCGGCGGCCGGCCCCGGCCGGGTGGAGATCTGGACCGAGTCCGGGTCCGGACCGGAGCGGATCTTCTCCAGTGCGCCGGGCAGCGGCCTGAGCAACGTGCTTGCCTTCCCGGCCGGCACGCACCGCCACGCGAACTGGGGCTTCACCGCGCCCGGCCGGTACCTGCTGACGTTCGAGGTCCGGGCGGCGATCGACGGCGTGCCCCGGGCCGCCTCGGCCACTGTCCGGTTCCACGTCGGGCCGGTGCCGCCCGCCGTCGCGACGACCACCACGCTGACCGCCGAGCCGGCCGAGGTCACCGCGGGCCAGCCTGTCACGCTCACCGCCGCCGTCGCGCCGGCCGACGCGACCGGCGCTGTCGAGTTCCGGGCCGGTGACGTCGTGCTCGGCCACGCCGAGGTCGCCGACGGCGCGGCCACCCTCGAGGCCGCCGCCATCCCGCTCGGCCGGCAGCCGGTGACGGCCAACTACGTGCCGACCTGGACCGATGAGTTCGGACCGTCCGCCGCTGGGCCGGTGACGGTGAACGTCCGCCAGCCCGGCGCCGTGGACGACTTCGAGATCATCGGCCTGCGGGAGAGCTATGCGGCCGGCGACACCCTGCGGCTGAGCGTCGCGGGGTACGTCCTCGGCCCGAACCAGAGCGTCCGATGGCTCGCCACGTCGCCGGATCCGCAGCAGGAGCCGGTCACCCTCGCCGACGTCACCCGGCCGGACCCGCTGAGCCTGGAGCGCGTCGTCACCACCGCCTACGAGGGCTGGCAGTTGCGGGCGCAGATCCGCACCGGGTCGGCCATCGACGCGACGACGGCGCCGATCCGGCTCAGCGTCGGCGGCACCGACGCGGGCACCGGCGAGCCGATCACGGTCGCGCCGATCGACGCCAACTACTACTGGGGCGTCGCCGTCCCGCTGGTGGCGACGCACCGGCCGCTGGCCGAAGGCGAGACCCTGCGCTGGGTCGAGCGCACCGCCGTCGGCGCCGTCGCCTGGCAGGACACCCACCCGACGTACGGCCCGGTCGGCACCGGCCCATGGTCGGTCGTCTCCAACTTCATGCAGTACAAGGAATTCGCCCTGCAACTGCGGGCCGCCGACGGAACCGTGCTGGGCCAGTCCGCACCGTTGCGGTACGGGCTCAGCATGCGGTCGATCGAGCTCGACGGACTGCGAGACCTCTATCGGGTGGGCGAGCGGGCGAGCCTGAGCGCGTCCGTGTCTCCCGACCTCGGCGACGGCCTGGAGTACATCTGGGAGCTGTGGCGCGGCGGCGCCGACCGCCTGCTGCTCGACGGCGGTGCCGCACTGCCCGCCGTCGACTTCGAGGTCACCGAGGCGATGCTCGATCGCACCTTGTACGTGCGGGTCTATTCCCAGGCCACCGATCAGCTGGTCGGTTACGTGACCATGCCGTTCAACGTGACGACCGCCGCCGAGGGCGACCAGGTGCTCACCATGGCGGCGATCGACGGGCACTACCACACTGGCACGCCGGTCACGATGGAACTCACAGCGGACCCCGCGCCGGCCTCCTCGGACGTCGCCCGGTTCTGGTGGAGGCGCAGCGACTGGCCTGAGTTCCGCCGGATCCCAGGCACCGTCGGGCTGTCCCACTCGGTCATCGCCGAGCAGGCGCTCCACGGCACGCAGATCAAGGCCGATCTGGTGAACTCCGACGGCGAGGTGCTCGCCACGACCACGACGCAGACCATCCACGTCGACGACCACGGCGCGCCGCCGCCCCAGGGCGTCGTCATCGAGGGCGTTGCATCGTCCTACGCCGTCGGCGACACAGCGATCCTCACCGCACGGGTCTCGCCGTCGTCGGTGCTGACTCGGTTCGTGTGGCGCGTCCAGCGATCGGGCGACCCCGAACCCGTCGTGGTGGACGGCGGGGGCCCGCGCCTGGAGCTGCCGGTGACCGCCGACTTCGACGGTGCCGCGGTGACCGCGCAGCTCACCTTCGATGACGGCCGCGTGTACGTGACGTCGCTCCCTGCCACACTGAACGTCGACGGCGCCGGCCCCGGCACGACACTGACCATCAGCGGGCTGTCCGACGGGTACGCCGTCGGCGACGTCGTCACGCTGGCGGCGGTGCAGGACCCGCCGGGCGGCTCGGACGCGTACCGGTGGTTCACCCGCCGGCCGGGCGGGGACTGGACGGCTGTGCCCGGCGTCAGCGGCGCCGGGTACAGCTTCACCGCCGCCGCTGACCACGACGGCCTGCAGGTGCTGGTGCGCCTGTACGACGGTGACGTCGTCGTGGCCGAGTCCGCCTCGGTGACGCTGGCCGTGGAGGACAGCGGCGAGGAGCCGGAGCCCGGAACGGCGTCGCAGCGCATCGTCGCCACGCTGCCGGAGGGGCATGGCGCCCTGGTGGTCAGCGTCGACCCGGACGACGACGTGGTCACGATGAGCGACTTCGCGCTCGGCCCCGCCGGTGATCGCTGGTCGTCGGCGGGGGAGCTGCGGCCGGTGACGGTCACCGACACGCGGCCGAGCGCACCGGGCTGGGTGGTCTCCGGCCAGGCCGGTGACTTCGCCGCCGGCGCCGAGGTGCTCGCCGGGGAGCACCTGGGCTGGACGCCACTGGTCGCCGAGCAGCCCGGCGGCGGCGCCGTCCGTCCGGGCGATCCGGTGGTGCCCGGCCTGGACACGGGCGCCGGTCTGTCGGTGAGCAGCCCGCTCGCCGTGGCGGAGTCCAGCACCGGGTTCGGCACCAGCCGGCTGGGCGCCCGCCTGCGGATCGAGGCGCCGACGACACTGGCACCCGGCACCTACCAGACGACGATCACGTTCACCGCGATCTGACACTGGGTGGACGGGCGGGCGGCCGCGTTCTGGCCGCCCGCCCCTTCAGCGGGACTCTCCGGCAGCGAGAGCCGAACTCACGTCATTGGTATTAGGAATCGTTACGATGAGTGTGATCCTTGGTCGACCGTCGACGCCGAGGAGGTAGTCCCATGCCGCGCACCAGGATCTCGCGGCGCGCCAGTCGGCAACGCGATGCCGTCACCCAGCTGCTCGGCGAACTGGGTGAGTTCCACAGCGCACAGCAGATCCACGCGTTGCTCGGGGACCGCGGCGTCCGGATGGGCCTGTCCACCACCTACCGGATCCTGCAGCGCCTCACTGAGGGCGGCGACGTCAGTGTGGTGTATGGGCGGGGCCACGAGGCGATGTACCGCTGGTGCGGCCCGGAGAGTCATTGTCACTTGGTGTGCCGCGTGTGCCTCCATACGGTCGAAGTGCCCGAGTCGACACTGGTCGCGCACGCGGTGGACCTGGCACGGCAGTACGACTTCCTGGAAATCGAGTCGACCATCGAGGTCCTCGGCATCTGCCGCGACTGCGCCGTCCAGCAGGACTGATCAGCGTCTGATCATGGCGACCAGGCTCGCGCGCGAAGGAGCCGCAGGCCGTTGAGGGCGACGATGACGGTGGAGCCCTCGTGGCCGGCGACCGCGAGTGGCAGCGGCAGGGTGTGGATGAGGTCCCAGGTGACGAGGACGGTGATGAACGTCGCGGCGATGGTGAGGTTGGCGACCACGAGCCGCCGGGCGCGGCGCGAGAGCCCGACGAGGTGCGGGATGGCGGCCAGTTCGTCGCGGACGACGATGGCGTCGGCGGTGTCGAGTGCGAGGTCGGAGCCGTGGCGTCCCATGGCGATGCCGACGGTGGCGTGCGCGAGCGCCGGCGCGTCGTTGACGCCGTCGCCGACGAGCAGGACGCGCTGACCGGACGCCTCGAGGTCGGCGACGATGTGGGTCTTGTGCTCGGGCAGGAGCGCGGCGTGGACGGTGTCGATGCCGGTCTGGGCGGCGACGTGCCGGGCGGCGGGCTCGTTGTCGCCGGTGAGCAGGTGGGTCTGCTGACCGGTGGCCGCGGCCAGGGCCCGGACGGTGGTGGCGGCGTCGGGACGGATGCGGTCCACCAGCGTGATGGTGCCGACGCGCTGATGGTCGTGGCGGACCGTGACCACGGTCCCGACGGAATCCGAGGGTGCGTCGCCCCGTTCGATGGTGACGATGTGGTCGTCGACCCGGCCGGTGACGCCGCGGCCGGGCATCGCGACGACGTCGGTCGCATCGGGGATGGTCAGGTTCCGTTCGGTGGCGGCGTGGACGATGGCGCGGCCGAGTGGGTGCTCGCTGAACAGTTCGACCGCGGCGGCCAGTGCGAGCACATCGTCGGCCGGGAAGACCTCGACGACCTCCGGCGCACCTTCTGTGAGAGTGCCGGTCTTGTCGAAGGCGACCATGGTGGTGCGGCCGAGGTCCTCGACGACCGTCGCCGACTTGACGAGCACGCCGTGACGTCCGGCGTTGGCGATGGTGGCCAGCAGCGGCGGCATGGTCGACAGCACCACGGCGCAGGGTGAGGCCACGATCATGAACGTGATCGCTCGCAAGAGCGCGTCCTCGAAGCTGTCGCCGAGTGCCAGGTAGGGAACGGCGAAGACGAGCAGGGTGGCGACCACGACACCGAGCGAGTACCGCTGCTCGACCTTCTCGATGAACAGCTGCTGGCGGGCCTTGGTGGCCGAGGCCTGTTCGACCATGCTGACGATGCGGGCGATGACCGACTCCGACGCGGGCCTGCCGACCCGGATGCGGAGCATGCCGGTGCCGTTGACGGTGCCGGACAGCACGTCGTCGCCGGGCCGCCGGAGGTTAGGACGGACTCGCCGGTGACGGCCTGCTGGTCGACCTCGCTGACGCCGTCGACGACCACGCCGTCGGCGCCGATCCGCTCGCCGGGACGGACCAGGATGACGTCGCCCGGTTCGAGTTCGCTGGCCGCGACCGTGCGGGTGCTGCCGCCGGCGTCGACCAGCGTGGCCTGTTCGGGGGCGAGGTTCAGCAGCGAGCTGACGGAGTCGGCGGTGCGCTGCGTGACGATGGCCTCCAGCGCGCCTGATGTGGCGAAGATGACGATCAGCAGCGCGCCGTCGAGCACCTGCCCGATCGAGGCGGCCGCGATCGCGGCGACGATCATGAGCAGGTCGACGTCGAGGGTCTTCTCTCTCAGAGCTCGCAGGCCGGCGAGCGCCGGCTCCCACCCGCCTGCGGCGTAGCAGGCCAGGTAGAGGCTCCACCAGAGCGCCGACGGCGCCCCCGCCAGCTGGGCGGCGAACCCGGCGAGGAACAGCGCCAACGCCACGGCCGCCCAGCGCACCTCCGGCAGGCGGGCGCCGGTGACCAGGATCGACGGCGGCCTGGCCAGCGTCCGCCCCGCGCCCCGGACCGGAGCGCGGTCGAGAGTGCCGGTCACCGCGGACCGTCGATGCCGGCGCGGTGGTGCGCAGGCTCGGTGTCGAGCGAGTGCTCGGCCTGGTAGACCGCGTCGGCCACCAGTCGCCGGGCATGCTCGCTGGCCAGGCTGTAGAACATGCGCGTCCCCTCTTGGCGCACCTTCACGATCCGGCCCCAGCGCAGCTTCGCCAGATGCTGCGACACCGCCGTCGGCGACTTGCCCACGATCTCGGCCAGCCGGTTCACGGGCAGCTCGCCGTCGCGCAGCGCCAGGATGATGCGGACCCGGGTCGCGTCGGCGAGCAGGCTGAACACCTCCACCGCCAGATCGACGTACTGGCTCTCGACGCCGAATGTGCATCCCTGCGAATCTTCACGCATGCGAAGATAATAACGCTTCGATCGGCCGTTGCGTACGCGGCATCGAGCGTAGGGTGAGACGGGTAGGTGACCTCCGGGGAGGACGTCATGACGACAGCCACGCACGAGCTTCACACCGAGCACACCCATCAGCATGGGCCCGGGTGCGGGCACGTGGCCGTTCCGCACCGCGATCACGTCGACTACGTCCACGACGGCCACCTCCACGTGCCGCACGAGAACCACGCCGACGAGTGCGCCGCCGATGCGCACGCCACGCACGAGGGCCACGCGCACGAGCACGGGGACGGGTGCGGGCACGTCGCCGTCCCGCACGACGACCACGTCGACTTCGTGCACGACGGCCATCGCCACGCCCAGCACGCGGGCCACTGGGACGACCACTGAGCTCACCGGCGTGACCGCGGCGCGGCCGGCTGTCGCGCCTACCGGTGCGCCGTGGTGACGACGTATTCCGCGGGGTACGTCGATCGGTCCGTCCGGTTCGGCCAGGCCGGCGAGGTGGTGACGGAACGGCCTCACGCATCGCGCGTCCCTGCTCGCCGGCGGCGGTCGCGGCGTCCGGCCAGACGGCTGTCGTCGCCGAGCGATCACAGCTTCTGGGCCAGGGTCGGCGCCGGCACCCAGCACCCGCTGGACAGATCCCGGGCATGACACCCCGGAGGGGTCAGGCGATTCAGGAGTCACAACGAGCACCGAGCGACCGGCGCCAACCCTGCCAGCCAGCCCCCAGGCCAGCCGCCACGAGAACGTACAGGCGGTTCACACACGCCGCCCGCCGCGCTCACGTCGGCCACGCCCGGCCGGCAACGTAACCGGCGCAGGCGACGCCGACCAGCAGCACGGTGACGGTCATGAGGGCGAGCGATCGGCCGCCCACGGCGAGCGCACCCGACCTCGTGAGTCCGAGGTGGACGCGGCGGTACCGGCCGGCTACCGACACATAGGCGACGGCGTTGAGCGCCAGCCCGGCCAGCCCCGCGATCACAGCCGCCGGACCCACGGTCTCGGCCAGGAGGCGCACCGCCACCGCCGTCGCCACCGCCAACGCCAGGCAGGTCCGCCGCCAGGCCAGCAGCGTCCGTTCCGGCTGCAGCCCCGGATCGAACGGCTCGTTCACACCAGCACGAACCCGATGAAGATCAGCGCGACCGCCACCACGACACCCGCCACGAGCACCAGCCCCATCGTCGGCCCGGGCAGGGCGCGCTTCTCGCGTAGCGAGCGTTCCGTGTTCATCCAGCCGATCCGCCCCTGCAGCGCGGCCAGCAGGCCCAGCAGCACGAACACGCCCGCCGCCGCGACCCGGAAGCCCGGCTGGACGGGCACTTCCAGCGCCTCGAGCGCCACTCCCGCGGCGAACAACGCCAACGCCGTGCGCACCCAGGCCAGGAAGGTCCGTTCATTGGCCAGGCTGAACCGCGGATCCGGCTCATCACCGCGCCGGTACACCGAGCCGGGGAAACGAGACGAGCTCATGGCAGGTCCGCGGCGCAGCGGAAGCCGATGTTGCCGGTCGAGCTGTCCGGGGTGTTGCTGGTGCGGGCGGCCACAC
>NZ_SMKL01000111.1 GCF_004348545.1 Jiangella ureilytica | reverse complement strand
CCGGACGGTCGCCTCAAGCGGACCCTGGTGGCTCTTCGCGCCGTGGGGGTCCGCTTGACCCGCCCGTCCGGGGTCTAAGAACGGGCAGCTATCAGGGGGACGGGGGGAGTCTGGCGACGGGTGCGGGGTCCTGGCGGCCCTGCTGGTGTCCACGTGGTGGGATTTGGCGCGTTTCGCGGGGCCGTCACGAGGTTCTCTGCCGCTTCACCAGGCCTGCATGCATCGTGATGTGGCAGAACGCCTGGTGATGTAGCGGATCGCCGATGATCATCGCTGTGCACAGCCCGGCGAACCGGGCCAATTGGGCGAAGCGGGCACGCGAAGCGGTGAGGCGTGCCCAGTTCCTCCCCGTCCCCCTGATAGCTGCCCGTTCTTAGGCCGCGGGTGCACGGGTCAAGCGGACCCCACGGCGCGCAGCGCCCACCGGTCCGCTTGAGGCGTGCGCACGCGGCTAAGAGAATGGGCAGCAAGGGGGACGGGGAGCCCACCTCATCACCCCACCTCAACCCCCGGCTCACGACGTCGCGCGGGGGACGCGGCGGTCCTTGACCGGGGTGCGTGGCGGCTCGACGCCCAACCAGGAGTACCAGCCGCCGTTGAGGACCAGGTAAGCCAGCAGCCCGTACCCCGTCTGGTCGGGGTGGACGCCGTCGTCGGAGCGGGCGTGCTGCCAGGATGCCTTCGCCGACAACGGACCGAAGGTCGCGACGTAGGGAATCGAGCACCGGGCGCACAGGTCCGCCCAGGCGGCGTCCAGGTCGCCGATGCGCGCCACCATGGCCTCGTCGCCCACGGGCGGCGGGCCGACCACCAGCACGGGCACGCTGACGGAAGACAGGCCGAACTCGAGCGCCGCCACCGAGCGCGCCACGGGGACGCCGCGGTAGGCGTCGGCGACGCCGGGCGCCAGGACGACGCGGTGCTCGTCGCCGCGGGCGAAGCGGGGTGCGCACTCCAGCGGCATCCGCACGACGACCTCTTCGGTCGCCTCGCCGCGGACCCCGAGTGGGTACGCCGTCAGTGCCACCCCGGTGGACGGCGGCGTGCGGGCCGCCACCCGGCCGACCCAGCCGAGCGCCTTCGGGTCACCGACGCCGGCGACGAAGGAGTCGCCGAAGACGCAGACCCGGACGTCGCGGGGGACGGCCACTCAGTCGTCCCCGGCGCCGGAGGCGGAAGCGTCGTCCTCGTCGTCGGTGCGGGCCAGCCAGGTGGCCAGGCGCTCGATGGCGGTCTCGAACTCGGGATTCTGGTCGACGAACTCACGCAGCCGCTCGGACAGCCAGCCCAGGGTGACCTGTTCGTCACCCCGGCGCTCGTCGAGCTCCTCGATGCCGCGGTCGGTGAAGTACATCCTCGAACTCCGGCGGTGAAGGTCGGGCGATCAGGCGAAGGCGGCGTCGTGCAGGGCCTTCTGCTGCTCGAGGTGGACGCTGTGGTTGCCCACGGCCGGCGACGTGCTGGCCGGCCGCGTGACGGGACGGAACGTGAGGCCGTCGGGCAGCCGCGGCGCCAGGTGCAGCGCCATGAACGGCCACGGGCCCATGTTCTCGGGCTCGTCCTGGACCCAGCGGACCTCGCGCGCGTTGGGGTACTTCGCGAGCTCGGCGGCGACCTCCTGTGCCGGCAGCGGGTAGAGCTGCTCGACCGGGAGGATGGCCGTGTGGTCGTCGGAGCGCTTGGTCCGCTCGGACAGCAGCTCCCAGGTGATCTTGCCGCTGCACAGCAGCACGCGGTCGACCTTGGCGGCGTCGAGCGGCTCGGGGTCGGGCAGCACCGGCCGGAACGTGGTGGTTCCGGTGAAGTCGTCGGGAGCCGACACGGCCCGCTTGTTGCGCAGCATGGACTTCGGCGTGAAGATCACGAGCGGACGGTGCTCGGCGCCGAGCGCCTGCGAGCGCAGCAGGTGGAAGTGTGAGGCGGGCGTGGACGGCTGCGCCACCCGGAACGCGTCCTCGGCGCCCATGAGCAGGAACCGCTCCATGCGCGCGGACGAGTGGTCGGCGCCCTGGCCCTCGTAGCCGTGCGGCAGCAGCAGCACCACGCCGGAGTGCTGGCCCCACTTGGCCTCGCCGGCGGTGATGAACTCGTCGATGATGGTCTGCGCGCCGTTGGCGAAGTCGCCGAACTGCGCCTCCCACAGCACCAGCGCCTCGGGCCGGGCGACGGAGTAGCCGTACTCGAAGCCCATGGCCGCGAACTCGGACAGCAGGGAGTCGTACACGTAGAACTTCGCCTGCTCGGAGTCGAGGTGCTGCAGCGGGATGTAGGACTCGCCGGTCTTGCGGTCGACCACGGACGCGAACCGCTGGACGAACGTGCCGCGGCGGCTGTCCTGGCCGGCCAGGCGCACCGGGCGGCCGTCGAGCAGCAGCGCGCCGAACGCGGTGATCTCGGCCGTCGCCCAGTCGATGCCGCCGTCGGTGAGCGCCTGCGCGCGCCGCTGCACCTGCGGCAGCACCTTGGGGTGGATGGTGAAGCCCTCGGGGAAGGTGAGGTAGGCGTCGGCGACCCGCTTGAGCACCTCGGGCGTGGTGGCAGTGACGACCTCGCCCTGCGGCACCGGCTTGACCGGGTAGCTGGGCACGGTGGTGACGTTGACGGGCGCCGTCTGGCGGGTCTCGGCGAACACCCGCTCGAGCTGCTGCTGGTAGTCGAGGAGGACCTGCTCGGCCTCTTCGATGGTGATGTCGCCGCGGCCGATGAGCGCCTCGGTGTACAGCTTGCGCACCGGCCGCTTCGCCTCGATGAGGTCGTACATGAGCGGCTGGGTGTAGCTGGGGTCGTCGCCCTCGTTGTGGCCGCGCCGGCGGTAGCAGACCATGTCGATGACGACGTCCTTCTTGAACGCCTGCCGGAACTCGAAGGCCAGCCGGGCCACCCGGGTGCACGCCTCGGGGTCGTCGCCGTTGACGTGGAAGATGGGTGCCTGCACCATGCGCGCGACGTCGGTGGAGTACATGGACGAGCGCGACTGGTCGGGCGACGTGGTGTAGCCGACCTGGTTGTTGACGACCACGTGGACGGTGCCGCCGGTGCGGTAGCCGCGCAGCTGCGAGAGGTTCAGCGTCTCGGCGACCACGCCCTGGCCGGCGAACGCGGCGTCGCCGTGCACCAGGATGGGCAGCACGGGGAACTCCTCGCCGCGGTCGAGGATGTCCTGCTTCGCCCGCGCGATGCCCTCGAGCACCGGGTTGACGGCCTCGAGGTGGCTCGGGTTGGCGGTGAGCGAGACCTTGATCTTCGAGCCGTCGAGCGCGGTGAACTCGCCGTCGGCGCCCAGGTGGTACTTGACGTCGCCCGAGCCTTGGACGGTGCGGGGATCGATGTTGCCCTGGAACTCGCCGAAGATCTGCGCGTAGCTCTTGCCGACGATGTTGGCCAGCACGTTGAGCCGGCCCCGGTGGGCCATGCCGATGCAGGCCTCTTGGAGCCCGGCCTCGGCGGCGGCCTCGACGACCTCGTCGAGCACCGGGATGAGCGACTCGCCGCCCTCGAGCGAGAACCGCTTCTGCCCGACGTACTTCGTCTGCAGGAACGTCTCGAACGCCTCGGCCTGGTTGAGCTTGAGCAGGATGCGCAGCTGGTCCTCGCGCGGGGTGAGGTCGACCGGCTTCTCGACCCGCTCCTGGATCCAGCGCCGCTGCTCGGGCTCCTGGATGTGCATGTACTCGATGCCGACGGTGCGGCAGTAGGCGTTGCGCAGAACGCCGAGGATGTCGCGCAGCAGCATGAACCGCTTGCTGCCGCCGAACGAGCCGGTGGCGAACTCGCGGTCGAGGTCCCACAGGGTGAGGTTGTGGGTGCTGACGTCGAGGTCGGGGTGGGTGCGCTGCTTGTACTCGAGCGGATCGGTGTCGGCCATGAGGTGGCCGCGCACGCGGTAGGCGTGGATGAGCTCGAGCACGCGGGCCTGCTTGCTGACCTCGTCCTCGTGGCTGGTGGTGACGTCGGTGGCCCAGCGGATGGGCTCGTACGGGATGCGCAGCGCGCGGAAGATCTCGTCGTAGAAGCCGTCCTGGCCCAGCAGCAGCCCGTGCACGATGCGCAGGAAGTCGCCGCTCTGGGCGCCCTGGATGATGCGGTGGTCGTAGGTGCTGGTGAGCGTCATGGTCTTCGAGACGCCCAGCCGGGCCAGCGTCTCGGGCGCCGCGCCCTGGTACTCGGCCGGGTACTCCATGGCGCCGACGCCGATGATGGTGCCCTGGCCCTTCATGAGCCGTGGTACGGAGTGGACCGTACCGATGGTGCCGGGGTTGGTCAGCGTGATGGTGGTGCCCTGGAAGTCGGCGACCGTCAGCTTGTTGTCGCGCGCCCGGCGGACGACGTCCTCATAGGCCGCCCAGAACTCGGCGAAGTTGAGGTGCTCGGCGCCCTTGATGGACGGCACCAGCAGCTGCCGGGTGCCGTCGGACTTCTTCATGTCGATGGCCAGGCCGAGGTTGACGTGCCGGGGCTTGGCCAGCGCCGGTTTGCCGTCGATGTCGCCGAAGGCGTAGTTCATGTCGGGCATCTGGCGCAGCGCCTTCACCAGCGCGAACCCGATGATGTGCGTGAACGAGACCTTGCCGCCGCGGGACCGGGCGAGGTGGTTGTTGATGACGATGCGGTTGTCGACCAGCAGCTTGGCCGGGACGGCGCGCACGCTGGTGGCCGTGGGGACCTCGAGGCTGGTCTCCATGTTGGCGGCAGTGCGTGCGGGCGCGCCCCGCAGCGGCGAGAGCTCGGGCTGGTCGGCGGCGGTGTCCTGGGCCGGTTGCGCGGGCGCCTTGGCGACGACCGGCTGGGCCGGGGTGGGCCTCGCGGCCTTCGGCTGGGCCGGGGCGGCCTTCGCGGGGGTGGCCTGAGCAGGCGTGGCCTTCGGCTGAGCGGCCTGCGAGGAAGCGGCGGCGGACGAGGTGGTCACGGTGGTCCTCGCGGGTGGCGTGGCAGTGGCGGTCGAGGCGGAGGTCGGCTTCGTGGCGGTGGCGGGACCCGGCGGGCCGGCGGGGGCGGTGCCGGCGGCCTTGCGCTCGGCGAAGTACTCCGCCCACTGGGGGTCGACACTGGAGGGGTCTTCGAGCCAGCTCTCGTAGAACTCCTCGACGAGCCACTCGTTCGGTCCGAATCCCGATTCCGGGCCGGTGGGGGCCACTGTCGCGTTCGCCTTCTTCCGTTCGAATCTGCGCGGCTGCTCTGGTACAGGTTAGTCGCGGTCGCCGACTCCGCGCATGGGCGCAATCGTGGCCTAGGTCACGCGGGGCGACAAGTCGACACGGAGGGCGGCGCGGCCCGTTGATCATCACCCGGCCGCCGCCCGCCTCGCCACCGGTTCCGCCGATTCCGCGCGAACCTCGCGTCAGGGGCATCCCGGAGCCGTCCCGGAGATGCCGATCCGGACCTACTGCCCCTCGTCTCACGGCGTTACGCTGGCCGCGAACCGTCCAGGCCGGAGGCGCCGTGATCGACCAGTACGTCACCCAGCTGCGGCGCGAGGTGCGTGGACCCGTCCTCCCCCGCCGCAGCATGATCGGCGAGATCCGGGCCGGCCTGCTCGACGCCGCCGACGCCCACCGCGCCGCCGGTGCGTCCGACGCCGAGGCACAGCGCCTCGCCGTCGAGGAGTTCGGGCCGGTCGAGCTGGTCGCCGACGGCGTGCGCGCGGAGCTGGCCGCGGCGGCGGCCCGTTACCTCGCCGGGCTGGTCGTCGTGCTCGGATCGGCACAGTTCGCGCTGTCGACCTACACGTGGACCACGGCGGCCGCCGCGCAGGGCTGGCCGATGCCGCCGCACTGGTACAGACTGCTGGCCACGGCCGTCGACCTCTCCAGCTTCGCGTTCATGGCGCTGGCCGCGGTCGCGGTGCTGGCGCTGGGCCGCGGCGCCCGGCTGCTGCCGACCCGCCGGGTGGTGCGGGTGGTCGCCGTCGTCACGCTGGTCGACGTCGTCCTGCACGTCGTGAGCGGCGCGATCCTGAGCGCGTACGCGCCGGCGGGCATCGGGGTGTGGGAGGGGCCGGAGCTGGCGCTGATGTCGCTGCTCTCGGTGGGCTCGACGGTCTGGATCAGCTGGGTGGCGGTGCGCTGCCTGCTGCTGACGTCACGCCGGCCCGAGGATGGCGTTCATGACGGAGCTCATCTCGCTCCAGGCCTGCTGCTGCGCGGCTAGGTAGGCCCGCCCCGAGCGGGTGATCTCGTACGTGCGGCGCTTGCGCCCGCCCACGGTGTCCCAGGCGCTGCGCAGGTAGCCCAGCCGCTCGAGCCGCCGCAGCGCCGGGTAGAGCGTGCCGGTGGGGAGGTCGACGGCGCCCTCGCTGCGTTCGTGCAGCGCCTCGGAGACGCCGTAGCCGTGCAGCGGCCGGTCCCTGACGACGGCGAGGATCAGCGCGTCGAGGTTCCCCCGGAGCGCGTCGGCCTTCATGTCGGCAGTCTACCCATCATCATGTAGCGTGGCTACATGTAGGCAGCCAGATAGCGCGGGAGGGCGACGATGAGCGTGCTGGACCTGTCGAGGCTGCAGTTCGCGTCGACGGCGATCTTCCATTTCCTGTTCGTGGTGCTCACGCTCGGTCTGGCGCCGGTCGTGGCGTTCTTCCAGACCCGCTGGGCCATCAGCGGGAAGGAGGTCCACGAGCGGCTCACGCGCTACTGGGGCCAGCTCTACATCGTCAACTACGCGATGGGGATCGTCGTCGGGCTGGCCATGGAGTTCCAGTTCGGCCTGCACTGGAGCGGGCTCATGACGTTCGCCGGCGACGTGTTCGGCGCGCCGCTGGCCACCGAGACGCTGGTCGCGTTCTTCCTCGAGTCGACGTTCCTCGGCATGTGGATCTTCGGCTGGCACCGGCTGCACCGCTGGGTGCACACGGCGCTGATCTGGCTGGTGGTGCTGACGGCGTACCTGTCGGCGTACTGGGTCATGGTGGCCAACGGGTTCCTGCAGGACCCGGTCGGGCACGTCATCGAGGACGGCGTGGCCCGCATCGACGACGTCGGGGCGCTGCTAACGAACCAGCAGGCCGTCGGCGCGCTGCTGCACATCGTGCCGGTCTGCCTGCTGACCGCGAGCGTCGTCATGGTCGGCATCTGCTCGTGGCACTTCCTGCGCGGCACGCCCGACGCCGACTTCTTCCGCCGGTCGCTGCGGGTCGCCGTCGTGCTGGGAGCGGTGGCTGCCGTCTTCGCCGTCGGCAACGGGTACGCGCAGTTCAGCTACCTCACCGAGGGCAAGGAGCTCGCGCTCGGCGGGTCGCCGGACGAGCGCGCCGCGTTCCAGGCCGAGATGGAGGCGCTGCACGGGCCCGGCGACTGGACGCCGCCGACGTGGATCGGGTTCGCCTGGCCGCTGATGGAGATCAGCGGGACGCTCTCCATGACGGTCTTCTTCGGGCTGCTGTTCTTCCTGATCAGGAACGCGTTCGACCGGGCCCGCCCGGCCTGGCTGCGCCGGTTCTGGCACCGGTTCTACGTGTGGACCGTTCCGTGGCCGTTCGTGGTGGTCGCGTGCGGCTGGCTGCTGCGCGAGGTCGGCCGCCAGCCATGGGTGGTCTACGGCGAGCTGACCACCGCCGACGCCGTCTCGGCGCACTCGGCGGGCACGGTGTCGACCAGCCTGATCGTGTTCGGCGTGCTGTTCGCGACGCTGGCCGTGCTGGACTGGTGGCTGATCGCGCGGCTGGCCCGACGCGGCCCGCACGACCTCGTGCTCGGGTCCGACGGCGCCGGCCGCGACCTGGGTGTGCCGGACGAGGACGACGACGAGCGGCTCGTGCTCACGGGGAGGAGCTGATGGAGACGACGTGGCTCGCCGCGCTCGGCCTGCTGCTGGCCGGCTGGTCCGTGCTCGACGGCGCCAACCTCGGCCTGGGCATGTCATTGCGCCGCATCGGGCGCAGCGGTCCGCAGCGGCGGCTGCTGCTGACGGCGCTCGGCCCCTTCCTGCTCGGCGGCGAGGTGTGGCTGGTCGCGTCGGCCGGGCTGCTCATCGGCGCGTTCCCGGCGCTGGAGAAGGACCTGCTGAGTGCCTACTATCCGCTGATCGTGGGGCTGGTGGTCGCGTGGGTGCTGCGCGACATCGGCGTCTGGTTCCGCAGCCGCCGCCCGTCGAAGGCATGGCAGGGCGGGTGGGAGACGGTCGTCGTCGTCGCCAGCACGGTCATGGCGTTCGCCTGGGGGCTGCTGCTGGGCAATGTCGTGCAGGGGGTGCCGGCCGGCGGACGCCCGGGGGTTGAGACACTGGTGGGGCCGTATTCACTGTTGTGGGGGGCCGTCGTGGTCGCCGTGTTCACGCTGCACGGCGCGGTGTTCGCCGCGCTGCGGCTGCCGCGTGGCCGCCGTGTGCGCGCCGCGGGCACCGTCCGCCGGGCCGCCGCGTTCGCACTGGCGCTGCTCGCCGCCGTCGGCGTCCTCACCCCTGCGTTCAGCGTCGATCTCGCCCGTCGGTTGCCGGCCGCCGTCATGGGCGTCGCCGCCGTGGTCGCCGTCACCCTGGCGCTGCGGCTGTTCGAGCGCGGCCGCGAGGGCCGGGCTTACGTCTGCAGCGCCGTGGCGGCCGCCGCGCCGCTGCTCACGGCCGGGCTGGCGTCGGCGCCAAGGCTGCGCGACGGCCTCGCGTCCGCCGGCTCGCTCGACCTGCTGGCCACCGTCGTCGTCCCGGCGATCCCGGTGCTCATCGCCGCCCAGGCGTGGATGTGGTGGACGTTCCGGCACCGCGTCGGGCCCCGATCGGCGGTGTTCTTCTGAACCAGCTCGCCCGCCGGCTGCTGGCCGGCCTGCCCGCCTTCCCCGTCGTCGCCGCGGCCTTCACACTGCTGGCCGTCGCCGGCGCCGTCGTCATCCTCGTCCAGGCCGAGCTGCTGGCCCGGCTGCTCGCCGACGGTGTCCTCGACGGCCCGTCCGTGGGCTCGGTCGCCGCGATGTTCGGGCTGCTGGCCGGCGTGTTCGCCGTCCGGGCCGGGCTGTCGTGGGCGCAGCAGGCGCTCGCGCAGCGGGCTGCGGCGTCGGTCAAGGCGTCGCTGCGGCGGCGCGTGCTGCGGCGCACCCAGGAGCTCGGCCCCGGCTGGCTGTCCGGGCAGCACACCGGCGGCCTGACGACCACGCTCGGGCGCGGGCTGGACGCGCTGGACCCCTGGTTCACCGGCTACTTCCCGCAGTTGTTCGTCGCCGCCGTCGTCCCCGTCGCCGTGCTGGTGCGCATCGCCGTCGCCGACCTCGCCTCGGCCGTGATCATCGTCGTCACCCTGCCGCTGATCCCGATCTTCGGCATCCTCGTCGGGCTGTCGACCACGCGCGCGACCGAGCGGCAGTGGCGGGCCCTGGAACGCCTCGGTGGGCACTTCCTCGACGTCGTCGCCGGGCTGCCGACCCTGCGCGCGTTCGGGCGGGCGACGTCGCAGGCCCAGGCCGTCCGGCGGATCGCCGACGAGCACCGTTCCGCCACCATGCGCACGCTGCGGATCGCGTTCCTGTCGGCGCTGGTCCTCGAGCTGGTCGCCACGCTGTCCGTCGCGTTGGTCGCCGTGCCGGTCGGCCTGCGCACGCTGGACGGCGGGCTGACGCTGTCGACGGCGCTGCTCGTCCTGTTGCTCGCGCCGGAGGCGTATCTCCCGCTCCGGGCGCTCGGGTCGCAGTTCCATGCGAGCACCGAGGGACTCGCCGTCGCCGAACGGTGCTTCGAGGTGCTGGACGCGCCGGGGTCGCGCGGACCGGCCCGATCCCTGCGCCGGCCGGATGCGACCTCCGCGGGTGGTGACGACGGCGCGGCCACTCCGACGCCGGCTCCGGGGTCCGGCCGGTCCGCGCGCGTTCCGGTGGCCTCGGGTGCGGATCCCGCGGCTCCGGTGGTGCGGTTCGAGGACGTCACGGTGCGGTACGCGGGGCGGGAGGAGGCGGCGCTCGATGGGGTGTCGTTGTCCGTTGCCACCGGGGAGCGGGTGGCGCTCGTCGGGCCCAGCGGGGCAGGGAAGTCGACGTTGCTGAACGTGTTGCTGGGGCTGGTTCCGGTCAGCTCCGGGCGGGTGCTGGTCGGCGGGGTCGATCTCGCCGACGCGGACGTGGAGGAGTGGCGGCGGGAGGTCGCGTGGGTGCCGCAGCGGCCGCACCTGTTCGCGCGGACCGTCGCCGAGAATATCCGGCTCGGGCGGCCCGACGCCACGGACGACGAGGTGGTGCGGGCGGCGCGGCTGGCGCATGCCGACGAGTTCGTCGCCGCATTGCCCCGGGGCTACGAGACGGCGCTGGGGGAGCGGGGCGCGGGGCTGTCAAGCGGGCAGCGGCAGCGGATCGCGCTGGCTCGGGCGTTCCTCCGCGACGCGCCGCTCCTGGTGCTGGACGAGCCGACGGCCGGGCTCGACGCCGGCAGCGAGGCCACGGTCGTCGAGGCGACGGCGCGGCTGATGGCCGGGCGGACGGTGCTCGTGGTGGCGCATCGGCCGGCCATGGTGCTCGACGCCGGCCGCGTCGTGACCATCGAGCACGGCCGCATCGCCGGCCCACAGCTGCCGGCGGGGGTGCGCTGATGGTGCGCCGGATCGCCGGACTGCTCCGCGCTCACGTGGGCCGGCTGCTCGTCGCCGTGTCGGCGTCGGTCGCCACGGAGTTGGCAGCGCTGGCGCTCATGGGGACGGCCGCGTGGCTGCTCGCCCGGGCCGCCGAGCAGCCGCCGCTGGCAGCGTTGTCCATCGCGATCGTCGGAGTGCGCGCGTTCGCCACCGGCCGCGGTGTCTTCCGCTACGCCGAACGTCTGGCCAGCCACGACGCCGCGCTGCGTGCGCTGGCGACGCTGCGCGGCCGGGTCTACGACGCGCTGGTGCCGCTGGCGCCGTCGGGGCTGCCCGCGTACCGCAGCGGCGACCTGCTCAGCCGCATGGTCCACGATGTCGAGGCCGTGCAGGACCTGGTGGTCCGGGTGATCGTGCCGGTGAGCACCGCGGTCGTCGTGGCCGCCGCGGCGGTCGGGTTCACGGCGGTGGTGCTGCCGTCGGCGGCCGTGGTGATGGCGGCGGGCCTGGCGCTGGCCGGGCTGGTCGTGCCGCTGCTCATGGTCGCGTCGGCGCGGCGCACCGCCCGGCGGCTCGCTCCGGCCCGCGCCGAGCTGGCCGCCCACCACACCGACCTGCTGCAGGGCAGCGCCGACCTCGCGGTCTTCGGCGCGACGACGGCCGCGCTGGCCGACGCGGAGCGGGCGAGCGAGCGGCTGGCCCGGCTGGAGCGGCGCACGGCGCTGACGACGGCGCTCGGTGGCGCCGCGGCCATGCTGGTCCAGGGCGCGACGACGGTGGCGGTGACGGTGCTCGCGCTGGACGCCCGCTCGGCCGACGGCGGCCTGGCCGGGGTGCTGGTGCCGGTGCTCGCGCTGGTCGCACTGATCTCGTTCGAGCCGGTGCTGCCCCTGGTGCCCGCGGTGCAGCGGCTGCTGGAGTCGCGCGCGGCGCTGCGCCGCGTGCTGGCGGTGCTGGACGCGCCGGCGCCCGTGGCCGAGCCCGCGCAGCCGCGGCCGGCGCCGTCGGGCCCCGTGACGATGTCGCTGCGGTCGGTCTCCGTGCGCTACCCGGGCGCCGCCCGCGACGCCGTCGACGCCGTCGACCTCGAGCTGACGCCGAGCCGCCGGGTCGCCGTCGTCGGGGCCAGCGGCTCGGGCAAGAGCACACTGCTGGCCTGCCTCATGCGCTTCATCGAGCCGTCGGCCGGGACGGTGCTGCTCGACGGCCGGCCGATCCAGGAGTACGACGGCGACGACGTGCGGGCCGTCGTCACCGGGGTCACCCAGGACGCGCACCTGTTCCACACGTCGATCCGCGAGAACCTGCGACTGGCCCGCCCGGACGCGTCGGACGACGAGCTGCGAGCGGCGCTGGCGACGGCGCGGCTGGACGACTGGGTGTCGTCGCTGCCGGCCGGGCTCGACACGCTGGTCGGCGAGGGCGGCGGGCAGGTGTCCGGCGGGCAGCGGCAGCGCATCGCGCTCGCCCGGGCGCTGCTGGCCGACCCGCCCGTGGTGCTGCTCGACGAGCCGACCGAGGGCTTGGACCCGCAGACCGCCGACGAGCTGATGACCGACCTGCTCGCCACGACCCGCGGCCGCACGACGGTCATCGTCACCCACCGCCTGGCCGGGCTCGACGCCGTCGACGAGATCGTGGTCATGGACGCCGGCCGCGTGGTCCAGCGCGGCACCCACGCCGACCTCGTCGCCGCCGACGGCCCCTACCGGGACCTGTGGTGGGCCTCGCACCCCGCCCTCGCCTCGGAATGATCACGTTCACCACCCGATCGGGTCCGACACGAGGCCTGCGGCGCTCGTGACGCGGGGAAAGGCCTCGTGATGGGCCTCAGGCGGCCGCGGTAACCGCATTCCGGCGCCTGGAGCCGGCCATCACGAGGACCGCTTGGGCATCACGAGGGCTGCAGGCCTCGTGGGGCAGGGAACCGGGTGGTGAACGACGCTCCTATGTGGTCAAGGCGGCGAGGTCTGCGGTGAGGATGGGGTGGAGTTCGCGGGCGATGTAGCGCTTGAGGCAGCGGCGGATGTCGCGGGGTGTGAGGCCTTCGGTGGTGCGGCGT
>NZ_SMKL01000110.1 GCF_004348545.1 Jiangella ureilytica | reverse complement strand
GGCCCACCTCATCACCCCGGCCCACCTCATCACCCCGGCCCACGGGGGCGCCGAACGCCGAACACCGTGACGAACAGATAGGACATGCCGGCCGCGTGGGGCGAGAAGAACTCGATGACCTCGTCGTCGGCGGAGGTGGAGCCGCACGCGCCGAGGCGCAGCGCGTGCGTGCCCAGGTGCAGCTTGCCGGCCCGCAGCGCGCTGACCAATTGCGCTGCCCGGTAGCCGCGGTTTCCGTAGCGCTCCAGCAGCGGTCGCAGGTCGGCCAGCCAGTACGCGTTGACGTGCGCGTCGGCGCAGTAGCTCTGGCCGACGGCGATGCGGGCGGAGTCGGCGCGGAAGTCGCCCGCGCGCAGCAGCTCGACCGCCCCCAGCGCCGGGTGGTGCAGGTACACGCCCGGCGTGAGGCCCTCGACGGCGTGAACGATCAGGTAGCAGGCCAGTGGCGGCAGGACGTCGGCGGCGAACCCGCGCGCCGAGCGGTCCAGCAATGTGGAGAAGTCGCGGAACGAGAGCTCGGCCTCCGTGTCGTAGCGGCGGGTCGAGCGGCGGCGGGGGATCACGTCCTCGACCGGATCCGGCGGGACGGCGTCGTCGGGCAGCGGGTGCAGCGTCACCAAGCGGCCCGCCGGCTCCGGGCTCTTCGCGGCCACCGTGGCGGACCGCCAGGCGGCCACCTCGGCCCTGGTGTCCAGCGACGACGCCCGGTGCATCGCCCCGATCGCGGGGAACTCCACCTCACGCGGCGACACGGGCCGCACCGGCAGGTTTACCGGAGGCAGCTCCGCGACATCCGGCGCGGGTGGGCCGCCGCGGCCGAGCGCGCACAGTGCGACGGTGGCCTCGCGCGCGCCGTCGACCCCCAGCACCGCGTTGACCGCGGCGTCGGCGAAGCCGAGCACCAGCTCCGCGGGAACGCCGGCCGACGCGGCGACCGCCAGTGCCTGCGACAGCGACGTGCCCGCATCCCAGAACGCGTGCCGGTACGCGCGCGCCTTGTATCGCCAGGCGTTGCGCCAGAACGTGCTGGTCACCGCCATGACGACCGGGGCCTCGACGCCCAGCGCGGCGCGGACGTCGCCGGAGCGGACCTGGCGCAGGCTGTGGTCGAGCGCCGAGTAGTGGTACACCCCTGCGGGCAGATCCGGCAGGTCGCAGCAGACGACGTACAGCTCGAGGTGGTAGCGCGCGCCGGTGCCGCCGGCCGTCCGGTAGGTGATGACGGTGTCGCGGACGGTGACCGTGCGGTCGAGCAGGCCGTTGCTGAGCAGCCCGATGCGGGCCAGCAGCTCCAGGTCCGGCGCCGCCGCGCCGTCGAGCCCGGACGCCGACAACGCCTCCAGTGCCGGTATGGACGACGCCGCGAAGTCGCGGGGGAGCGGGATCGGCTCGAGCGTCTCGTACACCTTGAACGGGTACGGCTCGAGCGAGCGGTCCTCCTCCCAGATCGCGTTCTCCAGCGCCGGCGGCGTCCCCATCGCGATGCCGCCGTCGTCGTCGCGCCAGTACCTCGTCGCCGCGTGGAACTCCAGGGCGGCCCGGACGTCGGCGTTGCGCTGGGTCATCCCGCGAGCGTAGACGCCTCCGCCAGCGGGTCGGGGGTGCCGAAGCGGTGCGCCGTGATGCTGACCGCCTGCTCGTGCAGGAAGGGCAGCAGCTCGACGCGGCCGGCCTCGGTGACCGGCTGGGCGTAGACGGCGATGTCGGGGCGGCCGCCGACCGCCTCGTACAGCTTCACCGGGTCGCCGCCGACCAGCCGGATGCGGCCACCGGCCAGGCCGGTCGCCCGCCGGTGCCAGACCTCCGGGGCCTCGACCGCCACCGGCACGCCCAGCGCCGTCACTGCCGACACCACGACGGCGGGCAGCTCGCCGGCCGCCGACACCGTCACCGGCGCGCCCGCCAGCACGCCGGCCGCGACCACGCGCAGCAGGTCTGCGACCGGCGCCGCGGACTCGTGCCGGACGGTGACCGCGTGCGGCAGATAGCGCAGCACGTTGCGCTCGGCGGTCAGCCCGGAGACGTCGCGGGCGACGCCGAACTCCGACCGCCAGGCGGCGGCGTCGCTGCGCAGCGCCCGCTCCAGTGACTCGGCGCCGGCCAGCCCGGCGCCGTGGGCGGCGGCCAGCAGCGCGGCGGGCCCGGCCGCCAGCGTCCCCACAGCCGGCGCCGTCGACACCGCGGGTGCCCAGTCGGTCAGCCCGACCAGGTAGTTCGGCCCGCCCGCCTTCGTCCCGGCGCCGACGGCGGAGCGCTTCCAGCCGCCGAACGGCTGCCGCCGGACGATGGCCCCGGTGGTGCCGCGGTTGACGTAGAGGTTGCCGGCCTGAACGCGGTCCAGCCAGGTGGCCAACTCACCGGCGTCGCGGGTGTGCAGGCCGGCGGTGAGCCCGTAGGCCACCCGGTTCTGCATCGCGATCGCCTCGTCGAGCGTGGCGGCGGTCATGATGCCGAGTACCGGGCCGAAGTACTCCGTCAGGTGGTACTCCGAGCCGTCGGCCACGCCGACCTTGACGCCGGGCGACCACAGCCGTCCCTCGGCGTCGAGCTGCCGCGGCCGCACGACCCACGACTCGCCCGGGTCCAGCGTGGTCAGAGCCTTGAGCAGCTTACCCCCGGCCGGGCCGATGAGCGGCCCCACCTGCGACGTCGGATCGGTCGGCAGGCCCACCTTCAGCGAGGCGACGGCGTCGACCAGCTGGTCGCGGAACCGGCGCGACCGCGCGACGGAGCCGACGAGGATCACCAGCGAGGCCGCCGAGCACTTCTGCCCGGCGTGCCCGAACGCGGACTGGACGACGTCGCGGACGGCGAGGTCGATGTCGGCGCTCGGGGTGACGACGACGGCGTTCTTGCCACTGGTCTCGGCGAGCAGCGGGAGGTCGGCGCGGAACGACCGGAACAGCTCGGCGGTCTCGTAGGCGCCGGTGAGGATGAGCCGGCCCACACGCGGGTCGGACACCAGCCGCCGGCCCAGCTCGTGCTCGCCCACCCGCACCAGCCGCAGCACATCGCGCGGGACGCCGGCCGCCCACAGCGCCTCGGCCAGCACGGCGCCGCAGCGGACCGCCTGCGAGGCGGGCTTGAGGACGACGGCGGACCCGGCGGCCAGCGCGGCCAGCACGGACCCGGCGGGAATGGCGACCGGGAAGTTCCACGGCGGCGTGACGACCGTCAGAGGCACCGGCCGCCGCAGGGCGCCGTCGACCTCGTCGAGCTCCTCGGCCAGGCCTGCGTAGTAGTTGGCGAAGTCGATGGCCTCGGAGACCTCGGGGTCGCCCTGGTCCAGCGTCTTGCCGGCCTCGGCCGCCATGACCTCGATCAGCTCGGCCCGGCGCCGCTCCAGCTCAACGGCGGCGCGGCGCAGCAGGCCGGCCCGCTCGGTGCCGGTCAGCGCGCCCCAGCCGCGGCCGGCCTCCGTCGCCGACCCCAGCACGGCATCGAGGTCGTCCGCCGTCGTCACCGCGGCCGCCTCCGCCGTCGCGGCGCCGGCCTTGCTGCCGGCCGCCCGGGTGAGGATGTCGCGGCTCCAGGCGATGTTGCCGGGCACCGCCGGGTCGGTGTCGGGGACGTTGGCGAACTCCGTCTGCACCGTGTCCTCGACGGGCTGCCGGCGGTCCTGCGTGCGGTGCGGCAGCGGGACCCGCCGGTCCAGTGCGGCCAGCGAGGCGAGGAACCGGTCGCGCTCGCGCAGGAACAGGTCCTCGCGGTCGTGCAGGCCGGCGAGGGCGGACAGGAAGTTCTCCTCGCTGGCGCCCTCCTCGAGCCGCCGGACGAGGTAGGCGATGGCGACGTCGAACTCCCGCGGGTGCACCACCGGGGTGTAGAGCCGGACCCGGCCGACCTCGCGGCGGACCACCTCGGCCTGCCCCTCGGCCATGCCCAGCAGCATCTCGACCTCGACGCCCTCGCGCACGTCGCGCCGCCCGGCCAGCAGCCAGGCGAACGCGAGGTCGAACAGGTTGTGCCCGGCGACACCGATGTGCACGTTGCCGATCCGCTCGGGCCGCAGCGCGTAGTCGAGCAGCCGCTTGTAGTTGGTGTCGGTCTCCTGCTTGCTGCCCCAGGTGGCCAGCGGCCAGCCGCGCAGCGACGCCTCGACCCGCTCCATGGGCAGGTTGGCGCCCTTGACCACGCGCACCTTGACCGGCGCACCGCCGCGGGCGCGGCGCGCGGCCGCCCACTCCTGCAGCCGGATCATCGACGCCAGCGTGTCGGGCAGGTAGGCCTGCAGGACGATGCCGGCCTCGAGGCCGAGGAACTCCTCCTGGTCGAGCAGCCGGGTGAAGACCGCCGTCGTGAGCTCGAGGTCGCGGTACTCCTCCATGTCGAGGTTGACGAACGTCGACGACGCCGCCGCCCGCCGGTACAGCGGGACGAGCGTCTCGACGACGTGCGCGACGGTGTCGTCGAACGCCCACGGGGAGTGCGGCGCCACCGTCGACGACACCTTCACCGAGACGTAGTCGACGTCGCCGCGGTCGAGCAGCCGGTAGGTGCCCTGCAGCCGGCGGGCGGCCTCGCGCTCGCCGAGCACCGCCTCGCCCAGCAGGTTGACGTTGAGCCGGGCGCCGGTTCCGCGGATGCGAGCGATGGCCTTGCCCAGCTTCGCCGGGCGGGCGTCGACGACCAGGTGGCCGACCATGCCGCGTAGCGCCCGGCGGGCGACCGGCACGACCAGCCCCGGCGCGACGCGGCCGGCCAGCGCGCCCGTCTTCAGCGCGAGGCGCAGGTGGGCGGGGAGGAACGGCGGCATGTCGGCGGCGAGGTCGCGCAGCGCCCGTGCGGCGACGCGGTCGTCCTCGGGCCGGACGACGCCGTCGACGAAGCCGACGGCGAACGGCAGCCCGCTGGGGTCGGCGAGGACCTGGGCGAGGCGCCGCGCGGCGGCGTTGGAGGGCACCTTCGCGGACTCGTCGAGCCAGCGGCGCACGGTGGTGACGACCTCGTCGGACAGCGCCAGGAGGTCGTCGACACCGTCGGCGCGCGGGTCGGTCTCGTTCCAGGTCAGTGCCATGTCCACAGTCTGGTCACCTAGTGACGTAAGGTAAAGCGATGTTTTCTGACGGGTACCCGTCAGATCTACTTACATGTCGGTGGAGGTCATCGTGCTCGACGTCCGCAGGCTCCGACTGCTCCGCGAGCTCGCCGTCCGAGGCACCATCGCCGACGTCGCCACGGCGCTGCACCAGAGCCCGTCGTCGGTGTCGCAGCAGCTCACGCTGCTCGAGAGAGAGGCGGGGGTCGCGCTGCTGCGCAAGGTCGGCCGGCGCCTGCAGCTCACCCCGCAGGCGGAGATCCTGGTCGAGCACACCGCGGCGGTGCTGCAGCGGCTCGAGGAGGCGGAGTCGGACCTGCGGGCCTCGCTGCAGGAGGCCACCGGCACCGTCCGCATCGCCGTCTTCCAGTCCGCCGCGCTGGCGCTGATGCCCGACCTGCTGCACACCCTCGCCGAGCGGCATCCGCGGCTGCGGGTCACCATGACCCAGCGCGAGCCCGAGACCGCGCTGCTCGAGACCTTCGCCCGCGACTTCGACCTCGTGGTCGCCGAGCAGTACCCGAACCACGCCGCGCCGTGGCACCCGGAGCTGGACCGCGTGGGTCTCACCCGCGACGCCATCAGGCTGGCCGTCCCGGCGGGGCCGGCGTGGGCCCACATCACCACGCTGGCCGACACCGCGGGCCTGCCGTGGGTGGTCGAGCCGCACGGCGCCGCGTCGCGGCACTTCGCCGAGCAGGCCTGCCGGCAGGCCGGGTTCGAGCCCGACGTGCGGTTCGAGACCGCGGACCTGACGGCACAGATCGAGCTCATCGAGACCGGCAACGCCGTCGCGCTGATCCCGGACCTCATGTGGGCGCGACGGCCGCCGTCGGTGCGGCTGATCGACCTCGACGGCGTTCCGCACCGGACGGTGTTCACCGCGGCCCGGCGGTCCATGGCCCAGCGGCCATCGATCCTGGCCTGCCGCGAGGCGCTCGCCGCCGCCGTCGAGAACGGGCTCGGCCGCCGGCCCCGGCCCGCGTGAGCGAGCCGCGATTGGGCACAAGGTGAGCATGGTCGGTTCGCTGGGGAGGAAACGGGTCATCGTGACCGCGGCCGGGCCGCGGATGCAGCCGGTGCTCGACGAGTGCGCGCTGCCGTCGTTTCGCCGCTACGCGGCGCGCTGGGGGTTCGACGTCCACGCCGAGCGGCTGCCGGCCGACGGCACAGCGGCCGACTCGGCGGCACAGCAGGCCAAGTGGGCCAAGATCGCGCTGCTGCGCGAGGCGCTGCGCAGCTACGACCTGGCCCTGTGGCTCGACGCCGACGTCCTGGTCCTGCGTGACGACGAGGACGTCGCGGCGCATCTCCATCCCCAGGCGTTCCAGGCACTCGTCCTCGAGCAGGTGCCCTCCGAGCACCGCCTGAACCCCAACACCGGGGTGTGGCTGCTGCGCGCCGGCCCCGCGGCGACGGCGTTCCTCGACGCGGTCGCCACCGCGGGTCCGCAGCCCGGGCCCTGGGCCGACCAGGGCGCCGTGCTGCTCGCGTTGGGCTGGGACCGCGGCGACGAGCGCTATCACTGGGCCCGGCCCGGCCGGGGCAGCTCGTTCCTCGCCGGCACGTCGTGGCTGCCGCCCGGCTGGAATCAGCCCTACGTCGCGGGGCGGATCCCCGCCGAGTCCTACAACAGCGACCCCGCGTCCTACACCGACCGGCCGACGGTGCCGCGGCCGCACGCGCTGCACTTCATGGGGCTGACGCCGCAGGCCCGGCTCCGGCACATGCGCGCCGTCGCCGCCGAGCTCGGGACGTCGGCGTCCTGACGGCCGGTCAGCGGGTGCCGAGCCGGAGCTCGCGCCGGGCCGGTACGAGCGCGGGGAGGAGCAGGGCGGCGGTCAGGGCGAAGACGGCCGGGTAGCCGGCGCCGGCGGCGACGATCCCGGCGCCGGCCGCGCCCACCGCCATGCCGGCGTCGTAGGCGGCGTTCCAGATCGCGCTGACCGCGCCGTAGCCCTCGGGCCGCACGCGGCTGTACATGAGCGCGAGCGTGGCGTTCTGCAGCACCCCGAACCCGGCGCCGAACACCGCCGACCCGGCGACGACCGCGATCGGGGACCCCGTCGCGGCGACGCCGAGCAGGCCGACGGCCGCCAGCATCAGGCCAGGAACCAGCAGCCGGGCCTGGCCGTGCCGGTCGCCGAGCCGGCCCGCCACCCAGCGGGCGGCTGACGCCGTCGCCGGCTGGACCAGGAGTGCGGCCGCCGCGACGGAGGCCGACCCCGTCGCCAGCGGAAGGAACGTCACCAGCACGCCGATCGCGACCGTCGAGGCCGCGAAGACGACCGACGGCCGGACCAGGCCGGCGTCGCGCAGCCCGGCCAGCACGCCATGGCCGTGCTCGTCGCTCTGCGAGCCGCCGGCCGACGTGGTCCGGCTCGGCAGGCCGGGGACCGCGACCAGGCTCAGCAGGGTCGCGGCGGCGGTCACGGTGAACACCGTCCCGGCGCCCCACTGCCCCGCGGCCCAGACGCCGAACGGCAGCGCGACCAGCGCGGGGATCCCGCCGACGACGCCGACCAGCGCCAGTCCCTCGCCGCGCCGCTGCGCAGGCAGCAGGGCGGCCGTCAGTGCGCCGCCGGCGACGATCGTGACCCCGAAGCCGAGGCCGCGCACCAGATTCACGGCGACGACCGCGGCCAGCTCCGACGAGACCACGAGCAGCAGGGTGGGGGCGCCGAGCAGCACCAGCCCGCCGGTGAGCGCCGCCCGGTAGCCGAACCGGGCGACCAGCCGCGGCGTGGCGACCTCACCGGCGATCGACGCGGCCAGCAGCGCGCCGGTGGCCAGACCCGCGGTGCCCGTCGAGCCGGACGCCTCGGCGACCAGCGGCACGACGGACAGCGGCAGGTAGAAGCCGAGCGACGAGCCGACGATCGTGACGAACCGGAGCAGCAGCGCCCGGCTGATCAGGGGCGGGTGGACGACAGTGGGAACGGTGGCGGGAGCCGGGGCGACGGCGAGCGTGGCGGTGGTCATGACACGACGCTAAGGGTGAATCGGTCCGGTCGTGAGGGCCAATTCCAGGCCGCGACCCCGGACCGATTCGGTTCAGGCGCTGGTGCGGCCCGACGCAGTCCGGGTCGACCTCGCGGACGAGGCCGTCCGGCTCACGAGCGCGCGCTGCGGCTGTTGCCCGGGCACCCGGAGTCGCCCGGGCCTACGCCCGGCTCGAGCAGCCGGCGCCGCCGCCCGTCGTGACCCTGACCCGGGCCCGTGGCGATCGCGATGGCCGACGGGCCGCGGGCCGGTTTCGCCGTGCTCGACGGCCCCGCGAGGTCAGTCCGCGGACCTCACCAGTTCTCCCTCGCCGGGCGGGGCCGGCTCGTCGCGGCGATCGCCGTGGCCGGGCCACCAGGCGGCGTGCCCGATGAGCGCCGTCAGCGCCGGAGTGAAGAACATCGCCATGATGAATGCCGCGACGAAGATGCCGAACGAGATGGCGAAGCCCATCGAGACCAGCAGCGCGTTGCCGCCCAGCATGAGCGAGGCGAACGTGCCGGCCAGGATGACGCCGGCCGCGGCGATCGTCGGCCCGGCGTGACGCACCGCCATGGCCGCGGCGTCCCGAGGCTCCAGCCCGTTGCGTGACTCCTCGCGCAGCCGGGCGACCATGAGGATGTTGTAGTCGGTGCCCAGCGCGACGACGAACAGGTAGATGTAGATGGGCAGCATGAAGATCAGTCCGTCGTCGCCCTGGATCGTCTGGAACAGCAGCACCGTCGCGCCCAGCGTGGCGCCGAAGCCCAGGCCCACCGACGCCATGAGGTACCAGGGCGCCACCAGGCTGCGCAGCAGCACGGCCAGGATCACCATGATGATGAGCGCGGCCACCGGGAACACGACGGAGTAGTCGCGGTTCATGGCGTCCTGCAGATCGACGAAGACCGAGGTGGTGCCGCCGACCAGCGCCTCGGTGCCGTCCGGCGCGGAGTCGTGCGCCGTGTCGCGGATGGGCCCGGCGACGTTGTCCATCGACGCGTCGGAGGTGGGGTCGTCGTCGAGCACGACGCTGTAGACGACGGTGCCGCCGTCGGGCGACGGGAGCGGCTGCGACACCTGCGCCACGCCCGGAGCCTCGCCGAGGGCGGTCCCGAACGCCGCCTGGTCGGCCTCGCTGATGGTGTCGCCGCCGGTGCTGCGCAGGAACACCGTCGTCGGGTCGGTCGCGCCCGGCGGCAGGCCTTTCTGCAGCGTCTCGAGCGCCACTGACGACTCCGCCGTGGCGGGCACGCCCGTGTCGGAGAGGTCGAACGTCGGCCGGAACCCGAACGCCAGCACGGCCAGCGCCGCCAGCACCAGGCCCGACACGACCGCGAACCGGACCGGGTGCCGGCCCAGCGAGTCGCCGACGGCGCCGAAGCGGGCCGCCTTCGGCTCCTTCTTCCACGCCTTCGACGGCCAGAACACCTTCGTGCCCAGCAGCGACACGATGGCCGGGACGAGCGTGAGCGACGCGAGCACCGTCACGGCGACCGCGATGGCCAGCGCCGGGCCGATGGAGCGGAAGATGCTCAGCGTCGACAGGATCAGCGCCATGAAGGCGACGATGACGGCGCCGCCGGCCGACGCGATGGCCTCGCCGGCCCGCTCGATGCTCAGCGCCACCGCCGTCTTGCTGCCGGTGCCCTGCCGCAGCAGTTCGCGGTAGCGGAACAGGAAGAACAGGATGTAGTCGGTGCCGATGCCGTAGAGCACCACGATGAGGATGACGGTGATCGACGAGTCGGCCTGCAGGCCGAACGCCTCGTTCGCGAACGCGATCAGGCCGGTCGCCACCTGGGAGATGACGGCGACGACGATGATCGGCATGAACGCGATGATCGGGCTGCGGAAGATGATGAGCAGCAGCCCGAGGATCAGGACGACGGTCGCGATGCCGACGATCGCCTCGGCGTTCGTGGCCGCCTCCTGCGAGTCCAGCCCCTGGGCCGCGGCGCCCGTGACGCCCATGCGCAGCCCGGTGCCGTCGACCAGCGGCTCGGCCTCGTCGCGGAGGTCGCGAACGCTGTCCATCAACTCCTCGCCGAACGGGTCGGCGTCCTGGGCGAGACCGATGGTGGCGGTCTGCACCAGCCGGTTCTCCGAGGGGTCGTTCGCCGTGAACGTGCCGAGCTCCGGCAGCTCCAGCGCGCCCAGCTCGTCGGTGATGTCGCGGACGGTGGCCTCGTCCTCGTCGGTGAGCTCACCGCCGTCCTCGCGATCGAACACCATGATCGCGGCCGTCTCGGTGCGATCGGGGAACGCCTCGGCCTGCAGCTCGGCGGCCTGGATGGACTCGTAGTGATCGGGCAGGAAATCGGCCTCGTCCGTGGTGGACGTGAGTGCGGGCGCGGTGGCGATGACGGCTACCGCGACGGCGATCCACGCGATGATGACGTGCCACGGGTGGCGGGCGACGTAGCGGCCCAGCGCAGCGAACATGGTCCGACGTTAGCCAACGCACGGTGGTGCGATGCAGCGACCGGGAACTTTCGGTCCCGCCGGTCCGCGGAATGCGGCGGGAGCCGGGGATCGAAGGGGATTGCCTGTGCTCTGAGTCACATTACTCGCGCCGGCGCGGTGTGTGACTCGGCCCATTTCTGAGCGTGGTGCGGGTGGTGTCAGGGGTTCAGCGGCGCGACCAGCCCCGCTCGGCCTCGGTCAGGCCACCCCAGATGCCGTACCGCTCCGGAAGGGCCGAAGCGGCCTCCCGGCACTGCTGCGCGACCGGGCAGGACGTGCAGATGTTCTTGGCGATCTGCTCCCTGGCCCGCAGCGTGCTGCCGCGGCCCTCGGGGTAGAAGAGGTCGGTGTCCATGCCCCGGCAGGCGGCGTACGCCCGCCACGCGTCCCGCAGCTCGAACCAGTCCTCTGCGTACGTGTTCATGTGATCGGCCAACGCGGTCATGCGGCCAGTTCCCCCTTCGCCGTCCTGTCGGATGATCAGGTCCCTTTGATCGACAAGACAGAGAAGGGGGGCGGCTATGACGCGCCTGACGAAGAAATTCTCGAAGTTTTTCCGGGCGCCGGACGACGCACTCGAAAGGGCGGTGCGAAGGCGTGCAGAGCGGCGGAAATCGGACCGCCCGCCCGCTCGCGACCGCGGGCTCAGTGGCGGTGGTCCTCGAATTCCCGGTAGCCGATGCCGGTGACCCGCTCGGCGAGCTCGTCCCACGTGGGCGCGATGATGCGGCCGAGCTGCGGGCCCTGCTCGCGCACGACCCGGCCCAGCCGCAGCGGCGTGCAGACCAGCACGTCGAACGACTCCTCGCCGGCGCCGCCCTGCGGGCCGACGATCAGCCGCACCCGGACGCCGTCATCGGCCGGATCGGCCGGGACGTAGGTCACGACGTCGATGTCGGCACTGCTCGCGAAGCGGAGCGCGGCTCTCATCGACTGTGACGCGTGCGCGTTACGGCTGGATGTACCGGAACAGCTGGTTGACCCCTTGGTGGGCCGGGAAGAGGATCAGCCGGCCGTCAGGGGCGACCTGCTCGATGTCGAGGACGAAGCTGTGGTACTTCACGCTCTTGATCGTCTGGGAGGACGAGGACTCGGGGTCGAGATGCCACTGCTGGCTGTTGCTGTCGTCGCAGGTGGCCAGCAGGACGGCGTCGATGGGGTGCACGCCGTCGAGGCACTGGCCGGTGGCCCGCCAGATGATGGTGCCGTCGCCCGGGACCTCCCAGCCGCGGCTGGGGGCGTCGGCGCAGTCGCCGGCGCGGGGTGCGCCCTGGCCGTCGACCACGAGGCAGCGGGTGCCGTGCTCGCCGAGGTCGACCTCGAACCGGCCGGCCCGCACGACGTCGAGCTCGGCAGGGGCGGTGGTGGCCGTCCCGAGCTCGTTGGTGAAGACGGCCCGGTAGCGGGTGCCGTCGTCCTCGAGCGCGACCCCGGACACCGTGAGCCCGGCGTCGGGACCGCTGCCGGTGGCGTCGGGGACCGGGGTCCACGGGCCGCCGGACGACGGCGCGGACTCCCAGGCCCAGGTGCCCTCGGGGTTGGCCGAGGCGCTCGCCGTGAACTCGACGTCGTCGCCGGGGCCGGCCTCGACGGACTCGGGCTGCTCGGTGATCTCGGGCTTCCAGTGCACCGTCAGCGTGGCCGGCTCGGACGCGGCCTCGCCGACGTCGTTGCGGAACACCGCGCGGTACCGGTAGCCGTTGCGCTCGGAGCCGACGCCGGTCAGCTCGAGCGTCGACGTGACCCCCTCGGTGCGGGTGGTGGCGATGCTGGTGTCGGGCGCGTCCCACTCGCCGCCGGGCGCGCGGACCTGCCAGGTGATGGTCATGGCGTCGGGGTTGGCGACGGCGGTGGCCTCGAACGTGGCCGTGCCGCCCTCTTCGACGGTGACGTTCTGCGGGTGCGCCTCGACGGACGGCGGGTACTGCACCGAGATGACGGCCGCCTCGGTCGTGATGGTGCCGAGCGGGTTGGTGGCCTTGACCCGGAACGCGCGGCCGTCGAGGTCGGCCGTGGGCTCGTCGATGACCAGCGTCTCGCTGGTCTCGCCCGCGAGGTCGACCCAGTCCTCCTCGGCCGGCAGCTCGTCCGCCGGCGTCTCGCCGTCGGAGACCTCGGCGGCGGGAGTCTCGTCGCCGGGTGTCTCGGGCTCGACGATGTCGTCGGTCGTGCCGTCGGCCGGCTCACCGGGCGTGGGGTCGGAGTCGACGTACGGCGTGCCGCTCGTGGTCGGGGCCAGCCAGAACTGCGGCGCCGACGTGTACGCCGCCGCGACGGCCTCGCCGTCGCCGTCGCCTCCGCCGGACGAGCCCGCGCGCGGGTCGGCGTACTGCCACTGCAGGTCGGGCGGCGGGTTGCCGGACACCGCGACCGTCAGCGTGATGGTCTCGCCGGCGACGACGACGGGGTTGGGCGGCGGCTGCTGGTCGATGACCGGCGCCTGCTCGACCGACGGCTGGGTGGGGTCGGGCGTCGGCTCGACGGTGGGCTCGCTGTTCGGCGACTCCGAGGGCTGCGACGGCTCGACGTCGGGTTGCTCGGCCGGCGGGTCCTCGGGCGAGTCGTCGGCGACGGGCTCGTCGGCCGGCGGG
>NZ_SMKL01000010.1 GCF_004348545.1 Jiangella ureilytica | reverse complement strand
CGGGTTCTGCTACGTCGCGTTCGTCGTCGACGTGTTCTCCCGCCGCATCCTGGGCTGGCGGGTGAGCACCTCACGAGAGGCCTCGCTGGTCATCGACGCGTTCCGGCAGGCCCTGCACACCCGCCACCGCGCCGACGCGGCCTGGACCACGACCGGGCTGGTCCACCACTCCGACGCCGGCAGCCAGGGTGGATTCAAGTGGTCGTCGCAACACCTCGATGATGGAGGTGTGCGGTGGGAGGGCCGAGGAAGCAGTTGCCGGAGGCGCCGGCGGGGGCGCGGCGGCAGTGGGCCGCGGATCGGGCGATGCGGGTGCCGATGCGGTCCCCGGGCCGGCCGGAGCCGTCGCGTGCGGTGCAGCGAGAGTTCTGGCGCCTGATCGCGTCGGGGGTCACGACCGTCGAGGCCGCCGCTGGGGTGGGCGTGTCGGCTCCAGTCGGGATCCGATGGTTCCGTCACGCTGGCGGGATGGCGCCGCTGAGCCTGGAGGAGCCCTCGGGCCGCTACTTGTCGTTCGCCGAGCGGGAGGAGATCGCGCTGCTACGAGCCAAGGACGTCGGCGTGCGGGAGATCGCACGCCGACTCGGGCGTGATCCCGGGACCATCTCCCGGGAACTGCGTCGCAACGCCGCGTCCCGGAGCGGGAAGCAGGAGTATCGGGCACTGGTGGCGCAGTGGAAGTCACAGCAGGCCGCGAAGCGACCGAAGACCGCGAAGCTGGTGTCCAACGATGAGTTGCGTGAGTACGTGCAGGAACGCCTCGCCGGGAACGTCCGCCGACCCGACGGCACGGTCGTCGCAGGCCCGACGCCGCCGGCATGGAAGGGGCTGAACAAGCCACACCGGCAGGATCGGCGCTGGTCGCTGGCGTGGAGCCCGGAGCAGATCTCTCACCGGCTGAGGGTCGACTTCCCCCGATGATGAGGTCATGGACGACGAACGGACGGTGACGTGGCCGGTGGCAGGTTGGAGGTTCGCATGAGTATTGACGGTTGGGGTGCGAACCTGAGCATCCTCGGTGCTGGGAGCGGGCGTGGAGGCTCGAGCTCGCCGTGCCTAGGCCCCGATCCTCTGCGCGTTGGGCAGAGGGGCGGCGTCCAAGAGGTAGTCGGCGAGGAAGCGATCGTCGCTGTACTTCGCCTCGCGGATCTCGAAGCCTGCCGCCTCGATCATCGGTTCCAGGAGCCACGAGTAGGTCGAGTGCTCGTCGCGCACGTGCTCCTCGGCATCTTCGCGGGTCCATTCGGTGTCGTCTGCTCCGATGACGGCGCACCACTTCTCGATCCGCTCCTCGGCTTCGCCCAGGCCGAAGGAGAACACGACGTCGGACAAGCGCAGGAGACCTCCAACCGGGAGCATCGCCCGCATCCGGTGCAGCGCGATGGACTTCCAGAAGTCGGGCAGGTGGTGAAGAGCCCAGCGGCTGTAGACGACGTCAGGTGCCACACCCTGATGCTGATACGTCAGGAAGCCGGCTTCGACGACCTCGAGGTTCGAGGCGCGGTGCCGGACAGACTCGCGCAATCTGGCCAGCATCACCGGAGACGGATCGACCGCCACGACTCGGCCGAACGTCCGAGCGGCCTCGAGGGCGAACTGACCGGTACCGGCTCCAAGGTCGACGAGCACGGTCTGGGTCCCATATCCCAGCGACTCGAGCAACGCAACCTCCTGCGCTGCTCCGGCATCCTCCTTGTCGTCGTATCGGGCCACGTGAGCCGGGTCCAGGTTCTCTCGGCCGATGGACGCCACCTCGTCGATCTGCCAGCCGGCCCGTGTCGTTGTCATATCCGCACGATAGCCCGCCCTTTGTACCTCACGACCCGGGCAGGACGGGATGATCGAGACTCCACCCGATCTCAGTCCCGGCCGCTGATGGTGAGGTCGGCAGATGCGGCGGATGTCTCCGCCGGTGACGTGGATCTCGTGCAGAAGCGGTCTTCGCGCAGTGCCCGGGGGCGACGAGGTCGACATCATCGGTCTTGACCCTGGACCCGCCGCTGCTCGGTGACATGGGCCGCGTTCAGCTCCAACAGCTCCCACCCGGCCGGCCACGCCGCCGGCGTCAGGAGCGGCTGGTGATAGTGGCCGGCCGCCTCGAGGCCGACCTTGACGCCTGTCTGCGGCGCGATCACCTCACCGATCCGCGCCAGCGTCGCCTCCAGACCCGAACGGGTCATCGCGACATCCACCGGCCCCAACAGCCGGTGCCTCTTCTCATCGGTCACCGACGACGCGACCGTGCTCTTACCCACGTCCACAGCCACCACCACCGTCGATGCGCGATCATCGACAGACATGGACGACCTCCGGAGGTCAGCCAGGAAGACCGGCGCGCCCACGCCAGATCCTCGAAGGAATCGGACCGATCCCTTCTGGCACCTCCGGAGGTGTCTTGTGAAGGACTACAGACCTCTATCAGCCGTCGTTGGTTGGCCGTAGGGCACGTGTGCGGAAAGGGGCGTGGCACCCGTCCGCAACCGTACGGGGCACGCAGCGGCGGAGTTGCTGTAGCGCACCCGGTCACGGCGCCACCTCGGCGACGACGTCGCCGAAAGAATCGCCGCCGGCCGCACCTACAGCGACATCGCCGACCTCGTGCGCCGCGCCGAGGTCCCCAGCCCGCCCTCGACGCGCTCGCCACCGCCGGCGCGTTCGCATGCTTCGGCCTGGATCGCCGCGCCGCACTCTGGAAGGTCGGCGGCCCAACCGGCGCCGGGCTGGCCGGCCGGGCCACCGTTGGTCATCTAACTACACAAGATCGCGTCGTACCCGGCATCCACCGACACCGATTCCCGTTCGAGACATGCGCCGTCACCATCGCCCGACCCGGACACGCTGGGTGTACGCCACGGCCGACATCTCCAACTACGGCGCATCATCCGTGGGCCCGCTGTCAGAGCCGTTGAAGAGATCGTCGCCCAGATAACGGGCCTCGATGCCCTCCGCCGCCCCGGGAAGGGGCGGGCGTAGGCGGGCGGTACCACGGGCGTTCAGTTTGGCGACGCCCAGGACCTCGTCACCACGGCGGAACTCCACGAGCCCGGTCGGAACCGCCTGACTGGTGCCCAGTGGTTCGACAGTGGCGGAGACATGGGTGACCCTGTGGCCGCGGGTCTCGACCAAGAGGGACGTCTCCGTGGTACGGAAGACGACGCTCTTCAGGAAGTCCTCGAGGAGCGGACGGGCGGCAACCCAGGTATGGGTGCCGTCCACGTTGTGTTCCACCACCTCAAGGCCATGGCTCCGCAGGGTCGCCGCCCGCGCAATCGAGTTCGGGCCGATGTTGCCGACGAAGTCCTGCAGACCCGTGCCCATGTGGATGCCGCCGCGCACACCTCTCATGTTCTCGACCTGGGTCGCGTTGGGGTTGCCGCCCCCAGCCGCTGCCCACAGGCCGTAGTAATGGAAGGTAGGTGTGTGGTTGTACAGCAGGCTGATGCCTCGTTGCGCGCCCATCGACTGCCCGCCGAACGCCCTGTCCTCCGGGAGCGTGGACACGTTGTACTCCCGCTCGATGAACGGGATGACGTTGTCTATCAGGTCCCGCGCATAGCCTTCGTCGCCACCCGGGATCCCGTTGAAGTTGGTCGCGACGATGACCATCGGCTGCACGTGGCCGTCGGCGACGAGGTTCTCCATGAGGTAGTTGGCGAGAGCCTGCACGAAGAAGTGAGATTCGTTGCCCCCGAAGCCGTGGCTCAGATAGAGCGTGGGATAGGGCACTCGACGGTCGGCGTCGTAGCCGGCGGGCAGGTATGCCACGAGGTGGTGCTTGCCCGGCGGATTCGTCGAAGCCGGCGAGACATATTCGCGGTGCTCGAACGTCCCGGTGAGCTCCGGCGGCGTCGGTGCATGGTTGCGGGTGTCGTAGGTCGGGAAGTCCGGGTGCTCCGGCACGAAGACCGAGCTCAGTGTCTGGGCGCCCGTAGGGGTCAGCCCAGCCGACCACGGCGGATTCGCCGGGTCGTAGTGATAGGTGCAGCCGTCGATGCCCGCAGGCCCCCCGCAGTCATGGACGAAGCGGTAGGAGTGCATCCCGGAGGGCAGCGGCGTGGTCCAGGTCCATACGCCATCCTCCCCCAGGGTCATGTCCGAGGCTGGGAAGGCGGGGAAGAACCCGGGACCGGCAGCGGCCACAGTGTCCCCTGGCCTCCAGTCCCATCCCATGCGGCCGTCTGAAGTGCGCGTGTTGACGAGGGTCTCAATGCTGGAGAACTGCCACTCCCCCCAAATCCGCACCTGCTCGACATCGTCGGGCGCCTTGTATCGGAACGTGACGGCGTACCCAGTGGGACCCTCGTCCGTCTTTATCACCTGGGGACCGAGGTCGAGGTCGTCGACGGTGTTCGCGACAGCTGGGGCGGCGGCTCCGGCGAGGAGAAGACTGCAGCCAACCGCCACCGCCGCAAGGCTCTGCGCGCGAGGCTTGTCGACCTTCGTCGTCCCCCCACGAGAGCGAGTCCGTGCGGCAGAGCGGCAGGCTGATTCGATGCGAGTGGCCAACCTCGTGATGATGCTTCGACGTTTCATGAGTCCCTTTCCTTCTCGACGGACCGGCTGACTTCAACGAGTCCACCTGTCGGGAGTGACATGGCCGCCTCGCGCATCGCGAACCTGTTGACCTCGAACTGGTCGGCGCGCGTACTCAGCACCTCCTCCCGCGCCATACTTATCAGACAGGTCGGACCGCGCTCCAGCGTGACAATGATCGCAACGGGACGATCCTAGGCCACCATCGGCAGGGCGTTCCTCAGGAAAATAGCATTGCTGGAAGCTGGGCGTAACGAAGAGGTAACGAAGCCTATCAGATGTCTTGACCGTGATCTGGGTCACGACTAGCTTTCGAGCTGTCCGATGACCCGGACGGGATCCGCCCCATCGGACGAAGTCGTGTAGCTGCCCTCCGCGGCGAACTGCGTTCCAGTCAGGTCAGGCTCAACGTCGAGAGGATCGAGCATGTTAGCGATCACAGGATTCGGTCGCCGTCGGCTTCGATGGAAGGCGGTCCTGATTGCCGGACTCCTCGTCGCCGCGAGCTGTGGGTCGGGTGATGACGACTCGGCTGCGGACGGAGATGGCGGCGCGGCGAACGGTGAGGCTCAGGACATCGAGCTCGAGTTCTGGACGTTCGTCGACGCTCATACCGACTTCATGCAGGCGCGGGCGGACGAGTTCAACGAGCAGAGCGACGAGTACAACATCATCCTGAACGCCTCGAGTGCCGACTTCGAGGACATGCACGACCGGCTGCTGGTCGCCCTCCAATCCGGCTCCGGCGCCCCGGACATCGTCGACATCGAGATTCAGCGCTTCGCGACGTTCCTCCGCGGAGACGTGCCACTGCACCCGCTGACCGACATCATCGACAACCACCGCAGCGAGTTGGTCGAGGAGCGGACCGCACCGTACCGGGCCGACGGCGTCGAGTACGGCATCGACTATCACCTCGGCGCGTGGGTCATGTACTACAACTCCGAGATCCTCGACGCGGCGGGCGTCGACGTCGACTCGATCGTGACCTGGGACGACTACATCGCGGCCGGGCAGCAGGTCGTCGAGAACACCGATGCCTGGATGGCGTCGATCGAGACGACCGACCGCTTCTCCGTGCTCGGCCCCATGTTGCAGAACGGCGGCGGGACCTACGACGAGAACAACGAACTCATCCTGGACAGCCCGGAGAACATCGAGGCGCTGCAGCTCATCTCCGACATGGTGCACGAGCACGAGATCGCCACGGCCAGCGCCGGCGGCCAGCACCACAGCGAGCCCTACTACCAAGCATTGAACGAGGGCCAGTACGCCTCGGTGTGGATGCCGTTGTGGTACGTGACGCGCTTCAAGGACTTCATGCCCGAGACCGAGGGCAAGATCCTCATCCGGCCGATGCCGGAGTTCAGCCCGGACGGGTTCATCAGCACGATGGGCGGCGGCACCGGGACTGCGATCACCACGCAGATCGAGGAGGACAAGCTCGAAGCGGCCAAGGCGTTCCTCGAGTTCGCCAAGCTCACCTATGACGCCCAGGTGTCGTTGTACACCGACCTCGGTTTCGACCCGTTCCGTAACGACGTGTACGACGACGAGGCCCTGACCGCGCCCGACCCGTGGTTCGGCAACGAGCCGGTGATGACCAACGTGCAGGCGATGTTCGACCGGCTGGCGCCCGAGTTCACCGGGCCTCGGTACCCGGAGGCCGTGCTCCAGTTGCGCGACGTCGTCGCCTATCAGGTCGTCGAGGAAGGCGCTGATCCGGCCGAGGCACTTCGCCAAGCGGCCGAGGAGATCCGCTCACTCGACTAGGGAGGCCGGCGGACGACGCCGAACGACCTCCATCTCCGTCCGTGGCTCGGGGCTCGTAGCCAGGCTGCGAGCCACGAGCGCGGACGGTATCAGCGGGACGGAAGGAAGCAGTCGATGGCGACCGACACCACACACGCCGATGCGCGATCCGGCACCTCCCCGCGCGGGCGCAAGCCGAAGAGGCCGTTCCTCCACCGTCCGGCAGTCGTGGCGATGGTGTTCCTCCTGCCGTTCCTCGTGCTCTACGTCGTCTTTCGTGTCTACGCGGTCGGCTACGCCGTGGTCCTGAGCTTCCAGGAGATCCAGGGAATCGGCTCGTCCGAGTGGACGGGCCTGGACAACTACCAGCGAGTTCTGACGGATCGGACAGGCTTCACGGCACTTCGGAACACCATGCTGTACACGATCGGAACGCTGTTGGTGCTGATCCCTGTACCGTTCGTCCTCGCCGCGATCCTGCGCTCGCGCTGGGTGGCACGACAGTCGATGTTCCGCTCCATCCTGTTCCTGCCGGTGCTCACCTCGCTCGTCGTGGTGGGCGTGGTGTTCTCCCTGCTGCTGTCCACGAACGGCTTGCTGAACGGCTTCCTCGGACTGTTCGGAGTGCCCGCACAGGCGTGGCTGGAAACCCGGCATCTGGCGATCCCGGCGATGATCATCATGGCCACGTGGCGGTGGACCGGGATCAACATCATCTACTTCACCACCGGCCTGTCCAACATCCCGAACGAGCTCTACGAGTCAGCTGCTGTCGATGGCGCCGGACCGATCCGGCAGTTCTGGCATCTCTCGGTGCCGCTGTCGAAACCGATCATCCTGTTCGTCACCGTCCTGACGATCTTCGGCGGATTCCAGCTCTTCGTCGAGCCGCTGGTCCTCTGGGGCTCTGGCGGTGGGCCGGGCCAAGGTGGGCTGAGCGCCGTGGTGCACCTCTACCGCACGGCGTTCACGTCCTTCGATCTCGGCTACGCGTCCGCGATCGGGGTCGTCCTGGCCGCGATCATCATGGTGTTCTCGTTGATCATGCTGAAGGCGTTCGGCTTCTTCGCAAAGGACCGATGAACGATGACCGTTGCCCAGCGAAAGCCACTCATCAGCAGCGGTACGTCTCATCGGCCGACGGTGAAGAAGATCGCCATGACGTCGGTGGTCGCGGTGATCGCGATAGCGTTCCTGATCCCGTTCTACTGGCTTCTGGTCAGTTCGCTGCGCGAGCCGCAGCGCATCTTCGCCGACGCGGGTCAGTTCTTTCCGTCGTCGCTCACGCTGCAGAACTTCCGGACCGTGTTCAACGAAACGCCCGTCGTCTCGTGGTTCGCGAACTCGGTGATCCTCACCGTGGGGTCGACGGTCGGCTCCCTGGTCGTCGTCACGATGGCTGCCTATGCGCTGGCGCAGATCAGGTTCCCGTTCCGCAACACGATCTTCGTGTCCATCCTCGCCTCGCAGATGTTGCCGTTCCATCTGTTGCTGATTCCCTTGTTCCTGCTGATGATCCAGCTCAACCTGATCGACACGCATCTCGGGGTCATCGTGCCGATGCTGGCGCATCCGTTCGGGCTGTTCTACATGCGCCAGTACATGCTCGGCCTGCCACAGGCGGTGTTCGACGCGGCGCGGGTGGATGGAGCGTCGGACTACCGGATCTTCTTCCGGATCGTGCTCCCGATGGTGAAGCCGGCGCTGGCAACGCTGGCGATCATCTTCGCGCTCGAGCAGTGGAACGATCTGCTCTGGCCGCTCATCGTCATGCGATCCGAGGGCAACTACCCCCTATCCGTCGGCATGACCACGCTCGTCGGCCTGTACCGGCCGCGATGGGACCTGGTGATCGCTGTCGCAGTCATCGCGGTAGTGCCGATCATGCTCATGTTCGTGCTCCTCCGAAAGCAGTTCATCAACGGACTCGGGCAGTTCGGCACTGGCACCAAGTGACCCTCCGCCCGCGGAAGAAGCTCAGTACGGCCCAGCGCGACCTGTCCGCGGTGCCGGCTGCCCTTCTCCGGCCACCGTGCTCCAGCCCGAACGATGAGGAGTGACCTTCGGTGCAAAGCGCAATCCTGACCATCGACCCTGAGTTCCGCATCGCCGAGGTGCCGCCGCGATTGTTCGGCTCGTTCGTGGAGCACCTGGGCCGGTGTGTGTATACGGGGATCTTCGAACCTACTCACCCATCGGCCGATGACGATGGGTTCCGAACCGACGTGCTCGATCTGACCCGAGAACTCGGAGTGTCCACGGTGCGGTATCCAGGTGGGAACTTCGTGTCCGGGTATCGGTGGGAGGACGGCGTCGGGCCGCGGGAGACCCGGCCGCAGCGGCTGGACCCGGCATGGCGCTCGACCGAGACCAACGCCTTCGGCCTCGGCGAGTTCGCCGCCTGGAGTCATCGGGCGGGCATCGAACCCATGATGGCGTTGAACCTCGGCACGCGCGGCGTCCAGGACGCCTGCGATCTGCTGGAGTACTGCAATCACCCGGGCGGCACCTACTGGTCCGACTTGCGCAAGGCGCACGGCCACACGAAGCCATTCGACATCCGTCTCTGGTGCCTCGGCAACGAGATGGACGGACCGTGGCAGATCGGTCACAAGACGGCCGCCGAGTATGGCCGGCTGGCCGCGGAGACCGGCCGCGCGATGCGGATGATCGATCCGTCGCTGGAGCTGGTCGCCTGCGGGAGCTCGCACTCGGGAATGCCGACCTTCGGCGCGTGGGAAGCCACGGTTCTGCAAGAGGCTTACGACCAGGTCGACTACATCTCGCTGCATGCGTACTACCACCTGCAGGATGGCGACCTGGCCAGCTTCCTGGCATCGGCTGTCGACATGGAGGCGTTCATCGACGACGTCGTCTCGACCGCCGACCACGTGCGGGCCAAGCGGCGGGCGAACAAGCGCATCGATCTGTCGTTCGACGAGTGGAACGTGTGGGACCAGACCGACTGGCGGGAGCAAGGACCTCCGGACGACTGGCCCGAGGCGCCACCGTTGATCGAGGACACCTACACCGTGGCGGACGCTGTCGTGGTCGGCAGCCTGCTGATCGCGCTGCTGCGGCACTGCGACCGAGTGACGGTCGCCTGCCTCGCCCAACTCGTCAACGCGATCGCGCCGATCCGCACCGAGCCGGGCGGACCGGCATGGCGACAAGCGAGCTTCCACCCTTTCGCGCTCACCGCCCGGCTGGCCCGTGGCCGCGTACTGCGCGTCGACCCGGTGGCACCAGTCATGGCGACTGCCCGCTACGGCGACGTGCCGGCGGTCCACGCCGTCGCCACCTACGACGACGACTCCGGCGACGTGGCGATCTTCGCCGTGAACCGGAACCCGGCCGAACCGGTCGAGCTCACGATCCGGCACGACGCGTTCGCACGACACCGGATCACCGAGCACACCGTGCTGTCCGGAGACGACCTCGCAGCGACCAACAGCAGCACGAATCCGGACCGTGTGATCCCCGTGTCCGTGCCCGTCGACACCTCCGGCCACGGCTCCGCACGGGCCTACCTGAAGCCCGCGAGCTGGAACGTCGTCCGGCTCACCGATCCAGACCGACCGCGTGACCGAGAGGAGTGAGCTGAGCATCAGCGACAAGGCCATGTACGCGCCGGGCTGCCGTTGCACGCATGACGAATGAGTGGGCGGGCCAACGCGGCAGATCAGGAAGGTAGCTGGTAATGCTGGCAAAACACGATACTGCAGGACCGCACCGGCCGTGGCGCACCCAGGCTGCGGCGATCCTAGCGGTGGCCGCGATCCCGGCGGCGCTGCTCACCCAGACCGCGACGGCCGCGGAACCGCCGAAGGCGACGGCCGAGGCAGCACCGGCGGACCAGGCCGGCGAGCTGATCGATGAGTCGCCGGGCCAGATCCCGTTGACCGGGTCCGTCTCGCTGCACGACCCGACCTTGTGGAAGGACGACGACACCTACTACGTGTCGGCAACCGGAGGCCTGGTGCGCAGCGCCCCGAGCCTCGAGGGGCCCTGGACCAACCTCGGCAGCGTGCCGGCGGCGGGCTGGGCACCTCACGTGCAGCGTATCGAGGACACCTATTACTACTACTACTCGAGTTCTTCGTTCGGCACGAACAACTCGTCGATCAGGCTCAAGACCACGAAGACGCCCGACGACCCAGCGAGTTATGTCGAACGCGGCACGGTGATCAGATCTGGTTCGCAGGATCCCGGCCACGCGACCTTCAACGCGATCGACGGCGCGATCTGGCCTGATGAGAACGGTGACTGGTGGATCGTGTGGGGCTCGCACTTCGACGGCATCATGATCCAGCAGCTGGGTGAGGACATGGTCTCGGTCGTGGGCGAGCGCCGAATGATCGCTCATCGGGAGAGCGATCTGTTCCCCATCCTCACCCCGGGGTGTCCGTATCCGCAGCCGAGTTGCCCGAACTTCAACCGCATCGAGGGGCCGTCCATCTTCGAGAAGGACGGCTACTTCTACCTGATGGCGGCCTGGGACTGGTGCTGCCGCGCGAACGGGAACGACAACACGTACAAGATCATCGTCGGTCGCTCCGAGAACATCTACGGACCGTACGTGGACAAGAACGGTGTCGACCTTGCCGAGGGCGGCGGCAGCATCATCCTCAACAGTCGGGTGGCGGCTGCCGATGTGACCCCATCAGGGCTGTACCGGGCTCCTGGAGGTGCGGACATCTTCGTCGAGGACGACGTGTACCACCTCGTCTACCACGCGTACCGGCCCCAGAACACACTGGGCATCTGGCCGATGAGCTGGCACGACGGCTGGCCGTACCTGAATGAACCGGACGGCGGCCCGTACGACCTGCAAGACGGCGCCCACTACCGGCTGGTCAACCAGGACGGGAGCATCAGCGACCCGAACAGCCTGCAGAACCCGGTCGTCAGCGACCGCTGCCTCACAGCGGACGACCGCAACGTGATCCAGGCACACTGCGACGACTCGGCACCGGAGCAGATCTGGGAGATGCACGCCGCACCTGACGGCACATGGCGCCTCCGAGGCATGGGCGCCGACGGCGAGCTCTGCCTCGCCATGGCGGACGACTCGGGCGAGATCGCCACCGATGTGGTGACCGCGCCATGCGACGAGTCGTCGGATCTGCAGAGGTGGAACCTCGACGACACCGGACACGGCTTCCATCGAGCCGTGTCCGAGGGAACCAACCTCGCCGTCGAGATCGAGAACGTCTGCGACCCAGCCGCCTCGTACAACTGCGACGGCGACATCGGCACCGACGTCGTCGGCGGCATCCGGCGCGACGGCGACCACACCGCGGGCAACCTCACCCAGGCGGCGAAGTGGCCACCGCAGCAGTGGAGGTTCACCAGGGTCGACGAGCTTCCGTGCTTCGATGTCGTGACCGGACGCCATGCCGGCCCGATGACCATTTCGCACGGCGTGACCTGCCTCGATGGCGCGACGGTCAACGGACCGATCACCGTCGCGGCGGGGGCGGGGCTACGTTCGGCGGACTCTCGTGTGTCCGGGCCGGTCCGTGCCACTGATGCGCTCGAGATCGAGTTCTGCGGTTCACGGATCACCGGGCCGGTCACCATCGCCGGCGGAGCCCGCGTAGCGCTCGGGAGCCCTCAGGACGGCTGCGACGGCAACATGGTCACCGGCCCGGTCAGCGTCACCGGGGTCCGTGGTGTCACCGTGATCGCCGACAATCGGATATCTGGTCCACTCGCCTGCTCGGACAACGAGCCGGCGCCCGTCGACCAAGGCTTCGCCAACGTCGTCCGGGGACCGACGAGCGGTCAGTGCGACGACCTGTGACAGCCGGCGACGAGTGATGGGCAAGAGTTGACGGTGGCGACCCCGTCGGCGGATCGGCCGGCCGTGGTGCGTACGCGCATGCGGCCGGCCGATCGTGGCCGGTCGACCGGACCGGGCAGCGATACGAGTGGTGCGCGGGCGCTGACGGGCCACCTGGGCGAATGGCGGTGAGGATGGCTGGACCAGGACGTGAGGTGCCCGCAGTAGCGCGGGCGCTGGAGCTGCTGGGTCTCTTCCTCGACGGGCAGGGACCGCGATCGGTCCCGGAAATGACGGCGGCGCTGGGACTGCCGCGTAGTACGACCTACGAGCTGGTGCAGACTCTCGTGGCTCGCAACTGCCTTCGCCCGACGGACCCGACCGGGCGCCGATTCGGCCTCGGTCTGCGCCTGTTCGAGCTCGGCAGCGCTTACGCCGAGGGAATCGATGTGACCGAGCAAGGCCAGCAGGTGGCCGACGACGTCGTGCGGCAGTGCGATGAGACCGTCCACATCGCCGTCCTCGACGGCACAGAGGTGGTCTATCTCGTCAAGGCCGACAGTCCGCAGGCGGTGCGCATGGTGTCGGCCGTGGGCAAACGTCTCCCCGCTCATTGCACCGCGGTGGGCAAGGCGATGCTCGCCGGCTTGAGCGACAGCGAGGTGGCGGCACGCTACGCCGGCCCATTCGAGTGGGCGCAGATGACTCCGCACTCCCTCGCGGGGCTCGACGCCCTGCTAGCGGAGTTGGCCAGGGTGCGACAGCGCGGACTCGCCTACGACGACTGCGAGTCCAACCTCGATGTGCGCTGCGTCGCCGCCGCGGTTCGGGACGCCAGCGGAAAGGTCGCTGCGGGGTTGAGCATTTCCGTACCGGTGCACCGGTCGGATCGGCTTGAGACCGCGCTGGGGCGCTACGCTGCCGTCGCGGCCGAGGAGTTGTCGGCGCGGCTTGGACATCGTCGATTCGTTGGGCGCCCCTGATGGCGACCGTGATCGGGTCGCTCCGTTCCGGCTGCGGCCCGCGCCGGGCCAGGTCTACCGCGGACTCCGCCACGGCCTCACGCCGCTGGCCCCCACAATGAGCAGGTTGACATGGAATGCGTTCTGGGCGCCGACCCGCAGCATTCCCGTCGCCTCATCAGATCTACCGTTCTCGGGCCGGTCCACATCTGTCCGTCGCCAGAATGTGCTGACACCTATCAGATGCGTAGCCGACCCTTTACGATCACGGGTGCCGCCGAGGTCTCCGCCGCCACCGCCTCCAAGCGGTCAGTTGACGCCGGATCCCCGCCCTCCACCAGTGGATATAGCGCGCACAACCTGATAGCGCCGATCCAATAACCGCGACCACCACTTGGAAGCTCATCAGATATCTGTCATAGTGACTCACGTGGCGGAGAGCATTGCGGCGAACAACCAGGACGGCGACGATCGATCCGAGCCCCTGACCGATCGAGCGGTCCGGCACCTCGAGGACCTGATCTTCGCCGGTGACGCGCAACCCGGTTCCGCGCTGCCCTCGGAAGCCGAGCTCGCGGCGCACCTGGGCATCAGCCGGCTCACCGTGCGGGAGGCTGTGCGCAACCTCAGCGCCCGCGGCCTGCTGGAGATCCGGCAGGGCCGCCGGCCGACGGTGTCCTTCCCCAACGCCGCACCGGTCAGCGGGTTCTTCACCGCGGCGCTGCGCCGCGACCCGCGAGCCCTGCTCGACCTGCTCGAGGTGCGGATGGCCATCGAGGTCCACGCAGCCCAGCTGGCCGCCACCCAGGCCAGCCGGACCGATCTGACCGCTCTCGAACTGAGCCTCGAGTCCATGTACCGGGCCGAGGGAGAGAAGGCGCTGAACCTCGCCGATGTCCGTTTCCACGCCGCTGTCGCCGCGGCCAGCGGCAATCAGATGCTGAGCTTCCTCGTTGAGGGCATGGAGGAACCGCTGCACAACAGCCGGTTGGAGAGCCTGCGCGGCTACCTCGTGCGCGGCAAGTCCATCGACGCTCTGCTCGCCGAGCACCGAGCCATTCTCGACGCCATCAGCTCACGCGATCCGGAAGCGGCGTCCGCGGCCATGCGCTCGCACCTCGTGCACACCCGACACGACCTGCGAACGGCGATCTCCCGCCCGATCGACCTCTCGACCCCGAACATCGATTCCACCGGCAGGGAGCTCGCGTGAAGATCACTGATGTCCGAAGCACCGTCGTCGGCACGCCGTGGCGTGAGCTGACGTTCGTCGAGGTCCACACCGACGACGGACGCACTGGTCTCGGCGAGGCACGCATGCTGAACAAGACCGACACGCTGCTCGCCTGCATCGCCGAGTTGTCCCAGCGCCACCTCATCGGCTCCGACCCGTTCGACGTTGAACGGCTGGCATGGAAGGTGTCGTGGGAAGAGTACGGCCGGGTCGGCGAGGTCACCGCCACCACGCTGGCCGTGCTCGACATGGCCTGCCACGATCTGATGGGCCAGGCGCTTGGCGTGCCGATCCACCGTCTGCTGGGCGGCACCATGCGCGAACGGATTCCGGCGTACGCGAACGGCTGGTACCAGGGGAGCCGCGATCCCGAGCAGATCGCCGAGCTCGCTGCCGCCGTGGTGAAACGCGGCTACCGCGGGTTGAAGATCGATCCGTTCGGCGCCGCGACGGCGGAGTTGTCCGCCGCGGAGCTGCGCCGGGCGATCGACATCGTCGGAGCCGTGCGCGATACCGTCGGCCCCGATGTCTCGATCATGGTCGAGATGCACGGCCGATTCACCGGCGCGGCGGCGGCCCGTATTGCCCGTGAGCTGACGCCGTTGAGCCCGGAGTGGCTGGAGGAGCCGGTCCCTCCGCACGACGTCGACGGGTTGCGGCTGGTGCGCGCGGCTACCGCCGTCCCCATCGCCACCGGTGAGCGGGTGCACACGGTGCCGGAGTTCCGCGAGCTGATCTCCGGCGGGTTGGTCGACGTCATCCAGGCCGACCTCACCCACATCGGCGGCTTCACCGGCCTGCGCAAGCTGGCCGGCTGGGCCGAGGCGTACAACCTGCAGCTCGCCCCGCACAACGTCTGCGGTCCGGTCGGAACGGCGGCGAACGTGCACTTCGCCACCAGCGCCCCAGGCCTGAAGGTGCTCGAGCACTTCAACGACTTCGCCGATTCGTGGGTGTCCGGGCTGACGACCGATTCCCCGACGGTCGACGCCGTCGACGGCGCGTTCGCAGCTCCGACGGCACCCGGCCTCGGGCTGCGGCTCGACCACGACGCGTGCGCCGAGCACCCGCGCACGCACGTGCACTTCAACCTCGTCCGCGAGGGCTGGGAGCGGCGCGACTCTCTCGCCGGGGCGCACTCGTGACGGCGCCGACGCAGGCCACGCCGATGGAGCTGGTGAGCCGGGCGGGGCTCCCCGGTGAAGACGCCTACAACCTGCCGGCCTCGGCACTGCGGTTCGCCGACGGCGCCGAGTACCGGGTCGAGATCCCCAGCGTCGAGGGCCCGGCCTGCCTCGACGCCGTCCTCGACACCGCCCGCACACTGGAGGTGCCCGTCACCCGAGTCTCACAAGGCACCGGCGTCGGACTCATGACCGACACCGAGCTGGACCGCATGGCTGCCACGGCCGCCGCCGCCGACATCGAGGTCAGCCTGTTCGCCCGGCCTTGCGCCGGCTGGGACACCTCGGCAATGGCACGCTCCGCGGCCGGCGCGGTGCTCGCACCCACCACCCGCGGGCAAGACCAGCTGGCCGCCGTCGTCGACGAAATCGTCCGAGCCGCCGAACACGGCATACGCAGCGTCCTCATCGCCGACATCGGCGTCCTGGACGTCTTCAGCCGGCTACGCGCCACCGGTGATCTCCCCGCGGACATGCAGGCCAAGACCTCCGTGATGCTGCCGGCCGCCAACGCCGCCACCGCCCGCGTCCTCGAGGACCTCGGCGCCAACACCATCAACGTCCCCACCGACCTCACGCTGCCACAGCTGGCCGCGATTCGGGCCACCGTCGACGTCCCGCTCGACGTCTACGTAGAAGCACCGGACAACATCGGCGGCTTCGTCCGCCACTACGAGATCGCCCGCATCGTCGAAATCGCGGCGCCCGTCCACGTGAAGTTCGGCCTACGCAACGCGCCAGACGTGTATCCGGCCGGCACGCACCTCGAGGCAACCACGGTCGCGCTCAGCCAGGAGAGAGTGCGCCGGGCCCGGCTGGGATTGGATCTACTGACCCGGCAGCGCCCGACGTCGGTGGGTTCGCGGCCCGGCGCGGCCGGCCTCGCGATCCCGACCATCCCATGACGCCCCATGTGGGTCGTACTCGATGGGTGTGAGTCGACCGAGGCGTGCTTGGCGGCGGTAGCTGGGTTCGAACCAGGTGAAGCGCCCCAGGTTCTCTGCCGCTCTGATACGGGTTGCGGGTCTTGGTTGAGAGCAGCGTAGTGGGCGTGCTCGTACTCGACGGGCGGGAACATCCCGAAGCTCGCGTGGAGCCCGCGGTCCCCGCCCGAGCGGCCATCATGAGCGCGACCCAGCGCCCCGTCACCGAGCTCGCCATGACTACCGGACTGCCCACCGACAGCCCGGCCCGGCGGACGATCCCGTCGTGCACCGCTTCATGGCCGACCGGGCCGGCGCCAAGTCCGTCCGTGAACTGGCCGGCGCCTCGGTCGTGATCGGCGTCTCGGACTCGCCGTCCATCGAGGACGACATCGCCCCGCGCTTCTTCGAGACGTCCACGCGGCACCTGCTCGCCACGGAACGCGAGGTGTGAGCGTGAGTAGCCGGTCGCTCAAGAGCCCGGGGATGCGGCTATCTCTGCCAGCAGGCTCTTCATCCGGGCGATCTCGATGCTCTGGTCGGAGTCGATGTGCTGGGCGAGCTGGAACAGCGCCGACTCCTGGCCGCCTTCGCCCCCGGAGAGCAGCTCGCCGACCATGACCAATGCGCCCTCGTGGTGGCGGATCATGTACAGGAGGAACAGCTCGTCGAAGTCCCGGCCGGTTGCGGCCTCCAGCCGGGCCAGGTCGTCGTCGGTCAGCATGCCGGGCATCGACTGGCCATCCTCGCCATGCTGACCGTGCTGGCCGTGCTCGCCGGACGCGTCGGGGACGTCCTCGCCCCGGTTCTCCAGCCACTCTTCCAGTTGCGCGATCTCGTCGCGCTGGGAGACGTCCATCCGCTCGGCCATCAGGGAGAGGTCGTCGCTACCGGCGCGGTCGGCGACGAGGTCGGTCATGACCAGCGCCTGCGCGTGATGCTGGATCATGCCCTGGACGAATGCGACGTCCGCATCGGTGTACTGGGGCTGGTCCAGCCCAGTGACCTCGTCGTCGGTGAGTGGTGTGCCCGTCTCGCCCGGCGGGCCGAGCTGGACGACCGGAGGTGGGTCCGCCTCGTCGTCGGACGTACACCCCGCGGCGACGCCGACCGCCAGCACGGCGAGGAGCGTTCGACGAGCGATCAACATCGGCAATGATCTCCCCAAATGTCTGAAATAAGAGAATAGTAGGCTTTCGCAGCTCAAGCCCGGATCGGTACTTCGGAGGTGGAGAGCCCGTGGCAATGAAGCCAGCAGTTCCCACGCGGAAACCGCGCATCAGACGCCGCCGCAGCGTCACGGTCATCGGGGCCATGGTCCTGCTCGGCGGCCTTCTCCCCGCGGCGGCTTCCGCGCAGGACGACGACCCTCGGGTCGGCCTCGAGCCGGGATATTTCCCCTGGTCAGAAGCCAGCAGCAACCTCGACCTGCTCGACAACGACCCGCGGGTGGCGCCGTTCGACGGCCCGCCGGGCAACTTCGGGTTCGCCAACTCCGACCTGGCATTCACCGGCGACCACGCGATCGTCGGCAGCTTCAACGGCTTCCAGATCTACGACATCTCCGACCAGACCAACCCGGTCCTGCGCAGCTCGTTCGTCTGCCCGGGCGGTCAGGGTGACCCGTCGGTGTTCGGCGACCTGCTCTTCATCTCGGTCGAGGAGACGCGTGGGCGCATCGACTGCGGCACGCAGGGCGCACCCGGCGCGGTGAACCCGGAGCGGTTCCGCGGCGTGCGCATCTTCGACATCAGCGACCTCGACAACCCGGTCCAGCTGCCTGGCGTGCAGCTGTGCCGCGGCTCGCACACCCACACGCTCGTGACCGACCCGGACGACCCGCACAACCTCTACGTCTACAACTCGGGCACCGCAGGGGTGCGCTCGCCGCTGGAGTTGGCGGGGTGCGAGAACGCTGCGCTCACTCAGGACCCGGTGACCAGCGGGAACCCGACGCAGTGGCGCATCGACGTCATCAAGGTCCCGCTGGACGCTCCCGAGGACGCCGAGGTCGTCAGCCGACCGCGGATCTTCACCGACCCCGACACAGGCGCCTTCAACGGCCTGCAGAACACCCTTCCTGGCGCGCTGCACCCGTCCGGTACGGCCTACTCGCCGCTGCCCAACACCAACACCTGCCATGACGTCACCGCGTTCCCGGAGGTCGGGCTGCTCGCCGGCGCCTGCCAGGGCAACGGCATCCTGCTGGACATCTCCGACCCGGTGAACCCGGTGCGCCTGGACGCGGTCTCCGACCCGAACTTCTCCTACTGGCACTCGGCCCAGTTCAGCAACGACGGCACCAAGGTCATGTTCACCGACGAGTGGGGTGGCGGCACCGCCGCCCGCTGCCGGGTGACCGACCTGCCGGAGTGGGGTGCCGACGCACTGTTCGACATCGTCGACGGACAGATGGAGTTCGCGAGCTACTACAAGATGCCCGCAGCGCAGACGTCGCAGGAGAACTGCGTGGCGCACAACTCGTCGGTCATCCCCGTGCCCAACCGCGACATCTATGTCCAGGCCTGGTACCAGGGCGGCGTCTCGGTCGTCGACTTCACCGATACCGCGAACCCGGTCGAGATCGCGTTCTTCGACCGTGGCCCGATCAACTCCCCGAACCCTTCTGGGCTCAACCTCGGTGGCTTGTGGTCGGCCTACTGGTACAACGGCTTCATCTACGGCACCGAGATCGCCCGTGGCTTCGACACGTACGGCCTGTCGGCGAACGAGCAGCTGACCGCGAACGAGATCGAGGCGGCCTCCGAGGTACAGCTGGACCAGTTCAACTCCCAGCTGATGTCTGAGCTGGTCGCGGCGCCGAGCTTCGCCGTGGTGCTCGCCAACCTCGACCAGGTCGTCCGGGCCGCTGACATCGATGCCAAGTCCGCCGTCAGGGTCCGACAGGCTGTCGACAAGGCCGAGGAGCAGGTCGACAAGGGACACACCAGGCCGGCCTTGGCTCAGCTGAACAACGCCCTCAGGCAAGTCGACGACTCTGCCGGCCAGGCCACGCTCAAGCAAGCACTGCTGGATCTGATCGACGCGCTCGGCTGAGTCACCGGGCCCACCGGCGGACGCGGCGCGCCAGGCATCACGCCTGGCGCGCCGCACCTGCCGCAGCGATTGCGCCGATGGCTGCCGGATCAGTACGTCAGGAGCCTTGGCGCCACGCGATCCTGCGCGGCGCGGAACAGATCGTCGTCGACCAGTGGCTCATGAGTGCGGTTCGCCGGTGCGACCCTCACTGAACCCGCCGGACCCCGCAGACCGGTCAACTGACAGACCCCCAGTCACTGCTGAGCAGGAAGGAACGCAGCGGTATCGAAGTAGGTGGCGAACCGGCGTACCTTGGCCTGGTCGTCGAAGGTCAGCACCGAGACACCGTCGTACTCGATCGACCGGCCGGCGTCCAGCCGAGCACGGGTGTGCCACTCGAGCACTGCGAGGTCGCCGCCTTCCTGGATCGTCGTGAACTCGGTCCGCACCTGGGAGAACTGGTTGCGGTAGCTGCTCCAGAACTCGGCCACGTCCTGCGGGGTGGACCTGTTGCTTTCGGATCGGACCAGCTCGGGCGACTCGGCGAAGCAACCGACGAGCTGGTCCCCGTCGCCGCTCTCCTCGAACTGTTGCAGGGCATCCGCGAACGTCTGGGCGCGGCCATCTGTGCTCATGAACGGACCGGTGCCCGAGTCACGGCTTCCTAAACAGTCTCTGCTGTCCCAGCCCCGGTTCAGTCAGACCTGCACCCCTCGGGCTTCCGGGACCGGGACGCCCGGGAAGGTCTCCGATCGTTCCCGACCCGGCACACGCCCGTTTACCGGAAGACACAGGCGTGTCTGCCCGAAACAGCTGGGTATGGAAAGACCCCATCGCCCTGGTTCGTCATGCACACCCCTGACTACGCCAGCGAGCGACGGAACTGAAGAGCCGACCCGTCCGGACCCGTCATCGCACCAACTCGACCGCGCGAACGGCGAAGTGAAGGAACCGCACGATGACACACGACAGAACCCCCCGGCGCCATCGGCGCCACGAGTGTCGTCCGTGGGACCGGCAAGGTCGCCATCGGCCTGGCGACGGGGCGGGAAGAACGGGACCGGCAGGCGACACCCCGACCACACTCGGTGACGCACCGCCGGGTCGCTGCTGTTGGAGCGCGTCGTCTGCAGCCCCTCGTCCGGCGACATGGTCCGGTCGGCCACGCGCGCCGCGTGCTGCCGGTCTCGCCGGACGGGACCGCTGGCCTGCGTCGGCGGCACGGCACGGAGGCTCGCCATGAGGATCGTCATCACCGGCGCGACCGGCAACATCGGCACGGCGCTGCTGCGTCGGCTCGTGCGCGCCGGCGGGCACCAGATCGTCGGTCTGGCCCGTCGGCTGCCGGACGACCCCGAGGTCGTGCCGGGCGGCGACGCGGTCGAGTGGCACGCGGTCGACCTCAGCCTCGACGAGTCCGTGCGCACACTCATCGAGGCGTTCCGCGGGGCCGACGCCGTCGTCCACCTTGCGTGGGGCTTCCAACCCTCCCATGACCTGAAGTACCTCGAGGAGCTCGGTGTCGGGGGCACCCGGCGGGTCCTCGAGGCAGTCACCGCATCCGCCGTACCGCACCTCGTGCACATGTCCTCGGTCGGCGCCTACTCCCCCAAGTCCGACGACGTGCGCGTCGACGAGTCCTGGCCGACCAGCGGGGTGCGCAGCTCGCGCTACAGCGTCCACAAGGCCGCGGCCGAGCGGCTCCTCGACCACCACGAGGCGACAGGCCACAGCACCGTGATCAGCCGGATGCGGCCCGGCATCGTCGGGCAGAAGACGGCGGGGAGCGCGCTGCTGCGGTACGGCGTACCTGCGATCGTCCCCGCGAAGGTGCTCGACCACATCCCTGTCGTCCCGCTCGACCGAGGCCTCCGTTTCCCGGTGGTTCACGCCGACGACGTGGCCGACGCGGTCGTCCGCGAGCTGGACCGGATGGTCGGCGGGGCGTTCAACCTGTCAGCCGAGCCGCCGATCACGACCGACCGGATCGCCGAGGTGCTCGGTGCGCGCCCGATCCATGTGCCGTCGCTCGTCGTGCGCACGGTGATGTCCGCGGCCTGGCACGCCCGACTCCAACAGGTGGACACCGGGTGGCTGGACATGGGGTTCGCGCTGCCGCTGCTCGACTGTTCGCGGGCTAGTCGTGAGCTCGGCTGGTCGCCCAGCGTCGACGCCGTGACGGTGTTGCGCGAGATCGTCGATGGCATGCGCGAGACCGCCGCGGCCCCAACCCCCGCGCTGCGGCGCCGCAGCGTCCCGCGTGCCCTGCGCGACTTCGTCCGCCGGGGGTCAGTGGGCCAGCGGAACCGGCCCTGACCACCGCCACGGTACGACTCGCGCCCCGCTTCCCTGCTGCAAGCCGCCCACATCGCCGGCGGTCAGCACCGTAGTCGGTCGTCTCGTGCGTCAGTGACGTGCCCGGCCGACGCCAGGCCACGCACGAGCCGCCGCGCCGTGCATGGCACACGATCGTCAGGGCTGAGCACGTCGGCGTCCCCTCGTCCACGGCAGCGGCAGCGCGTGGACCTTTCCGACGATCCACCGGTCCAGCATCGGCGGCTCGCCGACCGGCCGCCCAGTCGATCGCGGGTTCCTCGCGTACGGGTCCTGATCCCCGTCACCGTCGTGGCCGACGGACGCGGCGTTGCTGAGCTGTGCGTGGATCCGGCCCCCGGTCGCTCGAGACCCGGGCTCGCGGCCCGCCGCACAGACGGCCTCGAGACGACCCTCGATGCCCGCGTTATCAAACCGTGATCTGAGCCAGCCCCCCTCCACTCGTGTTACCGCTATCATCGGCACAATGTGAGCGCTCACATCACACTGTCCCCCGCAGCGGGCAGTACGAGCATGATTCCCGTCGACCGCTCCGTCGCGCGGCGGAGCGCGAGTGCTCCACAAAGGAGTGAGCAATGTCGAATCCCCTGTCGCCCTCCTTCCGCAAGAGGTGGAAACTACGCAGCCGTGCCGCGGCCGGCCTCCTTGCCATGGGCACAGCAAGCGCTCTCTGTTTCGGGACGCCGGGAACGGTGTCGGCGTCGGCCCAGCTGACCGAGCCCTTCGACAATGAGAAGGCGCAGCTGGATTGCACCGCGGCGATCAAGGCGGACGTGTCCGATGTGCGCGGGCATCTGATGCTGCCGACCGTCGGCACGGAGTGGGGTTCGACGATGTCCTGGGAGTCGAGTGCACCGAACGTTGTCTCGACATCGGGCTGGGTGACTCGTCCAGGGGCGGGTGCGTCCCCTGCCATGGTGCAGTTGACGGCCACGGCGACTCAGAATGCGGCGGTGGCGACTTGCGACTACGACGTGACGGTGACGCCGTTGCCGGAAGAGAAGACTTATGACCATTACCTGTTCGCGTCCTTCCATGGTGGGGACGATGGCGGCAGGAACGGCGAGCAGATCTGGCTCAGCGCGTCGAAGGGCAACGATCCGTTCAACTGGTATGAGCTGAACTACGACCAAGGAACAGCCGTCTCACAGCCGATTCTGCAGACCGTGAATCCGCCTAAGGGGCAGACCGGTTTGCGTGATCCGTCGTTGATTCGTTCCGCCGACGGCGACCGCTTCTATCTGCTGGCCACTGATCTGAAAACCTTCCAGGACGGCCAGTCGTGGTCTTACCGGCAGTCCAGAGGCTCGCGGAATCTTGTGGTCTACGAGTCGGACGATCTAGTGAATTGGTCTGAGCCGCGGTTTATCAAGGTTGAGGATGACCATGCGGGAAACGTGTGGGCACCAGAGGCCTTCTACGATGCCGAGTTGGGTCAGTACATCGTGTTCTGGGCGTCGAATCTGTACCCGGACGACAATATCGCCACGCGTAACACTTCGCAGATCTCCTACAACCGGATTCGAGTTTCAACGACCAGAGATTTCGTGACATTCACTGAACCGACCACCTGGATCAACCTGGACCGGTCGACCGGCCAGCAGGGGTGGGGCATGATCGACTCGACGATGATCCAGGCCAATGACAAGATCTACCGCCTGACGAAGGACGAGAACGGGTTCCGGGTTCTGCTGCAGTACATCGATTCCCTGGACGACCTCTACGACACGTGGGGCGTGGAAGAGACCACGCCATATGTGACGAACCGAAATCCCATCACTGCATTGGCCGAGAGCCCGAACGCGTGGACCATGGTCGGCAATCCCAACGGCTCCAGCAAATGGCAGATTCCGGGCCTGACCGGCGGCAACCTCGAAGGTCCGCTGGTGTTCAAGGACAACACCGAGGACATGTGGTACGTGTTCATCGACTACGCGTCCGGCGGCGGCTATGTGGCCTGGCGCTCGGACAGCATGGACAAGGCGCCGAACGAGTGGGAATTCCTGGGCCAGTCCTGGTGCAACATCACGGGTCGTTCCACCGCGTGCACAGCGCAATCGCCGACGTCGCCGCTCTGGTCGCTGCCGGTCAGCCCGCGCCACGGGTCGGTGCTTCCCATCACGTCCGAGGAGTGGGAGGCCGTGATGACGAGCTTCAACTCCCCGGTTCACGTGGACGCCTCTGTGGTCAAGGCCGACGGCACCGTGGTGGAAGACGGCGCCTGGGTGAACGAGGTGCCGCGATTGAAGGTGGACTGGACCGACTTCAACGGCACTGGCCTGGCACCGGCATGGTTGCAGTTGATCGAGGGCCACAATGGCGGGCCTCGGATGATCTCGCCTGAACAGATCACTACCGGGATCGTTCAAGGCATGACGTTGCCTCTGAATGCTGAAGAGGGCACGAACTGGGCTCAAGTCGAGTATCGAGACGCTTCCCTGGGTGGCGACGCGGTCAGGTTGTGGACTCCTGATGTGTCGTACAACGTGGACACGGTCGCGCCGGTGCTGGAGCCGCTGGACGACATCGAGGTCGAGTCGACCAGCTTCTCCGGAGCGACGGTCGACTACGCCGCCAACGCCACTGACGCTACCTCGGGCGTAGCCGGCGACGTCGCCTGCACGCCCGCGTCGGGCAGCGTGTTCCCGCTGGGCACGACGACAGTGGAGTGCTCCGCCATGGACAACGCCGGCAACACCGTGTCCGACCGCTTCGACGTGACGGTCAGGCTGAAGGTGCTGTGCGATCGGACGATCACGGACCGGGTGAACCGCGGCCTCCAGGTCACAGAAGGCGTCACCTGCGTCACCGAGGGCGCTCGGGTGCTCGGGGGCGTCACGGTGTCCGAGGGCGCCGGTGTGATCGTCGACGGCGCCTTCGTCAGCGGCGGCCTCACCGCGACCGGTGCCACGGTCGTGGACGTCCAGAACACGTCGATCAACGGCGCGGTCGCAATCACCGGAACCACCGCGAGCGTCACGTACGTAGGAAACACCGTGCGCGGCTCGGTCACGATCAGCGGCAACGCCACCGGCATTCTCCCGATCGTCATCGGCGGCAACACCTCGACGGGACCGCTGTCCTGCACCGGCAACACCCCCGCCCTCGTGAACGGTGGCACACCCAACACGGGCGTCCGGACAGGGCAGTGCTCCGGCCTGTGATCATCGCCGGCTCGGTGCTCTGGCGCTGAGACCGATCACGGTGAGGGGCGAGAGCCAGGAGGCGCTCGCCCCTCACGCCTGTTGCTCGCCGTGACTGGCGGTCCCGACCATCACACGATGGCCACTCCCGACGTGGCGCCCATGCCGACAACGGCCCGACCGTTGCACCACCAGGTGGGACGTCACCCTGACGGGCGGTTCACTCGAGCACGAAGCTCGTCGGACGGTGGTCGTGGACCCACGGATGGTCGCCCTGACCCTCGACGACAAGGGCGAGGTGTGCAGGCGCGGTGGCGACCGGTCGCCCGAGCCGTGCCGGCGGCGCCCGTGCCGGCGGCGCCCGTGCCGCCGGCTCGTGCCGGTGCTACTGCACGGGGGTGGCGGGTGAGGGACAGCTGAGGTCGCTTCCCAGGGCAGAGCCGGTGGGTGGTGGGTCCTGGGGTGTCGCGAGAAGGGTTGCGTAGTCAGAGGCGCCCAGTGGACCGGTGGCCAGTTCGCCGTCTGGCAGCGGCACCTGGAGCTCCTCCTGGTCGTGGAGGAGCTCGACCCGGCTGATGCCGGCGATCGAGGTGACCGAGAGCACGACCTGCGCGGCGGCGAGAGTGACGCGGCCGGCGCCGATCGCGTCGTTGGGTGTGACCTGGAGTCGTGCGGTGTCGCCGTCGAGGTCGGCTAGGGTGACCCATTCCTCGGGTGGGAGTGCGGTGCCGATGCCGGCGGTCCGGTCATTCTCGGGAGGACCGGCCTCCAGCTGCTCGAGGACTTCCTCGACGACCTCCGCACGTGTGGCCACGCAGTAGCCGGCCGGGGTTCTGGCCACCAGGTGCTCGGTGGTGTCGACCCAGTACAGGTGAGGTGTCAGGGACTGCTCGGGGGCCGGCCCCGTCGGCGGTGTCTGTTCCGGGTCTTCCAGGAGTTGATAGGGCACCTCGGCGTCGTTGATGACTCGGACGGCGTCGTCGGAGGGTACGCCGCACCCGCCGAGCGGACACAGCAGCACGGCCAGTAGTGCCGCGGTGCCCGACGGAGACGGTCCGGCTCGCTCGGTGGTGCGTCTCCTGGCCCGCGGGGTCACGGCTGCCCTCCGGATGCGGGGAGGGAGAAGACGAAGTCGGCGCCTCCGGTGGCGCTCTCTCGACACCACACCGAGCCGCCGTGGACGGCGACGGTCCGCTCGACGATGCTCAGCCCGAGTCCGCTGCCGCCCGTGGCGCCGCGCGCGCCGATTCGGGCGAACCGTTCGAAGATGCGCTCCCGCTCCCCGGGTGGCACGCCCGGGCCGGCGTCCTCCACGTGAATGTCGATGAACCGGCCACGGGCGGCGATCCGGATGCCGGTCAGCCCGCCGCCGTGGGTGTCGGCGTTGCGAATCAGGTTGGACAGGGCGCGGCGGGTCTGGAGCCGGTCGACCCGCACCCGCAGGCCGGTCGCCTCGGGCTCCGTCGTCACCACATCGGTCGTCTCGACCTCGGCCGGATCTGCGGTGGTCGCGGTGCGGTTGTCGGCGAGGGCCAGGCGGACGAGCTCGGTCACCGGGACGGTCTCCCACTCCGATTCGCGGACGCCTGAGTCGAGGCGGCCGAGGGCGATCAGGTCCTCCAACGCTTGGCGGAACCGCTCGAGTTCGGTGCCCATCAGCTGAACCGCAAGCGCGGACGACCCCGACAGGCCGGGCGTGCCCTCCAGCACCCCGAGGGCGGTGATGAGGGTGGCCAGCGGAGTACGCAGCTCGTGGGCGACGTCCGCGGCGAACCGGGCGTCGCGATCGATCCGTTCGGTGACGGTGTCGACCATGTTGTTGAACGATCCCACCAGGGTGGCGAGATCGGGGTCGTCGATCGGATCCAGGCGGGTGGCGAGGTCGCCGCCGGAGATCCGGGCGGCGGCGATCGTGACCTGGTTGAGCGGGCGCAACACGGCGCGGGCGGCATACCACCCCAACAGCGCGCCGGCGAGCGTCGTGACCAGCGCGGAGACGATGAGTGCGGTACGCAGGGTGTGCAGTGTCCCGTCGAGCTCGTCAGCCACGGTGACCTCGTAGTACTCCGCATCCACCGCGGCAAGCGGCATGCCGACCACGATGGCGGGCGGATCGGTCGCGCGGGTCCAGCTCAGGCCGGCAGACCCGTCGGCGACGACCCCCGCGACGTGCTGGGTGGCCGCGTGGCCTTCCTCGGCCAGGCCGGAGGAGTACCACTCCCCGCCGGTGCGCACGTAGGCGATGGTGCGGTTGGGCAGCGCGACCGCATCGAGCACATCGACCACGCTAGCGCCGGAGGTGCGCAGCCCGTCCTTGACCAGGGCGGCGTCGGTGTAGGCCTGCTGCAAGGCGGTACGCTCGCGCTGCTCGATCAGGTAGTGCCGGGCCGAGAGATACGTGCCCAGGGCGAGGATCACGCTCATCAGCAGCGCCCCGGCGGCGAAGGCGGCCAACACCGAGGACCGCAGTCCTCGCGGGGCCAGCCGAGCCCTCACCGCAGATCCAGCCGGTAGCCGAGACCGCGGATCGTGAGAACGATCGCGGGGGCACCGGGGTCCTGCTCGATCTTGGTCCGCAGCCGCCGAATGTGCACGTCCACGATCCGGTCGTCGCCGAAGTGCCCGTCGGTCCAGACCCGCGAGAGCAGGCTGCCGCGGCCCATCACCTTCCCGGCGTTCTCGGTCAACGCATGCAGGAGCTTGAACTCGGTGTGGGTCAGGTGCACCTCCTCCTCGCCGCGCTTGAGGGTGGCCGCGACCGGGTCGAACACCAGCGGACCGTGCCGAGAGTCCAGCACCACCGCGGTGCCCGGGTCGGACGCCCCGTGAGCGGCGATGTCGGGCCGTCGCAGCGCGGCCCGTAGCCGGGCTTGGACCTCGGCGACGTCGAACGGCTTGCGGACATAGTCGTCGGCGCCTGCCTCGAGTGCCGTGACGACGTCCCGGGAACCGTCCCGGGCGCTGATCACGATGATCGGGGCGGTCGTCTCTGGCCGGGCGCTGCGGATGAAGGTGTACCCGTCCAGACCGCCCAGCATCAGGTCGACCAGCATCACATCCACGTGCTCGGAGCGCACGAGAGCCAGGGCGGTCACCGCGTCGGCGGCCTCGGCAACGGTGTATCCGTCCTGCTCCAGCACCAGCCGTAGCGAGGTGCGCAGGCCGTAGTCGTCCTCCAACACCAGCACTCGCCTCGACACACCCGGCATCGTCTCACCGACCCCGAACCCGCACGCCCGCAGCAGCGACCCGGGCCGGCATTGTCATGGAATTGCAAAGCGGCCGTCGGGGCACCTCCACCTGGCCGGGGAAGCCTGTGCGCATGCACCAGAACCCCCCACCGCCGCGTCCGCACCGAATGCCGGCCCGTCGAGCGGTGTTCTACACACGGGGCGACTGGGCCGTGGTGCCCCTGTCCGACCGGACCTTGCGCGAGTGCATCCACGACCTGCGCTGGCGTCTGGAGGAGATGCTGGCCGACGGTCCGTCCGCCCTGGTCGTGGACGTGTCCGGGCTGACCAGGCTCTCCTCTCCGACCATCGCCGCGCTGCTGTGGGCCAAGCGGCGCTGCACCGCCCGCCGGGTCCGGGTGATGCTCAGCCAGCCGGACCAGGCCATGGTGGATCTCCTGCACCGCGCGGGACTCGACGACGTCCTGGAGATCCAACCTCCCCGCGATTCGGCCCTCGGAAAGGCAACCCGATGAACAACCACACCCGGGGCGACTACGGCGTCCACGACGGCACTCCCTCGCCGGGAACCGTCGAGCTGATCACCCCCCAGGAGGCGATGGACAAGGTCCACGCCTGGACGGATTCCCGGGTCGTCGGCGAACGCGCCGCCACCCATCTGGAGATCCTCGCCGCCTTCGGCGTGCACCTGGGCATGTCGGCCTCGTCGAGGGAGATCACCGTGAACCTCGCCTGGCGCGACCCCAGCTGCGTGGAACTGACCATCGCCTGGTCGCCTTCCCACAACGGACCTGTCGACGACCCCGAGCCCTACGTCGCTGACGCCCTCACCGTGCTCACCAAGGAATGGTCCCTCCACCACACGCGGCACACGGCGGAACTGGTGTGCGTCGTCGAGGACAACGAGAACGCCGACCGCAGCGATCAGGCCGAAGCGGAAGCCGGACTCATCTTCGAGGTCGATGAACCGGAGGCGGGAGCACCTTCACGGTCTGCTCTCGGCCGAGGCCGACGCCGTGTGGCACCGCATACGGCATGACCTCGCGGTCCCGGACGAACCCGGGCCGACCGGCGCAACGGGTACCGCGCCGTCGGCGCGCGGGTCAGCGACACCCGGGCGAGTCCTGACGCCACGATCCTCTGTCCGGGTCCTCGCGGATCCACCGTCGCATCCGTGATGGCGAACTTCGTGATCAAGGCAAGGTGGGTCGGCTCGGCCAGATGACCTTGACCGGAACCCTGCGCCAGATCGCTTCACGGATGACGTCGGCGGGGCCGCCGGCCGTGTCGGGATCGCGCCTGTCCCAGACCGCGACGAGTTGATCGGCCCGTTCGAGCATGTGGCGCGCGGCAGCCAGGTACGCCTCGGCTGTGGGCTCGCCGAACCGAAGACTCACCACGTCGAATGCCCGGCGCACCAGGGCGTCGTAGTTCTGTCTGGTGGATGGCGGCAGGTTCTCTCGATGCCCTTCCGCTGGGACCACCACGAGGAGCTGACCGCCGGCTTCGAGAACGGCCCTGGCGAAGATCTGCTCGGCGCCATCCGTCAAGCAGGAGATGCCGACGAGTCGGTCGATCGTGGCAAGGTGCTCTCGAAGCGCCTTGTCCACCCCGTCGGCGGTCGGCCCGTCCAGTTGACGATGACCACAGACAGCGACTCGCATCGACGACGTCTTCTCCCCCCGGACTCGGCAGACCTCGCTCGCGCATCATGAATACGGCAGACGAACACCCACAACCGTGCCGAACCGCGCCAAACCGCGCAACCCGAGGAAGGGCGCGCCTTGTCGCCCCGTCCAGCGCCCCGGCGGGCTGGAGTCGGTTGGCCGGGCCGTCGACGCCACCGCCCTCCGGACCTCAGCTGCGGGCGGTGGCGGGCCAGGCAGGTCGAGCTCACCCTTCCACCGGTCCCGCAGTTCGACCGCCCATCGATCCTGCAGGCGCTCCAAGGCCGGCCGCCGACCACGCACGCAGCAGGAGTCGCGGGGTCCGATCGACGAACCTTCGACCACCACGCGATGCTCGCTGCCCATGCCGCGGACGTACCCCCGGCGATGCCCCAGGTGGGGGCTGGACGACGGCCCCTTGGACGACTGGCGGGGACAGAATGTTAGTGGCTAACATGAGAAGGTGCGTACGGAGCAGCAGGGCAAGCGCGAGCGGACCCGCGCGCGCATCGCGGAGAACGCGCTCGAGCTGTTCGAGCGCCAGGGATTCGAACGAACGACGGTCGCCCAGGTGGCAGCGGCGGCGGGAGTGACGGAGATGACCGTCTTCCGGCACTTCTCCAGCAAGGAGCAGCTGCTTTTCGACGATCCCTACGATCCCGTCATCGCGGCCGCGGTCGGCGATCAGCCGCGAGCCTGGAGCCCGCTCGCGCGTGCCGTGGGCGGTCTCCGTCAGGCATGGGCCCAGCTCCCCGAGCCCGAGGGTGACACCGTCCGCCGCCGGGTTCGGATCGTCGCCGAGAACGACTCATTGCGGGCGGCCGCGTGGCGCAACAACGCCGAGACCGAGCGACTCATCGTCGAACGGCTCGTGCACGACGGCACCGATCCACTGCGGGCGCGTGCGGCGGCCGGTGCGGTCCTGGCGGCGCTGATGGCGGCCCTGTTCGAGTGGGCGCGCCACGACGACCACACACTCAGCGAGGCGGTCACCGTCGCCCTGGACACCTTGGACGAGAACCATGGCTGAGGCCCGACTGGCCGCGCGCGGGCTGGTGCGCGAGTACGCACCCGGCACCGGCGTATCCGGCATCGACCTCGAGGTCGGCGCCGGCGAGATCCATGCTCTGGTCGGACTGAACGGAGCCGGGAAGACGACGCTCATGCGATTGCTGCTCGGGATGCTCCGCCCGTCGTCGGGGGTGGCGACCATCGACGGCCATGACGTCGTGACGGCGCCCGCCGTCGTCTGGGCGGGGGTGGGGCATCTCGTCGATCACCCGCTGGCGTACAGCGAGCTCACCACCCGAGCCAACGTCGCCGTCGCCGCGCGGCTACAGGGGCTGCCCCGCCGGCAGGTCGATGCCGCTGTCGACCGGGTCATGGCCGAGCTCGATCTCGGTCGCTATGCCGATGGCCGGGCAGGCACTCTGTCGCAGGGCAATCGGCAGCGTATCGGACTCGCAGCCGCCCTCGTGCACGATCCGTGCGCGATCGTCCTGGACGAGCCGACCAACGGACTCGACCCGGCCGGCGTCATCCTGCTGCGCGAGCTGCTGCTGCGTCGCGGCGCCGCTGGTGCGGGGATCCTCGTATCGAGCCACCATCTCGACGAGGTCGCCCGGGTGGCCGACCGCATCACCGTCGTCAACCGAGGCCGTCTCGTCGGCGAGCTCGACCCGGCCGGTGTCGACATCGAACGAGCGTTCTTCGCGCTGGTTCACGCGGCCGAGGAGCGTCGGACCCCATGAGCGGTACGAACGCGGCCATCGCCGTCGAGATCGTGAAGACCACCGCCTCAGGGGTCGTCAGGTCCGCGACGATCTTCCTGGTCGCCGGCATCGTCGCACTCGCCGGGTCCCTCACCTGGGCCGCCGAACGGGGCAACGAGCAGGTGCTCGCCCAGCTGGGCGGCCTCGCGAACGCCGAGGGCTGGGATCGCTTCCTCGGCGTGGCCGCGCAGGTCACGGCGGCCGGCGGCGTCCTCGGCTTCGGTGTCGTGCTGAGCTGGATGGTCGGCCGGGAGTTCGCCGACGGCACTGTGGCCGGACTGTTCGCCCTCCCGGTCAGCCGCTCCGCCGTCGCTCTCGCGAAGCTGGCGTCCTACGCCCTGTGGGCGGTAGCGGTCGCCGCGATTCTCGTCGTTCTTCTGGCCATCGGCGGCGTCGTCCTCGGCCTCGGCCGGGTCGACGCGGAGGCACTGGACGGCCTCGGTCGTCAGCTGACGCTCATGGTTCTGTCCGCGGGCCTCGCCGTCCCCGCCGCGTGGGCGGCGACACTCGGCCGCGGCCTTCTCCCGGGCATCGCCACCACGATCGGGATCATCGTCGTCGCGCAGGTGCTCGTGATCGCCGGAACCGGCGCCTGGTTCCCGCTGGCCGCGCCGGCGCTGTGGGCGCTCGAACCCGACGAGGTGTCGAGCGGCCAACTCGCGCTCTCCACACTCGTACCTCTTGTCGTCGGATGGGCGACGCTCGTCGCGTGGCGCCGGCTCCAGCTCGACTAGCCACGAGGCAGCGGACCGCGACGGCGAAGCCCTCTTGCGCCCCTGATTGAACGACTGTTTAATCAGGAGGGTGCGTGACACGAGCACGAAACGCGATGCCCGGCCCGCGGGAGTGGCGACGGCCGAGCGGATTCGTGACGCCGCGATCGTGCGGTTCGGCCGCGACGGCTTCGCCATCGGGTTGCGGACGGTCGCGGCCGACGCAGGAGTGACGGCCGGCCTGGTCGTACACCATTTCGGATCGAAGGACGCTCTGCGTCGCGCGTGTGACGAGCACGTCCTGGCCGTCATCCGCGCGGAGAAGACGAAGGCTGTGACCACCGGCACCGCTGCGATGCTGTTCGCGCAGTTGGCGCAGATCGAGCATTTCGCACCGATGGTGCGCTACCTGGTGCGTAGCCTGCAGTCCGGCGGTGACTTGGCGTCGGCACTGGTCGAGCACCTGATGGCCGATGCGCAGCGGTACCTGGCCGCGGGCGTCGAGGCGGGCGTGATCCGGCCCAGCCGTGACCCGGAGGCGCGGAGTCGCTTCCTCGCGTACCAGAACATCGGCGGCATGCTGCTGTGGGCGTCGATGCACCTCGACGATCACCCGGACGACTTCAGCGCCGCGTTCCGGCGCTACTCCGAGGAGATCACACCGCCGGCGCTGGAGTTGTTCAGCCAGGGCCTGTTCGTCGACCGTTCGATGCTGGACGACTACTTGATGTACGTGCCGGATCCGCCATCGGCGGACGACGCGGCTCCAACCGCGAGCTAGCCGCTGACGCACGCCCCCGTGCCCCGGGGACCCTCCTCCGTCACGACATCGTTCCCAGGCCACCGGCCCGGGCTCACGCATCGAGGTGCACGATGACTCCTGCCATCCAGATCGAGCAACTACGCAAGTCCTTCGGGACCGTCACCGCGCTCGACGGACTCGACCTGACCGTCCAGACCGGCGAGGTCCACGGCTTGCTCGGCCCGAACGGCGCCGGCAAGTCCACCACCATCCGCGTCCTGCTCGGCCTGCTGCGCGCCGACGCCGGCCGCGCCGTCGTGCTCGGTGGCGACCCGTGGGACGACGCCGTCGACCTGCACCACCGCCTCGCCTACGTCCCCGGCGACGTCGAGCTGTGGCCCAACCTCACCGGCGGCGAGGCCATCGACCTCATGGCCCGGCTGCGCGGCGGCCTGGACCCCGGCCGCCGCCGAAACCTGGTCGAACGCTTCGACCTGGACCCGTCGAAGAAGGCGCGCACCTATTCCAAGGGCAACCGGCAGAAGGTGGCCATCATCGCCGCCCTCGCCTCCGACGTCGAGCTGCTCATCCTCGACGAACCCACCGCGGGCCTGGACCCGCTCATGGAGACGGTGTTCCAGCAGTTCATCGCCGAGGCCAAGACCGACGGCCGCACCGTGCTGCTATCGAGCCACATCCTCGCCCAAGTCGAGAAGCTCTGCGACACCATCAGCATCATCCGGCGCGGCGAGGTCGTCCAGACCGGCACACTGGCGCAGATGCGGCACCTGACCCGTACCACCATCGAGGCCGACACACTGCGACCGGCGGGCACGCTGGCCGAGTCGGCCGGTGTACACAACTTCCACGACGAGAACGGCCGGGCCCGCTTCGACGTCGACAGCGAGCACCTCGACGCCGTGATCCGCCGGCTCGGTGAGTTGGGCGTCCGCAGCATCACCAGCCACCCGCCCACCCTCGAGGAGCTCATGCTCCGCCATTACGGCGACGAGCTCGCCGGCGCCGGAGCGAGGGGTGCACGATGAGCGCCGCCACCACGCTGCCGACGCACGCCAGGTCATCGTCGCGGTCGCGGAGCGCGCTGGCCGGCACCGGGGCGATGACCCGGTTCATGCTGCGCCGCGACCGCGTCCGCCTGCCGGTGTGGATCGCCGGGCTGACGCTCTTCGGGGTCGGCACGGTGGGCAGTTTCGAGCAGACCTACCCGACCGCGGCCGATCGCGCGACGGCGGCGGACCTGTCCAGCCTGCCGGCGGTGACAGCGATGGTGGGCCGCATCTACAGCCGCGACGACTACACGTACGGCGTCATGACCGGCCACCAGATGTACGTCTTCATGGCGCTGCTGCTGGGACTGATGAGCATCCTGGCGTTCGTCCGGCACACCCGCGCCGAAGAGGAGACCGGCCGCGCCGAACTACTCCGCTCGAGCGTGCTCGGCCGCCACGCTCAGCTGACCGCGGCGTTCATCGTCGTCGGCGGTGCCAACGCCGTCACCGGCCTGCTCATCGCCGCCGGGCTGAGCGGCTCCGGCGCCGACGGCGTCACGGGCGAGGGATCCCTGCTGTTCGCCGCCGGCCTGGTGGCCGCCGGGCTGGTGTTCACCGCGGTCGCAGCCGTCACCAGCCAGATCACCGAGTACGCCCGCGGCGCCTCCGGCATGGCGCTGGCGGTGCTCGGCGTCACCTACGCGGTCCGTGCGGTCGGCGACGTCGCCGAAAGCGGCCTGTCGTGGGTATCGCCGCTGTTCTGGGGCCAGGTCACGCGCTCGTTCGCCGCCGACCAGCGCTGGTGGCCGCTGCTCCTCCTGGTCGCACTTGCGGCGCTGCTGGCCGCCGTCGCCTACGCGCTCCGCGTGCGCCGTGACGTCGGCGCCGGGCTCCGCCCCGCTCGGCTCGGCTCGGCCACGGCGTCGCCGGCCCTGAGCAGCCCGCTCGGCCTCGCGTTCCGGCTCCAACGCGCCACCCTCATCGCGTGGTCCGTCGGGCTGCTCGTCCTCGCCGTCACCTACGGCTCACTCGTCGACAGCATCCAGGACATGTTCGACCAGATCTCCTCGCTCGACGACCTGATCCGCGACATCGCGGGCGCGACCCTCATCGAATCCTGGCTCGTCACCGTGCTCAGCCTCACCGGCATGATCGCCTCCATCCAGGCCGTCCTCGCGGTCCTGCGGCTGCGGTCGGAGGAGACCGCCGGACGAGCCGAACCCATCCTGGCCACCGCCGTCTCCCGCCACCGCTGGGCCGCCAGCCACCTCACCATGGCCTTCGGCGGCAGCGCCGCCGTCATGATCCTGGTCGGACTGGGCTTCGGCATCGCGACCGCCCTCGCCACCGACGACGGCGGCTGGCTCGGAGACATGCTCGCCGCCGCCTTCGTCCAGCTCCCGGCGATCTGGGTCGCCGCCGGCTTCGCCATGGCCGTGATCGGACTGGCCCCGAGGCTCAGCCCGCTGGCCTGGCTCGTCCCCGCCTACGCGATCGCGGTCGTGTACATGGGCCAGATCCTGCGATTCCCCGAGTGGACCAGGGCCCTATCGCCCTTCGGACACGTGCCCGAACTCCCCGCCGGCGACTTCGAACTCGTCCCCGTGATCCTGCTACTCGCCATCGCCGCCGCGCTGACCTGGGTCGGACTTGCCGGCCTGCGGCGGCGCGACATCCCGGTCGGCTGATGGCCGTCGGGCAGGAGTCCACCCGGACCGGCCATGACTCCCCCGGTCCGTATGGCGTCCTGGTCCCCAGGGCTCGGCGATCCGATCCGTCGTTCCCATGCGTTCCCACCTCTCCTCGCCGTGGTCAGCCCGACCCGAGCCACTCGCGTCCACGCAGCGCCGTCGCTCGATGACACCCAGTCGTGGAGAGCCCGCGACGACACCATCGCCGTCGTCGGTGCCTCAGCCGAGCGCGGCCATCAGCTCGTCACATGCCACGGCACACTGCCGGCACGCCTCCGCGCACACGCGGCAGTGCTCGTGGGCGTCCGCGTGCCGGCCGCACTCGTCGGCACAGGATCGGCACACGGTCATGCACGTCTGCAGCATCGCTCGGGTGATGTTCGCGTCGTAGCCGGTGTGCCGCGACAGCACCCGTGCCGTGGTCTCGCAGATGTCGGCGCAGTCCAGGTTCGTCCGGATGCACGTGCGCAGCTCGGCGACCATGTCCTCGCTCAGGCACGCGTCTGCGCACGCCGTGCAGGCCTGCGCGCAGTCGATGCACGACTAGATGCACGCCAGCAGCTTCTCGCGGTCGACGTCGCCGAGGTCCTTGGGATACGTCCTGAGCATCTCCGCGATCGGCATCGCAATCCCCTCCCGGGTCGTTGAGCGGCGTTCTCGGCCCGCGTACCCGAGCGTGCGGCCGTCATGCGCCCCTCGGGATTCGTGGGGCCGGCGCCGTGGGCGATGAGAACGGCCTGGGTGCGTGATGGCGCCGACGGGCGTGCGCCACTCGCCGCTCCGCTCAGGCGAGCTTAGGGGTGGCCCGGCCGAAGTGCAGGTACGGCGTGCCATCGGCGAGCTCGTAGAACACCACCGGACTCCACGTCTCGGCACCCGGGTCCCGGACCGCGAACACGTTCTCCGTCACCGGCACCAAGGCATAGTCCTTCGGCGCCCGGTCCAGGCCGGGCGTGGTGTCGGTGCTGATCATCCGCAGCCGCGGCCCTGCCTCGTCCTGCCAGACCTCGAAGCGGACGCCGGTGCGTTGGTAGCGGCCCGCGTGCGCGGAGACGTCGACGGCGGGCGGCTCGACCGGCGGTGTGACCGGCGCAGCCATCTCGACGCCGGCCACGTCGCGAAAGAGCTCCCGGAACAGCTCGTGGTAGAGGTCGAGCGCCTGGCCGCCGTTGGTCAGCAGGACCACGGCCAGATCCAGATCCGGCAGCACTCGGAGGAACGAGAACTGGCCGATCGTGCCGCCGTCGTGACCGACCAGCCGGTGCCCGTTCCAGTCCAGGCGGCACCATCCGAGCCCCCATGAGTCGGACTTCGAGTACGGGTGTGGCAGCCGAACCTGCTCGGTCTGCATCGCCGCAACCGACTGCGCGGTCAGCACCCGTGTGCCGTCGGCGGCCACGCCATCGGACAGATGCATCCGGGCGAAGGTGAGCACGTCGCCCACCGTCGACGCGATGAGCCCCGCGGGCCCGGCCGAGCGCGGCAGCACCCACACCTGTGCCCGTCTCGGGGGCTCGTCGCCCTCGTGGACGTGGCCCACGGCGGCGCGGTGCAGGAGCGCCTCCTCCGGGAGTGTGACGGTGTGGTCCAGCCCCAGCGGGGTGACCAGGACGTCGCGCAGCGCCGCGTCCCATACCTGGCCGGTGAGCTTCTCGATGACCCGGCCGGCCAGTATGTATCCGGCGTTGCAGTACGACCAGGTCGCACCCAGCGGGTGGTTGGCGGGCACGGTCGCGAGCGCCGCGACGTATTGCTCGACGCAGTCGTCGCCGCGGCCGGTGTCGTGGAAGAAGTCGCCGTCGATCCCGCTCGTGTGGGTCAGCAGATGCCGCATCGTGACCCGTGCGGTCATCTCGTGATCGACCAGGACCAGTTCCGGCAGATAGGAGACGACCGGCTCGTCGAGGTCCAGCTTCCCGCCGTCGACCAGCGCCATCGCGAGGCTTGCCGTCCATACCTTGCTCACGGAGCCGATCTGGAACAGCGTGTCGGTCGTGACGTCGACGCCGGTCTCGACGTTCGTCACACCGACGGCCACTTCGAGCGTCTCAGCGCCCTGGGCGACACCCAGCGCGGCGCCCGGAACCCGATGGCGCGTCGCAAGGTCGGCGAGGCGGCGGCTCCAGTGATCACGGTCAAGTGCGGTGGTCGACATCGCGCTCCTCGTGAGACGGGTCGGGCAGGGGTGCCATGGTGGCATCGTGCGACCCACGGTGGTTCGTCGTCGGCGCAGAAGATCGGCCGCCGTGATAGGTGGCTCGAACAGGGGCGCTCAGCGGTCCTCCGGCGCGACCCTGGCCGCGGATGCCAGGGGCCGATCGAAGATCCGCAGCTGGAGCATGGCCGCGAACCGGGCGTCGGCGTCGTCGAGGTCCAAGCCGCCGAGGGCGCTGAGCCGGCGCAGGCGGTAGCGCAACGTGTTGGGGTGCACGTGCAGCGAGGCGGAGGCGACGGTGACGTCGCCGAACGCGTCGAGCCAGGCATGCAGCGTCTCGACCATACGTCCGTTGTGCTCCTTGTCGTACTCCCAGAGCTTGGCCACCGCACCGGTCAGCCCGTCGCCGCGAGCGGTGACGAGGTCACGCAGCTCGAGCACGAGCGCCTCGACCGTGACGTCGCCGAGCCGGGCGACCCGCGGGCCGGAGCCGTGCCGCGAGCGCAGCACCCGCACCACCCGGTCGGCGGTGGTGCGGGCGTACGCGAGCTCGGCGACGTCGCGCGCGACCGGCCCGACGGCGATCGCCGCGCGGTCGCGGTGGCCGACCCGGCCCAGGAACTCGGCGGCGATGCGAGCGGCGCGATCTTCGCCGTCGGCCGCGTCCCCGCTCAGCGGCAGCAGGCCGTACGCGACGTCGCCGACCAGTGCCGCCGCCGAGCGTGCGTGCACGGCGCTCAAGTGCATCGCGAAACCGTCGCTGAGCTGCTGCCGTTCGGTGGCCAGGCCGGCGTCGGACGGCCCGGGCTGCATGCTGCCGGGCTGCTGGATCGTCGTCAGGGCCAACACGACCACCGGCTGGTGCGCCAGGCCCAGCCGGCTCAGCGCGTCGCGGGCGCCCGCGCCGCCCTCGAGCGCCGTGCTCAGCAGGTCGGTGCGCAGCCGGCGCTCGACGTCGGCGCCGGCCCGGATCCGCAGCATGTGCAGCGCCACCAGCTTCGCGGCGTCGCGCAACGCGCGCAGGCGATCCTGGCTCAGCGGCTCCCGGACCGCGGCCCAGATGGAGCCGAGCACCTCGTCGCCGGCGCGCACGGCGACGGCTACCCGGGGCTGCTCGTCGCGGCCCAGCGGCAGCGGGTCGATCCAGACCGGCTCGTCGTCGCGGTAGAGGCGCCGGAAGACGCCGCGTTCGGCGAGCATGCGCGTGTACTTCTCCGGGACCTGCCGACCGAGGATCGTCTCGATGCGCGACTGGTCCGCCTCGTCCTGGCGGCCGGAGAACGCGAGCACGCGCGAGCTGCGGTCCTCGACGGTGATCGGCGCGTCGAGCAGCGCACTGACGGCGTTGGCCAGCGCGAACAGGTCGCCCGACGGGATGCCGCCGAGGCTCTCCGCGTCGACCACACCGACGTCGCCCTCGGCCAGCAGTGACCGCAGGATCGCCACCAGCTGGGTCCACGACGCCCCCGGGGTGAGCCCGAGCACCGCCACGCCCGACTCCTCGGCCGCCGCCGCGACCGCGTCGCCGTGGGGCACCGGCGCCCGGACGATCAGTGCGGCGACCTGCTGCCGTCCCAGCTCCGGCAGCAGCGCGGTGATCTCCTCGGCGTCGCGCAGGCCAACGCCGAGAACCAGGGCGTGCGGTGGCAGGTCCGGCCGGTCGGCGGGGTCGTGGATGACCACGCCGCCGATCTCGGCGCCACGCTGCGGCTGCCCGTGACCGAGCGTCAACAGGGTCGAACCGAGGTCGTCGAGCACCCGGCCGAGGCCGGCCCGTGGTCGCATCTTCACGCGGCGACACCACCCCACCACCGAGGGACCTGTGCGAGCCGGGGTACGGGCCCGCTCGCGTGGTTCGATCGAACGACAAGGACCATAACGTACGTTGTACTTTATTGCCTACTCCAACGACTCCATGGTGTCCCGGAACGGGCTCGCCGACATGCTGCCGATGCTGCAACGACCGGCCGCCGATTCGTCGGATCGCACGAACCGGGGCCGTAACTTACGCCGTACAGTAGGGCCGGACCCCACCGTCGTTCCCTCGAAGGAGGCCACCCATGACCAGCGACCGGTTGCCCAGGTCGGCGTACGAACGTGCGGAGCGGATGATGGGGCATCACCGGTCCCGCCTGGCGTTGCGAGCCTCGGTGCGGCCGCGCTGGACCGGCGACGGCGGGCGGTTCTGGTACCGGGTCGACACCGAGCGCGGCACCGAGTTCGTGCAGGTCGACCCGGCCGCGGGAACGCGGGTGGCCGCGTTCGACCACGAGCGGCTGGCCACGGCCCTGGCGTCGGCCGGCGGTGAGACGGTGCAGCCGTACGCGTTGCCGTTCGACGCCATCGAGCTGTCGGGCGACGCCGTGGAGTTCGAGGCGTTCGAGGCCCGGTGGAGCTGCCGGCTCGACGACTACATCTGCGTCCAGGACGACAGCCGGCCGCGGCGGACCCCGCTGGCCCGGGTGTCGCCGGACCGGCGGTGGGTGGCGTTCCGCCGGGGTCACGACCTGTGGGTGCGGTCGGTGGCCACCGGTGAGGAGCTCCCGCTCACCACCGACGGCACCGCCGAGCGCAGTTATGCGACGAACCCCGACGTCGGCAGCAGCCGGTGGTTCCTGCGCCGCCTCGGCGTCTTCGAGCCGGTGCCGGTCCTGGCATGGTCACCGGACTCGCGGCGGATCCTGACCCACCGCACCGACCACCGCGGGGTAGCGACCATGCCGCTGGTCGAGGCCGCACCGGCGGATGGCGGACGGCCGCTCTTGCACACGTACCGGTACGCCATCCCCGGTGAGACGCTGCCGCGTGGCGAGTGGGTGGTCTTCGACGTCGCGACGCGGACGGTGGTGCCGGCCGCCACCGACCCGTTCCCGCTCGGCTACGTGTCGCCCTTGCGGTTCGGCAACGCATGGTGGTCCGCCGACGGCTCCACGGCGTACTACCTCGAGCAGCCGCGCGACCTGAAGACGCTCCGCCTGAAGTCGATCGACGCGGCCACCGGTGAGGTGCGCACGCTGGTCGAGGAGACGGGCCAGACCCGGGTGGAGGCCGCGCAGTCGCTGGTGCAGAAGCCCATGGTGCACGTCCTCGCGGGCGGCCGGGAGGCGTTGTGGTACTCCCAGCGTGACGGCTGGGGTCACCTCTACCTGTACGACCTCACCACCGGGCAACCGGTCGCCCAGGTCACCAAGGGTGAGTACGCCGTGCAGGAGATCCTGCACGTCGACGAGACCACCCGCACCGCCCACCTCAGCGTCAGCGGGCTGGTCACCGACGACCCGTACCGGCGCAGCCTGGTCAGCGTCGGACTCGACGGCGGGAACCTCACCCGCCTCACCGACGACGACCTCGACCACGTCGTCACCGCCTCGCCAGACGGGCGCTGGTACGTCGACTCCGCCTCCACCGTCGACACCCCGCCGGTGACCACGCTGCGCGACCACACCGGCGCCGTCGTGCTGGAACTGGAACGCGCCGACATCACCCGCCTGCTCGCCGCCGGCTGGACTCCGCCGGAACGCGTCCGCACCCTCGCCGCCGACGGTGTCACCCCCATCTACGGCGTGCTCTACAAGCCGTACGGCTTCGACCCCACGCAGAAGTACCCCGTCGTCGACCACCCCTACCCCGGGCCGCAGATCAAACGGGTGGAAGCCGCCTTCGACTGCGGCCGCTACGGGCACGACGCCGAGGCCGTCGCGGCCCTGGGCCTCGCCGTGCTGGCCGTCGACGGGCGCGGAACCCCGGGGCGGGACAAGGCCTTCCACGACCACACCTGGGGGAACATGGGCGCCGCAGGGTCGCTGGAGGACCACGTCGCCGCCTTGCACCAGCTCGCCGAGACCCGGCCCTGGCTCGACCTGGACCGCGTCGGCATCTTCGGCCTGTCCGGCGGCGGGTTCGCCACCGGGCGCGCTCTGCTGGCCTTCCCGGACCTGTACAAGGTCGGCGTCGCCGAGGCCGGCAATCACGACAACCGCGCGTACCACGCCATGTGGGCGGAGACCTATCACGGCCCCTACGACCCCGACGCCGGCCAGCTGCTGTCGAACACCGCGCTGGCCGAGAACCTCGTCGGCAAGCTGCTGCTCATCCACGGGGAGATGGACGACAACGTCACGCCACATCTCACCATGCGCCTGGTCGACCGGCTCATCGCAGCGAACAAGGACTTCGACCTGCTCATCGTCCCCAACGCCGAGCACTCCTTCGCCGGGTACCAGCACTACGTCGCCCGCAAACGCTGGGACTACCTCGTCCGCCACCTGCTGGGCGTCGAGCCGCCGGAGTACCGCCTGGCGCCGGTGCCGGTCGACCCCGACGTGATGGAGTTCTACCTGAGCTAGGTCTGCACACCCGCGCGGCCGTAGCGGGCGCCCACGCTCCGCGGCCGAAGAACGGGCAGCCATCAGGGGACGGGGCGCATGTGGGCACGTCAGCCTCTCCTGGCGGTACGCGTCGTCACGGTGTGCCGTGACCGTACGCGTCGTCACGGTGTGCCGTGACCGCCTGCGGACAGTCATGATCATCAACGATCCGGCACGACACCAGGCGTTCTCCCCTTCACCCGCGGATGCCCCCGTCCACGTCGTGACCAAGCAGCCGCGCCGCAGCCATCAGAGTCGGGGATCACCCAGCCCGCGGGCGGTGAGCATCTCGGTCGCGTAGTGGCAGGCGGCGTGGTTGGGGTGGTCCATGCCGGGCTCGACGGTGAGGCAGTCCGACCGCTCGGGCAGGACCAGGGGGCCGACGGGGCAGCGCGGATGGTACCGGCAGCCGGCTGGCGGGTGGTGCGGGTCGGCCGGCTCGGCGTCGGCGATGGCGCGCAGGACCGGGTCGCTCTCGATGCGGGTCAGGTTGTCGACGTCCGCGTCCGGCGCCGCCGCGAGCAGGTCGCGGGTGTACGGGTGGCGCGGCGAGCCCAGGACGTCCTCGGCCGGGCCGTGCTCGACGATGCGGCCGAGGTACATGACGGCGATGACGTCGCTCACGTAGCGCACGACGGCCAGGTTGTGCGAGATGAACAGCATCGACAGGTTCAGCTGCCGCTGCAGGTCGCGCACCAGGTTGAGCACGGTCCCCTGGATCGACACGTCCAGCGCGGAGGTGATCTCGTCGGCGATGATCACCTCCGGCCGGCCCGCGAGGGCGCGGGCAAGCGCGACCCGCTGCCGTTGCCCGCCGGACAGCTGGCCCGGGTATGCGTCGGCCCGGCCGGCTTCGAGGCCGACGAGGTCGAGCAGCCGGACCACCTCGGCCCGCCGGGCAGCGGACCCGCGCAACGCCCGGCGCGGGATGGCCTCGGCCACCGAGTCGCCGATGGTCATACGCGGGTCCAGCGACGAGTATGGGTCTTGGAAGACCATCTGCACGGGACGTTCGGACCGGCCGCGCCCGCCGTGGCTCAGCGCGACGCCGTCGAGGGTGATCCGCCCGTCGCTGACGGGAGCCAGCCCGACGGCGGCCCGGGCCAGCGTCGACTTCCCGGACCCGGACTCCCCGACGAGACCGACGACCTGGCCGGACGGGACCACGAGGTCGACGCCGTCGACGGCGACCATGCCGCTGCGCCCGGTCCCGAACCGCACCCGCACACCGTCGAACCGCAGCTCGCTCACGATGCCTCCCCCACTCCCACGTTGTCCTCGGTCACGACGGGCAGCGGCTCGCCGGCGTGCCAGCAGGCCACCCGCCGCCCCGCACCGTCAGTAGCCAGCGGTGGGTGGGCGGCGCGGCAGTGGTCGTCGGCGAGCGGGCACCGGTCGGCGAACGCACAGCCGGGCGGGAAGTGCGCCGGGTCGACCGGCCGGCCCGGGATGATGGTCAGCGGCCGGTCGCGGTCGGCGGCCATGCCCGGCACCGCCGCCAGAAGCGCCCGCGTGTACGGATGCCGTGCCTCGGTGCGCAGCTCGCTGCTGGGCAGGTCCTCGACCACCCGGCCGGCGTACATGACCATGACGCGGTCGCACACCTGCCCGACGACGGTGATGTCGTGGCTGATCAGCAGCACGGCCACCTGCTTCTGTGCCCGGATCTCCTCGAGCAGCCGGAGCACCTGCCGCTGGACGGTGACGTCGAGCGCGGTTGTCGGCTCGTCGGCGACGATCAGGGCCGGGTCGCCCATCATCGCCATCGCGATCATGGCGCGCTGCCGCATGCCGCCGGAGAACTCGTGCGGGTACTGGTGCGCCCGCCGCTCCGGCGCCGGCACCCGGGCGGCTCGCAGCCGGTCGACGGCGCGGGCGCGGGCCTCGCCGCGGCTCTTGCCGAGGTGCCGGCGGACGACCTCACCGAGCTGCCGGCCGATCCGCATGGTCGGGTTCAGCGAGGTCGTCGGGTCCTGGAACACCACGCCCAGCGACGTGCCGAGCAGCCGGCCGATGCCCTTGGCGCGACCCCGCGTGTGCAGCAGGTCGGTGCCCTGGAACTCCAGCCGGCGGGCGTCGACGCGGCCGGGCGCCTCGATCAGCTGTGCCACCGCGAGCGCCGTCAGGCTCTTCCCCGACCCGGACTCCCCCACCAGGCCGACGGCCTCGCCGCGGCCGATCGTGAACGAGACGCCGCGGACCGGGGTCACCGGCCCGGCCGGCCCGGTGACGGTGACGTGCAGGTCCTCGACCGCGAGCACAGGCGCCGTGTCCTTATCGGACGCGGGCCGCGCCTCGTCGACGGCCGCGGCCGGCACGGGGCCGTACGCCGACGCCGTCCGCACGTTCGCCGTCCGCAGCCCGACCTTCTTCGCGACGACCTCACCGGCCAGGTTGAACGCCAGCCCGGCCAGCACGATCGTCACACCGGGCGCCAGCGCGCCCGCCGGGCTCACATAGATGCCGTTCAGCCCCTCGTTGAGCAGCAGGCCCCAGTCGTATGACGGCGCCTGCACGCCCAGACCGAGGAACGACAGCCCGGCGAACGCCAGCAGCGCGCCACCGGCGCCCAGGGTGGCGTTGACGATCAGCGGCTCGCCGATGTTCGGCAGGATGTGCCGCAGCAGGATCCGCATGCGGCCCAGGCCGGCGATGCGCGCGGCCGCGATGTAGTCGCGTCCGGACACGCCGGCCACCAGCGTCGACGTCACCCGGGCGTAGTACGGCGCCATGCCGAGCCCGACGGCGAGGACGGCGCCGCGGATACCGACGCCGAAGATCACCGCGAAGAACAGCACCAGCAGCAGCGCGGGGAACGCCACCGCGACGTTGATGGTCGCGACGGCGAACCGGCCGACGCGGCGGCCGAGCAGCCACGGCGCCGCGCCCAGCAGCACTCCGGTCGCCACGCCGATCGCCGTCGCGAGGAGCGCCAGCGCCACCGACAGCCGGGTCGCCACCAGCACCCGGTAGAAGATGTCGCGGCCCAAGCTGTCGGTCCCCAGCCAGTGCGCTGAGGACGACCCCTGCGACAGCGAGCTGGTGTCGATGGCATCGGCGCGATCGCCCCACAGGATCGGGCCCAGGATCGCCAGCAGCAGCACCAGGCCGAGCAGCGTGGCCGCGGTGGCACCCAGCGGCGACCTCAGCGCCTGTCCCCACCGGCCCAGGCCCGCGGCCCACTTGCGGCCCCCGCCGGCCCGCCAGCGCGACAGACCCTCCGGCCGTTCCACACCCGTGAACACCTGCATCGCTCAGCTCTCCCGAATCGTCGACCGCGGATCGAGCAGCGCCAGCGCCACGTCCACCACGAGGTTGATCACCAGCACCCCGACGCCGTACACGAGGACGATGCCCTGCACGACCGGATAGTCCTTGGACAGGATCGACGACACGATCGTGCTGCCCAGGCCAGGCCACGCCAGCACGTTCTCGACCAGCACGGTGCCCGCGACGAGCCCGCCGAGCAGCAGCCCGCCGACCGTCAGCGTCGTCGTGACGGCGTTGGGCAACGCATGCCGCAGGTAGATCCACCGGGCGGGCAGCCGTTTGGCCCGGGCGGTGCGGATGTAGTCGGCGTCCAGCACCGTCAGCATCTCGACCCGGACGAGCCGGGACAGGACCGCGGTCGGCCCGATGGCCAGCGCGAGCACCGGCAGGAGGTACGACTCGACGGTGCTCTTCCCGGCCACCGGCACCCAGCCCAGGCTGACGCCGAACACGTAGACGAGGCCGACGGCCAGCAGGAAGTCGGGGATGGCCGCGATCACCACGCTGGACGAGGTGAACGCGAGCTCGGTACGGCGGCCGCGGCCGCCGCGAGTCAGCGCCGCCATGAGCACGCCCACCGGCACCGACACCAGCATGATCAGCACGAACGCGTAGGCGGCGATCTCGACCGTGGCAGGCAGCCGGTCGGCGATGATCTGCGACACGTCGACGTCGGTGGTCATCGACGATCCCCAGTCGCCGGTGACGAGGTTGCGCAGGTAGTCGACGTACTGCTGCCAGATCGGGTCGTTCAGTCCGAGTGCCTCACGGCGTGCCTCGACCAGCTCCTGCGGTGCGGTGGCGCCCAACGACGCGCGCACGGGGTCGCCGGGGATCAGATGGATCATGAAGAACGCTGCCGTCACGAGGACCAGCAGCGAGATGAGCAGGCGCCGCAGGCGGCGCAGCACGAAGCCCACCCACGGACTCTCGACGACACCCCTCAGTGCACCGGGCGTGGCAGTTGCGGTCGTCACCGGCGCGGCTCCTCCCTCTTGGGGTCCGGATCATTCGGTCATGGTGCCCGGGTCAGGCCGGGTGGTGTTCATCGCAGCGGACAACACGAGGCTGCCCCTCTCGTCCCGAATGATGAAGCTGTGAAGGTCTCGCTTGGGTGTAATACCCTACACCTGTCGGTCGTCGCTGCCCAGCCTCAGCGGTACATCGGCCAGCGGCTCGACACCGGCCGCCCTCGCCACCGTGTACAGGAGCGCGTGCAGCCCGAACTCGAACGCCTGAAGCTGCGTGAATGCCGGGAAGTCGTGGCTGGCCAGCTCGTGCATGGCCGGATACGCGTCGGCCGGCAGGGTGAGCCAGCGCAGCCGGACCCGCTCCCAGTGGTCCGGCTCCTCGTCCCACATGCGCCGGGTCGGGTAGACGTAGGCGCTGCCGAGGATGAGCCGCATGAACGTGGCCACCAGCCCGACCGCGGTGTGGTGGTCGAACCGCAGCCGCCGCATGCAGCCGTAGACCGCCTCGGTGAGCCGCGCCTCGGCCGGGTTGATGTCGTCGCCGAACCCGGCCTTCTCCAGCTGCAACAGCGCGGGGTGCTCGACGAACAGGCGGAAGTAGGCGCGCATGATGTCGCGCAGCTGCTCCAGGTCAGAGCCGGTCTGCTGGGGCAGCTCGAAGCGGTCGAACATCTCCGCGGCCACCGCGTGCAGGATCGCCTCCTTGTCGCGGAAGTGGGTGTACAGCGCCATCGGGCGCACGCCGAGGTCGTCGGCGAGCCGCCGCGTCGTCATGGCCTCCAGCCCGTCGGTGGCCACGACGTCGATGGCCGCACGCACGATGACCTCCGGATTGAGCGTGCCGCGAGGTGCGCGGCGGCGCTTGGCCGTGCGGTTCGTGCGAGTCGACGACACAGGATCCCTCGATTCTTCCGATCCGACCATCCGGCCGACGTTAACTTACGGTGTACTGTATCACCTACTCCAGCCGTCCCGACCTCTCTGAGGAGCCTCGATGCCCATCAGCCCCTCCGGTGTCTCCGAGTCTGAGCTGCGCGAGCTGTGCGAGAAGACGGTCGCCCGGTTGGACATCGCGGGCGCGCAGATCGCCATCGCGACAGGCGAGACGGTGGTGCAGGCCGAGGCCGGCGTCGCCAACGCCGAACGGGACACACCGGTCACCGCCGACACGGTGTTCCAGATCGGGTCCACCACGAAGGTCTACACGGCCGTACTCATGATGCAGCTGGCCGACGAGGGCCTGGTCGACCTCGACCGGCCGGTCGCCGAGTACCTGCCCGGCGTGCGGCTGGCGATCGGTGACGCGTGGCGGTCCATCACGCCGCGCCGGCTGATGGCCATGAACAGCGGCCTGGACAACGGGCCGTACACCGACACCGGCCGCGGCGACGACGCCGTCGCCCGCTACGTGGACCTGATGGCGCAGATCCCGCTGGTGTTCCCGCCTGGGTCCGCGTACGGGTACAGCAATGCCTCGACGAACGTGTCCGGGCTGGTCATCGAGACACTTACCGGGCAGTGCTGGGACGACGCGCTGCGCGAGCGCGTGCTGGACCCGGCCGGGCTGACAGAGTCGGTCACCCTGTTCGAGGAGCTCCCCTACCACCGGCCGGCGGTGGGACGGCTGCCCGGTGCCGACGGCGTCGTCCGGCCGTGGTGCTTCAGCCGGGGCATGGGACCGGCCGGCTCGTCGCTGTCCACCACGGCCCGCGACCTGGCCCGGTTCGGCCAGCTGTTCCTGCGTCGCGGGCGGGCCGCTGACGGCACCCGCATCCTCTCCGAGACGGCCGTCGCGACGATGCAGACGCCGCAGGTCGACGTGCCGTCGCGGGTCTTCGCCGACGCGTGGTGCGTCGGTCCGTACCGCAAGGTCTGGGGCGGCGTCGAGGTCTTCGGACACAGCGGGACCACGCACAACGGCTCGTCCACGCTGCTGTGGATCCCCGAGCACGACGTCGCCGTCGCCGTCGTCGTCAACACGCCGCCCCGTGGCTACCCGTTCGCCGACGCCGTCTTCGACGCCGTGCTCCGCGACGGGCTGGGGCTGCCCAAGCCGCCGCGGCCCGAACCGGACGCCGGGCTGACGTTCGACCCGGACCACTATGTAGGCCGCTACGACGCCTGGGGCGTGCGTTACGACGTCGCTCGGCAGGACGGCGGCCTCGCGCTCACCGTCCGGCAGATGCGCGACAACGACCCCGCCACCGGCGAGGCCGAGGAGCCCATCCACACGCTGCTGCACCCCATCGCGCCGCACCGCTTCCTGCCCGCCGACGACGCCGTCACCGGCAACCACACCTGGGACATCGCCTTCACCCCCGGCGCCGGCGGCCGCGTCGCGCTGCTGCACAACGGCGCCTTCGCCGCCCGCCGCGGGGACTGACCCGGAGGGACACCCTCATGCGCACGTCGCACACCCTGCTCATGCTCCTCGCCGCCGCACTCGCCGGCAGCGCCGGCTGTGGTGCCTCGTCCGGCCCGACCGGCGACACCCGTGGCGCCGGTGAGACGCCGGACTACGCCACCGACGGAACCTTCACCTACGCCGTCAACGCGGATCCGGGTGGCTTCGACCCGTACCACAGCCAGCTGATCTTCGGCCTCGCCTACCTCGCCTACGACTCGCTGGTGAACCTGCGTCCCGACGGCGAGTTCGTGTCCGGCCTGGCCGAGGAGTGGACCGCGGACGCGGACGGCGCCACGTTCACCCTGCGCGACGACGTCACCTGCTCCGACGGCGCACCACTCACGGCCGGCGACGTCGCCGCCGCCATCTCCTACGTCGCCGACCCGGCCAACCAGTCGCCCCACTACGGGACCATGGTGCCGACCGTGCCGCTGACGGCCACCGGCGACGACGCCGCCCGCACGGTGACGGTGACCTTCCAGGAACCGTTCGGGTTCCCGCTGCACACCATCGGCAACCTGCCCATCGTCTGCGCCGGCCGCCTGGCCGACCCGGACTCGCTGAAGACCGGCTCCAACGGCACCGGGCCGTTCACGCTCACCGAGGTGGTCCCCGGGCAGACCTACACCTTCACCCGCCGCGACGACTATGCGTGGGGCCCCGACGGAGCCAGCACCAGCGCACCCGGGACGCCGGCCCGGGTGGTCCTCCGGATCGGCCTCAACGAGACGACGATGGCGAACCTGCTGCTGTCCGGCGAGGTGAACTTCGCCCTGATCAGCGGGCCGGACGGTCAGCGGCTGGACGCCCAAGGCCTGACCCGGCTGGACACCCCTGGTTCCGGCGCGTGGCTGTGGTTCAACCAGCGGGACGGCCGCGCCACCGACGACCTGCGGGTCCGGCGGGCGCTCGTCCATACGCTCGACCTGGAAGAGGTCATCAAGGTCAACGGCAGTGGCCGCGGCACCACGTCGACCGGCCTGGTCACGATCGAGCCACAGGTCTGCCCCGGCGACACCGTCAGCGGCCAGTTGCCCGAGTACGACGTCGCCGCCGCCGAGGAACTGCTCGACGACGCCGGCTGGGTGGCGGGCGCCGACGGCGTCCGGGAGAAGGACGGCCGGACGCTCACCCTGAACCTGCACTACTTCGGGCCCGGGTCGGTGTACAACGAGCCGACCGCCGAGCTGATCGCCGCGCAGTGGCAGGCCATCGGCGTTCAGGTGGAGCTGACCGGCGACGACGGAACGGGTCTGAACCGAGTCATGTTCGAGACCGGTGACTTCGACGTCTACATGCAGGGGTTCGGCTACAGCCTGCCCAGCCAGGCGATCTCCTACAACACCGGCCCGGTCCCGCCGGACGGCACCAACCTGGCCGGCATCCACAACGAGGAGTACGAGGAGCTCGTCGTCCAGGCGCAGGCACTGACCCCGCCCGAAGCGTGCACCTACTGGGACCGGGCCGAGCAGGCGCTGTGGCGCAACCTCGACATCGCTCCCATCGCCAATCGGCCCAACACCTGGTTCCTGCAGCACGCCGACGCCGAGATCGCCGGCTTCAACTTCCCCATCCCGACCAGCATCCGGGTGTTCTCATGACCGCGACACGTACGCCCGCCGTCCTGCTCGTCGCCTTCGCGGCCGCCTGCCTGGCCACCGCCTGCGGCGCGACGTCGGACGACGACACCGGCAGCACCGGCGGGTCGGCGAGCTACGCCATCGACGCCACGTTCACGATCGGGCTGCGTGACGATCCCGGCACGTTCGACCCCTACCACAGCCAGCTGATCTTCGGCGAGGCCTACCTGGCCTACGACTCGCTGCTCAACCTCGCCCCGGACGGCGAGTTCGTGTCCGGGCTGGCCGAGACGTGGACGGCCGACGCCAACGGCGCGACGTTCACCCTGCGCGAGGACGTCACCTGCTCCGACGGCGCGCCACTGACCGCGAGCGACGTCGCGGCGGCGATCACGTTCGTGAGCGACCCGGCCAACCAGTCGCCGCAGTACGGCGTCTACACGCCGACCGTCTCGCTGACGGCCACCGGCGACGACGCGGCCCGCACGGTGGAGGTGACCGTCGCCGAGCCGTTCGGCTTCCTGCTGCACACCGTCGGGCAGTTGCCGATCGTGTGCGCCCGCGGCCTGGCCGACCCGGACTTGCTGAGGACCGAGTCCGACGGCACCGGGCCGTTCGTGCTCACCGACGTCGTGCCCGGGCAGACGTACACGTTCACCCGCCGCGACGACTACGCGTGGGGGCCCGACGGCGCCGGCACCGACCAGCCCGGAATGCCGAAGCAGGTGGTGCTGCGCATCGTCACGAACGAGTCGACGCGGGCCAACCTGCTGCTGTCCGGCGAGATCAACTTCGCCCTGATCACCGGACGCGACTGGCAGCGCCTGGACGCCCAGGGCCTGGACAAGGTGGTCGTGCCGTCGTCCGGAGCCTGGCTGTGGTTCAACCAGGTGGACGGGCGGGTCACCCAGGACAAGAAGGTGCGCCAGGCACTGGTCCAGTCGCTGGACTTCGAGGAGCTCGTCGCGGTGTCGACGGGAGAGACGGGCAGCCTGTCGGACGGGCTGATCACGGCCGAGCCCAAGGCCTGCCCGGGCGACACCGTCAGCGGCCAGCTGCCCGGGTTCGACGTCGCGGCGTCCGAGGCGCTGCTCGACGAGGCGGGCTGGGCCGCGGGCGCCGACGGCCTCCGCGCCAAGGACGGCGTGCCGCTGACGATCGACCTGCACTTCGTCCCGTCCATCACGCCCGACTACCAGCCGGCCGCCGAACTCGTCGCGCAGAAGTGGGAGGAGCTCGGCATCCGGGTCGAGCTCACCTCCGACACCTTCACGACGATGAACCAGTTCATGTTCGAGACCAGCGACTACGACGTCTACCTCGGCGGGTTCGGCTTCGGGTTGCCGCACCAGGCCGTGCCGTACCTGTCCGGGCCGGTCCCGCCGGACGGGACCAACCTGTCCGGCCTCCACAACGCCGAGTACGAGGAGCTGGTCGCGCAGGCCCAGGCCCTGACGCCGCCGGAGGCCTGCGAGTACTGGGGCCGGGCCGAGCAGGCGCTGTTCCGCAACCTGGACCTGGTGCCGATCTCGAACCGGCCGTGGCCCTTCTACCTCCAGCACGCCGAGGCGCGCACCAGCAGCACGAACTTCCCCGTCCCGACGAGCATGCGGGTGCTGCGGTGAGGACGCTCGAGCGGCTGCTCGCGGCGACGGCGAGCGGGACGCCGGAACCCCGGTTCGATGCCGATGCGATCCGTCGCGAGACGGTCCGGATGGCGGTGCGTGACGGAACCCTGCTGGCGACCGACGTGTACCTGCCGCCCACGACGCCCGCGCCCGCCGTCGCGCTCCGCACCCCGTACGGCCGGGACCAGCTGGGCGAGTGTCTGCTCGTGCTGGCCCGCCGCGGCTACGTCGTGGTGGCCCAGGACTGCCGCGGCACTGGGGACAGCGAGCCGGACCATTGGGACTTCATGGTCCACGAGCGCGAGGACAGCGTCGACCTGGTCGACTGGATCACCCGGCAGGACTGGTACAGCGGGTTCGTCGGCGCGCTCGGCGGCTCCTACGCCGGCTGGATGCAGTGGTGCATGGCGCTGCACCCGGCCATGTCCGCCCTCGCGCCGGAGGTGGCCGGCTTCGGCGTCGGCCGCCCGGGCCGCGGGCCGAACAGCTACCTGTTCGTCAACTCGTACTCGCGCTCGGTCGGCAAGGGCGCGGACCAGCTCGCGCTCGGCTACGAGGAGACCGAACGGCGGATGCGGGCGGAGACGCTGGCTGGCGGGTGGTTCAACGAGCCCATGGACGCGCCGTTCTCCGCGCCGCTGCTGGACCGGTACCCGCAGCTGCGGACGCTGCCGGCCGACGCGGCGCAGGAGTGGCTGTGGGAGCGCTACCGGACGGCGGACCCGGCCGGCCGGGCGTCGCTGGTCACCACGGCGCTCGGCGGCGACCGCGTCACCTACCAGGACCTCGGTCGCTGGTCGGGGCTCTTCCCGCACCGGGTCGGCGACGGCTACCTGTTCCCCCGCGCCGTCGACGGCGAGCTGTACGCGTCGCTGCGCACGCCGGCGCTGAACATCACCGGCTGGTACGACTGGGGCCTGGACTACACGCTGGCCACCTGGGAACGGCTGACCAGGCTGGCGCCGCAGCCGGTCCGGTCTCGCAGCCGGCTGCTGATCACCCCGGCGGCGCACAATCAGCCCGGCTACCACGAGGGTCGCGACGATCACCCGGAGTTGGACCGCGTCTACCGGACCGCTCAGATCCTGGACCTGCTCGACCACTGGTACACGGCCGTGCGCGAGGACCGCCTGGACGACTGGCCGGCCGTCGTCTACTACCTGATGGGCGCCAACGAGTGGCGCAGCGCTCCGGCGTGGCCGCCGCCCGAGGCGGCCGTCCGGGAGCTGTACCTGGGCGCGGGCGGGGTGCTGACGACCCGGCCGCCGGGCTCGCCGTCGGCGCCGGACCGCTACACGTACGACCCAGCCGACCCGACCCCGACGGTGGGCGGCAGTCTCGTGTCGTCGGTGTACCTACCGGGCAGTGTCGACGTCGCGCAGGTGCAGGCCCGCCCGGACGTGCTGACGTACACGACCGAGCCGCTGGAGCGCGACCTCGACGTGGCCGGGCCGCTCCGGCTGGTCCTGTACGCGTCGTCCAGCGCGGTGGACACGGACTTCAGCGCACGGCTGAGCGACGTGTTCCCTGACGGCCGGGCGATCCAGCTGCAGAGCGCCACGCTGCGGACCCGGTTCCGCGACCCCGGCGGTGCGGTCGCGCTGCTCGAGCCGGGCCGGGTGTACCGGCTGGACGTCGACCTGTGGGCCACGGCGAACCGGTTCCGCGCCGGGCACCGCATCCGCCTCGACGTCACGTCGTCGGACTTCCCCCGCTTCGACCGCAACACCAACCGCGGCGGCGAACCGGGCCCGCCGGTCCGCGCCGACCAGGCCGTGTACCACGATCCGGCGCGCCCGTCCCGCCTCGTCCTGTCCGTGCTGCCCGGAGGTGAGTAGGCCCATGATGCTGCGAGCGATCACGGGCGCGACCGTGCTCGACGGCACCGGGCGCGCGCCGCTGCCCGGCGCCGTCGTGCTCATCGACGGCGACCGCGTCCGGTCGGTGTCGCGGGCGGCGGACACCGTCGTGCCCGCGCAGGCCGAGGTGATCGACGCGGCCGGGCGGTACGTGATCCCCGGGCTGATGGACGCCAACGTCCACCTGTTCGGCGCCCCCCTGCCCGACGTCCTGATCGAGCACGAGGGCGGCTACGCCGCGTTCGTCGAGGAGGCGGCGCAGGTCACGCTGCGGGCCGGGATCACCACCGTCTTCGACACCTGGGGCCCGCTGGGTCCGCTGCAAGCCGTCCGTGACGCGATCGACCGCGGCGACACGGCCGGCAGCCGGATGTACGTCGGCGGCAACATCATCGGCTTCGGCGGGCCGCTGTCGCCGGACTTCTTCTCACCCGGCGACGGCTTCGGGCCGGACACCGTCGAGCGCATCAACGGGCAGTGGGAGCACGGTGTCGGCGCCGACCTGCTGTGGCGCACCCCGGAGCAGGTGCGGTCGCGGGTCCGCGACTACGTCGACCGGCACCGGCCGGACTTCCTCAAGTACGCGGCCAGCGGGCACGCGACCGCGTTCATCACCTTCTCCGCGGCCGCACAGCGGGCGATCGTCGAGGAGGGGCACCGGGCCGGCATCACCGTCCAGGCGCACACGACGACCGTGGAGAGCCTGCGGATGGAGATCGAGGCCGGCGCCGACCTGCTCCAGCACGGCGACATCACCGGCTTGGAGCCGATGCCGGAGGAGACGCTGAAGGCCATCGTCGACCGGGGGCTTCCAGTCGCCGCGATGCTGTTCACTGAGCGCCACCATGCCTGGGTCGCCGAGCACGGCAGCCCGATGATGCGCCGGCTGTACAACGCGCACATGGACGGCAACGACCGGCGGCTCGTCGAGGCCGGGGCCCGGCTGCTGCTCACCACCGACGCGTTCGTCTGGGGGCCACGTCTCGTGCGGCATCCGGCCTTCGCGCCGTTCCGCGACATGGCCGACACTCCGACGCGGCTGGGCGAGTCGCACATCCTCTGGCTGCAGGGCGCGCTCGAGCGCGGCATGGCGCCGATGGAGGCGCTGTTGTCGGCCACCCGCTACATCGCCGAGGCCTACCACGTCGCCGACGAGGTCGGCACCCTCGAACCGGGCAAGCGTGCCGACCTGGTGATCCTCGAGGCCGACCCGCTGGCCGACGTGCAGAACTACACCCGCATCGTCGACGTGATCAAAGACGGCGCCGTCGTCGACCGCGACGCCCTCCCGCTGCGCCCCGTCATCACGACCCGGTGAGCGGCAGACGGTGGCCGAGACCGGCGCGGCGGGCGCGCTCGAGGACGGCGGCCGCCGCGGCGGCGTCCTGCACACCGAGCCCGGTGCTGTTGTAGAAGACCAGCTCGTCCGGCGCGGTGCGGCCAGGCGTGGTGCCGACGAGCACGTCACCCAGGCCGACCAGCTGGTCACGGAGGAGCGTGCCGGCGTGCAGCCCGGCCACGATCGGGCCAGCGTGCGCGGCCGCCGTCGCCGGGTCGTCGACCACGACGCGCGCGGCCGCGACGACGTCCGGGCCGACCTCGCAGCGGCCGGGCGCGATGGACCCGAGCGAGACGACGGTGGCGCCCGGCGCCAGCCAGCCCCGTTCCACCAGCGGTTCCGTGCTCAGCGTGCACAGCACGACGATGTCCGCGCCGGCGACCGCCTCGCGCGCGGTGGCGCTCGCGCGAACCGGCAGCCCGGTCTCCGCGGCCAGATCGCGGGCCGCGGCGGTGCGGCGTCGCTCCGACCGTCCCCACAGCCGGACCGCCCGGAACGGCCGGATCCGGGCCAGCATGCGGACGTGCTCGTGGCCCTGGACGCCGCAGCCCACAACGGCCAGTTCGGCGGCGTCGGCCCGGGCCAACGCGTCGATCGCCACGGCGCTGGCGGCGGCGGTGCGGCGCGTGGTGATGACGGTGCCGTCCATGACCGCGGCCGGCTGCCCGGTGACGGCGTCGAGGACGACCACGAGGGCGGCGATGGTCGGCAGGCCCGCGGCCGCGTTGGCCGGGGTGACGCTGCCGAACTTGGACACCGCTGGGTCCGCCGTCGACAGGCGGGCGGCGTAGCAGAACGCCACGGCGCCGTCGTCCGCGGCCGGCAGCATCAGCTTGTCCGGCTGCACCGCCGTGCCCTTCCCCAGCGCCTCGAACGCCGCCCGCTGCGACTCGACGGCGGTCTCCGGGTCGAACAACGCCGCGACGTCGGCGGCCGAGAGGACCATCACGTCCGCTGTCATCACGTCTCCTCAACCTTAGGTATAATACCTTACATTCCAATCGGTCCGCGGTCGAGAGGGTGCCGTCGTGAACAGAGTCGCCGTCGTCGGCGCCGGAGTGACCGGCTTGGCCACCGCCTGGTTCCTGCAGGAGCACGACGTCGACGTCACGGTGTTCGACCGGACCGGTGTCGCGGCCGGGGCCTCGTGGGGCAACGCCGGGCTGGTCGTGCCGGCCCTCACCGCGCCGCTGCCCGCGCCCGGCGTGCTGACGTTCGGTCTGCGTGCGCTGCTGAACCCGGCGTCGCCGGTGTCGGTGTCACCGCGGCCGGACCCGGAACTGCTCCGGTTCTTGACGGGGTTCGCCCGGCACAGCAGCCAGCGCCGCTGGGCGGCCGGGGCGCGCACGTTCGTCCCGCTGGACCGGCTCGCGCTCGAGGCCTTCGACCAGCTCGCGGCCGGTGGTGCGGGTACGGACGGCGCGGGCGGCCGGGCGGGTCCGCTCATCGCCGCCTATCGCACCGAGCGGGAGCGCGACGTCCTGCTCGCCGAGCTGGACCACCTCCGCGCCGCCGGACGTGAGCCGGCGTTCGACCTGCTCACGGGCGACGAGGCGCGGGCGGCCGCGCCGGCACTGTCCGGAGCGGTCGGCGCGGCGGTCCGCCTGCACGCCCAGCGCCACGTCGACCCCGGCCGGTTCGTCCACGCGCTGGCCGCGTCCGTCACGGCCCGCGGCGGCACCGTCCGCACCGGTGTCGAGTCCGCCGCCGTGACCGCGGTGGCCGACACCGGCGCGGACGTCGAGGTGCGGATACCCTCCGGGACAGAGCCCTACGATGCCGTCGTGCTCGCGACCGGCGCGGCCCTCGGCCGACTGGCCCGCCGGTTCGGCGTGCGCCGCGTCGTGATGGCCGGACGGGGCTACAGCTGCAGCGTGCCGGTCGATCCGCTGCCGGCGACGCCGCTGTACTTCCCGGCCGCACGCGTGGCCTGCACGCCGATCGGCGGCCGGCTGCGGCTGGCCGGCATGATGGAGTTCCGCCGCATCGACGCCCCGCCCGACGCCCGCCGCGTCCGCGCCGTCGCCGACGCCGTCCGCCCGCTGCTCACCGGCGCAGACGTCGACGACCAGCGCGACGTCTGGGTGGGCGCCCGCCCCTGCACGCCCGACGGCCTGCCGCTGGTCGGCGCCACCCGATCGCCGCGGGTGTTCGTGACCGGCGGCCACGGCATGTGGGGCGTCACCCTCGGCCCAGCGACCGGCCGGCTGCTGGCCGAGCGCATCGTCACCGGCCGGCTGCCACCGGAACTGGCGCCCTTCGACCCGCTTCGCTGACGTCGCGCCGCACCCCCCGTTGCCCGCCGTCCCCGCCGGCATGTGGCCGTGGGGTCAACGGGGAGTTGCCGGGCGATATGCCCGGGGGCGATCGATACCCCGGTTGCCCCGGGATCACCGCAGTCGGGACGGCAGGCGGGGACGGGCAGGGCGACCCGGAGTGCGGCCGCTTCAGCCGGAGTGTTCGGCGTGACCGGCCCAGATGCCGCGAGTGTGCCGCAGGTGGCGATCCATGATGGCCGCTGCCAGGTCGGCCTCCCCCGCGGCAACGGCGTCGATGAGGGTGTCGTGCTCATGGGTGGACTCCATGAGGCTGGCCGAGCCGGCGACGTGGTCGAGGCCGTAGAGCCGGCCCTGGTCGCGCAATGAGCCGACGATGGTGAGCAGCCGCTCGTTGCCGAGGTGCGCGAGCAGGCCCATGTGCAGGTCGCGGTCGTTGTCGAGGAAGCCGACCCAGTCGCCGTCGGCGGCGCACTTCTCGGTGGCGGCGGCGATCTCGCGGAGGCGGTCCGCCTCGGCGTCGGCGAGCAGGCCGCGCTCGGCGATGGTGCGCACGGCTGAGACCTCGATCATCCGCCGCAGCTCCACGATCTCGTCGAGGTCGCCGTCGGTCATCTCGCGGACCCGGAAGCCGCGGTTGCGGGCCAGCTCGACGAGGCCCTCGCGGGCGAGGTCGAGGACGGCCTCGCGCACCGGCGTCACCGAGACGCCCAGCTGCTCCGCCACCGCGCCGAGGGCATACAGCCGTCCCGGCGCCAGCTCGCCGGAGATGATCCGTGCCCGGATCACCCGCAGCGCCTGGTCGCGCAGGCTCGACGCCGTCAGCTTGGCTCCGCCCAGCTCCTGACCCAGACCCGTCACCGCTTCACTCACCCGATCATTGTCGCACAGACACGGAAGAAAGGCTTGACACCACACACGTAAGGTATTACACCTAATGTTCAACCAGGCGGATCGAACGGGAGCGAGTGATGACCCTGCACTCCGACGCGATCGTGATCGACGGCACGTGCCCGGCCCTGTGGTGGCGTGAGCAGTACCCGAGCTGGATCGCCGGCGGCGCCACCGCCTGCGTCGTCAGCGTCGCCGCGTGGGAGAGCTGCCGCGACACCGTCGGCCTGCTGGGCGACACGTACCGGTTCCTCCGCGAGCGCGACGACCTCGTCCTCGCCACCACGGCCGACGACATCCGCGCCGCCAAGCGCGACGGAAAGCTCGCCGTGGTCCTGCACTTCCAGGGGACGCAGCCGGTCGAGTACGACGCCGGCCTGGTCGAGGTGTACTGGCGGCTTGGCGTGCGCGTGGTCCAGCTGACCTACAACGTCCGCAGCCCCGTCGGCGACGGGTGCGAGGAGCCGAACGACGCCGGGCTCAGCCGGTTCGGGCGCCAGGTCGTCGGCGAACTGAACCGTCTCGGGATGATCGTCGACGTCTCGCACACCGGCCTGCGGACCAGCCTGGACGCCGTCGAGGCCTCCACCGCGCCCGTCATCGCGTCGCACTCGAACTGTGCCGCCGTGCACCACAGCCGGCGCAACCTGACCGACGACCTCATCCGGGCCCTCGCGGCCGGCGGCGGCGTCATCGGGGCCAACGGCTACGGCGCGTTCGTCGTGTCGTCGGCCAAGCCCACGCTCGACGACTACATCGACCACATCGCCTACCTCGCCGACCTGGTCGGCACCGAGCACGTCGGGATCGGCCTGGACTACACGACGCCGAACCCGCCGCTGGACGTCTACGAGCAGCTGATCCGCGACGGCGTGTGGTCACGGGAGAGCTACCCGCCGCCGCCCTGGCACTACCCCGCCGAGCTCGAGGACGCCTCCGGCCTGCCGCGCCTCACCGAGCGGCTGTTCGAGCGTGGGTTCGGCGCCGACGACGTGCGCGGCATCCTCGGCGAGAACTGGCTGCGCGTCTTCGGCCAGGTCTGGCGCTGACGGCGGGGAGGCGAGGGCTCCGAATGGGCACAACGACGTTGACCGGACTGGACGAGCACGTCGAGCAGGCCCTGCACGACTGGGGCATCCCCGGCGCCGCCGTCGCCGTCGTGCACGGGACCGACGTACTGCACGTCGGCGGCCACGGCGTCAAGGAGGCCGGCAGCGACGACCGCGTCGACGAGCACACGCTGTTCCAGCTCGGCTCCACGTCCAAGGCGTTCACCGCCGCCGCGGCCGGCGTCCTCGTCGACGAGGGGCGGCTGGGCTGGGACGACCCGCTGGCCGCCCACCTCCCCGGCTTCCGGCTGCACGACCCGTGGCTGACCAGAGCCGTCACCGTCCGCGACGCGCTCGCGCACCGGACCGGCCACGTGGACGTCTGGGCGCCCGGCCTGGAGATCATGGGGGCAGACGAGGCGCTGCGGCGGATGCGCTACCAGCGCCAGGCCGAGCCGTTCCGCGCCTCGTACGTCTACAGCAACCTCATGTACGGCGCCGTCGGCCAGGTCGTCGAAGCCGTCTCCGGCACGACCTGGCAGGAGCTGGTCCGGACCCGCATCTTCGAACCGCTCGGCATGACCCGCAGCGGCACCAGTGCCCTGGACTACTGGGACGACAAGCACGTCACCGCCACGTTCTTCGGCACCGCGCCGGCCGGCGAGGTGCGGCGCACCGAAGCGCACGATGGCAACGTCGCGATGCCGCACCGCCTCGGCGGCGGGCCGGCCCGCAGCATGCCCTGGCAGAGCTATGACACGCTCGCGGCCGCCGGCGCCGTCGTGTCCAGTGCTGCGGACCTGTCGAACTGGCTGGTCATGCAGCTGAACGACGGCCGGCCGATCCTCCGGCGCGACACGCTGCGCGAGATGCACAGCCCGCAGAACCCGCACGACACCGCCCGCTTCCCGTTCGAGAACACCACCCACGCGCTCGGCTGGCGCAACGAGCGGTACCGCGGCGAGACGCACGTGTCGCACGGCGGGCTCATCATCGGCTTCCCCGCCCAGGTCTCGCTGCTCCCGGACCGACGGCTCGGCGTGGCCGTGCTCGCCAACGGCGACCGGGCGAGCTTCGACCGCACGGCCCATGGCTACGACCCGTTCGCCTTCCACACGGCGGTGTCGCTGTGGGTCTTCGACCAGCTGCTCGGCCGGCCACTCACCGGCTGGAGCGCGGAGCTGGCCACCCGTCAGCGCGCGGCCCAGCGGGCGCACGACGAGGAGGCGGCAGCGCTGACCGCCGCCCGGCTGAGCGGCACCCGGCCCACCCTCGCGGTGGACCGGTATGCCGGCGACTACGAGGACCACCACCGTCTCTACGGACGCCTCCGGATCACCGCCGACGACGACGGTCTTCTGCTCGCGTTCCCCGGTGCGGGCGCGTTCGCCGCCCGCCTCGAGCACTGGCATGGCGACGTGTTCCGGATCCGGCCGCTGGGCGTGCCCTACGTGCGCCCCTTCGCCCGGTTCGCCGTGGGGCCGCGCGGGTCCGTCGAGGCGCTCAGCATCCTCGACGCCGACTTCCGGCCCGCGTCGTGAGCGCCCCGATGAGTGAGGAGACCTCTCATGCGTAGAACGTTCGCACTGCTCGTCGTCACCGGTTGCCTCGTCACCGGCTGCGGCGCGTCGTCGGACTCGCCCGCGAGCCAGGACGACGAGGTCCGCTACGCCGTCGACGGCACCTTCACCCGGTCGACGCCCGCCGACCCGGTGTCCTTCGACCCGTACCACTCCCCCGGCGCGCTCGGCTACGACGACCTTCTCTACGACCCGCTGGTCAACCTGACCCCGGACGGCGAGTTCGTCTCCGGTCTGGCCGAGGAGTGGACGGTCGACGCGACGACGGCGACCTTCACCCTGCGCGACGACGTGACGTGCTCCGACGGCTCGCCGCTCACGGCGTCGCAGGTGGCAGCGGACATCGCCTACGTCAGCGACCCCGCCAACGGCGCGGTCCTCTATGGCCTGCACACGCCGACCGTCCCGGTCACCGCGACCGGCGACGACGCCGCGCGCATGGTGACCGTGACGGCCGAGCAGCCGTTCGGCTTCCTGCTCGAGACCGTCGGGGTGCTGCCGATCGTCTGCGCCAAGGGCATGCAGGACCGGACCATGCTGCAGGCCGGCTCCGACGGCACCGGGCCGTTCGTCCTCACCGACGTGGTCGCCGGGCAGACCTTCACCTTCACCCGCCGCGACGACTACGCGTGGGGCCCCGACGGCGTCGGCACCGACGAGCCGGGCACCCCGAAGACCGTCGTCGTCCGCGTCGTCCCCGACGAGACGACGGCAGCCAACCTGCTGCTGTCGGGCGAGCTGAACTTCGCCCAGATCACCGGCGACGACCACCGGCGGCTGGACGCCGAGGGCCTGGACAAGGACCAGGGCCACTCCGGCGTGGCGCTGTGGTTCAACCAGCGCGACGGCCGCGTGACGCAGGACGAGGACGTCCGGCGCGCGCTCGCCCAGGCCCTCGACCTCGACGAGCTCGTCCCCGTCGCCACCGGCGGGACCGGCACGGCGGCGACCGGCCTGGTCGCGCTCGACCCGAACGTGTGCGACGGCGACACCGTGTCCGGCCAGCTGCCCGAGTTCGACGTCGCCGCCGCGGAGGCGCTGCTCGACGAGGCCGGCTGGGTGCGCGGCCCGGACGGCATGCGGGCGAAGGACGGCACGCCGCTCACGATCGACCTGCACGCGATCCCCACGACCAACCGGTACGACCAGCCGACGGCCGAGCTGGTGGCCGACCGGTGGGAGCAGCTCGGCGTGACCGTGGACCTCAACCTGGACGGGCCCAACGGCTACACCGAGGTCGCACTCGGCGCCGCCGGCAACTGGGACGTCTTCGTGCTCGGCTACGGCTTCTACCTGCCCAGCCAGTGGATCCCATACGCCTCCGGCCCGGTCCCGCCCGACGGCGTCAACGTCTCCGGTATCCAGAACGAGGACTACCTGTCGCTGGTGGCGCAGGCGCAGACGCTGACCGCGCCGGAGTCGTGCACCTTCTGGAACCAGGCCGAGCAGGCGCTGTTCCGCGACGTCAACACGCTGCCGATCGCCTTCCGGCCCTCCTTCTACTACCTGCGCGGTGCCGAGGCGGAGGTGTCCGGGTTCTCGTTCCCGATCCCGACCAGCATCCGCGTCCTCGAGGAGACGTCATGACGGAGCAGACGTACGGCACGTTCGACTTCGGCCTCACCGCCGAGCAGGAGGCCCGCGCCGCCCGGCTGCACCGTGACAGCGTCATCGTCGACATGACCTACCAGGGCCCGTTCTCGCCCGACGTCTGGACCGACGACCTGGTCAAGGAGTACGAGGCGGCCGCGGCCGCCGCGCCCGGGCAGGCGGCGAGTGTGGCCTTCGACTTCCTCGTCGGCAAGGCGATGCGCGGCGAGTTTCCCGAGTACCGCGAGTTGTTCGACGCCTCCGGCGCCACCGCCGGGCTCACCGGCTGCACGCTCTCGGACCGGGCGGCCATCCTGGAGGCGGCGGCGTCGCTGACGGCGACGACGCGCACGCTGCCCTGGCTGCGGGCGGTGCGGCGGGCCGACGACATCCGCGCGGCGCACGCCGACGGTGAGCACGCGCTGTGGGGCATGTGCCAGTTCAACCGCCTACGCCTCGGCGACCTGGACCTCGTCGACGCCGCACACGAGCTCGGCGTGCTGCACACCGCCGACTGCGCCTACAACACGATGACCTTCGTCGGCACCGGCTGCACCGAGCGGTACGACGCCGGGCTGAGCCATTTCGGCCTGGAGTTCGTCCGGCGCTGCAACCGGGTCGGCGTCATCGTCGACACCGCACACAGCGGACGGCAGACCACGCTGGACGCCTGCGCCGCGTCGGAGCAGCCGGTGCTCGCGACGCACACCTGCGCCGAGGCCCTGTACCGGCACGACCGCGCGAAGAGCGACGACGAGCTCCGGGCCATCGCCGCGACCGGCGGCGTCATCGGTGTCGTGACGGTGCCGGCGTTCCTCGCCCCGCCCGGCCACCCGCGGCCGACCATCGAGCTGACGCTCGACCACATCGACCACATCGTCGCGCTGGTCGGCTGGGAGCACGCCGGCATCGGCACCGACTGGCCGCTGGGCTACTCGCACGATCTTCAGCAGCGCTTCATCGTGCCACTGCTCAACGCCAACGGGTTCCGGCCCGAGCACCACATCGACGTCACCGCCACCCTGGAGGGGTTCCGCGACTACCGCGACCTGGTCAACATCACCCGCGGCCTGGTCGCGCGCGGCTACACCGACGAGCAGATCGCCGGCATCCTCGGCGAGAACTTCCTCCGGGTCCTCGAGACCGTCAACGGCTGATCTGAGAGAGGAAGGCACGCCCATGTCCGATCTCGGCACCCTGCGCGACCGACTCACCCACGTCCTCGAGACCCGCTCCGCCGAGCTGAAGGTGGCCGGCGCCGTCGTCGCGGTGTCCGTCGGGGGCGAGCGGGTCGCCGTCGCCCACGGCAGCGCCAATCTCAACACCGGCCAGCCGTTCACCACCGACACCGGCTTCCTGCTGGGCTCGGTGACGAAGGTCCTGGTGACGACCGCCCTGCTGCGGCTCGTGGAGCGGGGCGCGGTCGACCTCGACGCTCCGGCGCGGCGATACGTCCCCGAGTTCACGCTGGCCGACCCGGACGCGGCCGCCGCGGTCACCGTGCGCATGCTGGTCAACCACACCAACGGCATCGACAGCGACGGCCTGTGCCCGACCCCGGTCCGCGGCCGCGACGCCAGCCGCTCCTACACCGAGCACCTGCCGCGCATGGGCGTCCTGTTCGAGCCGGGCACGTACCTCCACTACACCAACCCCGGCTTCGTGCTGGCCGGGCGGATCCTCGAGGAGCAGACCGGGCTGCCGTTCGAGCTGGCCATCGAGCGTGAGCTGTTCGAGCCGTGCGGCATGGCCGACGCGACGGGCGTGCAGACCCAGGCGTTCCTGCGCCGCACCGCCATCGGCGCGTACACCGACCCGGAGACCGGCGCGCTGCGCGCCACCCCGCGCTTCACCCTCGGCGAGTCGCTGGCCGGCGGCGGCTCCACGCTGATCGTCACCGTCGACGACCTCATGGCGTTCGGCCGCATGCACCTCTCCGGCGGGATCGCTCCGAACGGCGCCCGAGTGCTGTCGACGGAGTGGGTCGACGCGATGCGGACCCCGACGTTCGACCTCGGCCTGCCGCAGGGCCCGCCGATGGGGCTGGGCTGGTGGCTGTTCCCCGTCGCCGGCACGACGGCACCGTGGCACGGTGGCGGCTCGCCCAACGGCGTCTCCAGCTTCGGCATCCTGCCCGAGCACGACGCCGTCATCGCCAGCTTCGCCACCGGTGGCGGCCGCGCGGTGATGAACGACCTGCTGCACGTCGCGGCGGTCGAGGAGCTCACCGGCCGCTCCGTCACCGCGCCGATCGACGTCACGCCCACGCCGGCCCACGACGCCGTCGCCGGCGAGTACCGGGCGTTCCAGACCCGCATCGTGGCCGAGAAGGACGGCGACGCGCTGGTCCTCACCCGCCACAGCGAGCCCTACGACGAGGACCACGCGGCGCAGAGCCTCGCCTACGCGACCGGTATGACCGATCCGGTGCCGCTGCCCTACCGCGGCGTCGCGCCCGGGCAGTACGCGCCCGCCGACGCCGACGAGTCGGCCCTGGGCGGCTTCTACGGGCGCATGGGCCTGGTCGCCGCCGTGCCCGCCGACGGCGCCCGCCGGGCCGGCCTGCACACCGGATTCCGCTACTACCCGAAGACCGCCTGAGAGAGGACGAGAACGATGTCGCTGAGCCCGAGCGAGCTGCAGAAGGAAGTCGACCGGATCGTCGAGAAGCACGGCGTGCCCGGCATGGTGGTGGCCACCTGGCAGGGCGGCGTACGGGCGACCGCGGCCGCCGGCGTGGCCAACCTCAACACCGGCCAGCCGTTCGCCGCGGACACCGGCTACCTCACCGGGTCGATCACCAAGGTCTGGCTGTCCACCTTGCTCATGACGTTCGTCGAGGAGGGCACGCTGGACCTCGACCTGCCACTGGTCGCGTACGCCCCGGAGGTCCAGTTCGGCGCCGACGTCGAGGTGGCCAAGACGCTGACGGTGCGCCACCTGATGAACCACTCCAACGGCGTCGACACCAGCGACCTGTTCGTCGACTCCCGCGAGTACCCGGACGGCGTCGAGGACTACCTGCCGCGGATCGCGGCGGCGCCGAAGCTCACCGAGCCCGGCGTGGTGTCGTCGTACAACAACATCGGCTGGATCGTCGCCGAGATCGTGCTGCGCCGGCTGAGCGGCCGCACGTTCCACGAGCTGCTCCAGGAGCGGGTGATCGAGCCGCTCGGTCTGCGCCGCACGGTGTTCTCGCCGCGCGAGGCGATCCTGCACCGGACCGCGATCGGCAGCTTCCCGGCGGCGGCGGGCCGGCACGAGCCGACGCCGCAGTTCATGTACCCGAGCGCGTGGGCCGCGCCGGGCACCACCATCGTCACCACCGTGGATGACACGCTGACGTTCCTGCGCATGCACCTGGCCGACGGGCTGGTGCCGGACGGTGGCGGCGACGCGCGGGTGCTGAGCGCGGCGTCGGCGCAGGCGATGCGGACGCCCACCAGCGCCGACCCGACCGGGCCGGCCAGCGGGTTCGGCCTGGGCTGGATGTACAACGAGCAGGACGGCCGGCGCGTCTTCTCCCACGGCGGCGGCTCCCCCGGCGGCTGCGCCTACGCCCTCGTCTCCCCCGACGACGACCTCGCGCTGGCCGCGTTCGTGAACAGCATCGCCGGCATGCCGCCGCTCGCCGACCTGGTCGACGCCGTCCTGCCGGCCGGTCCGTCGCCGCTGGCCCCGCCGGTCATCGGCGCCGTGCGCACGGACGTCGACCTCGCCCCGTTCCTCGGCAGGTACCAGCGGGTGACACAGCGGGTCGAGATCGTCCCCTCACCCGACGGCGACGGCGTCCTCGTGCGCCTCGTCCCGCTGCCCGACGACCTCGTCGGGGCGACCTTCCCCACCATGACCGACGTCAAGGAGTTCCGTGCCGTACCCACGGCGGAGGACACGCTGGTGTCACACGGCCCGGCGTTCGCCGGCAGCGCCACCGCCCTGCACTTCTCCGAGCCCGGCCCGGACGGCTACGAGCTGGTCTACCTGGGCAAGCGCCTGGCCCGCCGCACCGGCGAGGCGGCCGCACGATGACCATGGACGCCGCCCGGCTGCGGGCCTGGCTGACCGAGCTGATCGGACGCTTCGACGTGCCGGGCGCCACGCTGGGCGTGCTGCGGGACGGGCAGATCGTCGACGTCGCCGCCGGTGTGCTCAGCCGGGCCACCCTGGTCCCGGCCACCCCGGACTCGGTGTTCCAGATAGGCTCCATCACCAAGGTCTGGACCGCCACACTGATCATGCAGCTGGTCGACGAGGGGCGGCTCGCGCTCGACACCCCGGTGGTCGACGTCCTGCCCGGCTTCGCCGTCGCCGACCCTGGAGTCACCCGCACGGTCACCGTCCGGCACCTGCTCACCCACACCAGCGGCATCGACGGCGACGTGTTCGTCGACACCGGCCGCGGCGACGACGCCGTCGAGCGCTACGTCGAGCGGCTGGCCGACGTTGCGCAGACGCACCCTCTGGACGCCACGTTCTCCTACTGCAACTCCGGCTTCTCCGTCGCCGGACGGATCGTCGAGGTGCTCACCGGGCTGACGTGGGACGCCGCGATCCGTGAGCGCATCGCGGCACCGCTGGGGCTGATGGCCACCGTCACGCTGCCCGAGGACGCCATCCTGCACCGTGCCGCCGTCGGCCACCTCGGGGAGCCGGGCCGTTCCCTGGCGCCGACCACAGTGTGGGCGCTGCCCCGCAGCGGGGGTCCGGCCGGACGGATCACGGCGCGCGTGCACGACGTGCTGGCCTTCGCCCGGATGCACCTGGCCGGCGGAGCCGCCCCGGACGGCACCCGGCTGCTCTCGACGGCGTCCGCGGCGGCGATGACCGAGCACCAGGTCGACGTCCCCGACCCGGCCGCCATCGGCGACTCGTGGGGGCTGGGCTGGATCCGCTTCGACTGGGACGGCCACCGCCTCGTCGGCCACGACGGCGGCACCGTCGGCCAGCGCGCCTACCTGCGGGTGCTGCCGGAGCGGGACGTCGCCGTGTGCCTGCTCACCAACGGCGGCGACACCGCAGGCATGTACCGCGAGCTGTTCGCCGAACTGGCGGACGTCACCATGCCGGCGCCGTTCGCCCCGCCCGCCGACCCGCCTGCGGTCGACCTGCGGCCGTACGTCGGCCGGTACTCCCGTGCCGGCTTCGACACCGACGTCTTCGCGCGCGACGGATCCCTGGCGATGCGGGTGACGGTCAACGGCCTGCTCGGCGACCTGCTCCCCGAGCTGAGCCGCGAGCACCTGCTGGTGCCGGTGGCCGAGGGCCATTTCGCCACCCGGCCGGAGGGGGCCACGCAGTGGGAGCCGGTGTTCTTCTACACCCTCGCCGACGGCTCCCGGTACCTCCACCACGGCGTCCGCGCGAACCCCCGCGTGGAGGCAGGCGCCGAGCCCCGCTGAGCCTCACACGGCGCTGGTCTCGGCGACCGATGCGATCCAGCGGTCGATGATGCCGTCGAGGACGTCGAGGGGGACGGAGCCGCTGGCCAGCACCTCGTGGTGGAAGTCGCGGACGTCGAACCGCTCGCCCAGCCTGCGCTCGGACTCGGCGCGCAGCTCGCCGATGCGCAACCGGCCGATCAGGTAGGCCAGGGCCTGGCCGGGCCAGGCGATGTACCGGTCGATCTCGTTGACGACGTTGCTCGGCGAGGTCGCGGAGTTGTCGCGCAGGAACGCGACCGCCCGCGACCGGGACCAGCCCAGGTGGTGCATGCCGGTGTCGACCACCAGCCGGCAGGCCCGCCAGGCCTCGAACGACAGCATCCCCATGCGCATGAGGTCGCTGGTGTAGAGGCCCATCTCGTCGGCGAGCCGCTCGGTGTAGAGGCCCCACCCCTCGGAGTGCGCCGCCACGTAGCCGAACCGGCGGAAGTCCGGGATGCCCGTCAGTGTCTGGCCGAGCGCGAGCTGCAGGTGGTGCCCGGGGACGCTCTCGTGGAAGGCCAGCGCCTCATACTCGTGCCGGGGGCGGGTGCCGGGCAGCAGCGTGTTGACCACGTGCGCGCCCGGGCGGGAGCCGTCGGCCGCGGGCGGCCGGTAGTACGCGAGCGTCGCGCCCTCGGCCTCGACCGGGTGCATCTCCTCGACGTCGCACGGCGCGAGGTCGTACGGACGGAACCAGCGCGGCGCCTCCGCCATCGCCCGGTCCAGCGCCGACCGGACGCAGCTCAGGATCTCCTCCGCCGCGCGGAACCGCAGCGACGGGTCGTCGCGCAGGCGGCCCAGCACGGCGGCGACGTCGGCGCTCCCGAACGCGCGAGCGCCCAGCTCGGCCAGCTCCGTATGGACCGCCGCCAGCCGCTCCATGCCGATCTCGTGGATCACTGCCGGCGTCAGGTCCGTCGTCGTGTGCGCGCGGACGAGCGCCAGGTAGGCGTCCTCACCGCCGGGGACGTGCCGCAGCCCGACCCTGGCGTCGCCGCGGCCCACCGCCAGCAGCTCGTCGGCGAGGGCGTCGCGGAAGCGCACCAGCGCCGGGCGCACCATGCGCGCCACCATCTCCCGCGCCCGGTCGGCGACCTCGCCGCCGGCCACGCCGGCCGGGCGCGCCAGCGGGTCGTCGTCCAGGCTCAGCTCGAGATAGGCGTCGACCTGCCCGACGGCCTGCCGCACTCCGAGGGCCGTCGGGACCCGGCCGGACGCCGCCGCCTCCAGGTACCGCTCGACCAGCGTGTCGAAGTAGCCGGCCAGGCCGCCGAGACGGTGCAGGTAGGCATCGACGGCCACGCCGTCGGCGAGCCGGACGGCCGGCACCGTCGAGAGCACGAGCGACTGCGCCCCCGCGATGCTGCCGGTCACCGCCACCTCGAACGCGTCGGCGCCGAGGCCGGCGGCCAGGACGGCGCGACCGTCGCGGAGCAGGCGGCCGAGCATCGCGTGCGTGACCCGTTCCTGCTCGTCCAGGCCCGCCGGGTCGATGCCGGCCAGCCGCTCGGCCAGCGCGGCCAGCTGGTCCATCCGCCGCTGGTCGGCCTCACGGCTCGGGTCGGGCACCTCGCCGTCGTACCCGGCGACGCCGAACGCCGTCGCCGTGAGCGGGTCGGCCCGCATCTGCAGGTCGAAGTACTCGTCGGCGAGCGCGGTCAGCGGGTCGTCCAGGGCGGCCATGTCACCCCAACATCCGGATCGTCGTCGGGATCGGCGTGTCGTACCTGGTCATCTCCACCTCCGCGCCGTTGAGGTACCAGTACTCGATCTTGTCGGCGATCGGCACGACGTCGACCTCGCGCAGGATCGCCTGCTCGGCCTGATCCCAGTACATGCACGCCTCCGGCGGAGTCAGCGCGACCGCTTGGGCGGCGAGCCGATCGTACTCGGCGTTGTGCAGGTGCCCGACGTTGTTGCCGTTGGGCGGGGTGGTACCGGACAGATACGGCACCATCTGGCTGGGCAGGTTGAAGCTGTACCCGCCGAGATAGACGTCCCAGTTGCTGGTCTCGTAGAGCGTCGTCGTGGCGGCCGCGACCGCCTCGGCGCGGATGTTCGCCTGCACGCCGATGGCGTGCCACTTCTCCGCCAGCAGCTCGGCCGTGGGCTTGTCGAGCGGGTAGAACCCGGTGATGTAGGTGATCTCCACCGTGAGCGGGGTGCCGTCCTTGACGCGGATCCCGTCGGACCCGAGGACCCAGCCGGCCTCGTCCAGCAGCTCGTCGGCCGCCTCGACGTCGTGCTCCGGCAGCGGGCCCTCGATGGTGTTGTCCGGGCAGCCCTTGGGGTCCAGCGCGGTGAAGCTGGTGGCGGCGGTCCCGGTCCCGCCGGTGTTGACCCGGATCAGCTCTTCCAGGTCCAGCGCGTGCACCAGGGCACGGCGCACGGCCGGCTCCGCGGTCGGCCGGCTGTCGAGGTGGTTGAACGAGAGCCAGACGCCGGGCACCTTCCACTCGGCGGTCGGCAGGTCCTGCGCCTGGAGCCGCTGCTGGTCCTGGCCGGTGACGCGGGCGACGTTCACCTCACCCGAGAGCAGCAGGTTCGCCGCCGTCGTCTCGTTCTCGACGATCCGGATCACGACGGTGTCCGGCGTGCCCGGGGCGTCGGTGCCGGCCCCGTCCGGACCCCACGCGTAGCCCTCCCGCTTGGTGAAGGTGTAGCTCTGGCCCGGCACGACGGCGCTGAGCACGAACGGCCCGGTCCCGGCCGACGACGTCGCCAGCTGGTCCGGGTCGTCCATGCCGGCCGCGCACACGATGGGCAGCTGGCCGATCGTGTGCAGCAGGAACCCGAACGGCTCGCCCGCCTCGACCTCGACGGTGCGGGCGGCGTCGTCGGCGGTCGCGGTGACCGGCACGGCCGGCGTGTTCACGCCGTACTGCGGCGACTGGTTCGCCGGATCGCTGGCGAACGTGATGCCCGCGGCGACCTGGCCGGCCGTCATCGGCGTGCCGTCGGAGCAGGTGACGTCGTCGCGCAGCGTGAACGTCGCCCGCTGCGCGTCGACCGTCCAATCCTCGGCGAGGTTGGACACGAACTCGCCGTCGAGACGCTGGTACACCAGCGAGTCGTAGGCCAGCTGCGAGAGCCCGAGGATCTGGCGGGTGCGGTACGGATCGAAGCCGCCGGGATCGGCGTTGCGGACCATGGTGAACGTACCGCCGTCGGCGTAGCTCACCGAACCGCCGGAATCGCCGGTGGACGACGATGGCCCCGACGACGCGCCGCAGCCGGCGGCGGCGACCAGGCTCACCGCGGCCAGTGGGAGGAGCAGCCAGCGCATGGGGGTCTCCTAAGCAGCAGTGGTGCTGGGCTCGATGAGGACGGGGCGCAGCGGGAGGGCGTCGCGGTCGACGACGGCGCCGTCCTTGATCACGTCGACGATGCGGGTGTAGTTCTGCACGTCGGCCAGCGGGTCGGCCTCGAGGATCACCAGGTCGGCACGCTTGCCCGGTTCGAGGGTGCCGACCTCGTCGGCGACGTGGTAGGCCTCGGCGATGTAGCGGGTGGCCGACAACAGCGCCTCCATCGGCGCCATGCCGCGCTCGAGCGCGCCCTGGAGCCAGTACACGTGCGACTCGCCCAGCTGGGTCGGGGTGTCCGGGCTCTTCAGCAGCTTGGACAGCAGCGGGTGGTCGAGTACGCGCGGCCCCCAGGCGAACGCGTCGGTGGTGAGCAGCAGCCGTGCCCCGGCCTCGATGAGCCGGCGGTCGTTCTCGTCCTTCTTCTCGTGGACGATGCTCAGGATCTCGCCGCCGTTCTCCTTCACCCACGCCTGGTAGCGCTCGGTGCAGACCAGTGCCGCGACCGGGAGCACGCGGTCGACGATCGTCTTGAGCGTCTCCTCCGGCATCGCCTCGCGCCCGGTCACGTCGCCGTGCTGGAGCAGGTCGGCGCCGGCCTCGATCTCCATCCGCAGGCTCTCCACCGTCGTCGTGTGCGCTTGGACGGTGATGCCGGCCCGGTGCCCCTCCTCGACGATGGCCCGCTGCGTCGGCTCGGAGAACGTGATGAACTGCATCTCCTTGTGCCCGCTGCCGGCGTACTTGATGAAGTCGACGCCGGAGCGCTCGATGTAGTCGCGGACCCGCATCCGGACCTGCTCAGGCGTCAGCCACAGCAGGTCGTCGCCGACGCCCTCCTCCCACTGCCGGTTGATGCGATCGACGGTCTCCTTCGCCAGCACGTCGCCGGGAGAGAAGAAGTCCGGCGACAGCGGGCCGCCGAGCCCGATGATGTTCCCACCGGCGTAGATGCGGCTGCCGACGGTCTCGCCGCGGTTGATCGCGTCGCGTACCGTCATCGTCGGCCGCAACGGACCCCACGTGTCGAACACCGTCGTGACACCGGCGCGCAACGTGACCTGTGCCGCCTCCTCGACGAACTCGGCATACCGGCCGGCGTACTCGATCAGCACGTCGGGGACGGTCCCGGCGAACAGGTGCACATTGGCGTCCATCAGCCCGGGGATCACGTACCGTCCGGCGGCGTCGATCACCTCGGCCTGCTCCGGGACGACGGTGTCCGCCGCTGGCGACACCGACCGAACGCGGTCGTTCTCGATGAGGACGACGGCGTCGGGGACCGGCTTCCCGCCGGTGCCGTCGATGACCGTCGCGCCCACAATGGCCTTGAGACTCATGTGATCCTCTCCCCTGTCGCCCGGACGTACGCCGGCCCTGGGCCGGTGCACTCGATGGTGTCGGCCGGGCGCCGGGAAGTCCTCGTCAGGCAGAGGGAACCGGCGGCTCGGCCGTGCGTGCCACCGACGAACGCGGCCGTCAGGCGAGATACCGGGTGAACCAGTCGACCAGCGCCTCGTTCTGCGCGACCCTCGCCGCCACCGGCCCGTCCCAGGCGCCGAGGTGGGAGCAGTGCGGCAGCCTGAGCATCGCGGTGGGCACGCCTCGGCGCCGCAGTTCGTGGTAGTACTGCTCGGACTCGCTCGGCGGGCAGCGCAGGTCGTTCTCGCCGACGACGAACAGCAGCGGCGTCGTGCACGCCGCCGCGTAGGTCAGCGGCGACTGTTCCGCATAGCGCTGCGGCAGCTCGCTGGGCGCACCGCCCATCTCCTCGGCGACGAACCAGTTCCAGTCGTTGGTGCCGTAGCTGGTCGTCCAGCTGGTCACCGGATTCTCCGCGACCGCGGCCTTGAACCGGCCGGACGTGCCGGCCAGCCAGCAGGTCGCGAAGCCGCCGTGGGAGTACCCGCAGACGCCGAGCCGGTCCGGATCGGCGATGCCGGCGCGGATCGCCTCGTCGACCGCCGCATGGTGGTCCAGCGCACCGGCCGGCCCCCACTCGCCACGGATCAGTTCCGAGAACTCGGCGCCGTAGCCGTGCGAGCCGCGGAAGTTGTGCGCGACGACGGCGAACCCGGCGCCTGCCAGCAGCTGGAAGTCGATCATGTAGGTGCTGCCGAACGCGCCGTACGGACCGCCGTGGATGTAGAGGACGGTGGGCCATGGACCGTCACCGGGTGGCGTCAGCGCCCACACGTCGGTCTGCACGCCGTCGGCGGCCGTCGCCGTGAGGTGCCGCACGTCCGGAGTCACCAGACGGGTGACGAGGTCGTCGTTGTCGCTGGTGATCCGGGTGGCGCCGAGCATGAGCTCCGGCGGCCGGACGAACGACGTGGCGGCGTACAGCACCGCGCCGTCGCCGGAGACGTCCAGGAGGTAGCCCGAGCCTCCGGGTGAGGTGAGCGGCACGACGGACTCCGGGCCGCCCAGCGCCACCCGGACCACGAGGACGTCGCCGCCGGCCTGGCCGGAGAGGTAGGCGTCGTCGCCGCGGATCCGGATCCGCGGCGCGGAGAGGTCCGCCCACACCGGAAGATCGGCCTGGACCCGCACCCCGATGCCGGCCGCGACCCCCGCCGTCCGGCACTCGATCGCACCCGTCGCGACGTCGAGCGTCCACAGATCGAGCCGCTGCGTGAGGAAGTAGCCCTCTGGGCAACCCACGAACGCGATGCGCCGCCCGTCCGGGCACCATTCCGCCGCGAAGACGCCGCCCCAGCCGCCGGCCAGGGTCCGGGCCACGCCGTCGTCGACGGACACCACCCGCAGCTCGGGCAGGCCGGTCCAGACCCGGTCCGGCGGGAACGAGGCGAGGTAGCACAGCCACCTCCCGTCCGGCGACCAGCGAGGATCGCCGTCCATGCAGCGCTCGTGGGTGAGCCGGCGCACCGCGGCGTCCGCGACGTCGACCACGTAGAGATCGGTGACGACGTCGTCCAGGTGGCCCAGGCCGTCGAAACGGTACGGTGAGCGCTCGACCCGGTACGGCAGCCGGCCGGGACGCTCGGCCGGGCCGGCCGCGAACGCGATCGACCGCGCGTCCGGCGACCAGGCCGGCCGCCCCGACACCCCCTGCGGCAGGGCGGTCAGCGGCCGGGCCGGCCCGCCGTCGAGCGGCACCAGGTAGAGCTGGTCGCGGCCGTCGACCGCCGCCAGTACGGCGAGGAACCGCCCGTCCGGCGACGCCGCGGCGTAGCGCGGATCGACCAGCTCAGGGGCGACCTGGCGGCGGTCTGAGCCGTCCCGGCCGAACAGCCAGAGGCTGCGGACCTCCTCCAGGTCGCGGGTCGTCCGCACCAGGCAGTAGAAGCCGAGGTCCTGGCCCGGCACGAGCCCCGCGTCGTTGACCAGCGCCAGGTCCAGGGCGTCGACCGGCGTCATCCCGGCGAGGTCCGCGGCCGGCCGCCCGAGTGTGATGTCCATGCGGCCGCTCACTCCACCCGGATCGACGTCGGCACGATCAGCCCGCCCTGCGTGCCGATCACCTCGAAGGAGGCGCCGTTGGCGAAGATCGGCACCTCGACGTCGGCGAGCGGGACCACGGATGCGGCGTCGTACAGCGCCAGCTCCGCCTCGTTCCACGCGGCACAGGTGTCGCCGGAGCCCATCGACTCGGCGAAGGCGTCCATCGTGGCGTTGTCGACGCCGGCGAAGTTGGAGCCGTCCGGCGGTTCGGCGCCGGAGACGTAGGGCAGCAGCTGCGTGGGGATCTGGACATCGGTCTTGCCCCAGAAGATGTCCCAGTCCCCGGTCTCGAACAGCGTCGGGCCCAGCTGCGCGTCGGTGACCGGCTTGAGCGTCGTGGCGATCCCGGCGTCACCGAGGCCGGCGGCCACCAGCTCGATGGCGGCCTTCACATCCGATCCGAGCGAGGTCGGGTACATGAGCGTCACCGCGAGCGGGCGGCCGGCCAGGACGGCTTCGGCGGCCGCGGGGTCGTGGCCGGGCAGCGCGGCGGACGGGTCGACGCCGCCGCAGACCAGCGGCTCGGACAGCAGGCCCTGCGACGTCACGCCCGTCCCTCGGGTCGCCACTCGGGCCGCCTCGTCGAGGTCCATGCTCTGCAGGACGGCGACCCGCAGCGCCTCGTCCTCGAAGAGCCGGCCGGCCCTCTGGTTGAACCAGACCTGCCCCACGGGCTCGCGGAAGGCGATCGGCGTCAGGCCGGCCGCGTTCAGCCGCTCCCGGTCCGGCCCGCGGATCTCCGCGGCGTCGACCTCGCCGTCGAGCAGGAGGTTCGCCGTCGTCGACTCGTTCTCGACGATGCGCACCACCAGCGACTCCGGGAGCGGGCCGCCGGGCTCGCCGTCCGGGCCCCACGCGTAGCCGTCCCTGCGGGTGAGGCGGTACTCGCTGCCGGGCACGGCCTCACTGATGGTGTAAGGACCGGTGCCGTCGGCGCCACGGACGAGCGTCGTGCGATCGCCCAGGCCACCGGGACACACGATGCCGAGGCCTGACAGCTGCGCGAGCAGGAACTCCGACGGAGCCGACGTCGACACCGTCAGCGTGTGCGCATCGTCGGCGGACACCACGGCGTCGGCCGGGACCCGGATCCCCCGCACCGCCGACTCGTTCGCCGGGTCGAGGACGTAGTCGAGGTTGTCCTTGACGATCGCCGCGGTCATCGGCGTGCCGTCACTGCAGGTGACGTCGTCGCGCAGGGTGAACGTGACCGCCGAGCCGGACTCCGTCCACGTCTGCGCGATCCCGGGGAGGACGGCGCCGTCGGCCGCCACGTTGACCAGCGGGTCGTAGAGCAGCCTGGACGTCTGGATGACCAGACCGACCGAGCTGGCCGGTCCGTGCGGATCGAGGTTCTGTGTGTCGTCGGTGACGGCGAGAACGAACGCCCCGCCGTCGCTCGCCGCCTGGTCGGCGGTGCTGCCGCAGGCCGCAACCAGGGCGATCGGCAAGCCGGCGCACACCGCTGGGATCGCGCGCGCGAGCATCATCGTTGGCTCCTCACCACGTAGGGGATCGAACCGGGTCGAGCGACGTTCTGAGCGAGATCAGCCGGTGAGCCGGGCCAGCAGCGCGGTCATCAGGTCCGCGCGGTCGTCGGTCTGCTCGATGACCTCGAACAGGGCCAGCCCGTTCGAGGCCGCCCGGACCAGCTCGGCGAACTCCTTGGCCGGCAGCGAGCTGCTGCTGGCCAGCGGCTGCATGGCCACCTCGAACTCGTGCGAGAAGTGGCGGAACTGCGTGCGCAGCGTCGACCTGAGCTCCGGGTCGCGCATGGACGACGCCAGGAACTCGTGGTACGCGATGAACCACCGCAGGTACATCGGGTCCTCGATCTGGCCCTTGACGAGCGCGACGACGGCGTGCTCGGCGTCGTCGGCGGCGGCCGCGGCGCGCCACAGCTCGATCTGGGCCTGGTGCCGCCGTTCGAGCACCGCGAGGAACAGGCCGGCCTTGTCGCGGAAGCTGGAGTAGATCGCGCCGGTCGTGTATCCCGCCCGGGACGCCAGCCACTCCACCGAGGCTCCGTGGAACCCCCGCTCCAGGAACCCCGTCTCGGCGGACGTGAGCACCTGTTCCCGCGTCGCCGCCCGCCGCCGGCCCTTGCTCCTCGCCAGATCTGTGCCCATCGGTGCCCGCCGTTCGATAGCGTCGTTATCGCGATAATGACGTTATCTGATAATGGCGTTATCGAGCCGGCCCGTCAAGAGGTCTTCGGGCCGAAGCGCGTACCTCACCGGGCGTTCTCCCGCTCTACCACCGGTGCATGCCTCAGACGTCGAGGAGGCGGAGCTGCAGCATCGCGGTGAACCGCTGGTCACCGTCGTCGAGATTCAGGCCACCGACCTCGGTGAGCCGGCGCAGGCGGTAACGGAACGTGCTCGGGTGCACGTGCACGGCGGTCGCCGCGGCGTTGACGTCGCCGAAGGCGTCGAGCCAGGCGCGCAGACTCAGCGCCAGGTGCGAGTGGTGCTCCGCGTCGTACTCGATGAGCCGGCGGATCGGCCCGTCGGGTAGCCCGATGTCCATGGCGACGAGGTCGGACAGCTCCAGCAACAGCGCCGCCGCGTAGACGTCGGAGATGCGCACGACCGGCCCGGCGGCACGGCCGGACCGGACGACGCGCAGGGCGCGGTCGGCGTCGAGACGCGACTGGGCGAGGTCGGCGACGGTGCGCACCGTCCGGCCGATGCCGATGCCGAAGGCGATCCGCTCGCCGGTCCGCTGGAGGAACGCGTGGGCGATGCGGACGGCGCGATCCTCGCCGTCCTCGGCGTCGGCGGGAACGGGGAGGATGCCGTACACGACACCGCGGACCAGGCCACAGGCCGAGCCCGGATGGACGGTGGCCAGGTGCAGGGCGAACGCGTCGGAGCTGCGCTGCAGGTCCGCCTCGGCGCGGGCGGCCGGCACGGGCGGGTCCGCGGGCAGGGTGCACAGCGCCAGGACGACGGCCGGGCCCGCGGCGAGGTCCAGCTGGCGGGCCGCCTCACCCGCGCTCGCACCGCCACCGAGCACCGTCGCGACCAGGTCGGTGCGCAGCCGGCGGTGTACGTCGGCGCCGGCTCGCTGCCGCAGCATGTGCAGCGCCACCAGCGCGGCGGCCTCGGTGAACGCCGTCCGCCGTTGGTCGGTCAGCGCCTCCGTCACCGCCCACATCGAGCCGAGCACCTCGTCGCCCGCGCGGATCGCGACCGCGATGCGCGGGAGCACGTCGGGCATCTCGACCCGGATCGGCTCCGCGCTGCGGTAGATGGCGGTGAACACGCCGCGCTCCTCGAGCATGGTCCGGAACCGCGCCGGGCAGCGCCGGCCGAGGATGGTCTCGAACCGCAGCGGGTCCAGGTCGTCCTGGCCGCTGGAGAACGCGATGAGCCGCGAGTCGAGGTCCTCGATGGTGATGGGCGCGTCGACCAGCGCGCTGACGGCGTTGGCCAGGGTGAACAGGTCGCCGGCCGGCATCTCGATGACGGAGTCGGCACGGCCGCCGCCGACCTCGGTCTCGGCGAGGACCGAACGCAGCAGCGCCGCCACCTGCGTCCACGACGCCCCGCGCGCCAGCGCCAGCAGGGCGACGCCGGAGACGTCGGAGGCCATCCGGATGGTCTCGTCGATCACCAGCGGCGTGCGGACGATGAGCCCGACGGCGTCGGCCTTGCCCAGCTGCAGCAGTAGCGCCGCCACCTGGTGCGGCTCGTGCACGCCGACCCCGAGGACCAGCGACGCGGGCGGCAGCGGCGAGTCGTCGTGCGGGTCGTGGATGCCCACCCCGCCGACCGACGAGGACAGCCTGCCCTCCCCCACGACGAGGTTGAGCAGCGTCGTCCCGAGCTCGTCGAGCACCCGGGCCAGACTGGTGAGCGATCGGTCGGGACTCGGGCCGCCGGGCTCGGCGGCGCGCGCGACGCCAGTGGTCACGGCGGGATCACCTCCCACTCGAGCGGTTGATCTATCGCAACGGAGCGATATAGTGGCGCTACTAAATAGCGTCACTATCCACCCGGGCTGAACACCCTGTCAACGAGGAGGCGCGGAGCGGATGAGCACCCGGACCCAACGCGGCACCGGCGCCGCCCCGAAGCGCGTCCGGTCGGTCACCCGCGAGAACGTGCTGGTCGCCGCGGAAGAGGTGTTCGTCGCGAAGGGCTACCGCGGCGCCTCCATCAACGAGATCGCGGCAGAGGCCGGCTACACCATCGGTGCCCTCTACTCGAACTTCGCCAGCAAGGCGCAGCTGTTCCTGGCGGTCACCGAGCGGCGCATGCTGGCCCGCGGGCGGCGGCTCGAGGCGGCACTGCGCGGCGTCCACGACAGGCTTCCGGTCACCACGGTCGCCGAGATCGTCTGGGCCGAGCTGCAGCCGGAGAAGGCGTGGACGATCGCCGGCTACGAGTTCGTCGCCGAGGCCATGCGCGACGACTCCCTCGGACCGCGGCTGGTCGAGCTCAACGACGAGGCTCGCGACATCGTGCGCGACGTCCTGGTGGCCAGCATGGCCGGCCGGCCCGTCCCGCCCCTCCCGCTGGAGCGCATGGTGACGCTGACCCAGTGCCTGATCAACGGCATCGCCGCCACCGCGACCTACGACCTCGACCTCGACCTGACCGAGTCGCTCGCGGACGGCCTCGCGCTCATGCTCGACCAGTCCCGGAGCGCTCCCGATGTGTCTCTCGAGGCGTTCCGGGCCGGCCAGGAGGCTGCGGCCGACCAGGACATGCACGATCCCCATGCGCGTTGAGTACGACCGGGGCTGCTGGACACCACCATCATGATCGTGCGCAGGTGGGTGGACCCGAGGAGCGTCCCCATGAAATCCGCACGACGACGCGCAGGCCGAGTACGGCGAATACGCTGAGCGCGCCCGAAGGCTCGACGTTCTCCAGCGTGCCGAGAACGAGTTCGACCCGATTCCGTTCGACGCGGAGACGGCTCGCGTCTACGGGCGCGTCTGTGCAGCTGTCATCAGCGCCGGCCGCAAGCCGAGACGTCGCGTGGCCGGCCTGATGATCGCCGCCACCGCGATCGCTGAGGAGCTGCCCCTGTTCACGACGAATCCCGATGACGTCAACGGGCTCACCGGTCTTCTCACCGTTGTGCCTGTGACGCGACCGACCATCCCGCCGTCCTCCGACGAGGCGACGACGCGCTGACCGGTCGCGAACGACCTCCGGCGCCCGCCAGCCGGGTGAATCGGGAGCGGCCGGTTCGTCGCCGGCCACGAAGGGACCGTCGCAGGCTCTGCGCCGGCGACGACGACCGCGGCCGCCCGTGGCGGCACCATCGGAGCATGAGCGCCGACACCGTCGCCGGGAGCCTTTCGCCCCTTCTCACCGAGACCGCGCCGGAGCTGGCCCGGGCACTGCGGCGCAGCGCCCTGCTGACACCGCCGCGGTTCGCCGTCGCGCAGATCGACGTGCGCACCGAGCTGGTGACGATGCGCGACGGCGTCCGGCTGGCCACCGACGTGTGGCTGCCGCCGGAGCTGCCGGCGCCGGTCGTCGCCATGCGGACGCCGTACGGCCGCGGCGCCGATCCGATCGCCGGCGCCTTCCTGTCCTTCGCGCGCCGCGGCTACGCCGTCGTCTCCCAGGACGTGCGCGGCACCGGCGACAGCGAGCCGGACATCTGGGACTACTACATGTACGAGCCCGACGACGGCTACGACCTCGTCGAGTGGATCGCCCGGCAGGACTGGTCCGACGGGTTCGTCGGCGCGTGCGGCGGGTCGTACGTGGGCCAGACGCAGTGGCAGATGGCCATGCATCCGGCGATGTCCACCATCGTGCCGGAGGTGAGCGGCCTGGGCGTCGCCGTCAACACCGCGCACTACTACATGTTCCTCGACGCCTATGCGCGGGTCGTCGGCAAGGGCGAGGGCAAGGTCGCCCTGCATCTCACCGAGATGGAGGAGCACGTCGCCGCCGAGACGCTGGCCGGCGGGTACTTCAACGAGCCGCTGTACCAGCCGGTCCCGGAGCGGCTGCTGGAGCGCTACCCGCAGCTGCGGTCGCTCTCGCCCGGTGAACGCCAGCGGAGGCTGTGGGAGCTGTACTGCGCGATGAGCTGCGCCGAGCGGGCCGCCTTCGTCCGCGTCGCCACCGGGTCGCCGGCGGTCACCACCGTCGACGTCGAGTCGCTGCCGTCGGTGTTCGGGCAGCGCATCTCCCACGATGCGCACACGCTGCCGCATCCGGACCCTGCCGAGCTGGTCCGGTCCTTCCACGCGCCGGTGCTGCTGCGCACCGGCTGGTACGACTGGGGACTCAACGACGCCTTGGCGACCTGGGAGCTGCTGATGCGGGCCGCGCCGGAGCCGGTGCGCACCGGCAGCCGGCTGTTCGTCGCGCCCAGCGCGCACAACCAGCCCGGCTACCACGAGGGCATGGCCGAGCACCCGGAGCTGCACCACGCGTACGGCACGCCGACGAACGCCGAGGCGGTGCTGCGCTGGTACGACGCCGTCCGCGAGGGCCGGATCGACGAGTGGCCGGCGGTCGTCTACTACCTGATGGGCGCGAACGAGTGGCGCAGCGCCGGCGCGTGGCCCGTCCCGGGCGCGCGGACGGTGGCGCTGCACCTCGGCCCGCGCGGCACGCTGAGGACTGACGCCCCCGGCGCGGCCACCGTCCCCGACCGGTACGTCTACGACCCCGACGATCCCACGCCGACCGTCGGGGGCAGCATCGTGTCCTATCGCTACCCGCCCGGCAGCGTCGACGTCAACGCCGTCCAGCGCCGCGCCGACGTGCTCACCTACACGACGGATGTGCTGCTGGACGACGTCGACGTGGTGGGCCCGCTGCGGCTGGTCCTGTACGCCGCCTCGAGCGCGGTCGACACCGACTTCGTGGCCCGGCTCTGCGACGTGTTCCCCGACGGACGCGCGATCCAGCTGCAGAGCGGCCTGCTGCGGGCCCGCTACCGTGACCTCGACGGCGAGCCGGAACTACTGGAGCCGGGCCGCGTGTACCGTCTGGAGATCGACATGTGCGCCACTGCCAACCGGTTCGCCGCCGGTCACCGCATTCGCCTCGACATCTCCTCCGCCGACTTCCCCAAGTACGACCGCAACGCCAACCGCGGCGGCGAGCCCGGCCCGCCGGTCGCGGCCGAGCAGCTGGTTCACCACGACCGGGAGTACCCGTCCCACCTGCTCCTGCCGGTCGTCGCCGGCCGGCTCTGACCTGGAGGACCACCCCACGATGGACGCAGCCGACCTGCACCGCGACGCCGTCGTCGTCGACACCCACAACGACCTCATCCTGCTGGTGGACCACTTCGACCGGCGTGAGCAGCCTGGCCACTTCGCCGACTTCTGGCTGCCGGAGCTGCGGGCGGGCGGCGTCGACGTGCAGGTGCTGCCCATCTGCATCGAGGAGCAGTTCCAGTCCGAGGGCGCGCTGCGCCGGACCCTCCTGCTGATCGAGCGGATCCACCGGCTCGCCGACGAGCACGCCGACGACGTGGCGCTCTGCCTGACCGGAGCCGACGTCGACGCCGCGGTGGCGAGCGGACGGGTCGCGCTGGTCATCGCGCTGGAGGGGGCGCACGCGATCGGGCAGGATCCGGCGCTGATCCACACGCTGGCCCGGGTCGGCGTGCGGGTGGTCTCGCTCGCGCACTTCGGCCGCACGTTCCTCGCCGACGGCAGCGGCCTGGACGACACGTCGCGCGGCGGGCTCACGCCCGAGGGAGTCGAGGTCTTCACCGCGATGGAGCGGCTGGGCGTCGTCTTCGACATCAGCCACCTCGGCCTGGCCGGCGTCGAGGACGTGCTCGACCGCGCCACCCGGCCGCTGCTGGCCACCCATTCGGCCTGCCTCGCGCTCACGGACAGCCATCGCAACCTCGGCGACGCCCAGGTCAAGCGGATCGCCGAGCTCGGCGGCGTCGTCGGCATCGCGGCGGCCATCCCGTTCTTCATCGACGCCACCACACCGACGGCGGACCGCGTCGTGGACCACATCGAGCACGTCGCCGAGACCGCCGGCATCGACCACGTCGGCCTCGGGCCGGACTTCATCGACGACTACTACCAGCAGGTGTTCGGCGGCTGGATCCTTCCGCCGGGCCTCCCCACCGGCACGGCGCCGGCTGAGGTCGCCCGGCCGTCGGACCTGCCGAAGGTCACCGAGGCGATGCTGCGGCGCGGCTTCGCCGAGGACGACGTGCGCAAGGTGCTGGGCGGCAACACGCTGCGGGTCCTGCGCGACGTGATGGGCCGCCCGGCCGACTGAGCCGCCGGACCCGGCCCACCGGTTCGCGGATCGCGCGAATCGGGCCGCCGTCTTTGCGGCCGCAGAGCATATCCGGGCGCCGTCGCCGTCCCTACAGTCAGGGGCCAGCCACGCTGCTGAAGGAGGATCGCCATGCCGCGGTCGCCATTGCCGCCGCTCGCCCTGCTGACGACCGTGCTCGTCGCCGCGTGCGGCGCGTCGTCCGGCCCGTCCGGCTCGTCCGCCTCCCCCGGCGAAGCGAGCTACGCCACGGACGGCACCCTGACCATCGCGTTCAACTACGCGCCGGACAGCTGGGACCCGTACCCGGCCACCGGCGCCGGGATCACCGCCCTGAACTACCTCGTCTACGACTCGCTGGTGAACCAGCGCTCCAACGGCGAGTTCGTGACCGGCCTGGCCGCGGAGTGGACGGTCGACGCGTCGTCGGCCGCGTTCACCCTCCGCGACGACGTCACCTGCTCCGACGGCTCGCCGCTGACCGCCGGCCAGGTCGCCGACGCGATCGCCTACGTCAGCGACCCGGCGAACCAGTCGGCCATGTACGGCTTCCACACGCCGACGGTCCCGGTGACGGCGACCGGCGACGACACGTCCGGCACGGTGGAGGTCACGACGGCGGAGCCGTACGGGTTCCTGCTCGAGACCATCGGCCGGCTGCCCATCGTCTGCGCCAACGGCATGCGCGACCGCGAGCTGCTGAAGGCCGGCTCCGACGGCACCGGCCCGTTCGTGCTCACCGAGGTGGTGCCCGGTCAGAGCGCCACGTTCACGCGGCGCGACGACTACGCCTGGGGACCCGAGGGCGCGACGACCGCGGAGCCCGGGGTGCCGAAGACCGTGGTGGTGCGGTTCATCGAGAGCGCGACCACCACGGCCAACCTGCTGCTCGCGGGCGAGCTGAACCTCGCCCAGGTCACCGGCCCCGACGTGGACAGGCTCGACGCGGCGCCGCTGGAGCGCGTCGACTGGGAGACCAGCGGCTCGTGGCTGTCGTTCAACCACTCCGCGGAGCGGATCCTCGCCGATCGTCGGGTCCGGGAGGCCCTCGTGAGCGCGATCGACCTCGCCGAGGTGGTCAAGGTCAGCACGGGCGGCCACGGCAGCGCCGCGACCGGCCTGCTGCCGTTCGACTTCTCGGTCTGCGCGGCCGACACTGCCGACGGCCTGGTGCCCGAGTACGACGTGGCGGCGGCCGAGTCGCTGCTCGACGAGGCCGGCTGGGTCCGCGGCCCCGACGGCACGCGGACCAAGGACGGCCGCCCGCTGGCGATCGACCTGGTGTACTTCACCGTCACGTCGGAGTACCAGCGGCCGACCGCGGAGTACCTCGCCCAGCAGTGGGAGGCGATCGGCGTGCAGGTCGAACTGCCCGGCTACAGCTCCACGGCGGCCACCGAGGTGCTCTACCAGACGAGCAACTGGGACGTCTACCTCTCCGGCTGGGAGTTCATCCTGCCCAGCCAGATGGTCCCCTACCTGTCCGGCCCGGTGCCGCCGGACGGCCTCAACATCATGCACCTGGACAACCCGGAGTACGACCGGCTCGCCGCCGAGGCGATCACGATGACGCCGCCCGACGCCTGCGCGGCCTGGAACGAGGCGGAACGGGCGATCATCGGCGAGCTCGACCTCGTGCCGGTGTCCAACGCCAGCGAACCCTGGTTCCTCCGCGGGGCCGAGGCGGAGATCCAGTACCGCGGGCCCGTGGCGACCAGCCTTCGGGTGCTCGAGCAGTGACGGCGAACGACAGGAGGGCTCTCATGACACTCACGGCCATCGCCGGCGCCACCGTCGTCGACGGCACCGGGCGCCCGCCGCTGCGCGACGCCGTCGTGCTGATCGACGGCGAGCGGATCGTGTCGGTGACACCGGCCCGCGAGACGGTGCTCCCCGGCTCGGCGACGATGATCGACGCCACCGGGCGGCACGTCGTCCCCGGCCTGATGGACGCGAACGCGCACCTGTTCTCCGCGTTCCCGGACGTCATCCTCGAGCACGAGGGCCGCTACGACCAGGTCGTCGAGGAGGCGGCGCAGGTCGCGCTGAAGGCCGGCATCACCACGGTGTTCGACACCTGGGGTCCGCTCCGGCCGCTGACCGCCGTGCGCGACCGGATCAACCGCGGCGAGATCGTCGGCAGCCGGATGTTCGTCGCCGGCAACATCATCGGCTTCGGCGGGCCGTTCTCCTCCGACTTCCAGTCGCCGGGCGACTTCCTCGGGCCGGAGATCGTCGACCGGGTCAACCGGGAATGGGAGCAGGGCGTCGGCCAGGACCTGATGTGGCTGACCGCCGACGGCATCCGCCGGCGGGTCCGGGAGTACATCGAGCGCTCGGACGTCGACTTCATCAAGTACGGCGCCTGCGGACACACGACCCCGGTGCTGTTGTTCTCCGAGACGGCGCAGCGGGCGATCGTCGAGGAGGGGCACCGGGCCGGCATCACCGTCCAGGCCCACACCATCACCGTCGAGAGCCTGCGGATGGAGATCGAGGCGGGTGCCGACCTGCTCCAACACGGCAACATCACCGGCAAGGAGCCGATGCCCGACGACCTCGTCGCGGCCATTGCCGGCCGCGGCCTGCCGATCGCCGCGATCGTGCCGACGAAGCGGTACCGGGCCTGGGTCCAGGAGCACGGCCCCGAGTGGTGGCGGACGGTCGGCCTCAGCCCGGCCGCCGCCGGCAACGACCGCCGGCTGATCGACGCGGGCGCCCGCCTGCTGCTCACCGTCGACGGCGCGCTGATGGGGCCCCGGCTGCGCAGGCATCCGGCGCTGGCCCGGCTGCGTGGCGTCGTCGACCACTCGCAGCACTTCGGCGAAGGTCACTTCTACTGGCTCGAGGCGGTGACCGAGCTCGGGATGGCGCCGATGGAGGCGCTGCTGTCCGCCACCCGCTACACCGCGGAGGCGTACCACGTCGGCGACGAGCTGGGCACCCTGGAACCCGGCAAGCGGGCCGACCTGCTCATCCTCGACGGGGACCCGCTCGACGACGTGCGGAACTACCGCCGCATCGTGGACGTCATGAAGGACGGCGTCGTCGTCGACCGCGACGCTCTGCCCGTCCGTCCGATCATCTCGGCACCGGAGTGACCATGGACCGCGACATCCGCGACGGCGACACCTACCGCAACGTCGAGGAGTTCTTCCGGCGCTGGCTGGAGCCCGGGTTCGGCCGCGTGACCGGCGTAGCGGAGCCCTCGCTGCGGCCCGATGGCCGCGCCGTCGCCGTCACCGGCACCGTCCTGGAGAAGTTGGAGGGCCTGGGGTCGACCAGGGTCGCGGTGGCGGACGGCGACGGCCTGCGCGTGCTGACCGGCGGCCCCGGCAATGACCGCTGCCCCCGCTGGTCGCCGGACGGGAACACGATCGCGTTTCTGTCCGACCGGGCCGACGAGGGCGTGTTCGGCCTGTACCTGCTGCGGGACGGGCTGGGCGAGGCCGTCTCGGCGCCGCGACCCGACGGCACGGTGGAGTACTGCGCCTGGTCGCCCGACGGCGGTCGGATCCTGCTGGGCGTCGCGGGTCTGGGCGCCGACCTCGCCGGCGGCCAGGGCTCCGGGACGCACTCCGTGCGGTCCGACGACGGCCCGGGCTGGCTGCCCACCGTTGACGGCGGCGAGGAGTCGGCCTGGCGCAGCGCCTGGGTCTACGACGTCGCGGGAGCGACGGTGCGGCGGGTGTCGCCGCACGGGCTGAACGTCTGGGAGGCGGCCTGGCTGGGCCCGGACAGCATCGTCGCCGTCGCGTCCGAGGGCGACCCCGGCGAGGGCGCCTGGTACACCGCCGCCCTTGTGGCGGTGGACGTGACCGGCGGCGGCGCCGAGGTCGTGTACAAGCCGCAGTCCCAGCTCGGCTGGCCGGCCGGCTCGCCGGGCGGGCGCCGCATCGCGGTCGTCGAGGCGCTGTCCAGCGACCGGTGGATCGTCGCCGGCGACCTGAGGCTGGTCGACCCGGCGTCCGGAGCGGTCGTGGCGGCCGACACCGGCGGCGTCGACGTCACCGGGCTGCAGTGGCTCGACGACCGGCGCCTGGGCTACGTGGGCGTGCGCGGGATGGACACCGTCGCAGGCGTCTACGACACCGAGACCGGGGCCCGCACCGAGCTGCTCGCCACCGACGCGTCCTCCGGCGCGCGCTACCCCGAGGCCGCGTTCGCGCCCGACGGCACGGCGGCGCTCCTGCTCGAGCGCTATGACCGGCCGCCCGCCGTCACGCTCGTCGCGCCCGGCGGCGCCCCGGCCGAGCTGGCCGCGCTGACTGATCCGGGTGCGGAGTGGCTGGCGTCGGTGGCCGGGACCGCGGCGGCGGTGAGGTGGACCGCCCCGGACGGGCTGGAGATCGAGGGCGTGCTGTGCCGTCCTGCCGGCGACGGCCCGTTCCCGCTGGTCGTGCTGGTGCACGGCGGTCCGGTGTGGGCGTACCGCAACCGCTGGCGCATGGGCTACGACTACACCCCGCTACTCGTCAGCCGCGGCTTCGCCGTCCTGCACCCGAACCCGCGCGGGTCGTCCGGACGCGGCCAGGAGTTCGCCGGCGCCGTCTACGGCGACATGGGCGGCGCCGACACCCACGACATCCTGTCCGGTGTCGACGACCTGGTGGCACGCGGCATCGCCGACCCGGCCCGGCTGGGTGTCACCGGTGGCAGCTACGGCGGCTTCATGTCGTGCTGGCTGGTCACCCAGGACCGCCGGTTCGCCGCCGCCGTCGCCGTCGCCCCGGTGACGAACTGGTACAGCCAGCACCTCACGTCTAACATCGGCCACTTCGACGCCCTCTTCCTCGACGACGACCCCTACGCCGCCGGCGGCCGCTACCACGAGCGCAGCCCCGTCAGGCACGCCCGCGCCGTCCGCACGCCGACGTTGCTGGTCGCCGGAGCCCGCGACCGCTGCACCCCGCCCACCCAGGCCGCGGAGTTCCACACCGCCCTGCGCGACCACGGCGTCGAGACCGAACTCGTCGTCTACCCCGAGGAGGGCCACGGCGTGCGCCGCCTGCCGGCCCGCGTCGACCTCGCCGCCCGCATGCTCAGCTGGTTCGAGCGGCACCTGCGGGCTCGGTGAGGACGAGTTTCGTCAACGCAGCAGCCCGGCCATCCAGGTCTCGACGGCACCGGGCTCGCGCGGCAGGGCGGCGGACAGGTTCTCCGCGCCCGCGTCGGTGACGAGGAGGTCGTCCTCGACGCGGATGCCGATGCCGCGCAGCTCCTCGGGTACCAGCAGGTCGTCGGCCTGCAGGTAGAGCCCCGGCTCGACAGTCAGCACGTTGCCGGCCTCGAGCGTCCCGTCGGCGTACGCGGCGGCGGGCGCCGTCGTGCAGTCGTGCACGTCGAGGCCGAGCATGTGGCCGCTGCCGTGCAGCGTCCAGCGCCGGTAGAGCGCCGACTCCGGGTCGAGGGCCTGCTCGGCACTGACCGGCAGCAGGCCGAGGTCGGCGAGCCCGTGCGCCAGCACCGTCATGGCCGCCTCGTGGTAGGCCCGGAACCGCGCGCCCGGCCGTACGGCGGCGATGCCGGCGTCCTGCGCCCGCAGCACGAGCGTGTACAGGTCGCGCTGCAGGCCGGTGAAGCGGCCCGATACCGGCAGGGTCCGGCTGATGTCCGCGGTGTACAGCGACCGGGTCTCGACGCCCATGTCCAGCAGAAGGAGCTCACCCGGCCGCACCGGGCCGTCGTCGTCGATCCAGTGCAACGTCGTCGCGTGCGGCCCGGAGGCCACGATCGAGGTGTACCCGACGTCGTTGCCCTCGACCCGCGCACGGCGCCAGAACGTCCCCTCGATCCAGCGCTCGCCGTGCGCGAGGACCTGCGGCCACTCCCGCAGGCAGTCCTCGAAGCCGCGCGCGGTGGCGGCGCAGGCCGCGCGCAGCTGCTCGACCTCCCAGGAGTCCTTGACCAGCCGCAGCTGCGAGATCGCCGCGGCGAGCTCCGCGTCCCGCCCCGGCGCGTCGGACAGGGTGCCGGCCAGCGCGTCCACCCTGGGGTCGACGCCACGCAGCAGCCGGGCCGGCGGCCCGGACGCGAGCGCCGCGGGCAGCTCGTCGAGGTGCCGGCAGTCCAGGCCGAGCCGGTGCTGCGTCTCGGCCAGGCTCGGGCGGCGCCCGGCCCAGAACTCGCCGTAGCGGCGGTCGCGCCAGAACTCCTGCTCCGACCGCGGCGCCCGCGGCCGCACGAACAGCGTCGCCGTGCCGTCGTCCATCAGCAGGACCGCGTCGCTGGCCTGGTTTCCGGTCAGGTACACGTGGGCGCTGTCGGCGCGGAACCGGTGGTCGACGTCGACGTTGCGGCTCGTGGGCGCACCGGCCGGGACGACCAGCCGCTCGCCGGGGAACCGCTCGGTCAGCGCCGCCCTGCGCTTCGCGGCCCAGGCTGCCACCGGCGCGAGCTCACCCGGGTCGTCGCCGTCGGCCCATCCCGTCGCCATGAACGCGGCGAGCGCCGGGGGGACCGGCGGCTCGTTCGCTGCCGCCGTCGCATCGTCCTGGCCCACCCGTACCACCCGCCCGATCGCTCAGGCCGCCCGGCCGGGACGGCTCGAGGCTCCAGTGTCACATCGGCGGTGGCGCCGGTCCTCGTCATCCGGAACGGACGTCGGCAGCCGGCGTCGTCGGCGCCGACGACGCCAGCTGCCGCAGCGCCGGGACCACGACGTCGAGGCGGAGGAAGGTCGACACATGGTTCTCGCCGACCAGGACCCGCAGCTCGGCCTGCGGCGGCAACAACGGGTCGGGGAAGTCCAGGACCGCGACCTCGTCCTCACCGGCGATGAACCGGACCGGCTGCCGCAGCTGCGCCAGCGACCGGCGGAGCGGCGGCGCCGTCAACTGGCCCAGGTACCACGCGTGGATCGCCGCCGCGTCGGCGCCCAGGAAGGTCTCCCGCAGCCAGGCCCGCCCACCCAGCCGCTCCACGTCCGACGCGGCGGGCGCCAGCCCTTCGGCGCGGATCCGGGCGGCGGTGTCGGCGAACCGGCCGAAGCCGGCAGGCAGGTCCGTGAACCGGCCGTGCCGGCCCGACGACCCGATGGCCACGACGCCGCGCACGCGGTCCGGGTGTGTCGCGGCCAGCGCCAGCCCCACGGTGCCGCCCCACGACCAGCCGCACGCCGTCGCCTGCTCCACCCCGGCGGCGTCGAGCACGGCCAGCACGTCGGCGACGTCGTGCGGGATCCCGTACCGCGACGGGTCGCGGAACAGCGAGCTTCGCCCGTGTCCGCGGAAATCCGGCATCAGCAGCCGGAAGTCCCCGGCCAGCGCGTCGGTGTAGCCGGCCAGCCGCCAGTACTCGGCGCTGGCGATCCCGCCGTGCATGAGCAGCAGCGCCTCGCCGCTGCCCACGTCGTCGTAGTGGATCCGCGTGCCGTCCCGTTCGATCTCCGGCATGGTCCCTCCCTCTTCAGTGACGGCCCGCGGCACCGGGCTCGAGCCCGAACAACGACCGGGTGTACGGGTGGTCCGCATGGTGGTACAGCGCCGTCGCGTCGGCCACCTCGACGATCTCCGACTGCCACATGACGGCGACGCGGTGCGAGACGTACCGGGCGGCGGCGAGGTCGTGCGAGATGAACAGCGCTGCGAAACCGACCTCGTCCTGCAGCCGCCGGACCAGGTTGAGGATCTGCGCCTGCACGGACACGTCGAGCGCGCTCACGGCCTCGTCGAACACCACGAGCGCCGGATGGGAGACCAGGGCGCGGGCGATGGCCACGCGTTGCTGCTGCCCGCCCGAGAGCTGATGCGGGAACCGGCCGGCCACGCCCGGGTCGAGGCCGACCTGTTCGAGCATGTGCAGGACCCGCCGGTGCCGCTCGTCGGCCGGCACCGTCCCGGCGACGGTGAGCGGCTCGGCGACGGACGTCTCGCAGCGCAGCCGCGGGTTCAGCGACCACGACGGGTTCTGCAGCACCGCCTGCAGACGGCCGCGGTGCCGGCGTCGCTCGTCGTCGATGGGGCGGCCCTCGAACAGCACCGCGCCGGCGGTCGGCCGCAGCAGGCCGAGGAGCAACCGGCCGACGCTGGTCTTGCCCGAGCCCGACTGCCCAACCAGCCCGACGGTCTCACCGGGCGCGACTGTGAGGTTCACGCCGCTGACGGCGCGCTTGAGCTGCCGCGCCCAGGGCGGCCCGGACCGGTAGTCCAGGTCGACGCCGCGGAGCTCAGCGGTGGGGACGGGCGTGGTCATCGGCTCACCTCCGGGGCCTCGTGCAGCGTCACGACGGCGTCGAGCTCGCCGTCGCGGTGGCAGAGGACGCGGGCGGCATCGTCCGATGGCTCGGGCCGCACGCCGCCGCACCGGTCGATGCGGAACTCACACCGCGGGGCGAACGCGCAGCCGGCCGACGGCCCGGTGAGAACCGGCGGCGATCCGGCGATCGACCGCAGCGTGCCGCCTACGGTCTCCTGCCCTGGGACGGCGTGGAGCAGCCCCCGCGTGTACGGGTGCCGAGGTCGTTCCAGCACCTCCTCCGGCGGGCCGGTCTCGACCACGCGGCCGCCGTACATGACGACCAGGCGGGTGCAGTACGCCGCGATGCCGGTGAGGTCGTGGGTGAGGACGAGCAGCGCCGTGCGTCGCTCACGGCAGGAGTCCGCCAGCAGGCGCAGCACGTCGTGCTTGATCTCGGTGTCGAGCGCGGCCGTGGGCTCGTCGGCCACGAGCAGTCCTGGCGACCGGGCCAGCGCGATGGCGATCGCGACACGCTGCGCCATCCCGCCGGAGAGTTGGTGCGGGTAGCTGCGCGCGACGCGCTCCACGTCGGGCAGCCGCACCTGCTCCAGACGGCTCAGCACGGCCGCGTGGCCGGGCCGGTCCAGGTGCTCGGCGAGCTGGCGGCCGATGCGGCGTGTCGGGTCGAGCGAGCCGGCCGCGTCTTGGAGCACCAGGCCGAGCCGGGTGCGACGCAGGCCGCGCAGCTCCGCCGGGGCCAGGCCGAACACGCTCGAGCCGTCCACCAGCAGGTCCCCTGCCACGCGCTGCGCGCTCGCCGGGAGAAGCCCCAGCACCGCCATGCCGAGCGTGCTCTTGCCGGAGCCGGACTCGCCGACGACGGCGACGAGCTCACCCGCCGCGACGGTGAGCGAGGCGCCGTCGAGCGCCTGGCTGACGCCGTGCGGTGTGTCGTAGCGCACGGCCAGGTCGCGCACGTCGAGCAGGGTCATCGCAGTGCCCTCACTTCTCTCGGGTCGAGACGGTCGCGCAGGCCATCGCCCACGAGGTTGGTGGCGGTGATCGCGGCCACCAGCACGGCTCCCGGCACGAACACCAGCCAGGGCGCGATCGACAGCGCGTTGAGCCCGCCGGACACCAGCGAGCCCAGCGAGGCCGCCGGCGGCTGCACGCCCAGGCCGAGGAAGCTCAGTGCACTCTCGACCAGCATCGCGACGGACACCGCGAACGTGGCCTGCACGACGATCGGCCCGGCGATGTTCGGGACGACGTGCACGGCCATGATCCGCCAGGCGGGCACGCCGCTGATCTCGGCGCTGACCACGAAGTCGCGCTCGGCGACCGCCATCGCCGCCTGCCGGAACACCCGCACCATGAGCGGAAGGGTCACCAGCACGATCGCCGCCACCGCAGCCGGCCGGCCCGGCCCGAGGACGGCGGCCACCAGGATGGCGAACAGCAGTCCCGGGAAGGAGAACAGGACGTCGGCCAGCGCGACGACCACCCGGTCGACCGTCCCCTTGAGATAGCCGGCTGCGACCGCGAGCAGCGTGGCGCCGACCGTCGCCAGTGCCACCGCGACCAGCGCCAGTAGCAGCGTGTTGCCGATGGCCTCCGCCACCCGGGGCAGCATCGACCGGCCGAGGTCGTCGGTGCCGAGCGGAGCGCGCAGCGAGGGCGCGGCAAGCCGCTCGCCCAGCTCCGCCGGGTCGCCGAACACGCCGAACCGCCCGGCCAACCCGCTCACCACCAGCACGGCCAGCACGACCACGGCGACGACGGTGACGCCGTCGCCCCCGCGCCCGGTACGCCCGGTCAGCACGGCGCGCGTCATCGGGCCGCCCTCCGCCGGGCGCCGAGCCGCGGGTCGACGAACCCGCCGGCGAGATCGGCGAGCACGTTCGCGACGACGAACGCAGCCGCGCCGAGGACCACCGTCGCCATCACGACCGGGTAGTCCCGCGAGTTGACGGCGTTGACGGCGTACTCCCCCACGCCGGGGATGGCGAAGACGCGCTCGATGATCAACGCTCCTCCGAGGAGGTAGCCGACGTTCACGGCGCCGACGGTGACGATCGGGTTGGCGACGTTGCGGAGCACGTGCCGGCGCACGATCTGCCAGGTCGACTCGCCCCGCGCGATCGCCATCGTCATGAACGGCTCCGCGCGGACGGCCAGCACGGCGTCGCGGGTGGTGCGGGCGACGATGCCGGTGGCGAAGAAGCTCAGCGAGAGCGCCGGCAGCAGCATCCGGACGGTGCTGCCGACCGGGTCCTCGGCGAACGGGACGTACGACGAGCCGACGATGCGCCAGCCGGCCTGCGACGCCACGAACACCAGGACCGTCGCGACCACGAAGTCGGGCACGCTGGCCGACAGCGCGCCGGCCACCCGGCCCAGCCCGCTCGCTCGCCCGCGCAGGTTCGCGACCCCGGCCGCGATCCCCAGCGCCGCGCCGGCCGGGACCGAGATGACCGTGGCCAGGACGGCCAGCTGGGCGGTGGCGGGCAGCCGCACCGCCAGCTCGTCGACGATCGGCCGCGAGCTGAGCAGCGACGTGCCGAGGTCGCCGGTGACGATCCCGCCCACCCAGCTCACGTACTGCTCCAGCAGCGGCCGGTCCAGGCCCAGCGCCGCGCGCACCGTGGCGTGGCTGGTCTCACTGGCGCTCGTGCCCAGGTACACCGACTCGAACCCGCCCGGCACCGCGTGCAGAGCGAAGAAGACGAGGACGGTGACGGCCAGCATCGTCGCGACCGCCCGGGCCAGCACCAGGCCGGCGTGCCCGAGGCCGCCGCTCACGACGCCCGGCCGAACTCGGCCAGCCGGCGGAAGGTCATCTGCACCGGCTCGATCGGGTTGAGGACCGGCTCGACGCGGTCGGTGCGGTGGACGATCACCGTCGGCTTGGTGGCCAGCGGGATGAAGAACGCCTGCTCGTTGAGGTTCTCGCAGGCGGCGGCGACGGCCGCGGCGCGCTCCTCGCCGGGCGGCAGCGCCAGAGCCTCGCGGACCAGCCCGATCGTGGCAGGGTCGTCGCCGACCAGGTGCGCCAGGATCGGTGCGCGCTCGGGGTCCATGTAGGAGAGCAGGTGCGATGTGGAGCCGCCGCCGGTGAACCAGTTCAGCGTGGCGTCGAAGGTGCCGTTGGTGAACGTCTCCTCGAGCCACGCCCCGCCGTCCAGCACGCCGACCTCCGCCTGGAGGCCGATCTCCTGGAGGTTCTGCTGGATCACCTGGGCGATCTGCGGGCCGCGCAGAGCGCCGAACGCGGGCACCACCGTGAGCCGGAAGTCGAGCTCGTCCACACCGGCGTCGGCCAGCAGCGCCTTCGCCCCGTCCACGTCGCGGCCCTCGGCACCCAGAACGCCGGCCGGGTCGCAGGCGTCGGCGAACGCCCGCGGCGTGATGGCGGTGAGCTCGCCGATGCCGCCGAGCGCGGTGTCGATGATCTGCTGCCGGTCGATGGCCAGCGCGACCGCCTGCCGGACCCGCTGGTCCAGGAACGGCGAGCCGGTCCACGTGGAGTTCAGCGAGAGGTAGTAGAGGTCGGTCGTCTCCTGCACGGTCACCTCGAGGGCCGGGTCGCCCTCCAGGATGGTCCGCACGTCGGGGTTCGACGACATGGTGAAGTCGATCTCTCCGGTGCGCAGCGCGGCCAGGCGGGAGGCGTCGTCCGGGATGAACTTGATCTCCACCCGGTCGACCTGGCGCAGGTCGTCCCGCCAGTAGTGCGGGTTCGCCTCGAAGGTCCACGACACCCCGGACACGTGCTCGCCTGCGACGAACGGGCCGGTGCCCAGCAGGTCCTCGTCCGGGTTGAACGTCCCGGCGGCCAGCTCCTCGGCCGGCAGCACCCAGAACAGCTCCATGCGGGAGGGCAGGTCCGGCATCGGCGCGGTGAGCTGGACGTCGAAGGTGAGCGGGTCGACGGCCGTCATCGTGTCGACGTTCGGGAACGACCCAGTGCGCACGTCGAGCTCCTTCAGCGCCGCCCAGGTCCCGACGACGTCGGCCGAGGTGAGCTCGCGCCCGTTGGAGAACGCGACGTCGTCGCGCAGCGTGAACCGCCACGTCGTGGGCGACGTCTCCTCCCATGTCTCCGCCAGCCCCGGACCGACGTCGAGGTCCTCCGACGGCTGGGTCAGCGGTTCGTAGACCAGGCTGAAGATCTCGAAGGCGTGGATGTCGCCGGCTTTGAGCGGGTTGATGCCGGCCGGATCGGTCTCCTTGCCCCAGACGAGCGTGAACGGCCCGTCCTCCCCGCCCGCCGGCGACGTGCCGCCGGCATTGCAGGCGGTGACCACGCCCACGAGGAGCGCTGAAACCACGAGCTTCATGACGCGACGCACGATGTCCTCCCTCTGGTACACCAGGTATGAGAACTGATATATTAACCGGCATGAGCCAGCGTGTCACCACCCCGGATTCTGGCCTACACTGGCGACGCATGGAGCCCGAGCGGATCGCCCGTTCCAACGCCGACGACGCCTACCAGGCGATCCGCCGGTCGATCGTGACCGTCGAGATGCCGCCGGGCACGGCCTTCACCGAGAACGAGCTGGTCAAGCGCGTTGGCCTGGGCAAGACGCCGGTCCGCGAGGCGCTGCTGCGGCTCAAGCTCGAGAACCTCGTCGCCGTCCAGGCGCGATCGGGCTATCGGGTCGCGCCGGTGACGCTCAAGGACGTCCGCGACACCTGCCGGCTGCTCGGCTGTCTCGAGGCGCAGGTCACCGAGCAGGCCGCCGCCGACCCGCTGGCGCACGCCCGGCTGGAGCAGCTGCAGGCCCAGGCCCGCCACGGCGCCGAGACCGACCGCGCCGGCGAGACCTCCGACGGCTGGGTGCGCGGCGACTGGCAGTTCCACGTAGGCCTGGCGCGCGGCCAGGACAATCAGCTGCAGGCCGACGTCATGACGCGGCTCAACCAGCTGGTCCTGCGCTTCCGCTACCTCGCCCTGAAGCTCGGCGTCCCCGGGCACCTGCTCGCTCACCAGCACGACGACCTGCTCGCCGCCGTCGTGGCCGGCGACCAGGCCGCCGCCCGCAAGGCGACGGAGGCCGGCTGGCGCGAGACGGAGGCCGGGCTGCTCGGACTGCTGTCGGCCACCGAGTCGGTGCAGAGCACGAACGTCTGGGGCGCCGCCGACAAGAACGCCTTCTACCTCGACGCCGTCCCGGCGGGCCCGGCCCCGACGGACGTCTTCGAGCCCGGACTCACCCGGCAGACCCGGCAGCAGCCGCCGGTCGAGCCGAGCACGACCGCCTGACCCATCCCCGCCTTCGAGGAGGACCCGAGCCGTGGCCGATCACTCCCGCTACCTGTCGTCGTGCGACACCATGGTGGCCTTCACCGGACCGCCCGGCGACCGCCGCGCGATCTTCGCCAAGAACAGCGACCGGCCGGGCCTCGAGTGCCAGCCCCTCACCCACGTGCCGGCCGCCGTGCACGAGCCCGGATCCACGGTGCGGTGCCAGTACCTCACCATCCCCCAGGCGCCGCGCACGCTCGCCGTCCTCGGAAGCCGGCCCTGGTGGCTGTGGGGCTTCGAGCACGGCGTCAACGAGGCCGGGGTGGCGATCGGCAACGAGGCCATCTACACGCACGATCCGGTGCCGGAGACCGGACTGCTCGGCATGGACCTCGTCCGCCTCGGCCTGGAGCGCGGTGCCACCGCGGCGGAGGCCAAGCGCGTCATCACCGAGCTGCTGGAGCGCCACGGCCAGGGCGGCTCCGCCGCTTACGGTACGGACCGCCGCTACCACAACAGCTTCATCGTCGCCGACGCCACCGAGGCCTGGGTCATCGAGACCTCGCGGCGGCACTGGGTGGCCCGCCGGACCACCCGCGGCGCCGTCATCGCGAATCTCGTGACGATCGAGGACGACTGGGACGAGTGCTCCGATGGCCTGGAGGAACACGCGCGCGAGATGGGGTACTGGACCGCGCCCGCGGCGACGAAGCTCGACTTCCGCGCCGCTTACGAGGACCGCGAGTCGCGTCCGTGGACGGAGCCGCGCTACGGCGTCGGCTGCCGCCTGCTCGCCGGCAACGACGAGTTCAGCGTGCCGGACCTCATGCGCTACCTGCGCGACCACTTCGCGTCCGGCACTGTGAACGCCCCGCCGCCCGACGGGACGCCGCTGCAGCGCACCGTCTGCCTGCACCCCGGCATCGCGCAGGGGTCGACCGCCGCGAGCATGGTGGTGGAGCTGGCGGCCGATGCGCTGCCGCCCGTCGCCTGGACCAGCATGGCCACGCCCTGCACGGGCATCTTCCTGCCGATCACCGTCGGGCAGCCGCTGCCCCCGGTACTGGAGACCGGCGACGAGCATCCCAGCCACGACTCCGCCTGGTGGGCCATGCGCGAACTCCAGTACGTCACCGACCGCGGGCCGGTCCTGCTCACCCCCATGGCCCAGGCGGCCTGGGCGCCGATCCAGCGGCGGCTGCCCGCCGGCGGCCGGCTCGGCCCCGACGAGCTGACCCTGCTGATGGCGGAGGTCATGGAGCGCCGCGACCGGCTGATCCTCGAGCTCACTGTCGCGCAGCTGCAGCACGAGCACACCATCACCGCCAACGGCGACGGCGCCTCGCCGGCATCGCCACCCGCCGCGGGCATCGCCGGCCTGCTCGAGTCGTCCTGACGCCGGGTTCCTGCTGCGCGAGGAGCGCACTCGGCCAGCCCCCACCAGCGGACATGCTGGTGGGGGTTCACATTGCCCGACGTTGTCTCTCACAGCTCGCCTCGGCGAGATGCTCTATCTGATCCGAAGACCACGCCGACGTCGCGTCGATCTCGACACAGCTCCGACGGCAAGCGCCGGCAAAATTGAGTCTTGCGGAAACAGTATCCATAGGACACAGTTGGCTTCAGTCGGAAACAGTTGGCCGGCGGACACAGATTCGGAAGGCCTGCGCCTCGCCTCCGCCGGCTCACGCGAAGGCGGCGGCAGGTCGCCACGAGAAGGAGTAGAGGCAGTGACCGCACGTATCGGCAGGACCATCAGCGCCTCCGCGTTCGTCAGCCTGGACGGCGTGGTCAACCACATGGAGAAGTGGCACTACGACTACGTCGACGACGAGTCCGACGCGCTGGCCCTGGAGCAGTTGCGTGCCGCGGGCGCGCTGCTCATGGGCCGCAAGACCTACGAGGTGTACGCGGCCACATGGCCGGACAGGGACGGCGCGTACGCCGACGCGATCAACGCCATGCCCAAGCTCGTCGCGTCGACCACGCTCGGGCAACCGGCGTGGGCCAACACCGAGGTCCTCGACGGCGAGCTGGTCCAGAGCATCCGCGCGCTGCGCGCCGAGGACGACGCACCCATCCTCATGCACGGCTACGGTCCGGTGGCCAAGGCTCTGCTCGAGGCGGACCTGCTCGACGAGCTGCACCTGTGGGTCCACCCCCATCTGGCCGGTGTCGGCGACGAGAGCGATCTCGTGCTCCATCAGGGCCTCACCAAGAAGCTCGACCTGACAGGTACCCGGACGCTCGCCTCCGGCGTCGTCGTCCTCACCCTCCGCAACCCCGGCAGCTGACCAGCCCGAAAGGAGCACCCATGTCCGAGACACCCCCAGAAGGCTCCAGCGGCGGGTTCACCGTGCACCGCCGCCTCCACACCAGCGCCAAGCTCGTCTACGCCGCCTTCGTCGAGCCCCGCAACCTCGAGCAGTGGTTCGTCGTGCCCGGCTACCACACGCCCGCCGACCGGATGCGGGTCGACGCCCGGCCGGGCGGGCGGTTGGACGCGGTGATGATCTCCGACACCGACGGGACCGAGATCCCCTTCGGCTTCACCTATGCCGAGCTCGATCCGCCGCACCGGGTCGTCCTCCGGTTCGACGAACCACGCGAGCTGGTCACCGTCACCCTGGCCGACGCACCCGACGGCGACGTGGACCTCACCTACGAGTTCGTCAGCTGGCCCGGGCCCGCCGATCCGGACGCCTCCAGGCGGGGCGTCGACGACATGCTCGACCTCATCGAGGCCGGGATCGAGCGGGGCACCATCCATGGCAGCTCTGTCGCGGAGCGCACGACCGCATCGACGAGTACAGGCGAGACGCAGGTCTGATGGCCCCGCTCGGAGCTGGGCTTCATCACGTCACAGGTGCGGCGTTGCCGGGGTCGGCGAAGGCGTCGGTCACGGCGGCCACGCCGACGGCGGAGTCAATGATCCGTTCCGCAGACGAGAGCCGCGCGAAGAGCGCGATGGCCGCCCCTAGTCGATCGACCCGGCCGCCTCGTCGAGCTTGTCGGGCGACGCGATCCGCAGCGCCTGCGTGGGTGACAGGCGTTCGCCTTCGGCGCGGGCGGCATCGAACTCTGCTCTCCCCAGAACCCGCACCAGCGACCGGCGCAACTCCTCGTCCGGTGGCTGAATCGGCCGCATGTGCGCGCTGGCCGACTCACGTGCGGTGCGCGCGGTGCCGAGGATGACGGCCGCAGGGCGCCAGCGACCTTGCGCGGAGTACACGGAGGCCAGGGACTCCAGCGCTCGCACGAGCACGAACGACTGGCCGGCCAGCGCGATGGCGGCGACGCTCGCGCTCAGCAACCGCTCGGCGTCGGCCAGTCTGCGCTGCTCGTAGGCCCGTTCTCCGAGGATGTACAGTGCTCGGCCCGTGCAGCGCTGATCGCCGAGCCGGCGCAGCGTCGGAAGGCAGCCCGCCATCAGCTGGGAAGCACGCTCCCGGTCGCCACGCAGCCAGGCGAGCTGCCCGAAGCCGACCGTCGCGTGCACCCGATCCCCTTCGCTGCCGGCTGCCGCGGCGAGGGCCTGACTCTCCGTCAGCCACGCGTGCACCTCGTCATCGGCGATGCCGGCGTACATCGCACGCTGCGCCATGATGAACAGCGCGTTGGCCGCGTACATCTGATCGCCGACCCGACGGAACAACGCCACGCTGCGTCGCCCCCAGGCAAGAGCCTCGGCGAGGTCGCCGGACGCCTGCGCCAGAGCCTGCATGGTGAGTGCGGTCTCCCAGGGATGATCGTCGCCCAGCAGCATCAGCGCCTCGTTCAACGCGGGCAGCACCAGATCCGCCTGGACCCAGATCGCGCCCATGCCGACGGCCCGCGCCGCCCGCGCCCGGGTCTTCGCGTCCAGGCCGACGGCGAGCTCAGCGGCCCGGCGGGCCAGGTCGAAGGCGGCTCGAGAGTCCGATGGTTGCAGGATCGCACTGGCAGCGGCGACTCCGGCCACGGCCGCGCGAGCCGCGGGCGGGTGACCCATCGCCAGCACTCGCTGGATCCAGGCCTGAGCCTCGCGGCGCTGTCCGGTGGTGTCCCAGAACCGCTCCAGGGCGGCGATCCACCGCCAGGTGCATTCGATGTCGCCGGTGACGATGCAGTGGTCGAGCGCGGCCCGTAGATTCGGCTGCTCCGTGCTCAACCGGTCGAGCCACACCCGCTGGTCCGTGGTGCGCAGTCGCTCGGCGCCCTGTTCGGCGAGAGCGAGGAAGTGCGAGGCGTGCCGCCGCCTGGTCGCGGGTTCGGCTCCGGAAGCGGTCAGGCGCTCGGCCGCGTACAACCGGATCGTCTCCAACAACCGGTAGCGCCGCGTCGCGCGCTCCATGGTCGACACCAGGGACTTGTCCACCAGACTCGGCAGCAACGCGATCATGGACGTCGCACCACGCCCGTCCGCCCGGCACACCGCCTCGGCGGCCGCGTAGTCGAAGTCGGCGGGGAACACGCCGAGCCGGTCGAACACCGTCCGTTCGGCGTCGTCCAGCAGTTCGTAGCTCCAGTCGATGGCGCCGCGCAGCGTCTGCTGTCGCGGCGGTGCGGTCCGGGCTCCGCCGGAGAGGAGTTCGAAGCGTTGGTCGAGGTGATCGACCAGGTCGGCCGGCTCGAAGCTGCGAACCCGGGACGCGGCCAGCTCGATCGCGAGCGGTAGCCCGTCGAGGCGCTGGCACAGCGCGGCGACGCTCGCGGCGTTGGCGTCGGTGAGCGTGAAGCCGGGTGCGACCGTGCCCGCGCGCTCGACGAACAGCCGAACGGCGTCGAAGGCTCCGGCGACGGCGGCCGAGGCGGCGGCCTGCGGCGCAGGCGTCGGCAGGGGACGCACCTGGTACGTGACCTCCCCGGGCACGCCGAGCGGTTCGCGGCTCGTGGCGATCACGCGCAGCAGCCTGCCCGCGGTGAGGAGATCGGCGACGATCTCGGCGGCCTCCGCGATGACGTGCTCGCAGTTGTCCAGCAGCAGCAGGCAGCGCATCCCGCCGGCCACCTCGCGCAGGATGTCGCGCAGCGACCATCCCGGCTGCGGCACGACACCCAACGCCCGCGCTACGGTGTCGCCGACCAGGCCCGGCCCAGCCGATGCCAGCTCAGCGAGTCGGGCACCGTCGGGCCCCTGCGCGGCCCGGTGCGCAGTCAGGTGCAGGGCGAGCCTGGTCTTGCCCACCCCGGCGGGCCCGAGGAGTGTCACCAGGCGGTGCGTGCCGAGCAGCTCGGCCAGCTCGCCCAGTTCGTTCGTCCGGCCGACGAGGCTGGTGAGCGGCGTGGGCAGCGCTCCATCGACGCTGCCGCGGCGCAGCTCCACACCGATCTCGGCCAGCGCCGCGCGGTCGGTGACGCCGAGCTTGCGCATGAGCGCGGCGATGTGGCTCTCCACGGTCCGTACCGAGACGTGCAGCCGCTCGGCAATCTCACGGTTGCGCAGTCGCTCGGAGACCGCGGCCAGCACCTCCGCTTCGCGCTCGGTCACGCCGGTGCGGGCCAGCTGCTCCCCTAGCCCACCCTCGCGACCTGCCATTCAGGCATTGTGCTCCAGCCCGGCGTCCCGCGGTACTGACACGGCGTCCGTGCAAAGACCCGTGGATCGCACGGATGTGTCCCTGCCCGGGACCACCGAGGCTCGTCTCCAAGGACGAAACGGCGGCAGTGGCCGCCGGACGTCGACGCCCAGGGGGACTCACCACGATGCCAAGGCACCGCCACCGCCACGACGTGGTCGTCGTCGGCGCTCGCGCCGCCGGCGCGGCCGCCGCGATGCTGCTCGCTCGGCTCGGTCACGACGTGGTCGTCGTCGACCGGGTCGTGTTCCCGGCCGACACCCTGTCGACCCACCAGCTCGCCCGGACAGGCGTGCTGGCGCTGCACCGGTGGGGCCTGCTCGATGAGGTGCTGGCCACCGGTGCGCCGGCGATCCGCCAGGTCACGTTCACCACTGCCGGTGAAGCCGTCACCCGTCGCGTCAAGGACAAGGCAGGCGTGGACGTTCTGGTCGCACCCCGCCGTAACGTGCTGGACACGGTGCTGGCCGAGGCAGCGGCGGCCGCCGGTGCCGACGTCCGGTTCGGGGTGAACGTCGACGGCGTGCGCCTGGATGATCGCGGACGGGCCTTCGGGGTCTATGGACACGATGACGCCGGTGCCCCGGTCGAGCTCGACGCCCGGTTCGTGGTCGGCGCGGACGGGCTGGGGTCCAGAGTGGCCCGGTCGGTAGGCGCGAAGGTGGTCGAGCATCGAGGCGACGGCGGTGCGGCACAGTACGCCTACTTCGACGGCCTGCCGTGGAACGGCATCGAGCTCGTCGCCGCTGACCGGGCGCTCGCCGGCGTGTTCCCGACCCACCACGGTCAGGCCTGCGTATGGGTGTGTACGCCGACCCGCGACGCGCAGGCCGCGCGCCGCCAGGTGCCGTCCCGCGCGGCGGCCTTCACCGCGCTCCTGGAGCGTGCCGCTCCCGAGCTGGCAGCGCGTCTGCTCAGCGGCCGCCGCACGTCGCCCGTGACCGGCATGCTGCGCATGCCCAACCTGGTGCGCGAATCGTCCGCCCGGGATGGGCGCTGGTCGGAGACGCCGCCGTCCATCGGGACGCGGTGACCGGCTATGGGCTGAGCGATGCGTACCGGGACGCCGAGTTGCTCGCCGGCGCACTGCACGCTGCGCTGTCGGGTCGGCGGGACGAACCGGCCGCGCTGGCCGGCTACCGGTCCGCACGCGACCAGATCTTCCGTGACGTGTTCGAGCTGACCTGTGCGCTGGCCGCCTATCCCCCGGTACCCGAGTTCGTCGAGCTGCAGAAGCAACTCGGGCAGGCCATCGACCAGCAGTCGGCCGAGCTGGCCGCACGACCCCTCCCCGGTGAGCGTGAGCTCGCCCGGGCCTGAGCTGCTCGCCATCGAGTGCGAGCGCCCTGTCCGCACCGTGCGCCCGCGCGGTGCCCGATCGAAGGAGAACCAGCACATGACCACGGCACTCGACGACTCGACCCGCAACGGGGTCGACACCGCCGCCCTGTTCGCCACGCTGGACGCGGTCAAGGCTGCACCGGCGGCGGCCGCGTTCCAGTTCCGTGCCCGGAACGAGTGGATCTCCGGCACGCACAGCCGCGGCACGATCAACGAATACTTCGGCGCCGGCGAGGAGCGCACGCACGAGCGTGTCTTCCAGTTCGACGCCGACCACCCCGCCGTGCTGGTCGGACGCGACAACGGACCCACCCCGGTGGAGTTCGTCCTGCATGCGCTCGCGTCCTGCCTCACCGCGGGGCTGGCCAACATCGCCGCCGCCCGCGGGATCCAGCTGACGCAGGTCCGATCCACGGTGTCCGGTGACATCGACCTCAACGGCATCCTCGGGCTCGACCCGACCGTCCGGAACGGCTACCAGCGGATCACCGTCCGGCTCACCGTCAAGGGCGATGCGCCCGCCGAGAAGCTGCGCGAGATCGTCGAGCAGTCCCGTGCCCGGTCCGCCGTCTACGACGTCATCAGCGGGCAGGTCCCGGTCGCCATCGAGGTCGACACCGACTGACGCGCCTGCCGGACGCCGGCGCGAGCACTCGACCATCGCGCCGGCACCACCATCGAGAAGAGGAATCCATGGACACCCTGTACATGGTGGCGGTCCAGCACGACCTGCTCGTCCGCCAATCCGACACGCCGGAGCGGCGGCATCTCGCCGCCGCACTCGCGGCACGCGAGCCCTGGCGCCTGCGCCTGCGCCTGCGGCGGCTGAGGCTGCCGGTCGGCCCACCACCCGCCACGATGGCGGCGCGGGGGCCCACGGCGCCCCGGCCATGAACGCGGACGCCCGGTCGCCTGTCGGAACGGTGCGTCGCGCGACGACGCCTACGCTCGGGTCTCGATCGTCGTCGGTGTGCGGTCCGAGCCCGGTCCGCTCCGATCGGAGGACGCGGGCACTGGGTATCGGGCCGACCCGGGCGCCACGTGCCAGGCGCTCCGGTCGAAGACGATCAGCGCCAGAGCCACGATCCACCAGCAGACCCCGTAGATCCAGTTCATGCGCTCCGCGTCCGCTCCGCTGAAGCCGAGGTCGCCGTAGGAGATGCTTCCCTCCATCGCGTGGAAGACGAGCGTCAGCAGGACGCTGCCGTCGGCGTGGTTGAACAGCCAGACGTAGACGATGGTGATGAAGAACGTTGTGGGCAGTCCGATCAGCCCCAGGTCGCCGCTGACAGCGAGCGGGAGGTGCCAGCCGGCGACCAGGACGCCGAGGATCACCGCGGAGGCCAGTGGTGACCGAGTGGACTGCTGGCGCGGCAGCGCGTAACCACGCCAGGCGGGCTCTTCCGATACCGGTGCCTCGAGCGGGTTCACCAGCCGCAGCGCGAACACCGCGGCGAACCCGGACCATGACAGTTCGGCCCACTGCACGCCCGCTGCCCCGAGTGCCACGTTCGTCTCGGTCGCGACCAGGCGGACCAGCAGCGGCAGCCCGAGCGCCACCACGTACCAGTACCAGGCGACGCGCCACCGCACGATCCTTCGTCCCAGGTCCCGCCAGCCCGGCCGGCCCTCGGTGACACCGATGACGATCAGGGCGGCGATCAGTGCGCCGGTGGACACGATGATCGGCTCGGACATGAGGCCCGCGGCCTGGAACGGCCACGTCGACCATGTCAGGGCGTAGGCGAGGACGAAGAATGCGGCGAGACGATGTCGGCGCATCCACGAGACGAGACCGGACATGGGGTTCTCCTCCGAGACTCAGCTGGGTTCCGGTGGCGACGACCGCCCGTCGGCGGGTGGTTCGGCCGGACGCTCGGGCTCGGCCTCGGCAGGCGGCTGACCCGGGTCGGCGGGGACCGGTTCGGCCCCGGGCGATTCGTGGTCGGGCTCGTCCTGGATGACACGGGTCTTCACGAGCGGCTCCTCGCGCGCGGTGGGATGCCACCACGCTCGCAGCCGACGTCATCGCGGGTAAGGCGGGTAACTCGTCGATTCAGGGGCCGGGTTTCTGGTGTGGCCGCGGGCCCATGATCACGAGCGCAGGTACAGCAGCACGGCCAGGACGCGCCGGGAGTCGCTGCCGCTCGAGGGGATGCCGAGCTTGTCGAAGATGCTCGACACGTATTTCTCGACGGCCCGCAGGGTGATCACGAGCCGGTCGGCGATGCCCTGATTGGAGTTCCCCGCGGCCATCAGCTCGAGCACCTCCCGCTCACGGGGCGTGAGCCGCGCCAGCGGATCGCCGTCGCGGCGCTTCGACAGCAGAGTCGAGACGATCACGGGGTCGATCGCCGAGCCGCCCGCAGCCACCCGCCGCAGCGCACCGATGAAGTCCGGCACGTCGCTGATGCGGTCCTTGAGGAGATATCCCACGCCCTCCGCCGAGTCGGCGAGCAGCCTCATCGCCAACCCGAGCTCGACGTACTGCGACAGCACCAGCACGCCCACGGTGGGATGGCCCGCACGGATGTCCAAGGCCGCCCTGAGTCCTTCGTCGCTGTGGGTCGGGGGCAGCCGGATGTCGACGATGGCGACGTCCGGCAACGGGGCGCGCATCGCATCGCGAAGCTCGTCCGCGTCTCCACACCGGGCCACGACCTCGAAGCCGGCGTCGCCGATCAACCGCGCCAGCCCTTCTCGCAGCAGCACGCTGTCCTCGGCGATCGCTACCCGCACGGGATCTCCGCCCGCACCCGCGTGCCGGCCCGCAGCGGAGTCCACACGCGCAGGCGTCCGTCGAGGGCCTCGACGCGGTCGGCCAGCCCACGCAGCCCGGTGCCTCGTTCGGTGTCCGCGCCGCCGATGCCGTCGTCGACGACCTCGACGACGACACAACCGTCCTTGCGGACGACGTCCACGATGGCTGCGGTCGCCTGGGCGTGTTTCGCGACGTTGGCGAGGCTTTCGCAGACGACGTAGTACGCGGCCACCTCGACCTGCTCGGCGAGGCGGCCGCCGACGTCGACCATCAGCCGGACGGGCACCGCGGCCCGAGCGGCCAGGGACTCCAGCGCGACGTCAAGGCCGTGCGCGCTGAGAACGGCCGGATGCAGCCCACGGGCGAGGTCGCGGAGTTCGTCCAGCGACAGTGCGATCTCGCGCTTGGCCTGAGCGAGCACCGGGCGTGCCGCCGAGTCGGTGTCCAGCCGACTCTCCAGCAGGCCGAGGTCGAGGGACAGGGCGACGAGCCGCTGCTGTGCTCCGTCGTGCAGGTCGCGCTCCAATCGCTGTCGTTCCTTCTGGCCGGCCTCGATCACACGCGCCCGCGATCCACGCAGTTCGTCGAGGTGGGCCCGTTGCTCGGCGCGCAGCCGGCCGTTCTCGAGGGCGATCCAAGCGGCGGCGCGCACCGCGTCGAGCAGTTCCGGCTCGTCGTTCAGTGCCGGGTCGTGCACCAGCGCGGCCATGGGTTCGACGCCCGTACCGATCAGCGTCACCGCGCTCCGGCCGTCGTCCGGTGGCAGGACGACGGGCCGTCCGTCCTGGTCGGCCCAGCTCCCGAACTGCGGCAGCCAGTAGGCGATCGTCAGGGACGGATCTCGCAGTGCTCGAGCGAGCGGTTCGCGCAGATCCACCGGCGGCGCCCGCAACGCCAGAAGCAGGTCACCGACGGCGGTACGGGCGAGGCGGGCGGTCAGCAAGCCGGCGACGAACGCGATCGGGGCCAACCCGAGAGCCGCGAGCGCGACCGCTTGCACCACAGGGAACGGCCTGCCCTCGAACACGCCCGCGAGCAACAGGAACGCGATCATGATGAAGCCGAGCGCGAACGAGTCGATGAGCAGCGACAAGGACCGGCGCAGCGGCTGGCCCTCGGCCCTCCTGCGAGTGGCGAGCACGACGACACCCCCGATCGCGACGCCACTGATCACGACCAGCTCGACGTCGTGCAGCACGCCGGCCCATGCGGCTTCGTCCGTCATGGTCAGCACCTGCCCCGGACCCAGACCACCCAGGAGCATGACGGCCAGTTGCGCGCCGATCGCCGCCGTGTAGCCCACCGTCAGCAGCACCCGCTCGAGCCGCCCGCGGAGGCGCCCGGTCGGATACGCCAGGAACACGTGGAGGATCAGTGCCACCGGAACCAGGTCGAAGGCCTGACCGATCGCGTGCGGCACCTGGCCGCCGGCCCACGACAGCGTCGCGAGGAAGGTGGCGAAGCCGGCAAGGATCATCAGCGCGCCGATGCGGCTGTCCGGCCGGTGCCACCAGGCGAGCACGCCGCTGAGGACGTACGACAGCACGATCCAGCACATCAGGGTGGCATGCAGGACCGCATGGCCGGTCGCCGCCGCCAGGGCCGCCGACGCAATGACCGCGGCCAGGCCGGCCACCGCGATCGCCCGCAGCACCAGAGGCTTGGCGGCGATGCCGATGCTGCTCGTCGGATGATGGCGGTCGTCGAGCATGGCCACCTGCCCCTCGCGACCTCCGCCCGCGCGCGCCCGGGCGGTTCGACGATCCGATGACCGGCGCGCCGGGCGCGTCCCATGCGGGGAAGGATCACACGCAGGCTACGCCCGCGACGACGACGGCACCAGTGCCGCGCCTCGGACGAGGGCCTCCGGCCCGGCCATGCCCGCCGCGGCGGCAGTCGGACGCTCGCCCCGCTGGTCCTTCTCGATGTGGCCGGCCATGACGACTCCCTGGGAATCCGAGGCTGGACGTATCCAGGCTCGCAGCCGTCGCCGGCACGTCGGGCGGGTGACCCCCGCCGATCCGGTACCAGAAACCCGTCCCATGGAACCGCGAGATACCCGCCTTACGGATCCGGGCGCGGACTGCGACCGTGACGATCACGTTCAGTCCTGCACCCGGGGAGGGATCATGGGACCAACCGTGAGCCGCGACGAGTCCGGCGTTCCGCGCCATCGACGCCACTCCGGCCGGATCAGTCGCTGGTCCGTCGCGATCGTCACCGTCGCCATGGTGGCGACCGCGATGCCGGCGAGTGCGGACGCCCGATCCCCGTCCGCTGTGGACACCTCGGGGCACCGGCAGGTCGGGTGGACCGCCTGCGGCCCCCGCCTCGAGTGCGCGAGCGTCCCGGTACCGCTGGACTGGGACCGTCCGAGCGGAGCGACGATCTCGCTCTCGGTGATCCGGCATCTCGCGAGCGACCCCGAGGAGCGGATCGGGTCGCTGTTCTTCAATCCCGGCGGTCCCGGTGGCTCCGGGGTGGGCGCCGTCGCCGAGCGCGGCGACTCCTTGGACGCTTTGACGCAGGGCCGCTTCGACATCGTCGGCTGGGACATCCGCGGCTCCGGTGGCAGCGCCCCGGTGAGCTGCTTCGACGACGCTGCCGCCCGCGCCGGCTTCTGGGAGGGCCTGCCGGTGCCCACCACCGGCGCCGAGGAACGGCGCTACTTCGCCAAGACGGTCGCGCTCGCCCATCGCTGCGGTGAGCTCAACGGCGATCTCCTGGCCCACATCTCCACGGTCGACACCGCCCGCGACCTCGACCACCTCCGCCGGCTGGTCGGCGACCAACGGCTGAGCTACCTGGGCGAGTCCTACGGCACCCACATCGGCCAGACCTACGCCAACCTGTTCCCGAACCGGGTCCGGGCCATGGCGCTCGACGGCCTCGTCGACTCGGCCGCGGCCGCCGCCGGCCTGGGGCCGGTGCTGGCCAGCAGTCTCCGCGGCACCGACCAGGTGTTCAGGCGATTCCTGGAGCTCTGCGAGACGGCCGGCCCGGACCGGTGCGCGCTGGCCGGGCACGGCCCGGTGGCGGCACGTGTCGAGCTACTGCTCGACCGCCTTCGCCACGCTCCGATCCCCGCCCCCGACGCCGATCCGCCCGGTGTGCTGACCTACGGCGAGACGCTGACGGCGCTCAAGTTCGTCGGCCTGCCCAATCCCGCTCTCTGGCCCCAGGTCGCGGCCTTGCTCGAAGCCGCCTTCCAGGGCGACGGCTCGGCGATCGCGAACATCGCCGCAGGTGCCACCTCCGACGAGGCCCGGCTGACGCTCCAGGAGCAGGGCGTGGCGCTCGTGTGCGCCGACACCCCGGCACGGCGACACCCCGCCGCGTGGCCGTCGGCCGTCGGACGTCTGGAGATGGTCAGCCGCGTCGCCGGACCCGTCGTGGGCTGGATCAACGCGCCCTGCGCGTCCTGGCCGGCGGCGAGCCCGGACCGTCACACCGGGCCGTGGAACGCCACCACCCCGAATCCGATCCTGCTCATCGGCACCCGGTTCGACCCCAACACGCCGCTCGCCAGCGCCCGCCTCGCGGACCGGCGACTCGGCAACGCGGTCCTGCTGATCCACGACGGCTACGGCCATCTCAGCCGCCGGGACCCCAGCACCTGCGTGATCGAGGCCACCGGCCGATACCTGGTCGGCCTCGTCACGCCACCGTCCGGGACGGTCTGCCCGTCCGACCGCATCCCGTTCGATCCCGAATTCGGCCAGCCGGCCGACTAACGCCGCTGACCCCTGCCACGAGAGGCAGACCATGGCCCTGGGTACGGTCCGAGTCAGCGGCGAGAGCGTGACCCCGGGCACGGCGCTGTTCCTCGGGATCGGACCGTCCGACGTGGAACCCGTCTCAGCGTCGGGGTCCCTGCCGGTCATCGCCTGGGTCGCCGTCGCCGTCCGCCGCCCTCGTCGCCGGCGGAGTGGTGGTGCTCGCCGGAGTCGCGCTCACCGTCGTCGCGGCGACGACCTGCTCGACCTCGTGGCCCTCGGTGCGGCGGCGGACCGGCGTGCGGGCGGCATCTCGCTCGGCGCTCTGATCTGCGACCACAGCTGCTGATCCTCGACGGCAGCCGCTGCACACCCGAGATCACTACGGCCCGCAGAGGGCCGGAGGCCTGGAATACTCGTGTGGGAGACGTGAGGACCGGAGCCGATGCCTGAGGGCCACACCATCCACCGCCTGGCGCGCGAGATGAGCGAGCTGCAGGGCCGGGCCCTTCGTGCCTCCTCCCCCCAGAGGCGGTTCACCGATGGAGCGGCTGCCGTCGACGGCGCGGTGCTGGAACTGGCGGAGGCTTACGGGAAGCATCTGTTCCTTCATCTGTCCAGCAGCCGATCCGTGCATGTCCACCTCGGCATGCAGGGCAAGTGGATTCGCAGCACCGATCCGTCCGCACCGCCGCTGCCCCAGGTGCGGCTCCGGCTGGCCGGCGACGACGTCGCGTGGGACCTCATCGCGCCGTCGACGTGCGAGATCCTCGACCCGCTCGGTGTGGCTGAGCTGATGTCCCGGTTCGGCCCTGACCCACTCCGTCCAGACGCCGACCTGACCCGCGTGCTCCGAGCCCTGGCACGTGCGCGAGGGCCGATCGGCGCGGTCCTCCTCGATCAGACAGTCATCGCAGGTGCCGGCAACGTCTTTCGCAGCGAGGCGCTGCATGCCGTCGGAGTCGCGCCGACGCGTTCGGCGCGAGCGATGTCGGAGTCCGAGGTCGGGGACCTGTGGGTTGTGCTGCGACAGATGATGTCCCGGGCAGTGGAGGACGGCCGGATCATCACCGTCGATGAGCCGGACCGGCTGAGCCTGCCCGAGAGCGAGGCACGCAAGGTCTACAAGCAGGAGCGCTGCCGCGACTGCGGCGCCCCGGTCGTCACGAGCAAAGTGGGGGGTCGTACGGCATACCACTGTCCCGTCGAGCAGCCGTCCTGAACGGAGGCGAAGCCGGCCACGGAACCACGACCCGGTTGCCGTACCGCCGCGTTCGCCACGCGTTCTCGATCCCGGCCCGGGCGCGGTCCATTGGTGCGAGGCGAAACTCCTGCGCCCCCCTGTTCACGCCTCCCCCGGCGGCGCCGCTCGAACCGTGGAACACTGCGAGAGCAACGCCGGCGCCATACCCGTTCGCGGGAGGTCTCCGGCACTGAGCCGGTGATGACGGCCCCGGCGCGGCCATCTTGACGCCGGGGCCTGGGCGGCCGGTCCTCTCGAGCGAACCGGCGTCCTTGAGCCCGCCAGTTCCCCGACGGGCGGATTTCACTCACGGCTGTAGCCGGTCCTACGTAGGTGATGCACGACGCGGCAGCCGTGGTCCCGGCCAAGGCGCGCCGTTCAAGGTCGTTTGGCATCGCGTGACCGGGGAAACTGCTTCAAGGTCACAGGAGCGACCCGAGGGGGGTGTGTGCGATGACGACGGGCCAAGAGCATGTCGCTGCGCGACGATTGGATGATCGTACGTCCACCGTCACGCACGCGGACCCGTCCACACCGGCCGACGTCGCGCACCAGATGGGCCGGATGGCGCGGCACCTCCAGGAACAACCCGAGGTCGGCGACGCCCTGCGCAGCATCGTGCACGCCGCCGTGAGTATCGTTCCCGGCGCTCAGTACGCCGGCATCTCCGTCGTCGAAGGCCGTGCGACCATGCGCACGCCCATCTTCTCCGACGATCTGGTCGCAGCGGTCGACCGCGCACAGATCGATCTCGACGAGGGACCGTGTCTGGATGTGCTCTACCAACGGCACACCGTGCATTCCGCAGATCTGGCCGACGAGCCGCGCTGGCCGCGTTTCGCCGCGCGAGCGGTCGAGCTGGGTGTGCGCAGCATGATGGCGTTCCAGCTCTACGTCAAAGATGGCGACCTCGGCGGTCTCAACCTGTACTCCCGCCACCCCGGAGCCTTCGCCGACGACGACTCCGAGGAGATCGGGATGCTCCTCGCCACACACGCCGCGGTGGCCATTGCCGACGCCCTGCGCATCGCCGACCTCACCCGCGCGGTCGCCAGCCGCGACATCATCGGTCAAGCCAAGGGGATCCTGATGGAACGCCACAACCTCAGCGACGACCAAGCTTTCGCGCTGCTCGTACGCATGAGCCAGACCACGAACACCAAGCTCGTCAAGATCGCCACGTACATCATCGACAAGCGGCGGGTGCCCCCTGGTGCTGCCTGACGCGGAGTCCTCTCCGCGGCCTCAGCGATGCTGCTCGATCAGGCACCGGGCCATGGCCTTGGCGCGTCGGGCGGCGTCCACGTCGCCCTCTGCGGCGGAGACGATCGAGCCCTTCATCAGGATGTGCCAGGAGCGTGCGAACTCTTCGGACTCACGCAGACCCGCCTGTTCGGCTCGCTCCCGCACGATGGCGCGGATGTTCTCCAAGTACTCGATGCTGGCCTCGCCCAGCGGATGTGCCGATCCCATCTCCAGCAGCACGTTGATGAATGAGCATCCGTCGAAGTCGTCGCTGACGAACCAGTCGGCGAAGACGTCGAAGATGGCCAGCAGCCGCTCTTCCGGCGTGGTCCCACGCCGTTCGGACTCCGAACGGACCAGGCCGATGGTCCACTCCTGCTCGCGCCGTTCCAGGAAGGCGAGGACGAGGTCGTTCTTCGACGGGAAGTGCCGGTAGAACGTCGCCTTCGCCACACCGGAGCGTGCGATCACCTCGTCCACCCCGACCGCTCGGATGCCCCGGCGAGAGAACAAGTCGTAACTCGCGGCCAGCATCCGCTCCCGCGCCTGCACCGGGGCGGCGAGCCCGCCCGCCACCGAATCGCGCATGGCAACACCCTCAAGCTAGTTCCGGAGCAGCCAATCTAGCGTGACGAGGGCAGGCCCGCCGCTTCGAGCATGGCCGCGTCCCGTCGGTCCCACACGCGCCGGCGGTCGACATGAACGGTGCCTGCCCCGCACTGTACGGGCTGCAGCGCAAGGGCGCCGGCCTGCCGGAGGTGCTGGTCCGCATCCCGATGATCTTCCACGCGTTCGGCACAGAGGTCGGTCGCCAGGGGCCACCGAAGGCGACCCAGCTGGAGCCGGCAGTCCACGCGACCGAGTCGCAGGCCACTACGTACGGGTGCCCCGCCCCTCGCGCTCGAGGGGCGGGGCACCGTCATGGTGGTCCCGTCCTAGGAGGACAGGTTCGCCGGGCCTCCCGGCCCGCCGAGCGGCCGCCGCCGCTGCGTGGCGGCGAGGACCAGGCCGCCGATCAGCAGCGCCATCCCGCCGGTGAGGAACCACCCGGTGATATCAGCACCGGTGTCCGGCAGGTCGGGCCCCGGCTGCTCGTCCGGCGTGTGATGGTCGGTCTCACAGCCGGCGTTGCCGTCGGCCGCCGGGACACACACCGCCCGGTCAT
>NZ_SMKL01000109.1 GCF_004348545.1 Jiangella ureilytica | reverse complement strand
ACAGCGAGGACGAACGACCTTGACACCGCCGAACCACGGCACACACTGCAAAGACGGGAAGCCAACCAACCCGAACTGTCGCCCATGTCCCCGAACGCTTTGTCACCGATGTCTCCGGAACACACACCCGTCCTGGCGTGGTCGATCGCCGATGATCATGGGGAATCGGGGGCTCGGGGGACGACGGGGAGGCCGTGCTCGAGCTCGGTGAGAGTTAGCAGGACCAGCGACGACGTCCAGGCGAGCGGCGCGACCGAGGCCGGAGCGGCCTCGGCGTCGACCTTCTCGGGCAGTGAGCCGAGCGGCGTGCGGTAGGTGTCGAGGAAGGTGACCAGCCGGTGGGCGTCGGTGTGGTCGCCGTTGCCGGCCATGGCCAGAGCCAGCAGTGCGGTCTCGGGCGTCCAGGCGACGTCGACGTCCTTGCGCCAGGCCTCGCCGGGGCGGTGACCGCCGTTGGGCACCCGCAGCGCGATCTCCGTCGCCCGCACGGCGTCGGTGACCGGCGCCGTCGCGGGGGCGAACGGCGGGGCGAGGAAGGTGACCGCGGCGTCGGCGCCGCCGTCGGGCGGGGTGCGCGGGTAGCCGTGCGGGGCGAACTCGCGCTCGATGGCGTGGTCGAGCCGGCGGGCGGCGTTGGTCCAGACGAACGGGTCCTCGACGTCGATGAGCGGGGCGAGCGCCAGCGCGGCACGCAGGCCGAGCGACGCCGGCGCGGCCACGCCGAGCGTCAGGTCGGACTCGTCCTTCTCCCAGTAGTCCGACGACGGCGCGGGCAGGTCGTCGTCGCCGAGGGAGCGGACGATGGCGTTGGCCGAGGCGATGACCGCGGGCCGCAGCTCCTCGAGCATCTCGGCCGCGACATCGGGCTCCACCTCGCGCGAGACCAGCCACACGGCCCAGAGCACCCAGCCGGCGCTGTCGAGCTGCTTGGGGCGGTCGTCGGGCGGGCCGGAGCCGTCGGCGAGGTAGCGCGCCTCCCACTCGCCGTCCCAGGGGGCGACGTCGGCGAGGAAGCCGAGCACGTCGGCGGCCTCGCGGTCGTGGCCCGTGACGGCGTACGCGGCGGCCGCGAACGAGGCGTCGCGCGGCCAGACGTGCTTCCAGGCGGTGACCGGCGCGGCCATGAGGGCGCCGGTGGGGCCGGTCAGCGCGCGCAGGTCGAGCAGCGCCCGCTCGGCCATGGCGTGGTAACGGGTGCCGTGGCCGGGGACGACGCCGTCGGCCAGCCAGTCGCGGTCGTCGTCGATGCGGGCGGCGACGGCGGGATCGTCGCGGTTCGCGCTGCTGAGCACACTCGTGCCGGGGATGAACGCGGCGCCGGAGTCGGCCGGCACCGTCGCGACCACGCCGCCGGGCTCGACCACGACGCCGTCGGCCCTCAGCTGGAGGACCGTCCCACGGGTCGGGGCCATGCTGAGTGCGGCGATGACGAGGATCACCGCCGGAAGCCCGATGCGCCACCCGAGGCGGCGGGACGATCGCACGACACCAGCGTACGTGGTCCATACCACTGCGGCGTTTCCCGCCGGGTCACGGTTCGGTCGCCCTCCGTTCCCTCGCAGTTGGCGCCAAGGTCCCCCGCCGAGCAGCGAGGATGGTCACGTGACCCCACCGGACTCGCGGCTCTCCCGACGCCTCGGCACCACGGACGCCGTCGCCGTCGGCCTCAGCGCCATGATCGGCACCGGAGTCTTCGTCGCCTGGCAGCCGGCCGCGTCGGCCGCGGGCGCCTGGCTGCTCGCCGGGCTGGCCGTCGCCGCCTTCGTCGCCTTCTGCAACGCGACGTCCACGGCGCAGCTGGCCGCCGTGCACCCGCAGGCCGGCGGCGCCTATCACTACGGCCGGCTGCGGCTGGGCGAATTCTGGGGCGCTCTCGCCGGGTACGCGTTCGTGCTGGGCAAGTCCGCGTCGTGCGCGACGGCGGCGCTCGCGGCCGGGGCGTACCTGTGGCCCGAGCAGGACGTGCTCGTCGCGCTGGTGGCGGTCGTGGTGGTGACGGCGGTCAACCTCGCCGGCGTGACGAAGACCGCGCGCGTGGGCGCGGTGCTGGTCGGCATCGTCGTGGTGGTGCTGGCGGTGGTGGTCGTGACCGGGCTGACGGGTGCGGGCGTGGCGCCGTCGTGGCCGGACGGGCCGGCGCCGGACGGGGCGGCCGACGGCGTGCTCGGAGTGCTCGGATCCGCCGCCGTGCTGTTCTACGCGTTCGCCGGCTACGCCCGCATCACGACCCTGGGCGAGGAGGTCCGCGACCCGGCCTCGATCCCGCGCGCCGTCGTCGTCTCGCTGACGGCGGTGCTGGTGCTGTACGCCGTCGTCGGGCTGACGGTGCTGCTCGTGCTGGGTGCCGAGGGGACGGCGGCAGCGGTGGATCCGCTGCGCGCGGTGGCGGCGGCCGCGGGGGCCGGCTGGCTGGAGCCGGTGGTCGCGTCCGCGGCAGCGGTGGCGGCACTCGCCGCGCTGCTGTCGCTGCAGGCCGGCGTCGGGCGGACGGCGTTCGCCATGGCGTCGTCGGGCGACCTGCCCCGCCCGCTGGCGGCCGTGCACGCACGGCGCCGGGTCCCGCACCGCGCCGAGCTCGCGTCCGCCGCGGTGACGGTGCTGTTCGTGCTGGTCGGCGACCTGGCGACGACGCTCGCGGCCAGCGCCTTCGCGGTGCTCGTGTACTACGCGGTGGCCAACACGGCCGCGTGGCGGCTGTCGGCCGCGGAACGGCGCTGGCCGCGCTGGCTGTCCGCGGCCGGGTTGGTGACGTGCGTGCTGCTCGCGCTGTCGCTGCCCTGGCGGACGGTGGCCGCCGGCGCCGCCGTCCTGGCCGCGGTCATGCTCGCCCGGTGGGTCGTTCAGCGCGACGGCTGATCCTCGAGCTCGCGCCAGCGCAGGTCGAGCAGCCGCAGCAGCGCCGGGTAGACGACCGCCAGCCGTAACGGTTTGATCGCGGCCAGGTAGAGGGCGCCGCGCCGCCCGTGCGGCTTCACCAGGACCGCCAGCTGTCCGCGATGGCCGGCGCCGCCGTCGTCGACCCAACCCAGGTGGAGCACGGCGTGCACGGTCTCGTTGGCCAGCTCGGCCGCGTACTCGCCGGGGCGGACGTACACCGTCGTGAAGGGGGTGCCGGGCAGCGCACCGTCGTCCACCGGGGCCTCGACACCGGCCGGCAGCCGCTCGCGCAGCGACGGCACCCGCGCGCCGACCGCGCTCGACGGGTCGTCCCAGCCGAGCAGTCGCCCCAGGGTCCAGCGTGCGGCCCACAGCGCCCGGACCGGCGGCGGCGCCTGCTCGGGGAACGGCAGCGTGTCGAACGCCTCGACCAGCCGCGGGAAGTCGTGCCGGCCGCCGTGCGCGGGCAGGGCCCACACGTCCTCGAGCCGGAAGTCGGGGGCGATCTCGTGGATCAGCCAGGGCCGGCCGGTGTGGGCCTGTGCGGGCAGTCTCATCGCGCCCCTCCCCGCGGACGGCGCAGGATCAGTGCGGCCGGCACGGCGAACGCCCAGAACCCCGACTTCGGCATGAGGGCCACGCCCCACAGCGTCAGCCCGAGCAGGGCCCAGCCGAGCCCCCGGGGCACCGGGCCGGTCCGGCGCTCGGCCCAGCGCACGACGCCGCCGAGCAGGCCGACGCCCAGCCCCGCCGTGACGTACCAGAAGCCGATGCCGCGCTCGGCGATCAGCGACGGGTCGCCTTCGACCGCGAGCAGGACACCACCCTCCCAGGTGCTGCGCAGCGAGTCGGGGTAGACCAGGGGCGCGGCCAGGACGTGGCCCGCGGCGATGGCGAGCAGGGACCAGCCGACGACGGGCCGGTGGCGCACGGGGCGCGGGTCCGCGGCGACGGCCACCTCGGGATGAGTCGATCGCGTCATAGTGCCATGCTGGCACAGTGTGCCAGACTTGACAACCGCGGGTCTAAGGCCAGATCGGCGCGAGTCGCTCGATGATCAGCTCGATGGTGTCGGCGACGGTGTCGCCCCCGGCGCCGGCGGCCCACGCCAGCATCGCCGCGTCCAGCGCCCCCAGGTAGGCGCCCGCGACGATCACCGCGATCCGCCGGTCGAGAGGCGCGCCCCTGGCCGGGTCCTCCATGACGGCGACCACGCGCTCCGTCCAGGTGGGATTGGCGAGGAAGGCCGGTTCGAGCGCCGGCACGGAGTCGATGATCCGCCAGGCGATGCCGATGCGGCCGGCCTCGGCGTCGAGGTGCGCTCCGATGACGCGCGCGGCTCGTTCGACGACGTCGCGCGGCGGGAGGTCGGCGGGCGCGGCCGCGACGACGTCGTCCCACATCGCCATCCACTCCAGCGGCAGGTCGAGCAGGATGCGGTCCTTCGCCGGGAAGTGGCGGTACAGCGTTCGGCGCGACACTCCGGCGGCGGCGGCGATCTGTTCCATGGTCACGGCGTCGTAGCCGTGTTCGTCGAACAGCCGCAGGCCGGCCGCGACGATCTCAGCCCGGGTCTCGCGGTGGCGTCGGGCGCGCAGGTCGGTCACGGCCGGGCTCCTGCTCAGACCGGCCAGTCGACGGCGGCGCGGAGGTCGCCGACGGGAACGCCGCCGCCGAGGACGGGGGCGGCGGCGAGCTTGTCGAGCACCGGGGCGTCGACGCCGAGGAGCTGGAGGGCGGCGACCATGACCACCGTGCGGGCGCGGTGGCCGCCGTCATCGATCTTCAACGCGAAGGCACGCCCGTCGTCGAGAGCACCCGCCAGGACCGCCTCGGCGCCGGCCTTGCAGAACAGGCCGGGCACGCCGCCGATCAGCTCCGCCTCGTCGCGGGTGCTGCCGCTGGTGTACTCCGGGTGCGCCTGGATGGCGTCGACGACCCGGCGCTCCGGCGTCCCCGGCTCCGCCAGCGCGAGCGAGCGGAACATCCGCGCCAGCCCCGTGAGTGTGACGGCGAACAACGGTGCGCCGCAGCCGTCGACGCCCGTGCGGGCGATCGCCTCGCCGGCCAGCGAGCCGACGGTGTCGTGGATCGCTACCTGCAGCGGGTGCGCCGGGTCCAGGTACCCGTCCGTCGGCCAGTCGTTGACCACACAGGTGAGCAGCATGGCGGCGTGCTTGCCGGAGCAGTCGGCCGTCAGCGACGACGGCTCGCCGCCCTGCCGGACGTAGGCGACCATGGTCTCGGGGTCGATCGGGTGGCCGGGGGTGTTGCGCAGAGCCGGCACGTCGAGGCCACCGAGCGCCAGGATGCGCCGCACGCCGTCGAGGTGGAACGGCTCGCCGGAGTGGCTGGCCGCCGCCAGGGCGAGCAGCTCGCCGTCGAGCGGCAGCCCGAGCCGCAGCATCGCGGCGGCCTGGGCCGGCTTGTTCGACGACCGCGGGTACATCGGCGCCTCGGTGGCCCCGACGGCGAACGCCACGGCCCCGCCGGTGTCCAGGCCCACGACCGACCCCCGGTGCCGGGACTCGACGAGCCCCGACCGGACCACCTCAGCCACCAGGACGGCGTCGCCCGCGCGCATGTCGCTCCCTCGCCTTCACGTCGCACATCGGTGCGACGATCCTGTCACGAGGGACCGACGGCCCGCGCCGTCACACGGTGAAACCGCCGTCCACCAGTACCGATGTGCCGGTGATGTAGCGGGCGTCGTCGCCGGCGAGGTGCGCGACGGTGGCGGCGATCTCGTCCGGGTCGGCGAACCGGCCCAGCGCGGTGTGCGACCGGACGACGTCCGCGTAGAGCCCGTCGGCCGGGCTGAGGTCGGTGTCGGTGGGGCCGGGGTGCACCAGATTGGCCCGGATCCCCCGGCCGCCGAGGTCGCGGGCCAGCCCCTTCGTCAGCCCGGTCAGCGCCGTCTTGCTCATCGAGTACAGGCCGTAGCCGGGGAAGACGGTGCGCTCGGCGACCAGGCTGCCGATGGTCACGATGCTGCCGCCGCCGGTCATGTGCCGGGCCGCGGCCGTCGAGGCGACGAACGGTGCCCGGACGTTCACGGCGATGGTGCGGTCGAACTCGTCGACCTCGAACTGGTCGATCGGCCCGACGGAGTACCGCGCGGCGTTGTTGACCAGGATGTCCAACCGGCCGAACCGGCCGGCGACGGTGTCGACGGCGGCCGTCAGGGCGGCGGCGTCGGCGCTGTCGACCCGCAGGGCGAGCGCGCGCCGTCCGGCCTCTTCGACCGTGGCGACCACCTTCTCCGCGGACACGGTGTCGCTGAGGTAGGTGAAGGCGACGTCGGCGCCGTCCTCGGCCAACCGGCGGACCACCGCCGCGCCGATGCCCCTGCTGCCGCCGATGACCATGGCCACCCTGCCGTCGAGCCCCGTCCGTGTCCGTGGTGTGCTCATACCTCGATTCTCCGGTCTTCGGGGGGACGCTGCTGGCGGGTATCGGCCGCCGCGTCGGCGGCCGGACGCGCGTGCGACGATTCGGGACATGCGAGCGGTCGTGCAGCGGGTGCGGTCGGCCTCGGTGTCGGTCGACGGCGAGGTCGTCGGCGCGATCGAGCCGGCCGGGCAGGGACTGCTCGTCCTCGTCGGGGTGACCCATGCCGACGACGGCGAGGTCGCGGCGAAGCTGGCCCGCAAGGTCTGGGGCCTGCGGATCCTCGCCGAGGAGAGCTCCGCGTCCGACGTCGGCGCGCCGATCCTCGTCGTCAGCCAGTTCACGCTGTACGCCGACACCGCGAAGGGCCGCCGCCCGTCCTGGGGCGCGGCGGCGCCGGGACCGGTGTCCGAACCGCTCGTGGCCGAGTTCGTCGCAGCGCTGCGCGACCTCGGCGCGCAGGTCGAGACCGGCGTCTTCGGCGCCGACATGCAGGTCAGCCTGGTCAACGACGGCCCGGTGACACTGATCCTCGACGTCTGATCCCCACCTTTCGCAAGGGAGAGCCATGATCATCGTGACCGGTGGCAGCGGCCAGGCCGGCCGGGCCTGCGTCGCGGACCTGACGGCGCACGGCTACGACGTCGTCTCGGTGGACCTCGCACCGCCGGCCGACGCGTCGGTCCGGCACAGCCGCGTCGACCTCACCGACTACGGGCAGACGGTGGCGGCGTTCGCCGGCGTCGACGACCGCATCGACGACGTGACGGGCATCGTGCACCTGGCCGCGATCCGGGCGCCGGGCCTGGCGCCGAATCCCGTCACGTTCTCGGTGAACACGCTGAGCACCTACAACGTGTTCGAGGCGGCCCGGCAGCTGGGGGTCAAGAACGTCGTGTGGGCGTCCAGCGAGACGGTGCTCGGGCTGCCGTTCGACACCCCGCCGCCGTACGTCCCCGTCGACGAGGAGTACCCCGGCCGGCCCGAGACCGCGTACTCGCTGTCGAAGCTGGTGGGCGAGACGATGGCCGAGCAGTTCTGCCGCTGGGACCCGGAGCAGAAGATCATCGGGCTGCGGCTGTCGAACGTCATGGACCCCGAGGACTACGCGCGGTTCCCGTCGTTCCAGGACGACGCGCTGCGGCGCAAGTGGAACCTGTGGGGCTACATCGATGCCCGCGACGCCGCGCAGGCCGTCCGCCTGGCGCTCGAGGCCCCGCTGACCGGCGCCGACGTGTTCGTCATCGCCAACGCCGACACCGTCATGGAGCGGCCGAATAGCGAGCTGCTCGACGAGGTCTTCCCGGGCGTGGAGCGGCGCCGCGAGTTCGGCGACCACGAGACGCTGCTGTCGATCGAGAAGGCCCGGCGCGTGCTGGGCTACGAGCCGCGGTTCGGCTGGCGGACGGCGTAGGCGGCGGCGCCGCGGGTCAGCGCAGCTGGGCCCGGACGTGCAGGCCGATCTCGGGGTCGACGACGACCTCTTGCGCGGCGGCCACCCCTCCGGCCAGCAGCTCGGCGTCGACCGGGGTGTTCCGTTTGACGACGGCGAGCGCGACCGGGCCCAGCTCGTGGTGGCGGGCGGCCGAGCCGACGGTGCCGACGGTACGGCCGTCGAGCTCGACGGCGTCGCCGTGCTCGGGCAGGGTGTCGACCGAGCCGTCGAGGTGCAGCAGGACCAGGCGGCGCGGCGGCCGGCCGAGCGTGTGCACGCGGGCCACGGTCTCCTGGCCGCGATAGCAGCCCTTGTCGAGGTGGACGGCGGTGCCGATCCAGCCGACCTCGTGCGGGATGGTGCGCTCGTCGGTGTCGAGGCCCTGGCGCGGCTCGTGCGCCTCGATGCGCAGCGCCTCGTACGCCCAGACGCCGGCCGGGCGGCGGGCGCCCACGTAGGCGGCCAGCTCGGCCCGCGGGACGAAGACGTCGCGTCCGCGCTCGGTGACCCGGCTCAGGTGGGCCTCGGACGGGGTGGTGACCGGCTCCCACACGACGGCGAGCTCGCCGGTGACGTCGGCGACCTCGACCTGGGACCAGAACTTCATCTTCTCGAGGAAGTCGCGCAGCGGCTCGGCCGACGGGGGCTCGACGTGGAACCAGAAGGCGTCGCCGTCGTCGACCCCGTAGAGCGCGTGCTCGACCCGGCCGTTCGCGTCGAGGACGAGGGCCGACGTCGCCCGGTGCGGCTCGAGCCGCTCGACGTGCTGGGTGATGAGCTGGTGCAGCCAGGTCAGCCGGTCGGGGCCGCCGACCCGCAGGACCGCGCGGTGCGAGAGGTCGACCGCGCCCTCGCCGTCGACGAGGCGCCGCTGCTCGCGGAACGGATCGCCGTAGTGCGCGGCGACACCGTCGTCCGGTCCGGTGGCCGCAACGGCTCCGGGGGTGTCCAGCAGCGGGCTGCGGTAGGCGTCCATGTCTACATCCAACACCCGGCGGGCGGGAATCAGTCCCGGGCCTCCAGCGCGCCCGTGACCCGCTTGAGCTCGGCCGACAGGTGCGGCTGCAGCTCGTGACCCATGGCCGACATCTGGTAGAGGTACATGAGCGCGCCGTTGACCAGGCCGTACAGCCGGTGGCCGGTGCGGTAGTCCTTCGCCGTCTCGGTCTTGAGCACGCCGCGGGTGGAGATCTCGACCCGGGCCGGCTCGGTCTGCCCGATGTAGATCTCGACGAACCCCGTCGGGTGCGTGAGGAGCACCTCGATCTCGTCGTTCTCCTGCGGGCGCCAGTACCCGGTCTCGCGGGCCGCGGGACGCACGAGGTTGCCGTCGTCGTCGAGGATCCAGCTGCGGCTGCGGTAGGACAGGAACGGCTTGTCCGGCACGTAGCCGAACTCGACCTCTTGGCCGAACCGGAACGCCTCGATGGTCGGGTAGTCGCCGAGGCCGGCGCCCTCCCAGCGGCCGAGCAGCCAGGCGACGGGCAGGCAGGCCGGGTGGAGGTCGTCGGGGATCTCGATCACGGCGGACTCAGGCCTGACCCTTGAACAGCTTGTAGACCACGAGCACGCCCATGAGCCCGGCCGCGATGGTGACCAGGACGAGGATGCTGGTGAAGACGAGTTCGAGCACGCGGCGAGTTTATCCTCGGACGTCGTCGGGCCGGGCATGACCCCGGCAGAGGTCACCCTGGCCCGGCGTCTGGAACCGAGGACATCGAGGAGACCTCCGGCCCCCTCTCGTCGTCAGCCTGCCCGGCCCCGTTGGGGCGGGACGAGGTCCATCGCAGCCGTCCCGGCCGGGAACTCGACCGGCAGCGACACGTGCTCGTGCGTGATCGCCCACCCGTCCGCCGTGCGGCGCAGGATGTCGGTCGCGCGGACGCAGTAGCCGACCTCGCGGCCGGCGGCGAGGGTGCCGCTGGTCCGGATCAGCATGCGCACGGCCGCGACGTCGCCGCCGGCCTCGACGTGGACGTCGGTGACGTCCTGCCCGATCGGGCTCGACCAGCGGCCGAACCAGTCCCGGAACCGGCCGCGGAGCGCGTCGATCCCGGCGTAGTACAGAGGCGGCACGACGTCGAAGTAGACGATGTCGGGCGCGTAGAAGGCGAGCAGCCGGTCCAGGTCGCGGGCGCGGATGGCCTCGGAGCGGCCCTCCAGCAGGGCATCGATCTCGGTGGTGTCCATACCTCTACGACGACGCGGCCCGGCGGGATGTCAGGCCGGACGCGCCGCCTAGGCTGAGGGCATGGAGCGCACCCTCGTGGTCAAGGTCACGGCCGGCGCCGACGCCCCCGAGCGGTGCTCGCAGGCGTTCACCGTGGCGACGACGGCGCTCGCCGCGGGCGCGACGGTGTCGCTCTGGCTGACCGGCGAGTCGGCCTGGTTCGCGCTGCCCGGCCGGGCCGCCGAGTTCGAGCTGCCGCACGCCGCGCCGCTGCCGGACCTGCTGGACGCGCTGCTGGCCGGCGGCATGGTGACGTTGTGCACCCAGTGCGCCGCCCGCCGCGGCATCGGCCCCGGCGACGTCATCGAGGGGGTCCGCATCGCCGGCGCCCCGACCTTCGTCGAAGAGATCATGGCCGACGGCGTCCAGGCCCTCGTCTACTGACGCCGGACAGCAGCAGACCCCCAACCCCCCACCCCCAAAGTCGATCTTGGAGAAATGGCGGCGTTGGTGGGCGATTTTGCCCGATTGGTACCGCACTTACTCCAAGATCAACGGGGGCGGAGGTGACGGGAGCGGAACGGGGCCGGCGAATGCCGGCCCCGTTCGCGCGTGATCATCCAGCGAGTGAGTACGTCAGACGACGTGCACCTCGACATCGGTGACACCGACGTCGGCGACGACGGCGCGGTCGACGGTCTCGGCACCCGGCGCGAGCGTGCGCACCGTCCAGCGGCCCGGCGCGGCGAAGAACCGGAACTGGCCGGTCGCGCTGGTCGGGACCTCGGCGGTGAACTCGCCGGTCGCGTCGAGCAGCCGCACGTACGCACCCGCGAGGGGCGCGTCGTCACGCTGGACGACGCCCTGGATGACGGTCTGCTTGGTCACGTCGATCCCTTCCAGCGAGACTCCGCCCGCAGTGGCTCCGCACATCGGGCTCAGGCCTTGCCGGGCTCGTCGCCGAGCGCGACCGGCACGCCGACCAGCGAGCCGTACTCGGTCCAGGAGCCGTCGTAGTTCTTGACGTTCTGCACGCCGAGGATCTCGCGCAGCACGAACCAGGTGTGCGAGGAGCGCTCGCCGATGCGGCAGTAGGCGATGGTGTCCTTGTCGAGGTCGACGCCCACCTCGCTGTACAGCGCGCGCAGCTCGTCGTCGGAGCGGAAGGTGCCGTCGTCGTTGGCCGCCTTGCTCCACGGGACGTTCGCAGCGGTCGGGATGTGGCCGCCGACCTGCGACACCTCCTGCGGCAGGTGGGCCGGGGCGAGCAGCCGGCCCGCGTACTCGTCGGGCGAGCGGACGTCGACGAGGTTCTGGACGCCGATGGCGGCGACGACCTCGTCGCGGAAGGCGCGGATGGAGTTGTCCGGGTCCTGCGCGGAGTAGGTGGTGGCCTCGCGCGAGGGGACGGCGTCGACGAGCTCGCGGCTCTCGAGCTCCCAGATCTTGCGGCCGCCGTCGAGCAGGCGGACGTCGTTGTGCCCGTAGACCTTGAAGTACCAGTACGCGTACGCGGCGAACCAGTTGTTGTTGCCGCCGTAGAGCACGACGGTGTCGTCGTTGGAGATGCCGAGGCCGCCGAGGAGGGTCTCGAACTGCTCCTTGGTGACGAAGTCACGCCGGACCGGGTCGCGCAGGTCGGTGGTCCAGTTGACCTTCACGGCGCCGCGGATGTGGTTCTTGTCGTAGGCGGCGGTGTCCTCGTCGACCTCGACGAGCACCACCTTCGGGTTGTCGAGGTTCTGCTCGACCCAGTCGGCCGAGACGAGGCTGGACTCGCGGCTCATGACGCGACCTCCGTGGTGTTGGGTTGGGATGGGAACAGACGCCGGTAGGCGAGGTAGATCTCACAGCCCAGGCAGAAGCCGAAGGCCGCGTTCAGGAACGCCGCGGCCAGGGCGGCCGCGACGGCGACGTACGCGACGACGGTCAGCCCGCTCGCGAAGGCGATGACGCCGGCGACGGCGAACACCAGCCCCACGGCCTGGGCGAACCGCGGCGGCGCGGCGTCCTCGAGCTCCCCGGGCGGGCCGAGCCGCGGCCGGACGAGCGTGGCGTAGAGCAGGCCGTACGGCGCTCGCTGCAGCCCGAGGAACGCACCCGCCGCGAACACCAGGCCCTGCAGGGCCAGCAGCCAGGTGCTGCCGGTGACCAGCACGACCGCGAGCACGACGGCGGTGAGCGTGGCCGCGAACCGGGGACCGCGGGGGTCGATGCGAGTCGGCATGGTCCTCCTGACGTGGACGGGACGGGATGTGATCGTCAGGAACGGCGGCGCGATGCGTGGCGCGCGGTGCGACCGGGCGCGCGGGCGGGGCCGTTCCCCGTCAGGGAAGGCGACAGAGCATGGACGCGGCGCGACCGAAGTCGATCGCGCGACGCTTCCAGAGCTCTGTGCGGAACATGGTGACGAGCGTACGACCCGGACGCCTCCGCGTCACCGTCCGTATCAGATGGCGAGATATGTCGTCTCGCCATCCGGCCAATTCAGGCGCGAAGGGCGGGAAGCGCGGCCCTGACGTCCGCCAGCCTCGGCGCTCCGGTGGCCCGGCGGACGATGCGGCCGTCGCCGTCGAGCACCAGCGTGGTGGGTGTGCGCAGGATGTTCAAGCGCCGGACGAGGTCGAGATGGTGCTCGGCGTCGATCTCGACGTGCACGACACCGTCGGTGTCGGCGGCGACGTGCTTCAGGGTGGCGCGCGCCGCCCGGCACGGCTGGCAGAACGCCGTCGAGAACTGCACCAGCGTGGCCCGCTCGCCCAGCGGCTCGCCGAGCTCGTCGGGACCCAGCAGCGCGTCGTCCACCCTCGCCTCCACCACTCGGCCGTCGCGGGCCCGCCGCCACAGCCCGAACGCCGTGGCGGCCGCGAGCACGGCGACGACGACCACCAGTCCTGTCACATCGGGCACAACGCCCGCGCGACGGCGCCGAATTCCCAGCGGAACAGCCGGTTTCAGGCGACGAAGATGCGGCCAAGCACGTAGGCGGCCGGCGCGGCCGCGACGAACGGCAGGCTGACGCGCAGCGGCAGGAAGGCGGCGGCGCCGCGCGGGACGGCCGCGGCCTCGGCGCCGTCGCCGGTCACGGTGCCGGAGCGGGTGCCGGCGGGCGCGGGCGACCCGACGGTGACGGCGACCGGCTGCGGCGTGTACTCCTCGGCCAGGCGGTCGACGGCGGCGAAGGCGACCGCCGCCAGCAGGCCGGCGAAGGTGGCGATGACGACGGCGCTGACGGCGGGGACGGCGTCGGACATCCAGTCCGTGGTGAGCACCAGCGCGCCGGCGCCGAGCGCGGCCACGAGCACGCCGATGAGCCGCCGGACCGCCCGCGACACCGGCAGCGACTCCGTCAGCCCCACCG
>NZ_SMKL01000108.1 GCF_004348545.1 Jiangella ureilytica | reverse complement strand
GGCCCGGGCCGGGGGTCTCGGTGACGTAGCCGCTGCCGTTGTCGTAGGACCGGATCCACGCCATGACGTTGTTGACGTAGGTCTCCGACGGGTTGTAGCGGTACAGCGCGGCCCGCAGACCGGCGTCGGTCGCGAGGTTGCCGCCGCTGGCGCACAGGTACTCCGCGGCCGCGAGCGTGGCGTCGAAGACGTTGTGCGGGTCGACGACGCCGTCGCCGTTGCCGTCGACGCCGAAGGTCTTCCAGGTGCCGGGGATGAACTGCATGGGGCCGACCGCGCGGTCCCAGACGGTGTCGCCGTCCCAGCGGCCGCCGTCGCTGTCGCCGATGGCGGCGAAGCCGTTGCCGTCGAGGGCGGGACCGACGATGCGCGGCACGACGTCGCCGTTGGCCGCGACCTGGCCGCCGTTGGCGTGCCCGGACTCGATCTTGCCGATGCCAGCGAGGATCTCCCAGCGCATGCCGCAACCGGGGTTCTCGAGCGTCATCTGCGCCGCGGCGCTCTGGTAGGCCTCGAGGACCATGCCGGGGATGCCCAGGCCGCTGGCCAGGGTCTGCGTCACGACTCCCGGCGACGGCGACGACGGAACGACGAAGCCGGCCGCCTGAGCCGCGTTGTCGACGACCACCGTGACAGAGGCCTGACCGTCGGTCGCGTCGCTGGACACGATGGCGTCGCCGCGGCCGTGGTAGATCTCGTCGGACTCCGCACCGTCGGGGTACTCGGACGAGGCGACCAGCTCACTCGGACCTGGTAAACCCGCCGCTCCCCCGAGGCACAGGACCCCCGACGTTGCCACGACCGCTCCAGCGGCACGGAACACAGGTCGCAAAGCGGGCTCCCGTTCTCAACGACGTCCGTACGAGCCTCGCATGCGATCGTCCGTTCGGTCTACCCCACTATGCAAACAGATGACCAACGTGTGGTTTACACGGAGGCGTCAGTGGCCCGCTTCGTGCCAGGTTCGCCCGATTCCGATGGAGACGTCGAGCGGGACACGCAGCGGGTAGGCAGCGCCCATCTCGCGCCGCACGAGCTCCTCGACCTGCTCGCGCTCGCCGTCGGCCACCTCGAGGACGAGCTCGTCGTGGACCTGCAGCAGCATGCGCGACCGCAGCTTCTCGGTCGTGAGTGCCTGGTCGACGCGGAGCATCGCCACCTTGACGATGTCGGCCGCCGAGCCCTGGATGGGGGCGTTGAGGGCCATGCGCTCGGCCATCTCGCGGCGCTGCCGGTTCTCGCTGGTGAGGTCGGGAAGGTAGCGGCGGCGGCCGAGCATGGTCTCGGTCCAGCCGACCATGCGGGCGCGCTCGACCACCTCGCTGAGGTAGTCGCGCACGCCGCCGAAGGTCTCGAAGTACTCGTCCATGAGGCCCTGGGCCTCGGCGACCGGGATGTTCAGCTGCCGCGACAGCCCGTACGACGACAGCCCGTAGGCCAGGCCGTAGTTCATCGCCTTGATCTTGGCCCGCTGGCCGCCGGTGACCTCGTCGGCCGGGACGTCGAACACCCGCGACGCCGTGACGGAGTGGAAGTCCATGCCCGACGCGAACGCCTCGATGAGCGCCTGGTCGTCGGAGAGGTGCGCCATGATGCGCATCTCGATCTGGCTGTAGTCGGCGCTGAGCAGCGCCTCGCACCCGGCGCCGACGACGAACGCCTCGCGGATGCGCCGGCCCTCGTCGGTGCGGATGGGGATGTTTTGCAGGTTCGGGTCGGTGGACGACAGCCGCCCGGTGGCCGCGATGGTCTGCACGAACGTGGTGTGGATGCGGCCGTCGTCGGAGACGGAGCTGAGCAGGCCCTCGACGGTGACCCGCAGCTTCGAGGCGTCGCGGTGGCGCAGCAGCGCCTCGAGGAACGGGTGCTCGGTCTTGGCGTACAGCTCGGCCAGCGACTCGGCGTCGGTGGTGTAGCCGGTCTTGGTGCGCTTCGTCTTCGGCATGGCGAGGTCGTCGAACAGGATGGCCTGCAGCTGCTTGGGCGAGCCGAGGTTGACGTCGCGGCGGCCGATCGCCTCGTAGGCGTCGTCGGCGGCCTGGGCGACGTTGCCGGCGAAGTCCGACTCGAGCCCCTGCAGGTGCTCGACGTCGACGGCGATGCCGGCCCGCTCCATGCCGGCCAGCACGCCGACCAGCGGCAGCTCGACCTCTTGCAGCAGCGTGCGGCCGCCCTTCTTGTCGAGCTCGGCCTCGAGCGCGGCGGCGAGGTCGAGCACGGCGCGGGCGCGGACGGTCTCGTCCTCGCCCAGCTGCTTCTCGTCGCCGCCGTCGAGCGACAGCTGCACGGCGCCGCCGGAGTCCTCGGCGCGCAGCTCGCGGCGCAGGAAGCGCAGCACGAGGTCGGCGAGGTTGTAGGAGCGCTGGCCGGGCAGCGCCAGGAACGCCACCAGCTCGGTGTCGGCGGACAGCCCTGAGAGCGGCCAGCCGCGAGCGGCCAGCGCGTGCATGGGGCCCTTGGAGTCGTGCATGACCTTCCCGCGCCGGGGGTCGGCCAGCCAGGCGGCGACGGCGGCGTCGTCCTCGGGTGTCAGCGCGGACGGCTCGAACCAGGCGCCGGCGCCGTCGGTGGTGGCGACCGCCACCTCGGTGATCTCGCCGGTCCCGCGCGACCAGTGGCCGCGCACCGACAGCCCGGCCCGCTCGGCGCCCAGGTGCTCGGCCAGCCAGCCGGCCACCTCGCCCGGCTGCAGGTGCACGGCGTCGATGTCGAAGCCCTCGTCGGCCTCGGGCGCGGTGTCGGGCTCGAGGTACTCGTAGAGGCGGTCGCGCAGCACCCGGAACTGCAGGGTGTCGAAGAGCTGGTGGACGGCCTCGCGGTCCCACGTCTGCCGGGTGAGGTCGTCGATGCGGACGTCGAGCGGCACGTCGCGGACCAGCTCGGTGAGCTGGCGGTTGGTGAGGACCTGGCCGAGGTGCGCCCGCAGGGCGTCGCCGGCCTTGCCCTTGACCTCGTCGACCCGGGCCACCAGGCCGTCGAGGTCGCCGAACTCGACCACCCACTTGACCGCCGTCTTCTCGCCCACGCTCGGGATGTTGGGGAGGTTGTCGGAGGGGTCGCCGCGCAGGGCCGCGAAGTCGGGGTACTGCGCCGGGGTGAGACCGTACTTCTCGAGCACCGACTCGGGCGTCATGCGGGAGAGGTCGGACACGCCGCGGCGCGGGTAGAGCACCGTCACGCGGTCGGAGACCAGCTGGAAGGCGTCGCGGTCGCCGGTGCAGATGGAGACGTCGAGGCCGTCCTTCTCGGCCATGGTCGCCAGCGTGGCGATGACGTCGTCGGCCTCGTAGTTCTCCTTCTCGATGAACGGGATGCGCAGCGCCGTCAGCACCTCCTTGACGAGGTCGAGCTGGCCGCTGAACTCTTCGGGCGACTTGCTGCGGTTGGCCTTGTACTCGGGGAACCGCTCGCTGCGGAACGTCTTGCGGGAGACGTCGAAGGCCACCGCCACGTGCGTGGGCGCCTCGTCGCGCAGCACGTTGATGAGCATGGACGTGAAGCCGTACACGCCCTCGGTGTGCTGGCCCGTCGTGGTGACGAGGTTGGCGTCCTTCAGCGCGTAGAACGCCCGATAGGCCAGGGAGTGGCCATCGAGGAGCAAGAGGCGGGGAGTATCGGCAGCGGCGACCACGCGGTAACCCTAGTAGCCGGTCCCGACAATGTCGCAGGGTCCGGGGAGATATCGTCCGGCCATGACCGAACGGGCGGACGGCGGCGCGCCCGCCGTCGACTACGACGACCAGGCCACCATCCTGACGCGGCTGCCGAGGGCCCCGCTCGACGAGCGCATGGGCATCGAGTACGTCGAGGTGCGCCCCGAGCGCGTGGTCGCGCGGATGCCCGTCGCCGGCAACACCCAGCCGTACGGCCTGCTCCACGGCGGCGCCTCCTGCGTGCTGGCCGAGAGCGTCGGCTCGGTGGCGGCCATGCTGCACGGCTACCCGGACCGCATCGCCGTCGGCGTCGACATCAACGCGACCCACCACCGCGGCGTCCGCGAGGGGCACGTCACCGCCGTCGCCACGCCCCTGCACCGTGGCCGGGGCGCGGCCAGCTACGAGATCACCATCACGGGCGACGACGGCGTCCGCGTCTGCACCGCGCGGCTCACCTGCTTCCTCCGCCCGGCGCCCGGTGGCGGCGACGGCGTCCTGCCCGGGACCGGCCCCTCGCCGGCCGCGGGCTGACGCCGTCGATGTTCCCGGGCTTCGGCACCGTCCTCAACATCGTCACCGTCGTCGCCGGCTCGGCCGCCGGCCTGCTGGTCGGCCACCGGCTCCCCCAGCGCACCCGCGACGTCGTCACCGACGCGCTCGGCCTGGTGACGCTGCTCATCGCGGCGATCTCGGCGGCCGCCGTCCTCGACGAGGGGTTCGCGCGCGAGGTCGGCGACTCCGCGACGGTGCTCGTCGTGCTGGGCGCGCTGCTCGTCGGCGGCATCGCCGGCTCCCTGCTGCGCATCGAGGCGCGCCTCGAGGACTTCGGCGGCGGGCTGCAGCGGCGGCTGTCGCGCGACGGCGACGGCGAGGAGCGGCGGCGGTTCGTCGAGGGCTTCGTGAGCACGTCGCTGCTGTTCTGCGTGGGTCCGCTGACCATCCTGGGTGCGCTGTCCGACGGCATGGGCCTGGGCTACGACCAGCTGGCACTGAAGTCGACCATGGACGGGTTCGCGGCGGTCGCGTTCGCGGCGTCGTTCGGCTGGGGCGTCATGGCCTCCGCGCTCGCCGTCGGCGTCGTCCAGGGACTGCTCACCCTGGTCGGCGTGGCGGCCGGGAGCCTGCTCGGCGATGCCTACGTGTCCGCGATCACAGCCACCGGAGGTCTGCTGCTCGTCGGCGTCGCGCTGCGGCTGCTGCGCATGAAGCCGCTTCCGGTCGGTGACCTGCTGCCCGCCCTGATCGTGGCGCCACTTCTTGTCAGTATTGTCGCCGCGATTCGGTCCTGACGTGCGGGAATGCCCGAACGTCACCATGTGGTATCGGTCCGGACTCGGCGCGCCCGTAGCCACGGAGACGTCCCAGAAGAGAGTTATGCTCCGGCACGAACGTCTGACGAACGAACGACCGATCTGACGTGTGGCTGCCACACGGTCGGAGGCCGGTCCTGGGAGCGGGAGGTACACCACACGTGCAGAAGCTGGCCAGATGTCTGGGAGCGCTGCTCGCTGTCCTGGCCGCCGTCCTGCTCGCCGCCCCAGCGGCGGCCCAGGGCAGCGGAGAGACGGTGCACGGCACGCTGACGTACCAGGACGCGCCCGTCGAGGGCGTCACCATCACCGTCTCCTCCGCCGACGGCGAAGAGGTCGGCACGGCGACCACGGCCGCCGACGGCACCTGGGAGGTCCCGGTGCCCGGCCCCGGCGACTACGCCGTCGTGCTCGACGCCGCCACGCTGCCGTCCACGGCGCCCGGCGTCGCCCGCGACACCATCGAGACCACGGTCAACCCGCAGCAGCGCAAGGTCGTGCTGTTCCGCGTCGGCACGCCCGAGAGCGGCGGCGGCGAGCAACCGGCCCCGTCCCAGACGGCGCCGTCCGAGGGCGGCGAGGGCGAGGCGCCCGGTGCGGGCACCGAGTCCGGCGGCGGGGCCGAGGCCGAGGCCGGCGACGACGTCACCGCCACGGCCGGGAACAACCGGTTCCTGCAGCTGCTCATCAGCGGCGTGCGGTTCGGCCTCATCCTGGGCCTGGCCGGCCTGGGGCTGTCGCTGGTCTTCGGCACCACCGGCCTCACCAACTTCGCCCACGGCGAGCTCATCCTGTTCGGCGCGGTCGCGGCGCTGCTGCTCAACCAGGCCGGCATGCCGGTGCTGCTGGCGGCCCTGCTGGCGGCGGTGCTCAGCGGCGTCTTCGGGTGGGGCCAGGACCGCGGCTTCTGGAGACCGCTGCGGAAGAAGCCGACCGGCCTCATCGCGCTGATGATCATCTCCATCGGCGTGTCGCTGATCCTGCGCTACCTGACGCAGTTCATCATCGGCGGCGGCCGCGAGACGTACGACCAGTACACCTACCAGGACCCGATCTCGATCGGCCCGGTCTTCGTCACCACCCGCGACCTCGTCATCATGGGCATCTGCCTGGTCCTGCTGGCCGGCGTCGCGCTGGCGCTCACCCGCACCCGCATGGGCAAGGCCATCCGCGCCGTCGCCGACAACCCCGCCCTGGCCGCCGCGTCCGGCATCAACGTCGACCGCGTCATCACCACGGTCTGGACCGCCGGCACCGCGCTGGCCGGCCTCTCGGGCGTCTTCTTCGGCATGATCCAGGGTGTCGACTACCTCATGGGCATGCGCGTCCTGCTGCTGGTGTTCGCCGCCACCGTCCTCGGCGGGCTCGGCACCGCCTGGGGCGCCATGGTCGGCGCGCTGGTCGTCGGCGTGTTCATCGAGGTCTCCTCGTACGTGGTCCCATCGGAACTCAAGACGGCCGGCGTGCTGGTCGTCCTCATCCTGATCCTTCTGTTCCGGCCCCAGGGCATCCTGGGCCGCCGCGAGCGGGTCGGCTGAGGCGGAAGGAGAAACGACCATGGACTGGGGAAGCATCTTCGAGCTCTCGCTCCGCGAGCTCATCGGTGTCCAGGCGATCGTGTTCGCGCTCGCCGCCATCGGCATCAACGTGCAGTTCGGCTACACCGGCCTGCTGAACTTCGGCCAGGCCGCCTTCGCCGCGGTCGGCGGATACGGCATCGCCGTCATCGTCACCACGTACGACATGTCGTTCTGGCTGGGCCTGGTGGTCGGCATCGCCGGCGCCGTCGTGCTCGCGCTGCTGCTCGGCATCCCGACGCTGCGGCTGCGCGCCGACTACCTCGCCATCGTCACCATCGCGGCGTCCGAGATCGTCCGCCTGGTCGGCCGGTCGGCGTGGGGCCGCGACGTGTTCGGCGGCTCCGACGGCATCACCGGCTTCAGCAACGACTTCTACGACCTCAACCCCTTCAGCGAGCCGCTGGAGCTCGGGCCGTTCGAGTTCCGCGAGCGCGTGCTGTGGGTGCTGGCGGTCGGCTGGACCCTGGTCGCCATCTGCACGCTGGTGGTCTTCCTGCTCATGCGCAGCCCGTGGGGCCGTGTGCTCAAGGGCATCCGCGAGGACGAGGACGCCGTGCGCAGCCTCGGCAAGAACGTCTACGCCTACAAGATGCAGTCGCTGGTCATCGGCGGCGTCATGGGCGCGCTCGCCGGCATGGTGTACTCCCTGTTCCAGGGCGCCATGCAGCCGGACGTCTACGCCACCAACTTCACCTTCTTCGCCTACGCCATCCTCATCCTCGGCGGTGCGGCGACGGTGTTCGGCCCGGTTCTGGGCGCGATGATCGTGTGGTTCTCGTTCCAGTTCATCGACCTGGCGCTGCGTGGCGCGATCGGCCAGGGGTACATCCCGGACTGGCTGATGGATTCCAACGACACCGGCGCCGTACGATTCATGTTGACCGGCGTCGTCCTGATACTCCTGCTGGTGTTCCGCCCGCAAGGCATTCTCGGCGACCGGAGGGAGATCGCGCTCGATGCCCGATGACAACGTGAGCTCCTTGACCGCGAAGCGCGAGGCGGCCGTCGCCGCCTTCGCCGACGTTCCGCGCGAGCCCGGAGCCAAGAAGCCCGATCCCATCCTCGTCGCCGACGACGTCAAGCGGAACTTCGGCGGCCTGCTCGCCGTCGACGTCGACCACGTCGAGATCCAGCGCGGCTCCATCACCGCGCTCATCGGCCCCAACGGCGCCGGCAAGACGACGTTCTTCAACCTGCTCACCGGGTTCGACCGGCCCAACTCCGGCTCGTGGTCGTTCAACGGCCGCTCGCTGCACGGCACGCCGCCGTTCAAGGTCGCCCGGGCCGGCATGGTGCGCACGTTCCAGCTGACCAAGGCGCTGTCGAAGCTGACGGTCATCGAGAACATGCGCCTGGGCGCCACCCGGCAGCGCGGCGAGAGCTTCTGGCGCGCCATGCTGCCGTTCACCTGGCGCTCGCAGGAGAAGGACATCACCGAGCGCGCCGAGGACCTGCTGGCCCGCTTCAAGCTCGACACCAAGCGCGACGACTTCGCCGGCTCGCTCTCCGGCGGCCAGCGCAAACTGCTCGAGATGGCCCGCGCGCTCATGGTCGAGCCGGAGCTCGTCATGCTCGACGAGCCCATGGCCGGGGTCAACCCCGCCCTCACCCAGTCGCTGCTCGAGCATGTGTCCAACCTGCGCGAGCAGGGCATGACGGTGCTGTTCGTCGAGCACGACATGGACATGGTCCGCGACATCGCCGACTGGGTCGTCGTCATGGGCCAGGGCAAGATCCTCTCCGAGGGGCCGCCCGAGACCGTCATGTCCGACCCCCGCGTCATCGACGCCTACCTCGGCGCCCACCACGACCAGTCGCTGGCCGAGCTGGAGCAGGAGTTCGAGAGCGGCGCGCTCACGGCCGCCGCCGAGGCCGAGCTCAGCGGCGACGTCGCCGCCGCCCCGTCGAGTGAGCCGCAGGCGCCGCCGTCGCCGACCGAGGATGCCCCGATCGACGGGGGGCCCGCTGACGAGAAGCCGGCCGAGGAGACGGTGGCGGCCGAGCGCACCGGCGACACGAAGGACGGACGATGAGAACCCAGAGCCAGAGCACGCACGAGGCCGACCGCGAGGCCCACCTGGCGGGCGCCGAGGGTGCCGTCCTGCGCGCCGACGAGGTCGTCGCCGGCTACGTCGAAGGCGTCAACATCCTCAACGGCAGCGACCTCTACTGCCGGCCGGGCGAGATCGTCGGCATCATCGGCCCCAACGGCGCCGGCAAGTCGACGCTGCTGAAGGCGCTGTTCGGGCTCATCCGGGTGCGCAAGGGCACGGTGCAGCTCAAGGGCGAGGACATCACCAACCTGCCGGCCAACCAGCTGGTGTCGCGCGGCGTCAGCTTCGTGCCGCAGACGAACAACGTCTTCCCCGGCCTGACGGTCGAAGAGAACCTCGAGATGGGCCTGTACCAGGCCCCGAAGCGGTTCCCCGAACGGTTCGCGTTCGTCACCGACCTCTTCCCCGCCCTCGGCGACCGGCGCAAGCAGCGCGCCGGCTCGCTGTCCGGCGGCGAGCGGCAGATGGTGGCCATGGGGCGGGCGCTCATGGCCGACCCCAGCGTCATCCTCCTCGACGAGCCCTCGGCCGGCCTCTCCCCCGTCCTGCAGGACGAGGTCTTCATCCGTACCCGCGAGATCAACAAGGCCGGCGTCTCCGTCGTCATCGTCGAGCAGAACGCCCGCCGCTGCCTGCAGATCTGCCACCGCGGCTACGTCCTCGACCAGGGCCGCAACGCCTACACCGGCACCGGCCGCGAGCTCATCAACGACCCCAAGGTCATCGAGCTCTACCTCGGGTCGCTCGCCAAGGTCTGACACGCTCGCGCTTCCGTGATCATCAAGGATCGACCCCACCATGGCCACCCACCATGGCGGGGTCGATTCTTGATGATCATGGGGCCGAGTCACCGTCACTCGTAGGGCTGGACGTTGCCGGGCGGGATGGGCGGGCCGAGGCTCTCCCACTTGGTGTGCCCGACGATGCGCTCAGGCGGCCAGGTGATGTGCGAGTTCGGCCACTTCTGGCCGGTCCGGCGCAGGAACCAGTCCGGCGGCTCGATGGCCGGCGGCTGGAAGTCGGCCGGCAGGAGGCTCGCCCACTGCACGTTCGCCGTCCGCGCCGCGTGCTCGGCCTTGATCTCCGCCACCAGCGCCGGCTGCGTGAACAGGTCGACCGCGACGGCGGCGAGGTAGCGGGTGGCGGCCAGCAGCGCCACGTGGCCCGCATGCGACACCGTCGACCCCGTGGTGAGCCAGCTGTGGTTGGCGGTGCCGGACGGGCTGACCGGGGTGCCCAGGCTGAGCGTCGGGATGATCCAGCTGATGTCGGAGACGTCGGTGGAGCCGCCGCCGAGGAAGGTCTCACCCGGCGGGCGCAGGTCGGCGACGCCGGTGCTGTAGCCGTTCTGCGCGATGCCGGCGGCGGCCTGCAGGCCCTTGCCGTAGGCCTGGTCCTCGTCGGTGAACTCCGGCGCGCCGATCTGGACCATGTTGTCGTGGACGAGCTCGGCGCCGCGCTTGTTCGGGAGCTTGTTCCAGATGTTCGCGACGGTGCGCTCGTGCACCTCCATGCGCATCGCGAGGCCCGCCGCCCGGGCGCAGTCGGTCACCTTGTCGGCGAGGATCGCCACCCGTTCGGGTGTCGCCTCGCGGACGAAGTACCAGGCGCCGGCCAGGGCGGCGTGCACGTTGGGCGCCTCGCCGGAGTGCCGGATCGCGTGGTGGATGCGGCCCGACGGCGCCACGTGGTGCTCGCGCAGCATGTCGGTGAGCATGGTCAGGGCGCGGACGGCGTTCTGCGCGTTCTTGTTGCCCAGCGGGCTGCCGCCGTGGCCGTGGGTGCCGCTGAAGTTGAACGCCATGGCCTTGAGGGCGTTGTTCGAGCCGAACCCGGTGCTGGTGTTGCGGCCGGGGTGCCAGTCGACGAAGACGTCGCACCCGTCGTAGACGCCCTTCATGACGTCGAAGGACTTGCCGACCAGCTGCTCCTCCGCCGTCGAGCCGAAGAACTTGACGGTGCCGTCGAGCCGGTGCCGGCGCAGCGCGTGCGCCACGGCGACGGCGGCACCCGCGGCCGCGGCACCCAGCGCGGAGTGCCCGCAGCCGTGGCCGTACCCGTAGTTCGGCGAGTACGGGTCGTCCTCATAGACGGGGTCGTGCTCGGTGGAGCCCTTCTGCTGCGAGACGCCGGGCAGCGCGTCGTACTCGCCGCTGAACCCGACCACGGGGCTGCCGGTGCCGTTGCTGTACGTCGCGACGAACGTCGTCGGCAGGCCGGCGACCGCCCACTGGATGCGGAATCCGTTGCGCTCCAGGAACTGCGCCTCGGCCAGGGCGGAGTTCCACTCCGCCAGCGACGGCTCGGCGTACTCCCAGATGGTGTCGTTGAGGCCGGTGACGGCGTCGGCGTTGCGGTCGACGTGGGCGAGCGCGGTGTCCTTGGCGTTGCTGTCCTTGGCCAGACCGGTCGGCGCCTCGTAGTGGTCCGGGCTCACCTCCTCGGCGGCGTAGGCGGCCTGCCGCCCGGTCAGCCCCGGCACGACGGCGGCGGCCGCGGCCGCCGCGGCGCCGATCCCGATCGCCTGACGCCGGCTGTACTGGTGATGGTGGACGGGTTCGTTGTGGTCGGTGTCGCACATCGAAATCACTCCCACGCACTCGGCACGACAGCGTGAGTCGCGCACAGACAGGCAAAGTGTCAAGAGTCTGACTTGGGATGATTCGGCGCCTTGAACGAGGAACGTACAAGAGTGATGTATAAAATGTCAACGGCCGTATCACGCCATGATCGACACCGCTGCCACCTGCGCCGGGACGCGCGAAGGCCCCGCCGGAACCTGCCCGGCGGGGCCTCGCTGACGGAGAGGGTCAGCTCACTCCGACATGGTCCGCTCGATGTACTCGAGGTTCGTGTACGTGTTGTCCGGGCCGTACTGGTAGACGCCGATGGTGGCCGTCTCGGGGTCGCCGGCATCGGTGAACTCGACCGGGCCCGACATGCCCTGGTAGTCGATGTCCTCGCCGTCGGCCAGCAGGTCCGCGCACTCCTGGAAGCCCGAGCACTCGGTGCCGTCGCGCGAGACCGCGATCAGGTTGTCGGCGATGTCGCGGCTCTCGACCGACTCGGCCTGGATGGCCGCGAGGGCGAGCAGCATGGTCGCGTCGTAGGACTCGGGGCCGTAGCTGAAGTCCTGCAGCTCCGGGTCGATCTGGAGCATGCGCTCCTGGAAGTCCGCACCGGTCTCGGCGCCGGGCAGGGTGCCCTTGTTGCCGTCGAGCGTGCCGGGCGGGAGCTGGTCGCCGTAGTTCGACAGGTTGCCGTCGACGAAGTACAACGGGATCGTCTGCGGGCCGATGCCCTGGGTGACGAGCTCGGGGATGATCGTGACCGTCTCCTCGAACCCGATCAGCGCGATCGCGTCCGGTGCCGCCGCCGCGACCTGGCCGACCTCGGAGGTGTAGTTCGAGGCCTGCGGGTCGTAGACGATCTGCGCCGCGACGGTGCCGCCACCGCTGGTGATGGTCTCGCTGAGGTACTGCGCGAGGCCGTTGCCGTAGGAGTCGTCGAGGTTCATGATCGCGACGTTGGCGTGGCCGTCGCCGAGGATGGTGTCGCCGAGGACCTGGCCCTGCAGCACGTCGGACGGCGCCGTGCGGAAGTACAGGCCGTCGTCCTCGTAGGTGGTGAAGTCGGGCGAGGTGTTGGCGGGCGAGAACATGATGGTCTCGTCCTGGACGATGCGGTCGAGCACCGTGAACGACACGCCGGACGACGCGGCGCCGATGATGGCGGCCACGCCCTCGTTGAGCAGCGAGTCCGTGGACTGCTGCGTGACGGCGGAGTTGCTCGCGTCGCTGGAGTCGGTGTGCGTGACCTCGACGTCGTGGCCCAGCACGCCGCCGCCCTCGTTGATCTCCTGGATGGCGAGGTCGACGCCGGCGAACTCCGGCGGGCCGAGGAAGGCGAGGTTACCGGTCTCGGGCAGCAGCGTGCCGAGCCGCAGCGGCTCTTCGCTGGTCGCCTGGTCGCCGTCGCCGCCGGCACCGGGCGACTCGTCACCCGAGGGTTCGTCGTCGCCGCCACACGCGGCCAGCACGAGCGAGGCCGCTCCGGCGACGGCAAGAGACCGCCACAGTCGCGATGTGCGGGTCATGAGATTTCTCCTTCGCCGAGCCGGCCGCCGTACCCTGGCGCCGGTCCTGGTCTGCGATGATTCCCGCAACTTATGCGGTGCGGGGGGCTAAACGTAGTACTCGTGGCCCACCAGGATCATCTTGTTAGGACACTGTGACCTTGGACATCACCCGTCAACACCCACGACTTCCCACGCCCCGTCGCGCAGCACGCTGAACCGGACACTCCCACCGGAACGGTCGCCGTACTCGTCGAAGGCCACCTCCCCCGTGGCGCCGGCGAAGTCGAGCTGGCTCATCTCGCCCAGGCAGCCACGTCGCGCCGACGACGCCGAGCTGGCCGGCGGCAGGCAGCGCGCCAGCACCGTGCCGATCGCCGTGCCGGCGTCGTAGGCGGCCGCGCCGTACTGCCCGAGCGGCGCGCCGATGTCCTCGGCCAGCCGGCCGGACCGCACCCCCGCCGTCGCGTCCAGCTGGGCCGGCTCGGCCCGGACGGCCCCGTCCCGCAGGCCGTCGCCGTCGTCGCCGGTGGCGCCGTCGTCGGCGAGGTCGCCCCCGAACGCCGTCGTGCCCAGCAGGGTGGCCTCGAGCCGGGAGGCGCGGATCTGCCGGTCCGCCGTCGTCGCCACCTCGGGGTCGCCGGCCACGAACACCGCCGTGGCGCCCTCGGTCTTCGCCTTCGCGACGACGGCGGCCGCGTCGGCGCCGCTGGCCACGACGGCGCCGCCGGCCTCGCCGACGGCCGCGGCGAACGCGCGCGCCTCGGCCGGGTCTCCCCCGTCGACGACGGCGACCGCTTCGGCCCCGAGGCCGCTGACGGCGTACCGGGCCAGCGCCGCGGCGGGCGGCTCGTCGCCGGCGGCGGTGCGGAAGTAGGAGCGGTACGGGCGCAGCGGCGCGGCCGGGTCGGCGCCGAGCGTGTGCTCCGGCACGACGTCGGCCGGCGACACGAACAGCACGTCCTCGTCGTCGAGGATCGGCTGCGCCGCCCGCACGCCCGGTGTCGTCAGCCCGCCGACCACGGCGACCGCGTCACCGTCGACCAGTTCGGTGACGGCGCCGGCGGCGGTCTCGCCCTTCTCGCCCTCGTCGACGGCGACGACCTCGATGGTCCACCCTCCGACGTCGCCGGCCCGCTCCTCGACCGCGTGCCGCACCGCGGCCAGGACGGCCTCGCCGTCGGTCTGCTGCCACCCGCTCGCCGGCGCCAGCACACCGACGGTCGCCGTCTGCGCCCCGGCGTCGTCGTCACCCAGGGCGTTGACCATGCCGCAGGACGAGAGCAGCACCGCGGTCGCCGTCAGCGCGACCCAGCGAGCAGCCGCCGCCGGCGCGGCCCGCCCCGCGCCACGACGCACCGTCATGTCAGCTCCTCATGTGTCGCGCCGTGCACAGCATCGCC
>NZ_SMKL01000107.1 GCF_004348545.1 Jiangella ureilytica | reverse complement strand
CGGTAAGAGATGACTGCATCACCAAAGGAACCCCAAACCAACACCACAAAAGGTGCCAGCCCAAGGACACAAACAATTGGCATCAACAAAACATCATCAGGCACACTGTTGAGTTCTCAAAAATCGGGCACATCCACTTGATTTCCTCTCGGAAATCTCCGTGAAGCGCTGGTGTTACTTTAGGTTTTCCCGGTCTGCCGAGTCAAATTCGTGTCTTTCTCGAATTCGGCCGGCTGTCGATCGAACGATCCTCGCCCGGGCAACCCTGTTAGCTTACCCCACCGTCCTCGCCGGATCAAGCCCGTAGGTTGATCCGGCTCGTGCTCAGCGGGGTGACTTCGTGAGTCCGGGCCGCCTTGCGGCGTCCCGCGCTCTCACGAGCCGACGGAGAACTTACAAAGATCGGCGCGCCGTCGTCAAATCGGCCGGTCAGCGCTCCGGCGACGCGGACCACGCCTCTGGGGTGAACCCCTGGCGAACCGTGCGCGGCCGGCTGGGGTCAGGTGTCCGGGGGATGGTCCTCACCTCTCGGCCGTGGCCGTGGTCCGCCATGACAGCCGGCCTCGTGCCGCTCCGCCCCTGTCGTCTTCACGCAGGTGAGCGCGCCGCGCTCGCGCGCGCCACCTGGACGCACGGGCACGCAACAGGGGGAGGCGCTGCCGGCGATCCTCACCGGCCTCCCAGCCTGTCGACCATGACCCTGCTCTGGGTGGTCCGGTTCTTCTGGACGGCGTCGGCGTTCGGCGGCCGGGCCGCCGAACGGAGATCGAGCCGAACCTCGCGAATTCGCCTCCGCCGGCCGGGAGCGGGAGTAGACCAGGGAAGGAGCCCGCGAGCGCGGGCCGACGACCGACCCTGGATGGTGAGCCATGCAGCAGCAGATCCCGCCGATCGAACCACCGGCCTATCCCGTCACGCTCTCCGTCGACTACCCCGACCGCCGGCTGGACCGGCTGACGACGTTCTTCCGGCTGATCGTCGCGATCCCGATCGCGATCGTCCTCGGGAGCGTCGCAGGGGGCACCTGGCAGTGGTCGTACGAGCAGGGTGAGGCCGCGGCCGCCGGCGCCGGCGGGCTGCTGTTCTTCGGCCCGCTGCTGCTGATCCTGTTCCGGCGGAAGTACCCGCGCTGGTGGTTCGACTGGAACCTGGAGCTGCAGCGCTTCATCACCCGGGTGGCCTGCTACCTGCTGCTCATGAACGACCGCTACCCCTCCACCGACGACCACCAGTCCGTCCACCTGGACTACCGGTACCCGGACGTGTCCACGGAGCTCAACCGCTTCCTGCCGCTGGTGAAGTGGTTCCTGGCCATCCCGCACTACATCGTGCTGTTCTTCCTCGGCATCGGCGCGTTCGTCGCCGTGCTGATCGCCTGGTTCGCCGTGCTGTTCACCGGCCGGTACCCGCGCGGGCTGTTCGACTACGTCGAAGGCGTGCTGCGCTGGCAGAACCGGGTCACCGGCTACGCCGTCACCCTGGTCACCGACAGGTACCCGCCGTTCCGACTCGGGGCCTGATCCCGCGAATGGCCCTCTCAGGCTGTTCTTAACCTCGCCCCTCACACTTGCGAGGGTGCGCGTCCTTGTCGTCGACGACGAGCCGGTGCTCCGGGAGTCCCTGGCGCGATCGCTGCGCTTCGAGGGCTACGCCGTCACGACCGCGGCCGACGGCGTCGAGGCCCTCAGCCGCGTCCCCGACGTGCGCCCCGACGTGCTGGTGGTCGACGTGGTGATGCCACGTCTCGACGGCATCGAGGTGTGCCGGCGGCTGCGCGGCGACGGCGACCTGACGCCCGTCCTCATGCTGACCGCACGCGACGCCGTCCGTGACCGGGTCCTGGGGCTGGACGCCGGCGCCGACGACTACCTGGTCAAGCCGTTCGCGCACGAGGAGCTGCTGGCCCGGCTCCGCGCGATGCTGCGGCGCACGACGGTGGCGGGCGACGAGCCGCCGCTCGTGGTCGGCGATCTGCGCCTCGACCCGCGGACCTGGCAGGTGCGCCGCGGTGACCGGGAGATCTCGCTGACCCGCACCGAGTTCGGCCTACTCGAGCTGCTCATGCGCCATCCGCGTCAGGTGCTCACGCGCGGCCAGCTCTACGAGGGCGTCTGGGGCTGCGACCTCGACGGCTCCACGAACTCCCTCGACGTCTACATCGGCTACCTGCGCAAGAAGCTCGAGGCCGGCGGCGAGCCGCGGATGCTGCACACCGTCCGCGGCGTCGGCTACACCCTCCGCGCGGTGCAGCCATGACGCTGCGCGCCAGGTTGGCGGTCCTCACCTCGGCGGCGGTCGCGCTGGCGGTGGTCGCGGCGTCGGTCTCGGCCTGGCTGCTGATCCGCTCCAGCCTGCTCGACGAGATCGACCAGCGGCTGCTCTCGCGCGTCCCCGACGTCGAGGAGATGGCCCAGACGGCGGCGGAGGTCCCGACCGGCGCGCGGCACCGGCTCACCCTGTTCCTCGGCAACGATCCGCTCGGCGTGCAGACCATCACCTCGGACGGGTCGGTCGAGCCCGGGCTGCCACCCGGCAACAGCCCGGAGGAGCTGGTCCTCGACGACGAGGAGGAGGCCCTGCTGGCCGGCGAGATCGAGAGCCCGCTGCTGCGCAACGAGGTGGTCGACGGCGAGGACGTGCGGGTCATGACGGCGGCGCTGGATCGCGGCGGGGCGCTGCGCCTGGTCCAGCCGCTGCGGAACGTGCACGAGACGCTGACCCGGATCGCCTGGCTGCTGGCCGGGATCACCGGCGCCGGCGTCGCGCTGGCCGCGGCGCTCGGCTGGACGACCGCGCGCACCGGGCTGCGGCCCATCGACCGGCTGGTGGACGCCGCGGAGCAGGTCGCGACGACGAAGGACCTGGCGCACCGCATCGACCCGCCGGGCAACGACCGCCACGAGGTCGCGCGCCTCGCCGGCTCCGTCAATGCGATGCTCGCCGCCCTCGACGACGCCCGCACCCAGCAGCGCCAGCTGGTGGAGGACGCCGGCCACGAGCTGCGCACCCCGCTGACCACGCTGCGCACCGACCTCGGCGTCCTGCTGCGCAGCGAGCAGCATCCCGGCCGCACGCTGACACCGTCGGACCGCGCCCGCCTGCTGCGCGACCTCGAGACGGAGGCGGCCGCGCTCTCGGAGATGGTCGCCGAGATCGTCGAGCTGGCCCGTGGCGGCACCGAGCCGGAGCCGCCGCTCGAGACGGATCTCCGCGCGCTGGTCGACCGCGCCGTCGCGCGCACCCGCCGCGCCGCGCCCGCCGTCACCGTCGCCGTCACCGGCCGGTCGTTCGAGGCTGTCGTCCGACCGGTCATGGTGGAGCGCGCCGTCGCCAACCTGATCCGTAACGCCGTCCAGGTCAGCGCGCCCGGCGGCACCGTCGACGTGCTCCTCGACGACCATGGCGGGAGCGCCCGCATCCGCGTCCTGGACCGCGGCCCGGGCATCTCCGACACCGACCTGCCGCGCGTCTTCGACCGGTTCTACCGCGGCCAGGCGGCCCGCGAACGGCACGGCTCCGGGCTGGGCCTCGCGATCGTCGCGCAGGCCGCGGAGCTGCACAGGGGCACCGTCACGGCCGGACGGCGCAAGGGCGGCGGCGCCGTCCTCACCCTCGAGCTGCCGATTCTCAGCCCGCTCTTAGACCGGGCCTAAGGACGTCTCATCCACCGCCGGGAGCGTGGCGGGTGCACGGCAAAGACCGACACCCGACAGGTCCACGGAGGACATCATGACCCGATCCACCCGGCGCAGGACCGGACTGCTGCCGGCCCTCGCTCTCGTGCTCGCCGTCGCGCTCGCCGGCTGCGGCTCGGACGACGGCGGCGGCGACCTGTCCGCGGCCGGCACCGGCGCGGCGGACAGCGGCGACGGCGACAGCGGCGACGGCGAGAGCGAGAGCGACGGCGGCACCGGCGGGGACGGCGGCGACCGCAGCGACGTCGACCCGGAGCAGGCCGAGCTCGACTTCTACGAGTGCATGCGCGAGCACGGCGTCGACCTGCCCGACCCCGACCCGGGCCAGCCGGGCATGCAACTGCGGCTCCCCCAGGGCGACCCGAACGCGCAGGCCGCCGCCGAAGAGTGCCGGCACCTGCTGCCCAACGGCGGTGAGCCGCCGGAGATGGACGCCGACCAGCTGGAGGCCCTGCGGGCGTTCACCTCGTGCATGCGTGACAACGGCATCGACATGCCCGACCCGGGGGCCGACGGCACGCTGTCGGTTCCGCAGGGCGTCGACCCGGACTCGGCGGAGTTCCAGACCGCGATGAGCACGTGCCAGCCGCTGCTCGACGGCGCCCCGATCCGGATGCGCGCGGGCGGTGGCGGCCAGTGACGGCGACCCTCGACCAGCAGGAGCGCGGCCGCGACGACATCGACGCGGAACTGGACCGGCCGCGGCGGGCCCGGACCCGGCTGCTCTGGCTGACGCTCGGCGTCGTCGGCGTCGCCGGAGCCGGCGGCGCGGCCTGGTACCTCACCCAGGAGGACGCCGGCGAGCCCGCGAGCGAGGCGGCGGCGCCGGTGGCGACGGCGACCGTGGCGCGCGAGACCATCGCGGCCGCCGAGACCTGGTCCGGTACGCTCGGGCACGGTGACGCTCTCACCGTCACAGCCGGTCAGAACACCGGCACGGCCGGTCAGGGCGCCGACCCGGCCGGTCAGGGCACGGTCACGCGAGTCGCCGCCGTCGACACCGAGGTCACCCGCGGCACCGAGCTGTACCGCCTGGACGAACGGCCGGTGACGGCGCTGCTCGGCGTGATCCCGATGTACCGCGACCTCGGTTCCGGCGACTACGGGGTCGACGTCGAGCAACTCGAGGCCAACCTCGCCGCGCTCGGCTACACCGGGTTCACCGCCGACGACGAGTACACCGACAACACCGCCGAGGCGGTCGAGGAGTGGCAGGAGGACCTCGGCCGCGACGAGACCGGCCGGGTGGGCCGCGGCGACGTGGCCTTCCTCCCTGAGGGCGGCCGGGTCGGGACCGTGTACGCCGAGGTCGGGACACCGGTCACCCCGGGCACGCCCGTGCTCGACGTCACCGGGACCGACCAGGTCGCCACCCTCGAGGTCGACGTCGCCGACCGCGACCTGCTCGCCGTCGGCACCGCCGTCACCGTGGTGCTGCCCGACGGCGCCGAGGCGGCCGGGACGGTCACGGCGGCCACCGTGGCCGAGGCGCCACCGGCGAGTGGCGGGAGCGGCGCGGCCGGCGCGGCGGCGGACGAGGAGGCGGCGAGTGCCGAGGACGCCGTCGTCGAGGTCGAGGTGACGCTGGCCGCACCGGTCGACGCGGCGCTCGCCGGATCGCCGGTCGACGTGGTGCTGCCGGTCGGCGAGCGCGCCGACGTGCTCGTGGTCCCGGTGACGGCGCTGCTGGCGCTGGCCGGCGGCGGCTACGGGCTGGAGCTGGTCGGCCCCGGCGGCACGACCTCGGTGGTCCCGGTCGAGCCGGGGCTGTTCGCCGACGGACGGGTCGAGGTGACCGGCGACGGCATCGCCGAGGGCGACGTCGTGGGGGTGGCCGGGCGATGACCGTGTCGACGGCGCAGCCGGTGGTCCGGCTGCGCGACGTGCACCGCCGCTACCCCGGCCGGCCTCCCGTTCGCGCGCTCGACGGCGTCAGCCTCACGGTCGCGGCCGGCGAGCTGGTCGCGATCGTGGGGCCGTCGGGGTCGGGCAAGTCCACGCTGCTGAACATCCTCGGCACGCTGGACCGCGCCGATGCCGGCGAGGTGCGCATCGACGGCCAGGACGTCGGCTCGCTCAGCGACCGGCAGCTGTCGGCGCTGCGGGCGCACCGCATCGGCTTCGTCTTCCAGCAGTTCTTCCTCTCCCCCGGCGTCACCGCTCTGGACAACGTCGCCGACGGTCTGCTCTACACGGGCATGTCGCCGCGGGAACGGCGGCGCCGAGCGGCCCGGACGCTGGCCCGGGTCGGGCTGGCCGACCGCACGCACCACCGCCCGAACGAGCTGTCCGGCGGCCAGCGGCAGCGGGTGGCCGTCGCGCGGGCGCTGGTCGGCCGGCCGTCGTTCCTGCTGGCCGACGAGCCGACCGGCGCACTGGACTCCGCGTCCGGCGCGGCGGTGCTCAAGCTGCTGCACGAGCTGCACGACGGCGGCACCACCGTCATCGTCATCACCCACGACCACGGGGTGGCCGCCGAGCTGCCGCGGCAGGTGCACATCCTGGACGGGCGCATCGAGTCCGACGAGTACTCCCTGGAGCGGTCGTGAGTGCGCCGCGGTCGCGGCTGCGCCCGCGCGACACCGTCCGGGTGGCGTTCTCGGGGCTGCGCGCCCGCCCGCTGCGCGCCGTCCTGTCCGCGCTGGGCATCGCCGTCGGCATCGCCGCGATGGTCGCGGTCGTCGGCATCTCGGCGTCCAGCCGCGAGCAGGTGCACCAGCAGCTGCGCAGTCTCGGGACGAACCTGCTCACCGTCGCGCCCGGCCAGTCCTTCGTCGGCGAGGCGTCGCTGCCGCCGGAGAGCGTCGACATGGTCGCCCGGCTCGACGACGTCGGCGCCGTCAGCGCGGTCGGCGTCGTCCCGGACACCGCCGTCTACCGCACCGACGAGATCGACCCGAACCAGACCAACGCGATCGCCGTCAGCGCCGCCCGGACCGACCTGCTCGACACCGTCGGTGCCACAGTCGCGTCGGGCAGGTGGCTGGACGATGCGCTGGGCGCGTTCCCGGTGGTCGTCCTGGGCGCGGACGCGGCGGACCTGCTCGGCGTCGCGCGGACCGACGGCGATGTGCAGGTCTGGCTCGGCGGCGAGTGGTTCACCGTCGCCGGCGTGCTCGATCCGGTGCCGCTCGCTCCGGAGCTGGACTCGTCGGCGCTGATCGGCTGGCCGGTCGCGGCGTCGCTACTGGACTTCGACGGCTCGCCGACCACCATCTACCAGCGCGTCGACGAGGCCGCGATCGACGACGTCCGCGCACTGCTGCCGTCGACCGTCGACCCCGCGACGCCGGAGGAGGTCGCCGTCAGCCGGCCGTCGGACGCTTTGGCGGCACAGGCGGCGACGGACGAGACGCTGACGACGCTGCTGCTGGCGCTCGGCGGGGTGGCACTGCTGGTCGGCGGCATCGGCGTGGCCAACACGATGGTCATCGCGGTGCTGGAGCGGCGGTCCGAGGTGGGGCTACGCCGGGCGCTCGGGGCCACGCGGGCGCACATCCGGCGGCAGTTCCTCGGCGAGTCGGTGCTGCTGGCCGCGTTGGGCGGAGTCGGCGGGGCGGTCCTGGGCGGTGCGGCCACGGCGGCGTTCGCCACCAGCCGCGACTGGCCCTTCGCGCTGCCGGTGTGGGTACTGGCCGGCGCCGCGGGCGCCACCATGGTCGTCGGGGCGCTGGCGGGCGCCTACCCCGCCGCCCGCGCGGCCCGGATGCCCCCGACGGCGGCGCTGTCGACGGTGTGAGGGGTGTGCGTGAGTCGGTGTGGTGGCCACCGTCCGGGAGACGCGGGCGGCGCGTCCGTCGACACCACCGACCCGGGCTTCGCGGGTGTCGTCGCGTCATCGGCTGAGGTTCGGGGTACGACTGCTGCGTGGATGGTGACAGGGGCCGGCCGGCGTTCGTGCTGCACGAGCACCGCCGGCCCCGCCACCATTTCGACCTGCGACTGGAGGAGGACGGCGTCCTGCGCTCGTGGGCCGTTCCCCGCGGCCTGCCGCGCGAGCCGGGCGAGAACCGGCTCGCCGTCGAGGTGCCCGATCACGACCTCGACCACCTCGGCTACGAGGACGCGGACAAGTCCGTCGCCGACACCGGCTGGTGGGAGGAGCACGACCGCACCGAGCGGCGCATGCTCTTCACCCTGCACGGCCGCGACGGCGCCGCGCGCTACGCGCTGATCCGCACCAGCACGGACTGGTTGCTGCGCCGGACGCTCGATCAGCCGGCGTCCGGTGAAGAATCCTCGTGAGGGTTGTCGAGAAGCGCCCGGCCGCTCCGACCCACTGACGAACCGCCGGGGAGGCCGGCGCCAGAGCGAAGGACACATCATGAGCCAGAAGATCACGCCGTTCCTGTGGTTCGACGACAACGCCGAGGAGGCGCTGACCCTCTACACCTCCGTCTTCGACGACGCCCGCGTCACGTCGGTCAGCCGCTACGGCGAGGGCGGCCCGTTCCCCGCCGGCACGCTGCAGTCGGCCACGTTCGAGCTGGCCGGGCAGGAGTTCATGGCCCTCAACGGCGGCCCGCACGACCAGTTCAACGACGCCATCTCGCTGTTCGTGAAGTGCGAGACGCAGGAGGAGATCGACCGGTACTGGGACGCGCTGCTGGCCGGCGGCGGCAAGGCCACCCAATGCGGCTGGCTGAAGGACCGCTTCGGCGTCTCGTGGCAGGTGACGCCGGTGCAGCTCCTGCAGTACCTCTCCGACCCGGACCCCGAGAAGGCCGGCCGCACCGCCGCGGCGATGCTCCGGATGGTGAAGCTCGACCTCCCCGCCCTGACGGCCGCCTACGAGGGCCGTGCCTGACCGACCCTCTCCTGCCAGCGCCGCTCGACATGGTTGAGGGATTCGTGTCGCCAGGGCGACACGAATCCCTCAACCACACGCCTTAGGCGGCCGAAGGGCGGAGCAGTTGGCGGACGGCGCGGCCCGCCGCGAGCTCGTCGAAGGCGCCGGCCAGGCCGTCGAAGCCGATGACACCGGTGCGGAGCTGCTCGATGGGCAGCTTGCCGGCCTCCCAGAGCCGGACGAGCCGCGGGATGTCGCGCGCGGGTGCGGCCGAACCCATGTAGGAGCCGCGCAGCACCCGGCCCTCGCCGGTCAGCGTGACGGCGGGGAGCGAGCTGCGGTGGGAGGGGTCGGGGAGGCCGACGCCGACCGTGCAGCCGCCGCGGGCGGTCACGGCGAACGCCGTCTCGAGCACCGCGGCGCTGCCCACGCACTCGAGCGCGTGATCGGCGCCGCCCTCGGTGGCGGAGCGGACGGCCTCGACCACATCGACGCCGGGGCCGGCGTTCACGACCGCCGTCGCGCCCAGCGAGCGCGCCAGCTCCAGTTTCGACGACACGGTGTCGACCGCGACGACGGGGTGCGCGCCGGCCAGGGCGGCGCCCATGACCGCGGACAGTCCCACGCCGCCCAGCCCGAACACGACCACCGACTCCCCCGGCCGCACGCCCGCGGTGTTGACGGCAGCGCCGAAGCCGGTGAGCACCGCGCATCCGAGCATCGCGGCCACGTCGAACGGGACGGACGCCGGCACCACGACCACCGAGCCGCGCGAGACCACGGTCCGCTCGGCGAACGCCGACACGCCCAGGTGGTGGGCGAACTCCACGCCGGAACGGCCGAAGCGGGTGCCGCCGGCCACCAGCCGCCCGGCGCCGTTGGCGGCCGCGCCGACGGTGCACATGGCGGGCCGGCCGGCGGCGCACTCGGTGCAGTGACCGCAGGACGGCACGAACGTCATGACGACGTGGTCGCCGGGCGCGACGTCGATGACGCCGGCGCCGACGGCCTCGACCACGCCGGCGGCCTCGTGCCCCAGCACCATCGGCGTCGGCCGCGGCCGGCTGCCGTTGATGACGGAGAGATCGGAATGGCAGAGCCCGGCCGCCTCGACACGCACGAGCAGCTCACCGGCGCCGGGCGGCGCCAGCGTCAGGGACTCCACCGTCAGCGCGTCGCCACCGGCGTACGGCGGCGCGTCGCCCAGCCGCCAGAGCACCGCCGCCCGCGTCTGCACAGAGGACGCGCTCACAGCAGCCCCAGCGCCTCGCGCGGATCGCCGTCGAGCAACCACTCCAGCGTCGACGGCAGCACGTACGGCAGCGTCGGCGGGCGCATCGCGGCGATCTCGCGCAGCCCGGCCACCGCCTGGGCCGGCGTCCAGATCGGGAAGTCCGAGCCGAACAGCAGCTTGTCGACGACCCCCCACTCCTGGGCGCGGACCAGCGCGTGGTACCCGTCGAACGGCCGCGCCCACGAGGCGGACACGTCGGTGAAGACCCGCCGGTTCTTGCGGCACACGACCATCGCCTCGCGCTGCCAGGGGTGGCCCATGTGCGCCATGACCATGGTGAGGTCCGGGTGCCGGCGGGCGACCTCGTCGACCACGAGCGGCTGGCTGACCAGGAGCGAGCCGGCCGGGCTGGGGGTCGCCCCCATGTGCCACAGGATGACCAGCCCGTACGACGTCGCCGCCTCGTAGAAGGCATCGAACCGCGAGTCGCGCGCGTCGAAGAGCGACAGGACGGGGTACAGCTTGATGCCGCGCAGCCCGCGCGCCACACCGTCGGCCATCTGCTCCAGCACGTCGTCGTCGGTCGGGTCCAGCGCCATGAACCCGATGGTGTTCGTGCTGGTGTTCTTGCAGAACCACTCGACGTACTCGTTCGGCGTCGCCACCCCGGCCGCCGTCGCCCGCAGCCCGAAGACGCAGGCCACGGAGACGCCCTTCATCGCCTCGTCGTACTCCTCGGGCGTGAAGGCGTGCGCCTCCTCCTGGCCGTACACGGGCGCCCAGTGGGCCCGCCACTCCGGGCCCCAGTGCTCGGGCTGGTGGCAGTGCGTGTGGACGTCGAACATCGGCCTTCCTAACTCTGGGCGGGACGCAGGGAACTGTGGACGATGCGCATGGCGGCCGCGGTGTCGGGGTCGCCGGCCAGCTCGGCCGCCGTCTCCCGCAGCCGCTCGAGGTAGAACTGCTGGCGGTCGGGGCCGAACTCGCCGGACGGGCCGGAGACGCTGACCGCCGCCAGGCACTCGCCGTCGACCTCGACCGGGACCGCGACGCAGCGCAGGCCGACGCTGCGCTCGTTGTCGTCGAACGCGTAGCCGCGCCGCTCGACGAGGCGCAGCTCGCGGGCGAGCTCGTCGAGCGTGGTGATGGTGTCGTCGGTGAACTTGGTGAACGGGTCCGGCGGGACGTGCTCGGCCAGCCGGTCGGCGGGCAGCCGCGACAGCAGCATCTTGCCGAGGCCGGTGCAGTAGCCGTGGTCGCGGACGCCGGGGCTGGCGCGGAACCGGATCGGCCGGTCCGGCTCGTGCACGCCGACGTGGATGACCTGCTCGCCGTCGAGCATGCCGAGGTTCGCCGTCTGCCCGGTGCGCACGGCGAGCGGCGCGAGGTACCGGTCGGCCACGACGGACAGGTCCAGCGAGGACATGTACGCGTTCGACAGCCGCAGCACCTTGTGTCCCAGCCGGTACGACGGTCGATCGTCGACGCGGACGATGTACTCCATCTCGGCCAGCACCGCGAGCAGCCGGACCAGCGTGCTCTTCGGCAGCCCGGTCGCCTCGCTGATGTCCACCAGCGTCAGCGGGTCGGCGCCCGTGGACAGCAGTTCCAGCAGCGCGAGCCCGCGCGCCAGCGCGTTCGCGTGGTAGTTGGCCGACGCCGGCCGGTCGTCGTCGACCGACGTGCGCCGGGTCGTTCTCGTGACGGGTCTCATGATCGCTGCCCCTTGTCCCTCGTCCCTGCTCTGAGTACGTGTCCGGCCCGCGCGCCGGTGTGGTCCCCCTGGCCGGCGGTCGGCTCGCCGTTGACGATCACGGTGTCGACGCCGGCGGGGTAGCGCCGGGGATCGGCGAACGTGGCGCGATCGGCGAGCCGGCCGACGTCGAGAATCACGATGTCCGCGGCCTGCCCTGCGGTGATGGTCCCACGATCGGTGATACCCGCCCGGTGCGCCGCACCCGACGTGCACTTGCGGATCGCCTCGGCCAGGGTGAGCGTGCCGTCGGCGACGTACTCGGAGAGCAGCCGCGCGTAGGTGCCGTACGAGCGCGGGTGCGGGCTGCCCTGCGCCGTCGGACCGGTGAGGTCCAGCGCCTGCCCGTCGGAGCCGATGACGGACGCGGGATGCGACAGGACGGCGCGCAGGTCGCCGCCGTCGCGCCCGCCCGCCACCATCGAGACCGCGTTGCCGAACCGGGCGAGGAGGTCGACGGCGACGGTGTCGGCGTCCGTGCCGCGCTCGTCGGCCAGCTGCGTCACCGTCCGGCCGACGACCTCGGGCGCTCCGGGGACGGAGTTGACGGTGATCTCGTCCCAGCCGACCGCCTCGCCGGCCCAGGCCGCACGGATCCGCGCGACCACGGCGGGGTCGGCGAGCCGCTCGCGCATCGCGGCCTCGCCGCCGGCCTGCGCCCACGCGGGCAGCCGCTGCGACAGCGGCGCGTTCCCGGCGAGGTACGGGTACATGTCGACGGCGACGTCGAGGCCCTCGTCGCGGGCGGCGTCGATCAGCTCGAGCGCCTTCGCGACGTTGCCCCAGTTGCGCCGGCCGACGGTGGTCAGGTGCGAGAGCTGCGTGCGCACCCCGGTGGCGGCGGCGACGTCGAGCGCCTCCTGGACGGCGGCCAGCCCGTCGTCGGCGTAGTCGCGCAGGTGCCAGGCGAACAGGGCGTCGTGGTCGGCCACCACCTCGGCCAGCGCGACCAGCTCGGCCCGGCCGGCGAACGTCAGCGGCGCGTACATCAGCCCGGTCGAGAGCCCGGCGGCGCCCGCGTCGAGCGCGTCGGCCAGCAGGTACGCCATGGCCGCCAGCTCACGCTCCGACGCCGGGCGGTCGTCGAACCCGACGATGCCGGCATGCAGCGGCAGGTGCCCGACCAGGCCGGCGACGTTGACGCTCGGCCGGGCGGCGGCGAGCGCGTCGGCATACTCCGACCACGACTCCCAGGCCCACTCGACGGACGGGTCCAGGTCGAGGTAGCCGACGGCGGCCCGTACGCTCGCGACGTCCGCCCCGGCCGGCAGCGGCGCGACGCCGAGCCCGCAGTTGCCGATCACCGTCGTCGTGACGCCCTGGTGGACGGCGCTGCGGGCCTCCGGGGCGGACAGCAGCGTGAGGTCGGAGTGCGTGTGCAGGTCGACGAAGCCCGGGCAGACGATCTTCCCGGTGGCGTCGAGGGTCCGCGCGGCCTCGGTCTGCGCGGCCACCCCGCCGACCGCCACGATGACGCCGTCGGCCACGGCGACATCGGCCCGGACGCCGTCGGCACCCGTGCCGTCGACGACCGTCCCGCCGGTGATCAGCAACTGCAACGTCACGACGCGGCTCCTGAGGCAGGCAGCACGTTCAGCAGCTCCGGGAAGTGGCAGGCGCTGGGGTGGCCGGTGCCCAGGCGGTCCTCGAGCAGTGGCACCTCCTCGGCGCACTTGGCCTGCGCCTTCCAGCAGCGGGTCCGGAACCGGCAGCCCGACGGCGGATTGGCCGGGTTGGGCACGTCGCCGGTCAGCGTGATGCGCTCGCGGGCGCCGCGCAGCCGCGGGTCCGGCACCGGCACGGCCGACAGCAGCGCCTGTGTGTACGGATGGGTCGGCGTGGTGAAGATCTCGTCGCGGGTGCCGGTCTCGACGATGACGCCGAGGTACATGACGGCGATCCGGTGCGACACGTGCCGCACGATGGAGAGGTCGTGCGAGATGAACAGGTACGCCAGGCCCAGCCGCTGCTGCAACTCGCGCAGCTTGTTCACCACCTGCGCCTGGATCGACACGTCCAGCGCGCTGACCGGCTCGTCCAGCACCAGCAGCTCCGGGTCGAGCGCGAGCGCGCGGGCGATGCCGATGCGCTGGCGCTGGCCACCGGAGAACTCGTGTGCGTAGCGGTTGGCGTGCTCGGGCTGCAGGCCGACGAGATCGAGCAACTCGGACACCCGGTCCGCTCCGCCCTGCCGGTACCGGCCCTGCACCCGCAGCGGCTCGGCGATGATGTCGTGCACCGTCATGCGCGGCGACAGCGACGCGTACGGGTCCTGGAAGACGATCTGGGTCTTGCTGCGCCACGGCCGCAGCTCGTCCTCGGTCATGGTCGCCAGGTCCAGGCCGCTGTAGAGGATGCGCCCCGACGTCGGCTCGAGCAGCCGCACGACCATGCGCCCGGTGGTCGACTTGCCGCAGCCGGACTCGCCGACCAGGCTCAGCGTCTCGCCCTGGGCGATGGCGAACGAGACGCCGTCGACCGCGCGGACGGCGCCGACCTCGCGGCGGAACACGCCGCCGCGGATCGGGAAGTGCATCGTGAGGTCCTCGACGCGCAGGACCTCCTCGCCCAGGTTCGCAAGCCGGTCGGCAGCCGCCGTCTCGACGGTCATCGGGTCCTACCTTCATAGGGGTTCTTCAGGTCTGCTCCCGGTAGGTGCTCGAGGGAGCGGCCCGCAGTCGGTGTCAGGGCTGGGCGCAGGCCACCGGTAGGGCGTGGCCTTGACACCGGCG
>NZ_SMKL01000106.1 GCF_004348545.1 Jiangella ureilytica | reverse complement strand
ACCCAACCCCACCCCATGGCGCACGGAGCCGAACCGGGTCAGGTCGCCGTCGGGAAGTGGTAGCTGGCGGCGACCGGGTGCTCGACGCGGGGCCACCGCGACGTCACGACCTTGGCCCGGGTGTAGAACGCGATCCCTTCGGGGCCGTGCATGTGCGACTGGCCGAACAGCGAGTCCTTCCAGCCGCCGAAGGAGTAGTAGGCCATCGGCACGGGAATCGGGACGTTGATCCCGATCATCCCCACGCGCACGCCGCGCTGGAACCGCCGGGCCGCCTCGCCGGAGCCGGTGAAGATCGCAGTGCCGTTGCCGTACGGGTTCGCGTTGATGAGTGCGATCGCCTCGTCGACGTCGCCCGCCCGCACGACCGACAGCACCGGGCCGAAGATCTCGTCGCGGTACACGTCCATGGACGGCGTGACGTGGTCCAGCACCGTCGGGCCGACGAAGAAGCCGTCCTCGTGACCGGGGACGACCAGCCCGCGCCCGTCGACGGCCACCGTCGCGCCCTGCCGCTCGCCGGTGTCGACATAGCCCGCGATCCGGTCGCGCGCGGCGGCGGTGATGACCGGGCCCATCTCGCTGGCCTCGTCGCGGCCGGGCCCGACGCGGACGGCGGCGGCCTTCGCGGCGACAGCCTCGACGAGCCGGTCCCCGTCGCCGCCCGCGCCCACCGCGACCGCCGCGGAGATCGCCATGCACCGCTCCCCCGCCGACCCCATGGCCGCCGCGACCAGGTGGTTCGAGGCGAAGTCGAGGTCGGCGTCGGGCAGCACGACGGCGTGGTTCTTGGCGCCGCCGAGCGCCTGCACGCGCTTGCCGTTGGCACTTGCACGCTCGTGGATGTACCGCGCGATCGGGGTCGAGCCGACGAACGACACCGCCCCCACGTCGGGGTGGTCGAGCAGCGCGTCGACGGCGTCCTTGTCGCCGTGCACGACGTTGAAGACGCCGTCGGGCAGCCCCGCCTCGGACCACAGCGACGCCACCAGCAGCGACGCCGACGGGTCCCGCTCGCTCGGCTTGAGGACGAACGCGTTGCCGCAGGCGATGGCGACCGGGTGCATCCACATCGGCACCATGACCGGGAAGTTGAACGGCGTGATGCCGGCGACGACGCCCAGCGGCTCGCGGAAGCTGTACACGTCGACGCCGGTGGACACCTGGTCGGAGAAGTCGCCCTTGAGCAGGTGCGGGATGCCGCAGGCGAACTCGACCACCTCGAGGCCGCGCTGCACCTCGCCGAGCGCGTCGGAGACGACCTTGCCGTGCTCGTCGGCGATGATCTCGGCCAGCTCGCGGGCGTGCCGGTGGACGAGCTCGCGGAACGCGAACAGCACCCTGGTCCGCTGGGTCAGCGATGCCTGCGACCAGCTCTCGAACGCCTTCGCCGCCGCGCTGACGGCGACATCCACGTCAGCGGGCGACGCGAGCAGCACGTCGGCCTGCTGCTGACCCGTCGCGGGGTTCCAGACCGGCGCCGTGCGGGTGGAGCCGGCCCGCGTCGCGGCGCCGCCGATCCAGTGCTCGATGGTCCTCATGCGTCGTTCCCCTCCGAGGCCGGGCCGGCCAACGGCCGCTGCGCCTTCTTCTGCCGCTCGTACTCCGCCCGCGCCGCCCGCGTGGTGTCCAGCGCCGCCGTCTCGCTGACGGGGACGTCCCACCAGGCGTCGCTGTCGGGCCCACCTGCCAGCGGGTCGGTCTCGATGTGGACCAGGACCGGGCCGGCGTCGGCCGGCGCCGCCTTGGCCTCGCGCAGCGCCGTCCGCAACTCTGCCACCGTCGCCACGCGGACCACACGGACCCCCAGGCTGGCCGCGTTCGCCGCCAGGTCGACCGGCAGCACGTCGCCGTCCAGCCGCCCGCTCTCGGCGGAGCGGAACCGGTACGCCGTCCCGAACCGCTGCGACCCGAGCGACTCCGACAGCGAGCCGATCGAGGCGAACCCGTGGTTCTGCACCAGCACCACGACGATCTTGATCCGCTCCTGGACGGCGGTGACCAGCTCCTGCGCCATCATCAGGTACGACCCGTCGCCGACCAGCACGAACACGTCGCGGTCGGGCTCTTGGGCGAGCACGGCCATGCGCACCCCGACGCCTGCGGCGATCTCGTAGCCCATGGTCGAGTAGCCGTACTCGACGTGGTAGCCCTTGGGATCGCGGGTGCGCCAGAGCTTGTGCAACTCGCCGGGCATCGAGCCGGCCGCGTTGAGCACGACGTCGCGCGGCTCGCTGACCTCGTTGACCGCGCCGATCACCTCGGTCTGCGCCGGCAGCGGCTCGCGTCCGGCGGTGTAGGCGGCGGTGACGACGGCGTCCCATTCCGTGTTCGCCCGGGCGGCGTCGGCGCGGTACGACGCCGGCACCTGCCAGCCGTCCAACGCGGAGGTCAGCGCCTCCAGCGCGGCGCGGGCGTCGGCCACCAGCGGCAGCCCGGCGTGCTTGGCGCTGTCGAACCCGGCGACGTTGACGTTGACGAAGCGCACGCCGGGGTCCTGGAACGCCGTTCGTGACGCCGTCGTGAAGTCGCTGTAGCGGGTGCCGATGCCGATCACGACATCGGCCGAGCGGGCGAACCGGTTGGCGCCCGGCGTCCCCGTCGCCCCGACGGCGCCCAGCGAGAGCGGGTGGTCGTACGGCAGGCTGCCCTTGCCGGCCTGGGTCTCGGCGACGGGAATGCCGGTGGCCTCGGCGAACACCCGCAGCGCGTCGGTGGCCTCGCTGTAGATCACGCCGCCGCCGGCGACGACGAGCGGCCGCCGCGCCCCACGCACCAAGGCGGCGGCACGGGCCAGGGCTCCCGGCTCGGGGACGGCGCGCGGCACGTGCCACACCCGCTTCGCGAACAGCTCGGCAGGCCAGTCGTGGGCCTCGGCCTGCACGTCCTGCGGCATCGCAACGGTGACGGCACCGGTCTCGGCCGGGTCGGTGAGCACCCGCATCGCGCCGAGCAGAGCCGACGGCAACTGCTCGGGCCGCCAGACCCGGTCGAAGAACCGCGAGACCGGCCGGAACGCGTCGTTGACCGTGACGTCTGGCGCGTGCGGCACCTCGAGCTGCTGCAGGACCGGCTCCGCGACCCGGGTGGCGAACACGTCGCCGGGCAGCAGCAGCACCGGCAGCCGGTTGATCGTCGCGACCGCCGCGCCGGTGACCATGTTCGTCGCGCCCGGCCCGATGGACGACGTGCAGGCCAGCGTCGACAGCCGGTTGCGCATGCGGGCATAGCCGACGGCGGCGTGCACCATGCCCTGCTCGTTGCGAGCCTGGTGGTACGGCAGCGCCTGCGGATCGGACAGCTCGGCCTCGAGCAGCGCCTCGCCCAGGCCGGCCACGTTGCCGTGCCCGAAGATGCCGAAGCAGCCCTCGATCAGCCGGTGCTCGACGCCGTCGCGCTCGGTGAACTGCGCGGCCAGGAACCGGACCGTGGCCTGCGCGACCGTCAGCCTCATCGCTCGTCCTCCGTGATACGTCCCATGGGCAGGCGCGGGTCCGGCTCGAGTGACGCCCACTCCTCGCGTACCCAGGCATGCGCGGGATCGTCGCTGATCAGCCACTCGCGGATGGCGCCCGGCCCGGCCATCACGTTCAAGTAGTACAGGTGGTAGCCGGGCGCGGCCATCGACGGGCCGTGCCAGCCGTGCGGCACCAGCACGACGTCGCCGGTGCGCACCTCGGCGATCACGTCGATCGGCCGGGCCGGCGTGCCGTAGACGCGGTGGTAGCCGATGCCGGGGCCGTTCGGGCCGTCGCCGACCTCGAAGTAGTAGATCTCCTCCAGCTCCGACTCCTGGCCGGGCTCGTCCACGTCGTGCTTGTGCGGCGGGTACGACGACCAGTTGCCGGCCGGTGTGACGACCTCGACGGCGATCAGCCGGTCCGCCTCGAACGTGTCGGCGGAGCCGAAGTTGTGCACCTGCCGGGTGGCCTGCCCGGCGCCGCGGATCTCGACGGCGACGGCGTCGGCGGGGAGGTAGCGGGCGGCCAGACGGGCCGAACAGGGCGCGGCGGGCAGGGCGAACCGGGCGCCGTCGGCGTCGTTGGCGGCCCCCTGAGCCTCAGCTGAGGTACGTACTTCGGCTACGCCGCCGGCCGCGGTGACCGTGACGGACGCGTCGCGCGGCACGTAGACGGTGTCCGTCGGCCCGCTGAACACGTTCGGCCGGCCCGCGAGCTCGAACCGCTCGCCGTCGGCGACCACCGTGCCGCCGCCGCTGAGCGGCAGCACGAACAGCTCCTCGTCCCCGGAGTCGAACGCGTGCGTCTCGCCCGGGCCGAGCTCGACGACGCGCAGCGACGTCCACCGCCAGCCATCGACGGTCGACGGCGTCAGCTCGGTCGCGTACGGGCCGCGTCCCGCGCTGCCGGCCGGCCAGTGCCAACGCTCACTCATAGCAGGCTCACCGCCGTGTCGACCGCCGCCGCGACGTCGCCGCCGGGCGGGTAGAGGAGGGTGCGCCCGACCACCAGGCCGAGCGCCGTGGGCAGCCGGAGGACCTTCTCCCACTGCCGGAACGCCGCCTCCGGGTCGTCGGGCACCTCGCCGCCCAGCAGCACCGCCGGCAGCGTCGACGCCGCGAGCACCCGTTCCATGCCGGCCGGGTCGTCGTCGACCACCGGCAGCTTCAGCCACGTGTAGGCCGAGGTGTTGCCGAGGCCGGCGGCCACCGTCACCGACCGGATCACCGCCTCGGTCGAGAGGTCGTTGCGCAGCCGGCCGGTCTCGTCGCGGTGCGAGATGAACGGCTCGACCAGCGCGACCCGCCGCCGGGAGGCGAGGGCGTCGACGGCGCGCGCGCAGGCCTCGAGCGTCGGCGCCGTCGCGCGGTCGCCGGGGTCGATGCGCAGCAGCATCTTGCCCATCTCGAACCCCATGGACTCGATGCCGGCGGCGTCGTAACCGGTGAAGCGGTCGTCGACCTCGAACACCGTCCCGGCCAGGCCACCGCGGTTCATCGACCCGACGACCACCTTGCCGTCCAGCGCGCCGAGCAGCAGCAGGTCTTCGAGCACGTCGGCCGTCGCCAGCACGCCGTTGACGCCGGGCCGTCCGAGGGCGACGACCAGCCGGTCCAGCAGCTCGCCGCGGTCGGCCATGGCCAGCGCGTCGGGCCCGGCGCGCAGCGCCCCGCGCGCCGGGTGGTCCGCGGCGATCACCATGAGCTTCCCGGTCGGCCCGAGCAGCGTGTCCGGGCGCCGACGCGCGGCGGCGGCCGCGGCGATCGCCTCCGGCCGGTGGATGCGCGTGTCGACGACGGCGCGCAAGCGGTCAGCGAGCATCGGCACTATCCTCCAGGAACGCGGTGACCTCGGCCGTGGTCGGCATGGCGTCGGAGCAGGCCAGCCGGGTCGCCACGATGGCGCCGGCGGCGTTGGCGAACCTCGTGGCCTCGGCCAGGGGCCACCCGGCGAGCAGGCCGTGGCACAGCGCGCCGCCGAACGCGTCGCCCGCGCCGAGCCCGTTGAGGACGTCGACGAGGATCGGTGCGACGTCGTGCTCGCCGGTGTCGTCGACGGCGAGAACCCCCTTCGGACCCTGCTTGACGACGGCGACGGCGACACCGTGGTCCTCGCGCAGGGCGGCCGCGGCGGCGCGCGGATCGCGGGTGCCGACCGCCGTCTCGCACTCGTCGAGGTTGCCGACGGCGTGGGTGACGTGGGTGAGGGCCTCTTGGATGACGGGACGGGCCACCTCGCGGGACTCCCAGAACATCGGCCGCCAGTCGAGGTCGAGGACGGTGATCCTCCCGGGCGCCTTGCCGCGCGCGCGAAGGGCGGTGAGCGTCGCCGACCGGCTGGGCTCCTGGCAGAGCCCGGTCACCGTCGCCCAGAAGATGTCCGCGCCGCGGACGGCGTCGAGGTCCAGCTCGCTCTCGGTGAGCTGGAGGTCCGGTGCCGTCGGCGTGCGGCCGTAGAAGTAGATCGGGAAGTCGTCGGGCGGGAAGATCTCGCAGAGCGTCACCGGGGTCGCGAGGTCGGGAACCGCCGTCACGAACCGGTCGTCGACGCCGTACCCCTTCAGCGCCCGGTGGACGAACCGGCCGAGCGGGTCGTCACCGGTGCGGGTGACGACGGCGGACCGGCGGCCGTGCCGGGCGGCCGCGACGGCGACGTTCGTGGCCGAGCCGCCGAGGTACTTGGTGAACGTGGTGACGTCCTCCAGCCCGACCCCTGCCTGGTTCGGATAGATGTCGACCCCGACCCGCCCGACGGTCAGCACCTCGAGGCTCACGGCGTCACGGTTCACGGCGTCGTCGTGCACGGCGTCGCGGTTCACGGCGTCGTCGCGCACGGCGTCGCGGGTCACGAGGCGCTCCTGTCAGTGCCCGCCCCTAGGGTGGGTCCCACCCGGACGGGGCGGGGCATGCCGGCGCGAACCTCCTCGACGGCGACGGCACGGCCTTCCTGCCGCGAGAGCGTCGCGGCCTCGGCGACGTAGAAGCTCTCCAGCGCGTCGGCGACGGTGCACGGGCTCTCGCGCAGGCCCCGCGCGACGTCGACGAACGCGGCGATCTCGGCCTCGTAGGCGGGCCGAAACCGGGACCAGAACTCGCGGAACGGCTGGTCGTTCGGGAACGTGACGCCGGGCTCGGCCGAGGTCAGCGCGGCGTGGTCGTCGAGGCCGACGGCGTACGTGCCGGCCGTCCCCGCGACCTCCATGCGCACGTCGTAGCCGGCGCCGTTGTACCGCGACCCCTGCAGTGTCGCCAGCGTGCCGTCGTCGAGCGTGAGGACGGCGGCGGACTCGTCGACGTCGCCGCTGGTGGCGAAGACCTCGGCGCCGCGGTTCGCGCCCGTCGCGTACACCGTCGACACCTCGCGGCCCGTGACCCAGCGCAGGACGTCGAAGTCGTGGATGTGGCAGTCGCGGAAGATGCCGCCCGACGTGGGGATGTACGACGGGTGCGGCGGCTCGGCGTCGGCGGTGATGAGATGGACGCGGCGGACCTCGCCGAGCGTGCCGTCGCGCACCGCTGCGCGGGCGGCGACGTAGCCGGAGTCGAAGCGGCGCTGGAAGCCGATCTGCGTGGGAACCCGAGCGGCCTCGACGGCGGCCAGGACGGCGAGCGTGCCGCCGACGTCGGCGGCGACCGGCTTCTCGCAGAACACCGGCAGGCCGGCCTGCGCGGCGGCGATCATCAGCTCGGCGTGGGCCGACGTGGCCGCCGCGATGACGACGGCGTCGACGTCCGTGAACGCGTCGGCGGGCGTGGCCGCGGCCTCGACCCCGAGCTCGTCGGCGACCTTACGGGCCCGCACCCCGTCGGCGTCGGCCACCCGCACCGTCATGACGGCCGGATGGTCCCGGACCACCTGCGCGTGTGCCGCTCCGATGCGGCCGACCCCGACGAACCCCACGCGCATGCCCGCTCCTCCCATTTGTCTTGACAAACTAACATGCTGACGAAGCGAGTCCAGTCCATGTCCTGCGATCCGGACGGCCTCCGCCGGTCTATCGTGGAAGCGCATTCCTCCACGAAGACAGGAGTTTCATGGCCGAGCAACCGCGCGGTTCGGTCACGCTGATGGACGTCGCCGCCCGGGCCGGGGTCTCGCTGGCCACGGCGTCGCGCGCCCTGAACGGCAGCACGCGCAAGGTCGGCGACGACCTCCGCGAGCGTGTGCTCGACGCCGCCCGCAGCCTCAACTACGCGCCGAACGCCCAGGCGCAGGCCATGGCACGCGGCCGCACCAACGTGGTCGGCCTGGTGGTGCACGATATCGCCGACCCGTACTTCTCCTCCATCGCCGCCGGCGTCATGGAGGCCGCCGAGGGCCAGCACGTGCTGGTCACGCTCGGCAGCACGCTGCGCCGCCCGGATCGCGAGGTCGACTACCTGGTGGCGATGCGTGGCCAGCGCAGCCGCGCGGTCATCCTCGCCGGCAGCCGCATGGACGACAGCTCCGTCGCCGACGCGCTGCGTCGCGAGATCGACATCTTCGAGAGCGACGGCGGCATCGTCGTCGCCATCTCGCAGAAGCAGCTGCCCGTCGACACCGTCGTCATCGAGAACCGCCTCGGCGCCCGCGACCTCGCCTCGTCACTGGTCGATCTGGGGTACCGCCGCTTCGGCGTGCTGGCCGGCCCCGACGCCATGCTCACCGCGCGCGACCGCGTGCACGGATTCCGCGAGGGCCTCGGCCGCGCGGGCGTCGACCTCGACTCCGCGTACGTCGTTCACGGCGCCTTCACCCGCGACGGCGGCCACCAGGCGATGGGCACACTACTCGGCGCCGTCGGCGCAGGCGAGCTCGACTGCGTCTTCGCCGTCAACGACGTCATGGCCGTCGGCGCCATGGTCGCCTGCCGCGAGGCCGGGCTCACGGTGCCGCAGGACCTCGGCCTGGCCGGCTTCGACGACATCAGCACCCTGCGCGACATCAACCCGGCCCTGACGACGGTGCGGCTGCCGCTCGAGAAGGTCGGCGCGACGGCGTTCGAGCTGGTCGCCAGCGCCGCCGACCGCACCAAGCCGCGGACGCGACGCATCAAGGGCGAGGTCGTCCTCCGGCAGAGCACCCGCTCCACCTGACCCCACCGGCCCGCCCGCCGGAGCCCATGATCATCAACCTTCTGTGCTGCTCTGACGGCCCAGAAGGTTGATGATCACGGGGCCGGGCGACGGGTAGACGCCTTCCCCTCGTCTTGCGCGGTCGCCGAGCCGCACCGCGAGGCGAGCCACAGCCCGGCCACGGCCAGGACGGCCCCGAGCGCCGCGCCGAGGGTGTTCGAGAGCCAGTCGTCGGTCGAGCAGGACCGGCCGAGCGCCGGGACGACGGCCTGGACCAGCTCGATCAGCGCCGCGAGTCCGCTCGCGGCCACCAGCGCCACCGCCGGGCGCCGGGTCAGGACGCCGGCGAGCAGCACGAGCGGTACGAACAGCACGACGTTGGCCATCAGCTCGACGGCGCCGAGCGTGGGCACCGACCACTCGACCGCGCACCCGGCGGCCAGTTCACGGCTCGTCGGGACCAGGGCGAGCAATGCCACCGGCACCAGGCACACGCCCAGCAGCACCCGGGTCACGCGCGGCCGCGGCAGCAGCCAGGCTCCGGCGACCGGCCCGAAGACCACCAGTGCCACGAGCGCCGTCGTCGTCATCCAGGGATGCTCGACGAGGACGGTGCTGATCACGGCCCGCACTCTACGCGGCGGCCGGTGAGGCGGACCCGCTGAGCGCGCGGGTAAGCGCCTTCCCACCTGCGACGACCATTCGGCCAGGTGGGACGACTAATTCGTCCCTCGCGGCCGCCCGACCCCGTCCACACCGCTCCGACCTGGAGTCATTCCCTGTGCGCGAGAGCTTGCGCGGTCGCGCACAGACGCCGTACGGTGTGTGGGCAAGCGCTTTCCCACAGGCGGGCGCGGTCCCCCAGGAGGTGGCATGGCAGTCAAGTCGCTCGGTGTCGTGATGAACGGCGTCACCGGCCGGATGGGATACCGGCAGCACCTGGTCCGGTCGATCATCGCGATCAACGAGCAGGGCGGGGTCGAGCTGTCCGACGGCTCCCGCGTCACCCTCGACCCGGTCCTCGTCGGCCGCAGCGAGGAGAAGCTGCGCGACATCGCGACGCGGCACGGCCTGGAGCGCTGGACCACCGACCTCGACGCCGCGCTCGGCGACGCCGCGAACCTCATCTACTTCGACGCCCAGCTCACGTCGGTGCGCGAGGAGTCGATCGTCAAGGCGATCGAGGCCGACAAGCACATCTACACGGAGAAGCCGGTGTCCGAGACCGTCGACGGAGCGCTGACGCTGGCCAAGCTGGCCAAGGCCGCCGGCGTCAAGAACGGCGTCGTGCACGACAAGCTGTTCCTGCCCGGCCTGCTCAAGCTGCGCCGCCTGGTCGAGAGCGGGTTCTTCGGCCGCATCCTGTCGGTGCGCGGCGAGTTCGGCTACTGGGTCTTCGAGGGCGACTGGCAGGAGGCCCAGCGGCCGAGCTGGAATTACCGCAGCGAGGACGGCGGCGGCATCGTCGTCGACATGTTCTGCCACTGGGACTACGTGCTGACCAACCTCTTCGGCCGGGTCGAGGCCGTCACCGCGCGCGCCGTCACGCACATCCCGGAGCGCTGGGACGAGCGGGGCGAGCGCTACGACGTCACTGCCGACGACGCCGCCTACGCGATCTTCGAGCTCGCCGGTGGCGTGGTCGCGCAGTTCAACTCGTCGTGGGCGGTCCGCGTGCACCGCGACGAGCTGCTCGAGCTGCAGGTCGACGGCACCCTCGGCAGCGCCGTCGCCGGCTTGCACCAGTGCGTCATCCAGCCGCGCACCGCGACGCCGCGGCCCACGTGGAACCCCGACCTCGCCGACGTACAGCGCTACCGGGAGCAATGGCAGGACGTCCCCGACAACTCGCCGCCGCAGAACGGGTTCAAGGCGCAGTGGGAGCAGTTCGTGCGGCACGTGATCGAGGACGCGCCGCACCCGTACGACTTCCTCGCCGGCGCCCGCGGCGTGCGGCTGGCCCAGGCCGGGCTGCAGTCGTCGGCCGACGGCTGCCGGGTCGAGCTGCCGGAGCTGACCCTGTGAGCGGCGACGGCGTCAGCGTGCGGCTGCCGGGGCGGACCCACGTCATGGCGGAGCAGCGCACGTGGTCGCGGCCCACGGAACCGATCACGTCGCGAGTGGCGTTCGCCGCCGCCCACGTCGTCGCCGATCCGCTGGGCGAGAACCGGCCGGGCGCTCCCGCCGTCGTCGACTGGGAGCACACGCTGGGGTTCCGGCGGCACCTGTGGTCGTACGGGTTGTGCGTGGCCGAGGCGATGGACACCGCACAGCGCGGCATGGGTCTCGACTGGGCCGCGACGCAGGAGCTGATCCGGCGCAGCGCGGCCGAGGCACGCGCCGTCGGCGGCCGCATCGCGGCGGGAGCCGGGACGGACCAGCTGACCGGCGCCCCCAGGGGTCTCGATGACGTCGCGGCCGCGTACGAGGAGCAGCTCGACGTCGTCGAGGACGCCGGCGCGCAGGTCATCCTCATGGCCAGCCGCGAGCTGGCCGCCGTCGCGACCGGCCCGGACGACTACCGGAAGGTCTACGACCGGCTGCTGGCGCAGACGTCGGCGCCGGTGATCCTGCACTGGCTCGGCCCGATGTTCGACCCCGCGCTGGCCGGCTACTGGGGCGCCGACGGCGTCAGCGATGCGGCCGACCACGTGGTGGCGCTGATCGCCGACAACGCCGCGAAGATCGACGGCGTCAAAGTGTCGCTGCTCGACGCCGCGTTCGAGGAGGCGCTGCGATCGCGGCTCCCGGCCGGCGTACGGCTCTACACCGGTGACGACTTCCACTATGCCGAGCTCATCCGCGGCTCGTCGGACGCGCTGCTCGGGATCTTCGCGGCCATCGCGCCGGCGGCGTCGGCGGCGCTGCAGGCGCTGGACCGCGGCGACCTCGCCGCCTACGACGACGCGTTCGCGCCGACGGTGCCGCTGGCTCGGCACGTGTTCGGCGCACCGACCTACTACTACAAGGCCGGCATCGCGTTCCTCTCCTGGCTGTCCGGGCTGCAGCCGGGGTTCGTCATGGTCGGCGGACTACAGAGCGCGCGCTCGCTTCCGCACTTGGTGACCACGTTCGAGCTGGCCGACGCGGCCGGGTTGTTCCCGGACCCGTCACTGGCGGCCGCGCGGATGACGTCGCTGCTGGCGACCTACGGGGTGGCGTGATGGACCGGCTGTCGCTGAACCAGCGGACCACCGAGCGCTGGACCGTCGCCGAGGCCGTCGACGGGTGTGTACGGGCGGGGCTGCAGTGGATCGGGCTCTGGCGCGAGCCCGTCCAGGCCTGTGGAGTCGCGGAGGCCGCGCGGCTGGTCGCCGAGGCCGGACTGCGGGTGTCGTCGCTGTGCCGGGGCGGGTTCCTGACGGCGTCCGCTGCTGGCGCGCGCGCGGCGGCTCTGGACGACAACCGGCGGGCGATCGACGAGGCGGGCACGCTGGGTGCTGACTGCCTGGTCCTGGTGGTCGGCGGCCTGCCCGCCGGGTCCCGGGATCTGACCGGGGCGCGGGCTCGGGTGGCCGACGGCGTGGCTGCGCTGGTCCCCTACGCGGAGGCGGCCGGGGTCCGGCTGGCGCTGGAGCCGATGCACCCGCTCTACTGCGCCGACCGCGGCGTGCTGTCGACACTGGACCAGGCCCTCGAGATGGCCGCCCCGTTCGCGCCGTCGTCGGTGGGCGTCGTCGTCGACACCTTCCACGTCTGGTGGGACCCCGTCGTCGAGGCCGCGATCGCGCGGGCGGCGGGCCGGATCGCGAGCTTCCAGGTGTGCGACTGGATCACCCCGTTCCCGGCCGATGCGCTGCTGTCTCGCGGCATGATGGGCGACGGCCACATCGACTTCCGGCACCTGCGCCGCCTCGTCGAGGCGGCCGGCTACGACGGTCCCATCGAGGTCGAGATCTTCAACGCCGACGTCTGGGCCGCCGACCCCGACGAGGTGGTCGCGCTCATGCGCAAGCGCTACGAGGAGCACGTCCTCGACTGACGGCCGGGCGGCTCGCCTCGGCGAGGCTGACCGTCGCTCCGGATCGGGCAATTCGGTCACGCTGACGACCACCAGCCTTGCCGAGGACGTGGCCCACCTTGCCAACCGTCTGACCCCGGAACCGATTGGGATCCGGGGCCCCTCGTTTGGTATGGTTCAGCGCGGCCGGAACGTTCGGTCTGCCGATCCCGCATAGCTCAATTGGCAGAGCATCTGACTGTTAATCAGAGGGTTCCTGGTTCGAGTCCAGGTGCGGGAGCCAAACCCCAAGGTCACAGGCCAGACGGCCAGCGCGCCCCACACCGCAGCCCATGGTTTACCCATGGTTTTCGCCTTCCACGGCGCCGCGGAACGCCGCATCGAGCGCCGTAGCGGCAGCCGGGTTGGCAACGCGTCGACCCATGTAGTTGTCCTGGGTCATCGACACGCGGGAGTGGCCGAACTGGTCCGCGACCTGCCTAGCGGAGAACCCGGCGTCATCCATCACGGTCGCCGTCGTCTTGCGGTAGTTGTGCGAGGTCAGCCACTCCATCGCGGCCGGTCCCCTCGCTACCCGGATATCCCGGCTCGTGTTCGACGGGTCCCGGTAGCCGCCCCCGCTGTCGGTGAACACCGGCCGGTCGAGCTGGGTCCCCGGAACGAACCGACGCCGCAGCATCGCGATCGCCACGAGCGGCAGCGGCAATGCCCGATCGAACTGGTTCTTGATCCACTTACGGATCAGGCCCTGACCAGTCACACGGACGATCGTGTGCGTGATGTCGACGGTGCCGGCCGCCAGGTCGACCTGATCCCAGTGCACCGCCAGCTTCCCCGATCCGGCACCCCGTCGCGAGCATGAACAGCGTCAGATCGGGCAGGTCCTTCCGAACCGCTTGCGGATCCGCACGGAGCGCGGCGAACCAGTCGACCAGCTCGGGATCGCTCATCGAGCGAGGCGGCTTCTTGGTGGTCTCGATCGCCTCGACCTCGCGGACCGGGTTCGCCACCAGGGCACCGCGACGCACAGCCAGCGCCATCACTCCGGAGATGACCGAGCGGCAGGTCTTGGCGGTGGGTGCGCCGGCGTCGGCGGCAACCTTGCTGATGACCTTGTCCACGAGCGGCGTTGTCGCCTCACCCAGCCGGACCTCACCAAGCGCCCGGAGCACGTGACGGCGCATCATCTTGCGGTAGGTGTCCAGTGAGGTCGGAGACCGCCGGTCCGCCTTGACCATCTGCTCGAAGCGGTCCAACCACTGCTCTGCCGCGACCGAGAATCGATGCGATGCCGTCAGTTCGCCTGTCCCGCTGACCTTCACTCGCTCGGTCAGCTTGGTCCGGAGCGCGTTCGATGCCTGGGTGGCGGTCGCACCGTAAGCCTCGACCTGAGGCGTTCGACCGTTGAAGTCCCGGAACTGGGTGACGGCGCGGTAGCGGATGGGCTTGCCCTTGCCGTCGACCTTGTGGACGTAGGTGCGGATCTTGCCCCACGTGCCGATCGGGGGCGGTGCGCGGCCCATTACGCCGCCTGCGCTCGATCTGGGGCGTCGTGCCGGAAGGCGCCCCGCGGGTCGGTGCCCGGCTCCGAAGACTCAGGCATGCGTTCCCGCATCGCTTTGCCGACACGACCCGCCCGGACATCGCCGGGTAAAGGCCGGTGATGTCCCCGCTTGTGGTGTAACTCGTCGGGCCTGACGGCGTGGGTGACCACGCGTGTGGAGGCCATCGTGTGATGGTCAGCGAGACCACGCCAATGGTTCTCGCGGAAGGACACATCACACGA
>NZ_SMKL01000105.1 GCF_004348545.1 Jiangella ureilytica | reverse complement strand
CAGATTCGCTCGAACGTCCACGACGTCCCACATCCCCACCGGTCCCATCCCCCCAGCATCGGACCATGATCAGGAACTGTCGCGGATGTCTCCGAACGCCCTGTCACACAAGTCCGCGGAACACACACACGCCAGGACGGGGTCGATCGCCGACGATCACCGGGATGACGGTGACGACCCGGGGTTAGCGAGCAGCTTGCATTTGCTTGCAAAAGTTAGCTAATGTCGATGGCATGACGAAGGCCGGGATCGGCGAGTTCCTCCGCGAGCAGCGGCGCACCGCGCAGCTCTCGCTGCGGCAGCTGTCCGACCTCGCCGGCGTCAGCAACCCGTACCTGAGCCAGATCGAGCGCGGCCTGCGCAAGCCGTCGGCCGAGGTGCTCCAGCAGATCGCCAAGGCGCTGCGGATCTCCTCCGAGGCGCTCTACGTCCGGGCCGGCCTGCTGGACGAACCCAGTGGCGACCACAGCGTCGAGGACGCCGTCCTGGCCGACCCGCACCTCGACGAGCAGCAGAAGCGTGCGCTGCTCGACGTGTACGCGTCGTTCCGCGCCGCCACCGGCGCGCGGCACGGCACCGAGAGAGAAGAAGGTTGATCCACATGTCCAGCACCGAGACGACCGAGCCCACCCAGGCCACGCAGACCACGCCCACCGACCGGAAGCCGCTCCTCGCCGCCGCCGGTGCCGCCGACGCGGCCGTCGCGGCCCTGCGCGAGCTGCCGGCCAAGGTCACAGAGGCCGTCAACGACGAGGAGCTGCGCGCCGAGTTCCGGGCCCGCTTCGCCGACCTCCCCGCCGACGTCAAGGCGTTCCGCGAGGGCTTGCCGGAGCTGCTCCTCTCGGCGCAGGCCAAGGCCGCCGACCTGCCGCAGAAGGTCCGCGAGCTGCTGGCCGAGGCCGGTCGTGAGGCCGGCAAGGCCTACGAGGGCTTCGCCACCCGCGGCGAGGGCGTCGTCACCAAGCTCCGCGCCGAGTACGGCCCCACGGTCGAGAACGCCGTCGCGAACGTGCGCGGCAAGGTCGCCGACGCCGCCGACGAGGTGGCCGGTATCACCGAGAAGGCCGCCTCGGACCTCAAGACGAAGCGCTGACCTGCCGATCGACGGGAGTCACCGGGCGGTCGGGGCCTGGTGACCCCCGGCCGATCACGTAGAGTGGCTCCATGGGCCCCAACCTCTTCGGTGATTTCCAGTCCTGGATCCTGGTGCTCCTCGGCGTCGGGGCGCTGGGACTGAAGGGGTACGCGTTCGTCGACGCGCTCCGCGTGCCGCAGCAGGCCTTCCCGGCCGCGGGCAAGTGGAGCAAGACCATCTGGTTGTGCATCCTGGGTGTCGCCGCCCTGGTCGAGATCGCGCTGTTCCCGTCGCCGCTGTTCTTCGTGAACCTGCTCGGCGTCGTAGGCGCCGCGGTGTACCTGGTCGACGTCCGGCCGGCGGTGCGCCAGTTCCGCGGCGGGCGCCGCGACTCCAACACCCACGACGGCCCCTACGGGCCCTGGTGATCCGGTAGCAGCAATGCCTACCGGCGAGGTCCACCGCGGTGGCGAGTCCCGCGAGGGGAATGGGAGAACAGCGCGAACGCGTCCTCCCCGAGCCGGAAGAACGACTCCCGGTCCGCGAGCGCCGCGGCGTCCGGTGACGCCGCCTGCATGACGAACGCGTAGCGCTCGCCGTCCACCCGCTCCCCGTACCACGCCGCAGTCACCTCACCGGGCGCACTGCCGCCCTTGAACGCGACGTAGGGCCAGGTCTCGCGGTCGATGGTCACCCCCCGGTTGTGCCCCAGGACCGACCGGAGCACCTCCGTCGTCCCCGTGGACCAGCCGGAGCCGTGCAGCGTCGCCAATGCGGCGCAGACGTCGGCCGCCGAGCCGAACCAGTCGACCCCGGACTCCCACGCGGGGTCGTCGATGTCGCGGCCGCTGACCCGCAGCGGGCCGCCCGGCAGCGCCGTCAGGATCCGCAGCCGTGCGGCCGCACCGGCCCGGGCCCAGTCGTCGCGCAGCCCCGCGGCGCCCCAGCCGACCGTGAAGAACTCGCGCGTGGTGAGGAACGGCTGGTTTAGCCCCGGCCGGCCGTGCCCGAGCGCGGTCATCGCCTCCTCGACGGATCGGCGGCCCACGCGGTCGATGAGCAGGTCGGCCGCGGTGTTGTCGCTGACGGAGATCATCTTGGCGGCCGCCAGCGACACCGGCACGCGGCTGCCGTCGGGCAGGTCCTGCAGCTCGCCGGACGGCAGGCTGCGCAGGCTCCCGCTGACGGTGAGCTCGTCGTCCCAGCCGAGCTCGCCGGCGTCGGCCGCGGCCGCGACGGCACCGAGCACGTACAGCTTGAAGACCGACGCCATCGGCCGCGGCGTGCCGGGGTCCAGATCCGCCACCGGGGTGCACGCGCCGTCGGCGCCGACCCGGGCCGCCAGCATGCCGACGTCGGCGTCCAGCGCCTCGAGCCGGCCGCGAAGCCCGTCCCACGAACGCACCGGAGCCGGCGCCGAGGCGGTCTCCGACGGCGACGACGGCGACGATGGCGGCGGCGTCGGCGGGCGGCTCGCCTCGGGTGCCGGGCCGCCGGCGCAGCCCGCCACCACCGCCGTCAGCACGGCGAGAGCGATCACCGTCCGGCGCATCGGGCCACTCTACGGAACTTCGCCCGCAGCGAACTCGGGGGCCGAGGAGGCTATCGAGTGGAACATCGGGTACCAGGCGTGGTGTTCTTGCAGGCACAGTAAGTACGAAGGATCCGCTGCCGCCGTCTCGCTCAGGGAGCACCCCGCAGAGGAAGCGGCGGGCGGATATAGCATCGAATGGTCAGATGTGGAGTCCCCGTCTCCGCAGCCGACCGCTCGGCAAGGAGCGCCACTGATGTTCGAGAGGTTTACCGACCGCGCGAGGCGTGTTGTCGTCCTGGCCCAAGAAGAGGCCCGGATGCTCAACCACAACTACATCGGCACCGAGCACATCCTCCTCGGACTCATCCACGAGGGTGAGGGTGTGGCGGCGAAGGCGCTCGAGAGTCTCGGCATCTCGCTCGAGGCCGTGCGTCAACAGGTCGAAGAGATCATCGGCCAGGGCCAGCAGGCGCCCAGCGGGCACATCCCGTTCACGCCGCGGGCCAAGAAGGTGCTCGAGCTGAGCCTGCGCGAGGCGCTGCAGCTCGGTCACAACTACATCGGCACCGAGCACATCCTGCTCGGACTCATCCGCGAGGGCGAGGGCGTCGCCGCCCAGGTCCTGGTGAAGCTCGGCGCCGACCTCAACCGCGTCCGCCAGCAGGTCATCCAGCTGCTGTCGGGCTACCAGGGCGGCAAGGAGGCGGCCACCGCCGGTGCCGGCCCCCAGGGCGAGGCGCCGTCCAGCTCGCTCGTTCTCGACCAGTTCGGCCGCAACCTGACCCAGGCCGCCCGCGAGGGCAAGCTCGACCCGGTCATCGGCCGCGAGAAGGAGATCGAGCGGGTCATGCAGGTGCTGTCCCGCCGCACCAAGAACAACCCCGTGCTCATCGGCGAGCCCGGCGTCGGCAAGACCGCCGTCGTCGAGGGGCTGTCGCAGGCCATCGTCAAGGGCGAGGTGCCCGAGACCCTGAAGGACCGGCACGTCTACACGCTCGACCTCGGCGCCCTGGTGGCGGGCTCGCGCTACCGCGGTGACTTCGAGGAGCGGCTGAAGAAGGTCCTCAAGGAGATCCGCACCCGCGGCGACATCATCCTGTTCATCGACGAGATCCACACCCTCGTCGGGGCGGGTGCCGCCGAGGGCGCCATCGATGCCGCGTCGATCCTCAAGCCCATGCTGGCCCGGGGCGAGCTGCAGACCATCGGCGCCACCACGCTCGACGAGTACCGCAAGTACGTCGAGAAGGACGCCGCCCTCGAGCGCCGGTTCCAGCCCATCCAGGTGCAGGAGCCCACGCTGGCCCACACCATCGAGATCCTCAAGGGTCTGCGCGACCGGTACGAGGCGCACCACCGGGTGTCCATCACCGACGGCGCCCTGGTGGCGGCGGCGCAGCTGGCCGACCGCTACATCTCCGACCGGTACCTGCCGGACAAGGCGATCGACCTCATCGACGAGGCCGGCGCCCGGCTGCGCATCCGTCGCATGACGGCGCCGCCGGACCTGCGCGAGTTCGACGAGCGCATCGCCGACGTGCGGCGCGAGAAGGAGTCCGCGATCGACTCGCAGGACTTCGAGAAGGCCGCGTCGCTGCGCGACAAGGAGAAGCAGCTCATCGCGCAGAAGATCGAGCGCGAGAAGCAGTGGAAGGCGGGCGACCTCGACGTCGTCGCCGAGGTCGACGACGAGCTCATCGCCGAGGTGCTGGCGTTCTCCACCGGCATCCCGGTCTTCAAGCTCACCGAGGAAGAGACTTCGCGCCTGCTCCACATGGAGGATGAGCTGCACAAGCGGATCATCGGCCAGGAGGACGCCATCTCGGCGCTGTCCAAGTCGATCCGCCGCACCCGCGCCGGCCTGAAGGACCCGAAGCGTCCCGGTGGCTCGTTCATCTTCGCCGGCCCGTCCGGTGTCGGTAAGACCGAGCTGTCCAAGACGCTGGCCGAGTTCCTGTTCGGCGACGAGTCCGCGCTCATCCAGCTCGACATGAGCGAGTTCTCCGAGAAGCACACCGTCTCGCGGCTGTTCGGCTCCCCGCCCGGCTACGTCGGGTACGAAGAGGGCGGCCAGCTGACCGAGAAGGTGCGCCGGCGTCCGTTCTCGGTCGTGCTCTTCGACGAGGTCGAGAAGGCCCACCCCGACATCTTCAACTCGCTGTTGCAGGTGCTCGAGGACGGCCGGCTCACCGACGCGCAGGGCCGGGTCGTGGACTTCAAGAACACCGTGATCATCATGACCACGAACCTGGGGACCCGCGACATCGCCAAGGGCGTCAACCTCGGCTTCTCGGCCGCTGACGACACCACCGGCAGCTACGACCGCATGAAGGCCAAGGTCACCGAGGAGCTCAAGCAGCACTTCCGGCCCGAGTTCCTCAACCGTGTCGACGACATCGTCGTGTTCCACCAGCTGACCCAGGACGAGGTGCTGCGCATCGTCGACCTGCGGATCGCCGAGCTGGACGAGCGGCTGCGCGACAAGGACATGGGCCTCGAGCTCACCCAGCCGGCCAAGGAGCTGCTGGCAAAGAAGGGCTTCGACCCGGTGCTGGGCGCCCGGCCGTTGCGCCGGACCATCCAGCGCGAGATCGAGGACACCCTGTCCGAGAAGATCCTCTTCGGCGACCTCAAGGCGGGCGAGCTCGTCCTGGCCGACGTCGAGGGCGAGGGCGCTGGTGCGTCCTTCACCTTCACCGGCAGCCCGAAGTCCGACCTGGCCGAGGTGGCCACGCCGGTCGGCGCCGGCGCCGCCAGCGGAACCGCCGCGGCGACCAAGCGCGACAAGACGTCGTAAGACGCCTGACGCGCAACGGCCCCGGAGCGCTCGCTCCGGGGCCGTTGCGCGTGCTGGGGCAGGGACTCAGCTGCCCTGGAGCTCGATGTCGCACTCGCTCTGGACGTGCTCCTCGATGTTCGAGAACGCGGTGTCCATGTCGGCGCTCGCCTCGGGGTCGCTCGGCATTTCGCCGCTGCTGAACGCCTCGAAGCTCGCGGTGACGGTCTCCCAGTCGCCCTTGACGTCGTCGGGCGCGGCGTCGGTGATCTCGCGGAACGTGGCCGTGATCTCCTCCATCGCATCCGGATCGGTGGGGTCGGCGTCGGCCAGGGAGTCGTCCTCCTCGGCGTTGGTGATGAGGTCGCAGTACTCCGAGCCGCTGCTGTCGCTGCCGCACGCCGTCAGCGCGAGCACGACGGCGGCCAGCGCGCCGAGCATCGGAACGGTCCTGGTGGTACGGATCATGTCTATGTACTCCTGGGGGGTCGTATTCGGGCAAACCCCGGCGACACTACCTGATCGGCGGCCCCGGGCGGGGGCGACTCGGACAGGGTGTGACCGATCGGTCCCGTGTGACGCGGGCGGCACGCCGCGCACTGGCGCATGCGCGGCCCGACACGTCAGAGTGGACTCGTGAGCGACCGAGAGATCGAGTGCTGGCTGACCGACATGGACGGCGTCCTCGTGCACGAGGACCGCGCGATCCCCGGGGCGGCGGACTTCCTGCGCCGCCTCGCCGACCGTGAGCGCCGCTTCCTGGTGCTGACCAACAACTCCATCTACACCCCGCGCGACCTCGCCGCCCGGCTGGCGCGCTCCGGGCTCGAGCTGCCGGAGCAGTCGATCTGGACCTCGGCGCTGGCGACGGCACAGTTCCTCGCCGACCAGTACCCGGGCGGTACCGCGTACGTCATCGGCGAGGCCGGGCTGACGACGGCGCTGCACGAGATCGGCTACGTGCTCACCGACACCAAGCCCGACTACGTGGTGCTGGGCGAGACCCGCACGTACTCGTTCGAGGCGATCACCAAGGCGATCCGGCTCATCGGCGAGGGCGCCCGGTTCATCGCGACCAACCCCGACGCCACCGGGCCCTCGCAGGACGGCCCGCTGCCGGCCACGGGCGCCGTTGCGGCCATGATCACCCGGGCGACCGGCCGCGACCCGTACTACGTCGGCAAGCCGAACCCGATGATGTTCCGCAGCGCCATGAACCGCATCGAGGCGCACTCCGAGACCACCGCCATGGTCGGCGACCGCATGGACACCGACGTCGTCGCGGGCATGGAGGCCGGCCTGCGCACCTACCTGGTGCTCACCGGCTCCACGGCCCGCGCCGACATCGGCCGCTTCCCGTTCCAGCCCAACCACGTGATGAACTCGGTGGCCGACCTCATCGAGCTGATCTAGTCCAGCCGTCGGCCTCGAACCGCTCGGGGTGCCGCTCGCCGTCGAACACCGGCTTGCCGCGGGTGCGCACCTTGACGCCGTCGACGTACACGCCGCGGCCCTGGTAGAGCGCGTCGGTGACGTAGCGCCAGCGCAGGATGGTGTCGCCGCCGCCGTCGAGGCCCGCGCGCACGTCCCACCACCGGCGGCCCTGGTAGCCGCTGATGACGCCGTCGGCGGCGTCGACGCGGTCGCGGCCGGCCCGGGCCGTGAACGGCACCGGCGTCCACGTGGCGCCGTCGTCGGTGGACTGCTCCAGCGTGAGCCGGTCGGTCGACTCGGTGTCGACGAACAGCTCGAACAGCAGGGTGGAGCTGCCGGACAAGTCGAGCGGCAGGCTCAGCGTCGACGTCGTCGCGTCGCCCTCGTGCGCCCGCCAGGCGTCGTCGCCGGAGCGCGGCTGGACCGACATCGCGTACGCGAGCTCGTGCGCCACGGCGCGCCGGGCCGGGTTGATCGTGCCCCAGTTGCGCGACGGGTGCACCCGGTTGGTCAGCAGGATGACGAACGAGCGCGACTGCGGATCGATGACCAGGCTCGTTCCGGTGTAGCCGGTGTGCCCGGCCGTCTTCGGCGCCGTCAGGGCGGCCATCAGCCAGCGCTGGTTCAGCTCGAAGCCCATGCCGTGCGCGTTGCCCGGGAACTCGGTGTTCGCGTCGGTGATCAGCGCCTCGACCGACTCCGGACGCAGGATCCGCTCGCCGCCGTAGGCGCCCCCGTTGAGGATCGCCTGCGCCAGCCGGGCGAGGTCCTGCGCGGTGCCGAACAGCCCGGCGTGCCCGGCGACGCCGTTCAGCGACCAGGCGTTCTCGTCGTGCACCTCGCCGTGGACCATGCCGCGTGGCGGCGCGGACTGGAACTCCGTCGCCGCGATCCGGTCCCGCTTCGCCGCCGGCGGGTTGTACCCGGTGTCGGTCATGCCGAGCGGCCCGGTGATGCCGTCGCGGACCAGCGCGTCGAGCGGGCGGCCGGTGACCTCTTCGGCGATCATCCCGGCGGTGATCATGTTGAGGTCGGAGTAGAGGTACGTGGAGCCGGGCGGGTTGGCCGGCGTGGTGTTCATGACGGCGTCCAGTCGCGCCTCCGGGGTGGGCCAGCGGCTCCACAGCGGCAGCCACGACACCAGTCCGCTCGTGTGCGTGAGCAGCTGCTCGACGGTGATCTCGGCCTTGCCGTTGGCGGCGAACGCCGGCAGGTAGTCGACCACGGGCGCGTCCAGGTCGACCCGGCCCGCCTCGACCTGCTGCATGATGACGATGGTGGTGAAGAGCTTCGACACCGAGGCGAGATCGTAGATGGTGTCGGTCGCCGCCGGGATCCACTCGTCCTGCGGCAGCTCGGCGCCGGCGCCGTCGGCGAACCGCAGTGCCCAGCCGGCGGCGTCCTCGGCGACCACCCGGCCGTCGTGCGCGGCCAGCACGGTCATGCCGGAGTAGAGCGGGTGCGTCTGGCCGGGCGGCGTCTCGGTGTACGACGCGGCGCGCTCGACCAGCGCCTCGATCCGGTTCGGGTCGAGGCCTGCGTCCGCGGGGTCGGCCGGGCGCAGCGTCGTGCTCGCGGACATGAAGTCGTCGTGCCGGTCGTCGAACCGGCCGGCGTCGTCGCCCGCACCGGCCGGGGTGCCGGCGCCGAGCAGGGCGGCGGTGAGTGCGGTCACGAGGACGGTTCTGCGCGTTCTCATCGCCGGCCCCGGTAGAGCAGATACTGCTGGCGGCGCTGGTCGAACTCGGCCAGCTCGTCCTGCCAGGATGCCACGATCTCGTCGGCCGAGGCGCCGGCGTCGACCATGATCCGCAGCCGGTCCGAGCCGTGCAGCAGGTGGATGAAGCCGTCGCTCGTGCCGCCGCCGCGCCACGAGAACGCCTCCGGGTAGAGGCGCTTCGCGGCGACGACCATCTCGACGCCGGTGCGGACGGGCTCGAACTCGTACGGGTCGGTGACGTGCAGCTGGACGCCGCCGCAGACCTTGCCGACGTGCTTGCTGAACGTCGGCACGAAGTACGCCTCGCGGAAGTCGACGCCCGGCAGCCCGGCCTCGTTGAGCGCGTCGGACCAGTGGTAGGTGCCGTACGGCGCGCCGATCAGCTCGAACGGCCGCGTGCTGCCCCGGCCCTCCGATGCCGCCGTCCCCTCGAACAGGCAGGTGCCCACGTAGACCTGCGCGGTGTCCGGGGTCGGCATGTTGGGGCTGGGCAGCACCCACGGCAGCCCGGTGTCGGCGTACCTCGAGCCCGGCCGCCAGCGGCGCATCGTCACGATCTCGAGGTCCTCGACGGTGGCGCCGGCGTCGTCGGGCAGGAACTCGGCGTTGAAGAACCGGGCCAGCTCGCCGACGGTCATGCCGTGCTGCTGGACGATGTAGCGCTGCCCGATGCCGGACTCGAAGCCGGGGAACAGCATGGGGCCGGCAGCAGTGCCGCCGACGGGGTTCGGCCGGTCCAGCACGACGAACTTCAGCCCCATGCGGGCGGCCGCGCGCATGGCCGACCACATGGTCCAGATGTAGGTGTAGAACCTTGCTCCCACGTCCTGGATGTCGAAGACCACCACCTCGACGTGAGCTTGCGCGAACATCCGCATGAAGCCGGCCTCCTGCGCGCCGTACGCGTCGTAGACCGTGACGCCGGTGCGCGGGTCGATGGTCGTCTCCTCGGCCTCGCCGGCCTGCGCCGAGCCGCGGAACCCGTGCTCCGGGCCGAACACGCCGGCGATGTCCACGTTGCCGGAGGCGACCATGCTGTCGACGATGTGCGAGGCGTCGCGCAGAATGCCGGTCGGGTTCGAGATGACTCCGACCCGGTGCCCGGACAGCGCCGTCCAGTCGTCGTCGGCCAGCCGCTGGGCGCCGGTGAGCACGGCCCGGGCGGGGTCGTCGCCGCCCGAGCCGCCGCGGGCGGCGAAGGCGACTGAGGGGGCTGCGACTGCACCGGCGGCACCCAGCCCGGCGGTCAGTCCGGCGGAGGCGATGAAGCGGCGGCGGTCCATGGGGGCTCCTCGGTGTGTGCGGGCGGGGGTCACCAGGTGAGGCCGTGGCCGATCGGGTAGAGCACGCTGCCGTCGGCCGCGGGGACGACGACGGGCAGCCGGCCGGCGGGGGAGATCGCGCCGGTCACGGTCTTCGCGACGCTGCGCATCGACACCGTCGTCGACGAGTACGCGGCCAGGAAGCCGGCCGACTCGGGCAGGTACGCGACGTCATAGGCGTTGCGAGCCGCCACCGCGACGACGGGGTGCCCGGTCGCGGCGAGCTCGGCGACCAGGCGGCGCTGCCTGCCCTCGGGGTCGGTGGTCGTCGTGTCCCAGGCGTTCGAGGTGACCACGACGGTGAGGTCGTGCGCGGGCGCGGCCTGGACCGCGGCGGCGATCGCGGCGTCGCTGGGACGCGTCCCGACGGCCTGTACGCTCGCCGTCGCCCCGCCCGCTCGCAGTGCCGTGGCGAGGTCGTTGCCCGCGGCGGTGATCGCGGTGACGACGTTGATGCTGCTGCCGGCCGCGACGGGGAGGACGGCAGCGCCGTCGGCCCCGGTGTTGCGCAGCACGGTGACCGTGGGGTCGGTGATCCGCTGGGACGCGCTCTGGTGGGCGCGGACGCCGACCGTGCGGGCGACGCGGTCGACGTCGACCTGCTCGTCGCCGGTGATGCCGCGATCCCACTTGAGCTCGAGGATCCGCTCGACGCTCTGGTCCAGGCGCTCCTCGCTGATCTCGCCGTCGCGGACCGCCTGCAGCACGGCCTGGTACATGACGTCCATGTCGCCGTCCTTGGGCACCAGCAGCTGGTCGACGCCGGCCTGCAGCGCGAGCACCGGGACACGGTCCGGGCCGAAGCCCTGGCGCACGCCCTCCATGTTCAGCGCGTCGGTGATGACGACACCGTCGTAGCCCAGCTCGCCGCGGAGCAGGCCGGTGATGATCGGCTGCGACAGCGTGGCCGGGACGCCGGTCGGGTCGAGGCTGTCGACGACGATGTGCGCGGTCATGATGACGTCGATGCCGGCGTCGATGGCCGCCTGGAACGGCGGCGCGTCGATGGCCTCCCACTCCGCGCGCGTGTGGTCGATCTCCGGCACGCCGTAGTGGCTGTCGGTCGTGGTGTCGCCGTGGCCGGGGAAGTGCTTGGCGGCCGCCGCGACGCCCTCGCCGCTCTGGTAGCCGGCCACCTGGGCGGCCACGAACTCCGACGCCAGCCCCGGGTCGGAGCTGAAGCTGCGCACGCCGATGACCGGGTTCTCGGCATTGACGTTGACGTCGGCGACCGGCGCGAAGTTCTGGTTGATGCCGACGGCGCGCAGCTCGCGGGCGGTGATCTTGGCCGCCTCGCGGGCGGCGTTCGTGCTGCCGGCCGCGGCGAGCGCCTGCGCGCCGGGGAACTGTGTCGCCGGCGCGGGCATGCGCGCGACGATGCCGGTCTCCTGGTCCGTCGAGATGATCAGCGGCGGGCCTCCGTCGGCCGTCGCCGTCTGCTGCAGGCCGTTGGAGAGCCGGGCGATCTGCTCAGGGTTGTTCACGTTGCCCGACCACGCGAAGTAGATGACCCCGCCCAGGTGGTACTTCTCGACCACCTCGGCCGGGGTGTCGACTCCGTAGGCCGCGCGGTTGCTGGCGGCCATGGCCGGTGTGACGGTGTTCGCGTCGGCGCCGTACACCTGCACCACGAACAGCTGACCGACCTTCTCCTCCAGCGTCATGGCAGCGAGCTGCTGCTCGACCCAGTCGGTGTCGGTGCTGGTCGTGTCCGGCGCCGCGAGCGACGGCGGCGCGAGGAGCAGGACGGCGCCGGCGGCCGCGGCGGCGCGGACCAGCGTACGGCGATGGATCCGGAGCATGCGGCCTCCCAAGCCTTGGGCGGTTGCCGTTTTCAGCGAGCCAGCTTGGGGCGGAACGTACAGAAATGATTACCGGCGGTCAAGGGTGGTCACGTCGGGCGTGACGACGGCAGGCGGAAGAGATCGCCGTCGAGCGGCTCGACCAGGCCGTCGGCCACCAGCGCGTCGAGGGCGCGTTCGCGCTGCACCGGCTCCGGCCAGATCGCGTCCAGCCGTGGCTTCGGAACGGGTCCGTCGGCCTCGCGGAGCACCGCCATCAGCCGGCCGCGGGCCTGCCGGTCGGTGCCGTGCCAGGCTTGGCCCCGGCGGGGCGGGCCGTCGTCGGGCGGCGACCCGGCCAGCCGCCAGGCGCACTCCGTCGCGATGGGACAGGACGGGCAGCGCGGCGACCGGGCCGTGCAGACCAGCGCCCCGAGCTCCATGACGGCGACGGCCCAGGCCGGTGCCGTGTCGGGGCCGGGCAGCAGGCCGGTCGCCGTGCGGCGTTCCGCGGCGGTGGGTGCGGCAGGCGGGTACTGGGTGCCGGCGACCGCGCGGGCGAAGACGCGGCGCACGTTGGTGTCGAGGACGGCGTGCCGCGCGCCGAACGCGAACGACGCGACCGCCGCCGCCGTGTAGTCGCCGATGCCGGGCAGCGCGATCAGCTCGTCGTAGGTGGCCGGGACGGCGCCGTCGTGCCGCTCGACGATGGCGGCGGCAGCCGCGTGCAGTCGCAGCGCCCGGCGCGGGTAGCCCAGGCGACCCCAGGCGCGGATCGCCTCACCCGGCTCCTCGGCGGCCAGGTCGGCCGGACGGGGCCAGCGCCGCAACCACTCGCGCCACACCGGCTCGACCCGGACCACCGGCGTCTGCTGCAGCATGATCTCGCTGACGAGCACGCCCCACGGCGTGCGGTCCGGCGCGCGCCACGGGAGGTCGCGCGCGTTCGCGGAGTACCAGGACAGGACGGCGGCGTGCATCAGGCTCTCGATTCTAGACGAGCCCGCACCGGACGAATGCGGACCGTCCGGCACCAACGGTGCGGCCGAAGGTGAATTCGATCAATACCCTCGACGCTCTTTCGTCATCTCCGTTGACTGCCGATCATTCCCGTAGTTAGCGTCATTGACGCGTGATCAACTTTCACGCACCGGTCAATTCGGGCCATTGCCTTCATATGCGTCCGGGATCGGGAGAGTGCAGGGTATGGAGAAGGAGCTGCGGATGACTCTGGAAGCGACTGAGGGGCGGCGGGTGCGTCGTGGCGCGGTCATGGTGGTTGCGGGTGTCGCCGGCGCGGCGCTGGCGTGCACGGCCGCCGGACTGCAGGCACAGGCCGCCGAGTCCGGCCGGGCCGCCGGGCCGGACCAGCGCTCCGGTGAGTTCAGGATCGCCGCGGACGGCTACTACGCCACCGCGCAGGTGCGGACCGGGGCAGAGGCGCCCCTTCCGGTCGAGGTGCCGGCGCTCGACGCGCACGTCACCGTCGGGCAGATCGAGTCCGAGGCGAACTCGGCCGGCATCGAGGGCGAGGACGACGGCGTCTTCTCCCGGGCGTTCGGCACGATCGCCAGCATCGGCGGCGCCGGTGCCGAGTTCGACGTCCCCTACCTGGTCGAGCAGGTCGCGCTGCCCGAGGAGGCCGAGACCGCCAGCTACGGCCTGCACGGCCTCGAGGTGCCGATCGTCGGAGACCTCGACGCGATCTCCGGTGAGGTCAAGGCCAACTGGAACCCGTCGCTGATCACCCAGGGCGCTCCGGGCGGGGTACTCACGTCGCTCTACTCGGGCGTCGGCGAGATCGATCTGGTCGACGTCGCCGATCTGGGAGCGGTCGCGGACCTGCTCCCGATCGAGCTGCCCGTCGGCAGCCCGCTGATCACCGTCGGCGCCGGCCAGCTGCTCCAGGAGACCGGCACCTTCCCGAAGGACGACGGCAGCCTGGGCGGATACGTCGAGGTCAGCGGCCGGTTCGCCGACCTCGGCATCCTGGGCGGGGCGGCCGAGGGCGGCATCTCGCTCGGTCTCGCAGGCTCCGACGACGGCGAGACCCCGAACGCGTGGGGCCGCCTCGAAGCGACCGGCGAGCCCGGTGGCGCGACGTTCGACTACGAGCTGCCGGCGCTGGAGCTGCAGGTCGGCGACGACGAGGTCATCGACGTCGAGCCGGGCTTCGACCAGACCTTCGACCTGGGCGGCGTGTCGGTGAACCTGAACTTCGCCGACTACCGCGAGGACGACACCGTCCTGGCCGAGGACGGCACCACCGCCTCCGCGTCGGGCGGCGGACTGTCGGTCCGCGTCACGCTGGCCGTCCCGGTCCCCGTCCTCGGCGATGTCGAGGTGGCCAGCGCCGAGGTCGGGCTGCTGAGCTTCCCCGAGCTGAGCGTCGAGGTCCCGCAGGGCGGCATCGCCGCGCCGGCCATCGTGCCGCAGGCGGCGAGGTCGAACTGAGACTCGCCGGGGCCCCTGTCCCGGTGGATCGAGCACGGCGGTACCACCCGCCGCCGTGATGAGAGAAGAAGAATGAAACCTCGTGGGTCCGGTCGCTCACACAGGCGGCCGGACCCACGAGCCCGTTCGAGATGATCACGTTCACGAGGAGATTCCCTGTCGCACGACGATCGCAGGACGGGTGCGACAGGGAGTCTCGTGCTGAACGTGATCATTTCGGTCCGGGCGGAGCGGGCGG
>NZ_SMKL01000104.1 GCF_004348545.1 Jiangella ureilytica | reverse complement strand
CGTCCGACCCCGAACCCCCGCCAACCCGGCGACCCGACGCATACCCTGGCGAGTGCCGGGTAGTGAACTCACACGATGAGTGAAACGATGGAGCGTCAGACGTTGACGCCGTGGTCCTCGAGCCAGGAGCGCGGATTGACGGGGTCGCCGCCGTCCGGGTGGACCTCGAGGTGCAGGTGCGGGCCGGTCGAGTTGCCCGTGGAGCCGACGCGGCCGATGACCTCGCCGGGCATGACGTCGCCGGAGCGGAGGACGAAGCGCGAGAGGTGGCAGTACCAGGTCTCGGTGCCGTCCCAGTGGCGGATGACGATCTTGTTGCCGTAGGGGCCGTCGTAGCCGGCGAAGATGATCTCGCCGGCCGAGAGCGACATGACCTCGGTGCCGGTGGGTGCGGCGAAGTCGAGGCCGGTGTGGCGGTTGGACCACATGCTGCCGCCGGCGCCGAAGCCGGCGGTGATGCGGTAGCCCTCGACCGGGAGCAGCCAGCGCTTGCCTTCGCGCTCGGCGCGGGCGGCCGCTTCGGCGGCCTCGATGCGCTGCTGCTCGATGATGCGGGTGTGTGCCTCGGTGGCGACCTCGCCGGCCTCGGCCGCGAGCGACTGCTCCGCGGCGACCAGGGAGTCGAGCGCGCCCTCACTGGCGGACGCGGGCTCCTGGGGGCGTTGGGCGATGGCGTTGAGCCCGTCCGAGCTGTCCGTCGACCCGACCGCATGAGGCATGGCCAGGGCCCCGGAGGCCGCTGCTGCTACCGCTACGGAACCGACCACCGAAGGGACACTGACGTGTCTGCGGCGGCTACGGTGACGCCCGCTGCCGGAGCGTTGCGACACGCCAGAACCTTTCGCCGGGGACAAGGACCTGGAGGACACTAACCGTCCCCTAGGGGTCCTGCCAAACGCCTCCGCTCCAGCGTTTCGCCACCTGATCACGGACTGTGACACCGGAAGCGACCCCTGGTACCCCGTAACCGCGTCGTGACCTCGCCCGACGGGGAAACCTTGATCGACCTTGCGGGCGCAAGGTTCGTGACGCTCTGTGACATGTGATCTGCGTCACACTTGGCAACCCATGGCCCGGTCAGCGCGTCCCCATGGTCCGAACGGAGGGCGCGCAGATGATCCCCAGGTAGGGTCGTAACACCCATCGGATCAGCGTTGTTCCTGGAGGTAGTCATGGCGGACGCACGCCCGCTGCGGGTGGTCGTCGCGAAGCCCGGTCTCGATGGCCACGACCGGGGCGCCAAGGTGGTGGCACGGGCTCTGCGTGACGCCGGCGTCGAGGTCGTCTACACGGGTCTGCACCAGACTCCGGAGCAGATCGTCGAGGCCGCCATCCAAGAGGACGCCGACGCCGTCGGGCTGTCCATTCTCTCCGGGGCGCACATGACGCTGTTCAAGCGCGTCCTCGAGCTGCTGGCCGAGCGCGACGCGGGCGACATCGTCGTCTTCGGCGGCGGCATCATCCCCGACGCGGACATCCCGTTGCTCACCGAGCTCGGCGTCGCCCGGGTCTTCACGCCCGGCGCCTCGACGCAGGACATCGTGGCCTGGGTCGACACCCTGCGCGACCGCGCTCAGGCCTCGTAGCCCTGGAAATCATTTCCGCCGGTAGCAGAGGTCTGCTCTGAATCGGTAAGGTTTGCCGGAAATTCACCGAGTTGCGGCCCGGCGATCGATGGCGGGTCGTCCGGCATCGATGGGGTGAACTCCGTGCTGAATCGACGTGATCGCGCGCGCTCCGCGGCCGTTCAACTGTTCCCTCGGGAGACTCGTCCCCGCCAGGGATCTCGCGGTCGGCGTCTGGCCGCCCCCACCGCTCTGCTCACCGGCGGCCTCCTCCTCGTCCCGGCCGCCGCCCCGGCGGCCGCCGTCGAACCGGACGACCTCACCCGCCCGGGCGAGTCGGTCCTGGTCGACACCGACCGGCAGACCATCGCCCCGGGGATGGAGCTGACGACGTTCTCGCGGCTCGAGGACGGCGGCTGGAACGCCGGCAGCATCCTCGAGGTCGACCTCGACTCCGGCGTCACGCTCGACTACCAGTACTCCGGCGAGGTGACGAAGACCGCCACCGTCCGATCGCTGGCGCAGGCCAGCGGCGCGACGGCCGCGATCAACGGCGACTTCTACGACATCAACGACTCCAATGCCCCGCTCGGCGCCGGAGTGAGCCGCGACGAGGGCCTGGTCACCGCCCCGACCGCGGGCCACGAGAACGCGCTCGCGGTGTCCAGCAGCGGGGCCGCCGCGCTCGCCCGGGTCTTCCTCGAAGGCACCGCGGTCACCGGCGACGGCGTCAGCCTGCGGCTCGCGGGGGTCAACACGCACGCCCTGCCGGCGGGTGGCATCGGCGTCTTCACGTCGCAGTGGGGCAGCTACACCCGCGCCAACACCGTCGGCGCCGCCACGAACCGCGCGGAGGTCACCGTCGTCGACGGCGTGGTCACCGCGGTGGGCACGACGCTCGACACCGGCCCGATCGCACCGAACACGATCGTCCTGGTCGGCCGCGACGCCGGCGCCACGTCGCTGCTCGCGCTGGCACCGGGCGACACCGTCGACGTCTCCTACGCGCCGCGGTCGGATCTCGAGGACGTCGTCGTCGCGGTCGGCGGCAACCACGTGCTGGTCGACGACGGCGTGCAGCAGACGTTCACCGACACCGAGCCGGCCGCGCGCACGTCCATCGGGCTCTCCGAGGACGGCCGCACCATGTATCTGGTGTCGCTCGACGGCAAGCAGGCGCACTCGCGCGGCATGACGCTGGGCGAGTTCGCCGAGCTGATGTCCGACCTGGGCGCCTACGACGCCCTGAACATCGACGGCGGCGGCTCGTCCACGCTCGTGGTCCGCGACCCCGGCACCGACGACCGCACCGTCGTCAACAGCCCGTCCGACGGCAGCGAGCGGTCGGTCGCCAACGGCCTCGCGCTGTTCGCGGCCGAGGGCTCCGGCGAGCTCGACGGCTTCCGGGTCGTCGCAGGCGCCGGTCGCGACGGCGAGAACACCGACCGCGTGTTCCCGGGCCTCACCCGCACCGTCGAGGCGCTGGGTCACGACGAGACGTTCGCCCGGGTCGACGCCCGGCCCAGGTGGATGACGGCGGACCGCCGGGTCGCGTCGGTGCTGCGCGGCGACACGCCCACGACCGCCGTCGTCACCGGCATCCGGCCGGGCCGTACGGAGGTGCGGGCCGACGTGCGCGGCTCGGCGGGAGAGCTCGGCATCACCGTCCTGGGCGAGCTGCAGCGGCTCGAGCCGACCGCCACGCTGATCCCGCTGGGCGGCGCCGACGACACCGGCACGCTCGCGCTCACCGGCTACGACGTCGACGGCTACCGCGCGCCCATCGAGCCGGGCGACGTCACCGTCACCGGCGGCGAGGGCGTGGTCGCGCTGGTGCCCGACGGCGACGGGTTCACCGTCGACCCGCTGGTCGAGGCCGGGTCGGCACTGGTCACCCTCGAGGCCGCGGGCGTCGAGACCAGCGTCGCGATCACCGTCGGCCTGGCCGAGGTGCCGGTGGCCGACTTCGCCGACGCGTCGCGCTGGACCATCAGCTTCGCCCGCGCGACCGGCGCCATCGCGCCCACCGAGGGTCCCGACGGCCGCGACGGCGTCCGGCTCACCTACGACTTCACCGGCGGCAACACCCGCGCCGCCTACGCCGCCCCGCCGGCGCAGTTCACCATGCCGGGACAGCCGCAGAACATCAAGGCGTGGGTCAAGGGCGACGGGCAGGGCACCTGGATCCGGATGCGCGTCTACGACCCCAACGGCACGCTGCTCACGCTCAACGGCGGCTACACGACGTTCACCGGCTGGCAGCAGCTGACCTTCCCGGTGCCGGCCGGCACGCAGTACCCGCTGCGGTTCCGCGACATCTACGCCGTCGAGGCCTCCGGCGCCCGCAACTACCACGGCGAGACGTCGTTCAGCGACATCACGGTCGAGATCGCGCCCGAGGTCGAGCTACCCGAACAGGAGCGGTTCGCCGACCCCGTCGTCGTCACCAACGGCACCGCCGACGACGCCGGCCAGCGCATCGCCGTCATGAGCGACTCGCAGTTCGTCGGGCGCAACCCGGACAGCGACATCGTCGCGGCCGCCCGCCGGACGCTGCGCGAGATCGTCGCCGAGGACCCGGACGCGCTGGTCATCAACGGCGACCTCGTCGACGAGGCGGCCCCGATCGACTTCGACCTCGCCCGCCGGGTGCTGGACGAGGAGCTCGCCGGCGCCGACTTCCCCTGGTACTACGTGCCGGGTAACCACGAGGTGCAGGGCGGCCCCATCGCCAACTTCATCGCGGAGTTCGGCGCCACCCAGCACACCGTCGACCTCGCGACCGACGGCGGCACCACCCGGGTCATCACGTTGAACTCCGCGTTCGGCACGCTCCGTGGCGGTGGGTTCGCCCAGGTCGCCGAGCTGCGCCGGGCTCTTGATGATGCAGCCGAGGCGTCCGATGTCACCGGTGTGCTGGTCTTCCAGCACCACCCGGCGAACGACCCGCTGCCCACTGCGAACAGCCAGCTCGCCGACCGGCGCGAGGCCGCCATGCTGGAGACCTGGCTGGCCGGCTTCGAGGCCGGGAGCGGCAAGTCCGCGGCGTTCGTCGGCGCCCACGCCGGCGTGTTCGACGCCAGCTCGGTCGACGGCGTGCCGTACATCGTCAACGGCAACTCCGGCAAGGGCCCGGCCTCGACCCCGGACGACGGCGGCTTCACCGGCTGGACGCTGCTCGGCCTCGAGCCGTCGCAGGGCACCGCGCAGGACGACGACGGCTGGCTGCGGGCGGAGGTCCGGGCCCGGGTCGACACCATCGCCCTGCAGGCCCCGGCGACGCTCGCGGTCGGCGCGACCGGCACGCTCGCCGCCACCGTCGAGCAAGACGACACGCGCACCGTCCCGGTCCAGTGGCCGGTGTCGGCGCAGTGGGGCGGCACCGGCGTGTTCGTCGGGCCGGCCGCGAAGGCGCCGCTCTGGGCCACCGTCGCCGTCGACCCGGCCGCCGGCACCGTCGTCGGGCTGCGGGCCGGCACCGCCACCGTCACGGTGACGGTGAACGGCGAGACCGCCACCCAGCCGGTCACCGTCGGCTGACACCGTCGAGCGCATGGGGGTCACCGCCCGCCGAGGGTGGTGACCCCTCTCGCTGCGGCCGGCGACGAGCGCGGATAGGCTGCGCACGACCGAGACTCTGAAGGATGGATTCGCGTGGACCTGATGGAGTACCAGGCGAAGGAGCTCTTCGCCAAGCACGAGGTCCCGGTGCTGCCGGGGTCCGTGGCCGAGACGGTGGACGAGGCCCGCAGGGCCGCAGCGGAGATCGGCGGCCAGGTCGTCGTCAAGGCGCAGGTGAAGACGGGCGGCCGCGGCAAGGCCGGTGGCGTCAAGCTCGCCGAGAACGACGTCGAGGCCGAAGAGAAGGCCCGGGCGATCCTGGGCATGGACATCAAGGGCCACACGGTCCACCGGGTGCTGATCACCCAGGCCAGCGACATCGCCGAGGAGTACTACGTCTCCTTCCTGCTCGACCGCGCCAACCGCACCTACCTGGCCATGGCCAGCGTCGAGGGCGGCATGGAGATCGAGCAGCTGGCCGTCGAGCGGCCCGAGGCGCTGGCCCGCATCCCGGTCGACGCCATCGAGGGTGTCGACGCCGCCAAGGCGGCCGCGATCGCCGACGCCGCCGGGTTCGGCCCCGACGTCCGCGACCAGGTCATCGACATCCTGCAGAAGCTGTGGACGGTGTTCACCAGCGAGGACGCCACGCTGGTCGAGGTCAACCCGCTGGTGAAGAGGCCCGACGGCACGGTCGTCGCGCTCGACGGCAAGGTCAGCCTCGACGAGAACGCCGAGTTCCGGCACCCCGAGCACGCCGACTTCGAGGACAAGGCCGCGGCCGACCCGCTCGAGGCGCGCGCCAAGGAGAAGGACCTCAACTACGTCAAGCTGTCCGGCGAGGTCGGCATCATCGGCAACGGCGCCGGCCTGGTCATGTCGACGCTCGACGTGGTGGCCTACGCCGGCGAGGACTTCGGCGGCGTCAAGCCGGCCAACTTCCTCGACATCGGCGGCGGCGCGTCGGCCGAGGTCATGGCCAACGGGCTCGAGATCATCCTGTCCGACGACGAGGTCAAGAGCGTCTTCGTCAACGTCTTCGGCGGCATCACCGCCTGCGACGCCGTCGCCAACGGCATCGTGCACGCGTTCGAGCTGCTCGAGGGCCGCGGCGACCAGGTGACCAAGCCGCTGGTCGTGCGCCTCGACGGCAACAACGCCGAAGAGGGCCGGCGCATCCTGTCCGAGTTCGCGGCGCAGGCGCCGGCCGGGCTCATCGAGCAGGTCGACACGATGGACGGCGCCGCGCGACGCGCGGCCGAGCTCGCGGCAGCGAAGTAGGGGCGACGAGTCATGGCTATCTTCCTCGACGAGAACAGCAGGATCATCGTCCAGGGCATCACCGGCGCCGAGGGCACCAAGCACACGCAGCGGATGCTCAAGGCCGGCGCCAAGATCGTCGGCGGCGTCAACGCTCGCAAGGCCGGCCAGGAGCTCGACTTCACCGAGTTCTCCGCCGACGCCGTCCTGACGGTGCACGGCACGGTCGCCGAAGCCATGGACAAGACCGGCGCCAACGTGTCGGTCGCGTTCGTGCCGCCGAAGTTCACCAAGGACGCCGTCGTTGAAGCAGTAGATGCGGGCGTCGGCCTCTTGGTGGTCATCACCGAGGGCATCCCGGTGCACGACACCGCGGAGTTCTGGGCCTACGCGCAGTCGAAGGGCAACAAGACCCGCATCGTCGGGCCGAACTGCCCCGGCGTCATCAGCCCCGGCAAGTCCAACGCCGGCATCATCCCGGCCGACATCACCGGCGCCGGCCCCATCGGCCTGGTGAGCAAGTCGGGCACGCTGACCTACCAGATGATGTACGAGCTGCGCGACATCGGCTTCTCCACCGCCGTCGGCATCGGCGGCGACCCGGTCATCGGCACCACGCACATCGACGCGCTCGAGGCGTTCGAGGCCGACCCGGAGACGAAGGCCATCGTCATGATCGGCGAGATCGGCGGCGACGCCGAGGAGCGGGCCGCGGCCTACATCCAGGAGCACGTCACCAAGCCGGTCGTCGGCTACGTGGCGGGCTTCACCGCACCGGAGGGCAAGACCATGGGCCACGCCGGCGCCATCGTGTCCGGCTCGTCCGGCACGGCGCAGGCGAAGAAGGAGGCCCTCGAGGCCGCCGGTGTCGCCGTCGGCAAGACCCCCAGCGAGACAGCGCGCCTGATGCGCGAGATCTACCAGAAGCTCTGACTCCGGACCATCAGGGATCGGGAGGAGCTCGGCCGGGTCGCCGTTCGCCGGCGGCCCGGCCGATCGCCGTTCCGAGGAGTGAGGCACATGAACGAGATCCTGGCCGAGCTGCGGCAGGTGTTCGACGGTGCCGTGAAGGACCCCGACGGCTACCGCATCGTCCATGGCTACGACTCGGTCGAGAAGAACTACCTCGTCGCCAAGCGGACGATCATCCACTCGTTCGTGGTCGGCTACGTGCCGGGCGCGAAGGAGCTCGCGATCCTCCCGGTCGACGGCGACGACGGCGCGCTGACGGCCGGCGAGCCGCTGTACGTGACGCCGTCGACCCTGCGATCGGCGAAGAAGGACCTGCAGCGCCGCTACGTCATCCGCACGACCGACGGCGCCACGGTGCGGTTCACGGTCCTGCCGAAGGTGCCGAGGCTGCTGCAGGCCGCCTACGTGCTGGGCGTGGAGCAGCGCGACGAGGCGGCCGCGTTCGCGGAGTACTTCGACACGCTGCGCTGACGGCGTCAGCGGCGGCCGGCCGGCGGGGCGCCGTACGCGGCGAGGAAGACCCGCACGCCCTCGTCGGCGTAGCGCTCGATCTCCGCCGCCGGTGGGGGAGCGTCGTCGCCGGTGAGCATGGCCCGGTTCAGCGGGACCGACATCACCAGCCAGTTGAAGTGTGCCGCGGCGACCTCCGCGTCGTCGACGGCGAGCAGGCCGCGCTCGGTGAGCCCGCGGAACGCCGTCGCGAGATCGGCCATGGTGCGCGCCGGGCCGCGCTCGGCGAACAGCCGGCCCAGCTCGGGGAAGCGACCGGCCTCGCCGATGACCAGCCGGCGCAGCTGCAGCAGCCGCGGGCGCATGACCATGGCCAGCTGCCGGCGGGCGAGGTCGCGCAGGTCGGCCGCGACGTCGCCGGTGTCGCGCAGGCTGGCGACCTCGGCGTGCACCGGCTCGGCCGCCTCGTCGACCGTGCGCGTCACGATCTCGGTGAACAGCGCCTGCTTGTCGGCGAAGTGCTTGTAGACGGTCGGCTTCGAGACGGCCGCCCGCGCGGCGATCTGGTCGATGCTGGTGCCGGCGAAGCCCTGGGCCAGGAAGACCTGGGTGGCGGCCTCGAGGATGTCGCGGTGCTTGCGGGCGGACCGGCTCTCGGTCTTGACCTCGGGTTCGCTCATGTGCCTAGAGTTTACTACACCGTTTAGTTTATTCGTATGCCGAGGAGGCAGTCATGGGCCGGATCATCGTCATCGAGAACATCACCCTCGACGGGGTCATGCAGGCGCCGGCCGCGCCCGACGAGGACACCCGCGGCGACTTCCGCCACGGCGGCTGGGGCGCTCCGTACTTCGACGAGGTCGCCATGCGCGAGATGGGCGAGGGCATGGCGCAGGGCGGGCCGCTGCTGTTCGGCCGGGTCACCTACCAGCAGTTCGAGGGCTTTTGGCCGAAGCAGACCGACGGCAACCCGTTCACGCCGGTGCTGAACGCGGCCACCAAGTACGTCGCGTCGACCACGCTCACCGGGCCACTGAGCTGGGAGAACTCCGTCCTCGTCGGTTCCGGTGAGGTCGCGGGGCTCAAGGAGCGGGAGCCGCGCGACATCGGCGTGCTGGGTAGCGGTGAGCTCGTCCAGACGCTGCTCCGGCACGACCTCGTCGACCAGTTCGTGCTGTCGATCCACCCGGTGGTGCTGGGCGAGGGCACCCGGCTCTTCCGCGACGGCGCGCAACTGGCGACGTTCGAGCTGGTGAAGTCGGTGCCGACCACCACCGGCGTGATCATCGCGACCTACGACCGCGCCCGCTGAGCCGGGGGCGTGCGGGTGCGGCCAGGGTGGCCGGCGCTCAGGTGACGGCGGCGCGGGCGACGTTCTCGGGGCGGCGGTGCTCGCCGGCGGCCAGGACGGCGGTCATGTGCTCGACGGCGTCGTACACGTCGGTGAACCGGATGTAGAGCGGCGCGACGCCGAAGCGGGCGAGGTCGGGCTCGCGGAAGTCGCCCACCACGCGGCGGGCGATCAGCGCCTGCACGAACCCGTACGCCTCGGGCAGCCGCAGGCACAGCTGGGAGCCGCGGGCGGTGTGGTCGCGCGGCACCTCGGGCTCGACGCCGAACTCGCGCAGCCGCTCGTCGGCCAGCGCGAGGAACAGGTCCGTCAGCGCCAGCGACTTGCGCCGCACGTCGGCGATGGCGACGCCGTCGAACGCGTCGAGGGCGGAGTCGAGCACCGCCGTGCCGATGACCGGCGTGGTGCCGCTGAGCAGCCGCCTCACGCCGTCGGCCGGGCGGTAGTCGCGGTCCAGCGCGAACGGCGTGGCATGCCCGAACCAGCCCGTGATCGGCTGGTCGACGCTGCCGAGCCAGCGCGGGGCGGCGTAGGCGAACGCCGGTGCGCCCGGGCCGCCGTTGAGGTACTTGTAGCCGCAGCCGACGGCCAGGTCGGCATCCCAGCCGGCGAGGTCGACGGCGACGGCGCCCGCGGAGTGGCAGAGGTCCCAGAGGACGACGGCGCCGGCCTCGTGCACCGCCCGGGTGACGGCGGCGCCGTCGTGCATGCGCCCGAGGCGGTAGTCGACGTGGCAGAGCGAGACGAGGGCGACGTCGTCGTCCAGGACGTCCTCGAGCGGCTCATCGGCGGCGGACCACCAGCGCACCGTCAGGCCGAGCAGCCGCGCGACACCGTCGATCACGTAGGAGTCGGTGGGGAAGTTGCCCGGCTCGGTGACGACCACCCGGCGGTCCGGCCGCAGCCGCGCGCCCGCGACGAGCAGCTTGAACAGCTGGACGCTGGTGGAGTCGCCGACGGTGACGGTGCCCGGCTCCGCGCCCAGCAGCGGCTCCAGCTTCCGCCCGACCGTCGCCGGCAGGTCGTACCAGCCGTGCGTGTTCCACGACGTGATGAGGTCGTCGCGCCACTCGGTGCCGACCAGCCGGCCGGCCCGCTCCGCCACGCCGCGCGGCAGCGGGCCGAGCGAGTTGCCGTCCAGGTAGATCAGGCCGCCGGGCAGCTCGAACCGGTCGCGCAGGTGCGCCAGCGGGTCGTCGCGGTCGAGGGCCTCGGCCTGTGCGCGCTCCATGCCCCGCAGCGTACGACGCCTCAGCCGACCGCCCGCTCCAGCGCCGTCGCGAGCAGCGGAGTGACGACGCCGGGCCAGTCGCCGCCGGACGGGTCGTCCATGGCAGCGAACGAGACCACGACCGCGATGTTGCCGACACGGGCGATGCCGATACCGGAGAAGGAGGTCGACGAACCGCCGTTCTCGGCCGTGGGGACGCTCTCGACGGTCCAGGCGACCGCGTCGTCGGCGCCGTCGACGTCCACGGCGACCGCCTCGCCCACCGTCTGCTCACGGTCGTCGCCCACCTCGCCGCAGACGTCCGGCAGGACGGTGTGCGCCGAGACCAGGCGGAACGCGGTGTCCGCGTCGGGCATGAGCAGCACCCATTCCGCCAGGCTGGCATCGAGATCGTGGATGTAGCCGAGCGAGCTGACGGTGGTGGCGCCGGCGGCCGTGAGGTCCTGCAGGCACGGCGCCTGGTGCGCCGCGGTCTCGGTGGACTGCGGGCTGCGGAAGAAGCCGGCAGCCGCGCCGACCGCGGCGACATCGTCGTCGGTGAGGAACGGGTCGTCGGCGAGGCCGAGCAACTCCGTCGCGGGCTCGTCGGCCGGCTCGGTCGGCTCGGTCGGTTCGGCCGGGTCGCCGGTGGGTCCGCCGGCGGGCGCGTCGGTGGGGTCGTCGATCGGCTCCGCGCCGGTGACGTCCTCGAGTGCCGGCTCGGTGACGCACGACTCGCCGAAGACGGTCTCGCACATGCGCCGGGCAGCGGTGACCGGCAGGTCGGTGTCCAGCTCCGCGCCGACCGTGTCGGCGCGCGGCTGCGTGCGCACGGTGAGGCTGACCACGTCCTGGTAGCGGACCAGCGCGGCGGTGACGGCGTCGCTGTCCTCCGCCGCCGGGTCGGTGTAGTAGCGGATCAGCCACCCCTCGTCGCCGACGCCGCTGAGGCGGTACTCGTCCGTGACGACGGGAGCGTCGCCCTCACCCTGGGCGGGCAGGCACGATCGCATCTCGGTCCAGAGCTCGTCGGCGGACGTGGCGGCGCCGAACCGGACGAGGTCCTGGCGCACCGCGTTGCCGTCCGACGCCGCGTACGTCACGGCGGCGCGGTCGACCGTCGACGAGAGCGACGCCAGCACCGGGGCGGGGTCGCAGACGACGTCGGTCCGATCGCGGCTCTCGGTCCAGGGGGCGTCCACGGGCGCGAGGTCGCCGGGGGTCAGCAGGGCGGCGCTCAACGCGACCGCCGTCGTGGTCGTGGGGTCCGTGGTGGCCGGCGTCGAGAGGCTGGCCGGCGGCGCCGGGTCCGGCGTGGTCGTGAGATCCGGCGGGCTGATGATCGCCACTCCGGCCGCGACCGCCGCCACCCCGGCGAGCACGCCGCCGGTCACCTGGTGGCGGGTCCGCCGGGCCGCTCGCGCACGGGCCGCCGACGGTCCCGCCAGTGAGACGCCGTCGAGGTCGGCCGAGAGCCCGCTGAGCCGGCGGGTCAGGTCGTCGTCGAAGTCGCCCGTCACGACGCCTCACCGCCCGCGGGTATCCCGGTCGCCTCGCCGGTGGCGTCGGCCGGGTCGGTGAGCAGCTGGGCCAGCGCCGCCCGCCCCCGCGACAGGCGCGCCTTGATCGTGCCGGTCGGCGCGCCGGTCTCGTGGGCGATGTCCTCGACGCTCATGCCGACGAGGTGGTGCAGGACGACCGCCTGCCGCTGGCTCTCCGGGATCTGCTTGAGCGCGGCGACCAGCGCGACGTGGTCCGGATCGGGCGACGGCGTGTGGTCCGGCGCGCCGTGGCGGACCAGCGCCGTGACGCCGTTCTTCGCCTTGCGCCAGCGGCTGGCCGCGATGCGCCAGGCGACGGTGCGGATCCAGGCCTCCGGGTTGTTCGCCTGGCTGACGGTCTTCCACCGCTGCCAGGCGCGGGCGTACGCCTCTTGGGTGCACTCCTGCGCGTCGGCGAGGTTGCCGGTCATGGCGTACATCTGGTGCAGCACCCGGCGATGGGTGGCGTCGTAGAACTCGTCGAAGTCGGCGGTGTTCGCGGCCATGGTCGTCACCCCCCGATCCGCTGCGCGGCGAGCTCGAGCAGATGGCTCATCTGGTCGGGGGAGAGCTCGTCGTCGATGAGCCCGTAGTAGACCACGGTGACGACGTTCCCGCTGACCGCTGCGCCGTAGAGCCACGACGTGCCGAACTCGGTGTTCGACAACACCCAGACCGTGCCGTGGTAGCCGGCGCCGGAGATCGAGCCGGTGTTCTCGACGACGTCGCCGGGCTGGGTGGGCTGTTCGGCGGCGGCCGCGAGAGCGTCGTGGTGCGCCCGGGCCGTCTCGGCGTCCGGGAACGTGGCCCGCAGCTGGTTGACGACCTGCCCGCCGGGTTCCAGCGGGTCGGTGTAGGTGCGCTGTTCCAGCGACTCGGCGCCGTCGGCGAACGGGTCGCGTTCCAGGCCGACGAAGCCGTAGTCGGTGGCCCCGCCGGCGTCGCCGCTGTCCATGACCTCGCTCCCCTCGGTGAGCGCGGTCAGGCCCACCTCGGCGAGGTCGTCGATGGTGAGCCAGCCGTCGACGTCGCTGACCGGTTCCGGGTAGAGCCGCTCCTGCTCCGGCGAGGCGGGGCACTCGCTGCCCATCGCCCGGCAGAGCCGCTCGGCGGACAGGACCGCCTGACGCGGCTGCGCGGGTGCGTTGTAGTCCTGGCCGGGACCGCCGTGGAACACCGCGGACACGAAGTCGCCGGTGCGCACCAGGCTCGCCGTGACGTAGGTGGCGGTGTCAGGCGTGGTCGGTGGCCCGTTCCACACGATGAGGTAGCCGCCGTCGCCGACCCCGGACAGCGACCACACCTGGACGAGGTGGAAGTCGTCGCCGGACTCCGCGCATTCGGTCAGCTCGGCCCGCAGGTCCTCCAGCCGGTCCTCGGCGCCGCCCGCGATCGGGTCGACGACCTGCTCGAAGCGCGAGCCGTACGCGGACTCGAACGCGATGCCCACCCCGTCGGACGGGATGCCGGGCACGCACGGCAGCCAGCTGTCGCCCGCACCCGCCTCGGCCCAGCCCTCGCTGGTCTCGGTGATGACGTCGTCGAGGGTCAGCAGCGCGTCCGGCGGCACCATCAGCGAGCTGGTGCCGTCGTTGCCGGTGCTGCCGTTCTGACCGCCGCCGTCGGGGCTCCCGGTCTCGGACGGGTCGGGCGTGGGCTCGACCGGAGGCGTCGACGGAGGCTCGGAGGGCGTCGTCGGCCCGGTGGTCGGGGAGTCGGTGACCGGGCCGACCGGTTCCGGCGACGCCACGAAGTCGGGTGGGCTGATCGCGAACACGCCGAGCGCCACGGCCGCGACCCCGGCGAGCACGCCGCCCGTGACCTGGTGCCGGGTCCGCTGCGCGGCGCGGCGCCGGGCGGCGGCCGGACCGGACAGCGAGATGCCCGCTAGGTCCGTTTCGAGCGACGACAAGCGCCGGGAAAGGCTGTCGTCGTGGCTGTCAGACACGGTGGCCTCCGGTGAGAACGGCGGTGTCGTCGGGGAGAATTCGGGCGAGTGTGGCGCGCGCCTTGGCGAGCCGGTTCTCGACAGTCGCGACGGAGGTTCCCGTCTCGGCGGCGATGTCGGCGACGGCCGAGCCGGCGAGCAGCCGGGCCACGATGACGTAGCGCTGTCGCTCGGGCAGTGTGCGCAGGGCGGCGACGAGATCCGCGCTGCCGCCGTCCGCTGCCCTCGTGGTGTGTCGCGCGGTGCGTCTCACGGTGATCCGGCGGCCCGACGCCAGCCGCCAGGCGGTCGTGCGCACCCAGGCCTCCGGGCTGGTCGCGACGCTGACGGCGGACCATTGGCGCCAGGCCCGGGCGTAGGCCTCCTGGGTGCAGCGGCGGGCCCGGTCGAGGTCGCCGGTCAACGCGTACAGCTGGTGCAGGACGCGGCGGCTCGTCGCGTCGTAGAACGCGTCGAAATCCGCTGATCGGCCCATGACCGCCACCTCCCCCGTGCCCGTCGCTCGTGACTTACACCCAGGAGGACCCGTGAGTGCGCTCCACGGTTGCACGACCATTCGGGGAATGAACGCGATTCCTCGTATTCTGCGCCGAGAAATGGCAGCTGATCAGGGCGTGGTCGGCGTGGTGTTCCCGATATCGGGCCATCGTGCGGTGCGATGGAGGGGTGGCCGACCTGCTGACCCGACCGCTGCTCCGGCGCGACGAGCCGGCGTGGGGGTCGCGGGTCCCGTGGCTCGCGGCCATGGTGGCGGCCGCCTGGGCCCTGGTGGCCGGGTTCGCGTTGTGCGTGCTGCCGGGCGTCGCGGTGTGGATCGCCGAGGGCGCCGTCGGGCCGCTGGGCGACCCGCTGCGGTTCGGCTCCCGGGTCTGGCTGATGGCGCACGGGGCGGGTCTGGACCTCGAGGCCGGGTCGATCACGCTCGCGCCGCTCGGACTGACGCTGCTGTTCGTCCTGTTGCTGCACCGCTCGGCGCGGTGGGCGGCGCACTCGGCCGGGGTGGCGACGACGCGGGGCGCGTGCGCCGTCGTGGTGGCGGCGGTCGTCACGTACGCGGTGGGCGCCGGGACCATCGCGACGCTCTCGGCCACCGCCGACGCCGCGAGCCGGCCGCTCGAGGCGGTCCTCTGGGCGGTGCTGTGGTCCGGCGCCGCCGTGACCACCGGGGTGGCGCACGAATCCGGACTGCTGGCCGACTGGTGGTGGCGCGTGCCACCTCTCATGCGCGCGGCACTGGCCGGCGCGGCCGCGGCGGTGGCGGGGATGGTCTGCGTGGGCGCGGTGCTGATGGGGGTCAGCCTCGTCGCCCACGCCGGCCGCACCGGGGACCTCGCCACCGCCCTGGACGCCGGCCCACTCGGCGCGACGCTGGTGGTGGTGGGCTGCGCGCTGATCGTGCCGAACCTGATCGTCTGGTCCGCGGCGTTCGCGCTCGGGCCCGGCTTCGCGGTCGGGACGGCGACATCGGTGGCGCCCGGCGGCGTCACGCTCGGCCTCGTGCCCGCGGTTCCCGTGCTCGGGGCGCTGCCGTCGAGCGTGCCCGGATCGCTCGCCTGGCTGGTGGTCGCCGGACCGGTGCTGGCCGGCGTGCTGGCCGGGCTGCTCGTGCACCGTCGCCTCGGCCCGGTAGCGGTCGTCGAGTCCGATGAGGATTCGGAGCCTGGTGTGGACTCCGGACCGGTGGACTCTGGGCCGGTGGCCCTGGGGCCGGCGGTCGGGGTGGCGG
>NZ_SMKL01000103.1 GCF_004348545.1 Jiangella ureilytica | reverse complement strand
CCTGATCGCCAAACACCTCGACAACAAAGGCAAACGCGGCGCCATGCGCGTGCTCAAACGCCACCTCACCGACGTCATCCACCGCACGCTCCGCCGCGACATCCCACCGCTGACCTGCCACCAGCCAACCGCTTGACATAGAAGCGTCATTCCGAGGCCGGCGTCGTGGTCAGGGGGCGGGGGCCGAGGCGTCCTGCAGGGCGAACTGGGTGCGGTAGAGCTCGGCGTAGGTGCCACCGGCGGCGAGCAGCTGCTCGTGGGTGCCGCGCTCGACGATGCGGCCGCCGTCGATGACGAGGATGGTGTCGGCGCCGCGGATGGTCGACAGCCGGTGCGCGATGACCAGCGACGTGCGCCCGGCCAGTGCAGTCTCGAGGGCCTGCTGGACCGCCGCCTCGGACTCGGAGTCGAGGTGCGCCGTCGCCTCGTCGAGGACGACCACGCGGGGCGCCTTGAGCAGCAGCCGGGCGATGGCCAGCCGCTGCTTCTCGCCCCCGGAGAGCCGGTAGCCGCGGTCGCCGACGATGGTCTCGAGGCCCTCGGGCAGCGACCGGACCAGCGGGGCGATCTGGGCCGCCTGCAGCGCCGCCCACAGCTCGTCGTCGTCGGCGCCGGGACGGGCGTAGGCGAGGTTGTAGCGGATGGTGTCGTGGAACATGTGCGCGTCCTGGGTGACGACGCCGACCGCCTCGTGCAGCGACTCGAGCGTGACGTCGCGCAGATCGCGGCCGCCCACCCGGACCACGCCGGCGGTGGGGTCGTAGAGCCGAGACACCAGGTGCGTGATGGTCGACTTGCCGGCGCCGGACGGGCCGACCAGCGCGACCAGTTCGCCCGGCGCGACCTCGAACGAGACGCCGTTGAGGACCGGCTCGGGCGACGCCGCGACGGGCCGGGCCACCGACTCGAGCGAGGCGAGCGAGACGTCGTCGGCGCCGGGGTAACCGAACTCGACGTCCTCGAAGCGGACCGACAGCTGCTCGTCGCCGGCCGGGAGCGGCCGGGCGCCGGGGGTGTCGCGCACCATGGGCGGCAGGTCGAGCACCTCGAAGACCCGCTCGAAGCTCACCAGGGCGGTCATGATGTCGACCTGGACGTTCGAGAGCGCCGTCAACGGCCCGTAGAGACGGGTCAGCAGCGCCGCCAGCGCGACCAGCGTGCCGACCTCGAGCGTGCCGCCGATGGTCAGCCAGCCGCCGACGCCGTAGACCACCGCTGTCGCCAGCGAGGCCAGGAACGTCAGGCCGAGGAAGAAGTAGCGCGCGTAGAGCGCCTGGACGATGCCGATGTCGCGGACCCGGCCGGCCGCCGCGCCGAACGCGGCGTTCTCGTCCTGGTAGCGGCCGAAGATCTTGACCAGCAGCGCGCCGGAGACGTTGAACCGCTCGGTCATGGTCTGGCTCATGGCAGCGTTGAGCTGCATGGACTCGCGGGAGATGTCGGCCAGCTTGCGGCCGATGAACCGGGCCGGCAGGAGGAACAGCGGCACCAGAACGAGCACGATGAGGGTGATCTGCCACGACAGCACGATCATGGCGCCCAGCGCCAGCACCAGCGTGACGAAGTTGCTCACGACCTGCGAGAGCGTGCCGGTGAACGCCTGCTGCGCGCCGATGACGTCGCTGTTGAGCCGCGAGACCAGCGAGCCGGTCTGGGTGCGCGTGAAGAACGCGACCGGCTGGCGCTGCACGTGGTCGAAGACCTGGCGGCGCAGGTCGAAGATGAGGCCCTCGCCGACCCGCGCCGACATCCAGCGGCCCAGCAGGCCCAGGATGACGTCGACGACGGCGAGCCCGGCGACCGCGAGGGCGGCCCCGACGACCACCGCACGGTCACCGGCGCTGACACCGTCGTCGATGAGGACCTTCAGCAGCAGCGGGACGGCGGCCGCGGAGGCGGCCGCGAGGATGGTGGTGCCGAGGAACACGGACAGCTGGAAGCGGTACGGCCGGCCGTAGCCGGCGATGCGCTTGACGGTCCCCCGGGCCAGCCGCTGGTGCGTGACCGACTGGTCGCTCGAGAACGACCTGGAGGCCCGCCAGGCATGGCCCATTCCCATCGACACCGGCGTCGACCTCCTCCACGTCCGCTGGGTCCATCATCCGACTCGCCGCCGACAACGTCGGCCACGAGAACGTTTCTTCCCGCGTTCGCTCAGAGCATGTCGCCGGCTATCGGCCGGCACCAATGGTCACCCACGGTGACCGAATGGCCGTTGTCCGGATCCAATTAGCGGACACCAAGCCGTCACGCACCGTGACAGAACGAACTCGCGACGGCCACTGAGACTGCCTTCACGTCACTCTCAGTGAAAGCACACCGATATCTCGGGCAATGATGCGATTCAAGATCAACAGTGCGGAGTGCGACCGTTTAGGGCTGCCCGATATGTCGGATTCGCCTGACGGGCGCAACCGACTGCGACCCCGGATCGACTGACGGAATGAAGGACTCCTCGGGTTCGAGTGCGACGACTCGAATAACCCGCCCGGACGATGCACCGGTCAAGGACTCGGTGGATCGCCGCCGCATCGCCCGCAGAGGCGTGCGCGCCGGGGATCGCGCCATGGGTGACGAAGCGTTCATCGGGGTGATCGAGCTGCTGGAGGCCACCCTCCTCCGGCATCTCGACCAACTAGGGGCTGGTTCAGGCCTGCTTCTTCGCCTTGCCTCGAGTGGCCCCTCCACGGCCTCGTAGGTTGACCCCGGACTCGGACAGAACCCGGTGGACGAACCCGTAGGAACGCCCGGTTTCGGTGGCGAGCTCGCGGATGCTCCGGCCACCTTCGTACTTCTTCTTCAGGTCAGAGGCGAGCTTGTCACGCTGCCCCCCACTGATCCGCGCGCCTTTTACCAACTTCTCGGCCACGCGTCCTCCCGTTTCGTCGTCCTGCATGACAGATGACAATGATCCGCTTCATTGCGCATTTTCGCCACTCGAAGCACCGATCGGGTCTCCGAGGAACGAAAAAGGCGCAGCCTGGATCGACATCTCTATGCGAGTGAGACGAGCTCCGCATAGTCAGGGTTCCACAGATCTTCGACTCCGTCGGGCAGCAGCACGACCCGCTCGGGGCTCAGTGCCTCGACGGCGCCTTCGTCGTGGGTCACCAGGACGATCGCGCCGGCGAACGAGCGCAGCGCGGCCAGCACCTCCTCGCGGGAGGCGGGATCGAGGTTGTTGGTCGGCTCGTCCAGCAGCAGCACGTTGGCGCTGGACACGACCAGGGAGGCCAGCGCCAGCCGGGTCTTCTCGCCGCCGGACAGCACGCCGGCCGGTTTGTCGACCGCGTCGCCGGAGAACAGGAACGAACCGAGCACGCGGCGAGCCTCGAGCTCAGGGAGGTCCGGCGCCGAGGTGCGCAGGTTCTCGAGCACCGTTCGCGAGGTGTCGAGCGTCTCGTGCTCCTGGGCGTAGTAGCCCAGCCGCAGGCCGTGGCCGGGCTCGACGGCGCCGGTGTCGGCCGGCTCGAGGCCGGCCAGCAGCCGCAGCAGCGTCGTCTTGCCGGCGCCGTTGAGGCCCAGGATGACGACCCGGCTGCCGCGGTCGATGGCGAGGTCGACGTCGGTGAAGATCTCGAGCGACCCGTACGACTTCGACAGCCCGGTGGCCATCAGCGGCGTCTTGCCACAAGGCGCGGGGTCGGGGAAGCGCAGCTTGGCCACCTTGTCGGAGCGGCGCTGGTCCTCGAGGCCGGAGAGCAGCCGCTGCGCCCGGCGGTCCATGTTCTGCGCCGCCGTGGCCTTGGTGGCCTTGTAGCGCATACGGTCGGCCTGCGCCTTGAGAGCGGCGGCCTTCTTCTCCGCGTTCGCCCGCTCGCGGTGCCGCCGTCGCTCATCGGTCTCGCGCTGGGCGAGGTACGCCGTCCAGCCGATGTTGTAGACGTCGAGGGCCGCGCGGTTGGCGTCGAGGTGGAAGACGCGGTTGACCGTCTTGTCGAGCAGCGCGACGTCGTGGCTGATGACCACCAGGCCGCCCTTGTAGGCGCGCAGGAAGTCGCGCAGCCACACGATGGAGTCGGCGTCGAGGTGGTTGGTCGGCTCGTCCAGGAGCAGCGTCTCGGCGTCGGAGAACAGGATGCGGGCCAGCTCGACCCGGCGCCGCTGCCCGCCCGAGAGCGTCTTCAGCGGCTGCGTGAGCACGCGGTCGGCCAGCCCGAGGCTGGCCGCGATGGTGGCGGCCTCGCTCTCGACGGCATACCCGCCGGCGGCCAGGAACTCGGCCTCGAGGCGGGCGTAACGGCGCATGCCGCGCTCGTGCTCGTCCTGGTCGCTGGAGGCCATCTGCTTCTCGGCCTTGCGCATGCCGGCGACGACGGCGTCGAGCCCGCGGGCGCTCAGGATGCGGTCGCGGGCGATGACCTCCGGATCGCCGGCGCGCGGATCCTGCGGGAGGTACCCGATGGGGCCCGTGCGGACGACGGTGCCGGCGGCCGGCTGGCCCTCGTCGGCCATGATGCGGGTGAGCGTCGTCTTGCCGGCGCCGTTGCGCCCGACCAGGCCGACCTTGTCGCCGGGGCCGATGCGGAAGCTGGCGTCTTCGAGAAGTACCTGCGCGCCTGCGCGCACTTCGAGCTGATGAGCGGTGATCATGTCAGGGTGAATTCTCCGTGGTGGCCTCGCGTGGGGTGGGTAATCGGCACAGCACGATCAGTCCGCCACGGGCATCATGGTGGGCAGTCTACGCGGGAGGTGAATCGGCCATGAAGTTCAACCGGCGAGCACGCCTGGATCCTTCCCAGGTGTCCGACCAGCGCGGCCGGCGCCCGGCCGGCCGCACCGCGGCGGCCGGCGGCGGCATCGGCGTAGTGATCATCGCGCTGATCGCGCTGCTCACCGGCACGAACCCGGCCGACGTCCTCGGCAGCGGCGACGCCCCCGCCATCCAGGCCGAGCCCGGGTCGGAGGGCGAGCTCGAGCGCGAGTGCCAGACAGTGGCCGACATCGACGAGAACGCCGACTGCCGCTTCGTGCTGTACGTCAACTCCGCGCAGGCGTTCTGGGAGGACTACTTCGCCGCGGCCGGCGAGCAGTACTCCCCCGCCCAGACGACGTTCTTCACCTCGTCCGTCACCACCCGGTGCGGCACGGCGTCGTCGCAGGTGGGGCCGTTCTACTGCCCTGGCGACCAGAACGTGTATCTCGACCTCGGCTTCTTCGACCAGCTGCGCACCACCTACGGCGGCCCCAGCGGCCAGTTCGCCGAGGCCTACGTGCTGGCCCACGAGTACGGCCACCACGTGCAGAACCTCACCGGCCAGATGCAGCGCGTCCGCACCCAGTCCGGGCCCGACTCCGACGCGGTGCGCCTGGAGCTGCAGGCCGACTGCTACGCCGGCATGTGGGCGCACCACGCCACCACGGCCGACGACGGCTCCGGCCAGCCGCTCATCACCGAGCTGACCCAGCAGGACATCGCCGACGCGCTGGCCGCCGCCAACACCGTCGGCGACGACTACATCCAAGAGCGATTCCAGGGCACCGTCACGCCGGAGTCGTGGACGCACGGGTCCAGCGACCAGCGCCAGCAGTGGTTCACCACCGGTCTCGAGACCGGCGACATCGCCGCCTGCGACACCTTCGCCGCTTCGACGCTGTGATGTCATAGCCGGTGTGATCGAGGTCGACGGCGTCACGCACCGGTACGGCGACCGCACGGTCCTCCGCTCGGTGAGCGTGACGCTGACCGAGCAGCGGGTCGGTGTCATCGGCGCCAACGGGTCGGGCAAGTCGACGTTCGCGCGGCTGCTCAACGGCCTGGTGCTGCCGACGACGGGGTCCGTGACGGTCGACGGGCTGTCGACCCGGGGCCGGTCGGGCGCCGAGGTGCGGCGGTCGGTCGGCTTCGTGTTCACCGACCCCGACGCGCAGATCCTGATGCCGACGGTGGCCGAGGACGTCGCGTTCGGGCTGCGCGGACTGCCGCCGTCGTCGGTGGCGTCACGGGTCGCCGAGGCGCTGTCGTCGTTCGGCCTCGACGGGCACGCCGACCACCCGGCGCACCTGCTGTCCGGCGGGCAGAAGCAGCTGCTGGCTCTGTGTTCGGTGCTGGTGACGGAGCCCAAGGTGCTGGTCTGCGACGAGCCGACGACGCTGCTGGACCTGCGCAACACCCGTCGCATCCTGGCGCTGCTGGCAGACCTGCCGCAGCGGGTGGTCCTGGTGACGCACGACCTCGACGCCGTGCTGGCGATGGACCGGGTGCTGGTGTTCGACGAGGGCCGCATCGTGTTCGACGGCGTGCCTGCGGCGGCCGTCGACTTCTACGTGGACCTCGCGTCACGGTGAGGCTCGGGGTTGGCGCCCCGTCCCCCTTGCTGCCCATTCTCTTGACCCCGGGCACCCGCCTCAAGCCGGCGCCCTCTGTGGTTGCTTCGCTGCTGTGCTTGCGGGGCTTCGGCTTGACCCGGGCACCCGGGGCCTAAGAACGGGCAGCTATCAGGGGGACGGGGAGACCCTGGGCACGCCTCACCGCTTCGCGTGCCCGTTTCGTCCCGGTTCGCCGGGCTGTGCACCGCGATGATCATCGGCGATCCGCTACATCACCAGGCGTTCTGCCACATCACCAGGCATGCAGGCCTCGTGAAGCGGCAGAGAACCTCGTGATGGCCCCGCGAAACGCGCCAAATCCCACATCGCGGACGCACGCGGGCCCGCCAGGACCGTGCCCGTCGCCAGACTCCCCCCGTCCCCCTGATAGCTGCCCGTTCTTAGGCCCCGGACGGGCGGGTCAAGCGGACCCCACGGCGCGAAGCGCCACCAGGGTCCGCTTGAGGCGACCGTCCGGGGCTAAGAGAATGGGCAGCAGGGGGACGGGGGAACCCCACCGACCTCAACCGAAGTCGACCGGGTCGATGCGGACGCGCACCGACCCACCGGTCCGCCGGGCGGACCGGACGCCGGCCGCCGAGCGCAGGGCCGCGGCGAGCGCCGTCCCCGCACCCCGGGGCGCCCGGATCATGGCCCGGGCGCCGTCGTCGACCGCGACCGGGCCGATGACCTCGGCGTCGCCGGGCAGCTCGGCGTGCATCAGCAGGTCGTCGACGTCGGCGGCCGCGCCCGTCAGCTCGGCCACCCGGGCGGCCGGCGGCAGGTGCAACGCGGCACGCTCGGCCAGCTCGCGGGCGGCGAAGCCGGCCGGGTCCCAGCGGACCAGCGCCTGCACCGCCGGCGCGGAGGAGTCGGCGACCACGACGATCTCGCCGCCCATGGTGCCCGGCCGGACCAGCGCGGCCGCCCGGAGCCAGCGGCGCAGCGCTTCTTCGGCCGCGCGGAGGCTCGGCCGGGCCAGCAGCGCCGTCCCGTCGAGCAGCAGCGCCGCCGTGTACCCGCCGGCCGCGACCGGCTCGGCGCCCGGTGTCGACACCACCAGCGCCGGCTCCGCGCCCACCGAGTCGCGGACGGCGTCGCCGCGCGAGAGCAGCACGGGAACGCCGGGGAACGCCCGGCCCAGCTCCTCGGCGGTCCGCCGCACGCCCACCACCGTCGCCCGCAGCCCACCGTGCCCGCACTCGGAGCACCGCCACGACGGGTACGCCGTCGCGCACCAGGCGCACCGCGGCGGCTGGTCGGCCTGGCCCAGCACCAGTGGCCCCGAGCAGGCCGTGCACCGGGCCGGCGTGCGGCAGCGGGCGCACGCGACCCCGGGCAGATAGCCGGCCCGCGGCACCTGCACCAGCACCGGTCCGCGGCCCAGCCCTGCGCGGGCCGTGCGCCAGGCCAGCGACGGCAGCCGCGCGCTCCTGGCCGCCGTGTCGCGGACCTGCTCGTGGTCGTCGCCGCTGGTGTGGATGCGCGGCGACGCGGACCGGACGGCCGGCCGCGACGGCGCGACCGCCCGGGCCCAGCCCGTGGTCAGCAGCTGCTCCGCCTCGGCCGTGCGCGCGAACCCGCCGACGACGGCGGCGGCCCCGGCCTGGTGGGCGCGCAGCAGCAGCACCTCGCGGGCGTGCGGGTACGGCGCCCGCGGCTCGGCGTGGAGGTCGTCGCCGTCGTCCCAGAGGCAGACCAGCCCGAGGTCGTGCACCGGCGCGAACGCGGCCGACCGGGTGCCGACGACGGCGCGCACCGCGCCCCGTCGCACCGCCAGCCAGCGCTTGTACCGCGTGGACGGCCCGGCGTCGGCCTCGAGCTCCACGTGCTGACCCGCACCCAGCAGTGCCGCCAGCGCCGCCGACACCTGTGCGACGTCGCGGCCGTCGGGTACGACCACCAGCGCACCCCGTCCGCCGGACAGCGTGGCCGCGACCAGCCGGGCGATGAGGTCGGGCCAGTCGGCGGCCGGGCCGGGATTCCAGACGGCGCGCGGAGCGCCCCCGGCGGCCAGCGCGTCGAGCAGGGTGACGCCGTCGGCGTGCTCGGCCCAGCCGCCGGGGTCGGGCGTGGCCGGTGGGACGGGCGGATCGGGCGACACGGCCTTCTCGGCGGTGGCGTGCCGCGGCGGGACGGCCAGCCGGAGCACGTCGGAGACGGTGCCGGCGTAGCGGTCGGCGACGGCGCGGGCCAGGGAGGCGATCTCGGGCGCCAGCACCGGCTCCGGCGACACCACGCGGCGCAGCCGGGCGAGCTTGCCCTCGTGCTCGCTGTCGTCGGCGCGGGCGACGATGAAGCCGTCGTGGTCGGTGCCGGCGAACCGCACCGACACCCGCGCGCCGACGACGGCGGCGTCGGCCATGGACGCAGGCACGAGATAGTCGAACGGCCGGTCGAGGTGCGGCAGCCCGAGGTCGACCAGCACCCTGGCCACGGGCTGCGACTCCGCCACCGGCTCGGGCTCGCGGGTGCGGAACCGGCGCGGGCCGGGGGCGGCGACCAGCGCCAGCTGGTCGGTCTCGGCCGGCTCGGATGCGCTCACAGACCCGTTCTACCGCACGCGCGCGCCCGTTCCGCGGTTGTCCACAGGCTCAGCCGCGGACCGGTGTCGTGCACAGCCCCGCCTCGAGCAGCCGGTCGACCGCCGGCGACGGCTGCCCGTTCCTCGCCAGCAGGTCGTCGGCGGTGACGCTGACCGGCCGCTCCCCTTCCGGCGAGGAGAACGCGGACGTCACGGAACCCGAGCGTGCCGCCGGTGTGACCGTCGGCGAGGCCGCCGTCGGTGCGTGCGCACTCGGCCCGCAGCGCCTCCCCGGTCCGTCCTCCCGGCCGGCACAGCACCGTCGGCGAGGCCAGGGTGGTGTCGAACAGGGGCCGGCCCGGTGTCGTCCGGACCTCCATCGACGACGGCGTCAGCCGGCGGCCGCCTGCAACGCGTCGACGCGGTCGGTGCGCTCCCAGGTGAAGTCCGGCAGCTCGCGGCCGAAGTGACCGTAGGCGGCCGTCTGCGCGTAGATGGGCCGCTTGAGGTCGAGGTCGCGGATGATCGCGGCCGGTCGCAGGTCGAAGACCTCGGTGACGGCGCGCGAGATCCGATCGACGGGCACACGCTCGGTGCCGAAGCACTCGAGGAACAGGCCCACCGGCTCGGCCTTGCCGATGGCGTAGGCGACCTGCACCTCGCACCGCCTGGCCAGCCCGGCCGCGACGACGTTCTTGGCCACCCAGCGCATGGCGTAGGCGCCGGAGCGGTCGACCTTCGACGGGTCCTTGCCGCTGAACGCGCCGCCGCCGTGCCGGGCCATGCCGCCGTACGTGTCGATGATGATCTTCCGCCCGGTGAGGCCGGCGTCGCCCATGGGCCCGCCGATCTCGAACCGGCCGGTCGGGTTCACCAGCAGCCGGTAGTCGTGGTCGTCGAGGTCGAACGCCTCGAGCACCGGCTTGACGACCTGGTTCGCGATGTCCGGAGTGAGCAGCTGCTCGAGGTCGATGTTCGCCGCATGCTGCGTCGACACCACCACAGTGTCGAGACGGACCGGGCGGTCGCCGTCGTACTCGATGGTCACCTGCGTCTTGCCGTCGGGCCGCAGGTACGGCACCGCCCCCGACCGGCGCACCTCGGACAGCCGCTGCGCCAGCCGGTGCGCGACGATGATCGGCAACGGCATCAGCTCGGGCGTCTCGTCGCTCGCGTAGCCGAACATCAGCCCCTGGTCGCCCGCCCCCTGCAGGTCCAGCGGGTCGAGATCACCCTCGACACGATGCTCGTACGCGGTGTCCACGCCCTGCGCGATGTCCTGCGACTGCGACCCGATGGACACCGACACGCCACACGAGTAGCCGTCGAACCCCTTGGTCGAGGAGTCGTACCCGATGCCCAGGATGGTCTCGCGCACGATGCCCGGGATGTCGGCGTAGCCACTCGTGGTCACCTCGCCGGCCACATGCACCAGCCCGGTGGTCACCATGCACTCGACGGCGACCCGGCTGTTCGGGTCGTCCTTCAGCAGCGCGTCGAGCACCGCGTCACTGATCTGGTCACAGATCTTGTCCGGGTGACCTTCGGTGACGGATTCGGATGTGAACAAGCGGAGAGACAAGGTGGAGCCCCCTCGTGGCGCGGACCGTCGTCCGCGAAGACTAACTCTAGGTGAATGACCCGCGCTTCGGCCGTAGGTGTCCGCATGATGGATGGATTTGGGTCACATCCTGAGACGGCCTCGTCGGCTCATGGGGTATGCCGGGCGACCGTTCGTCGAAGTCGCGAGCTCGCCGGCCCGCTGCCGCTTCCATCGTCGGGGCGAAGGCAGCGTCAGGCGGCCTCAAGCTGGCCGGCCCCTCGGTGAGGCGATGTACTGCGGGACGTCCTGGCCGCCGACGGCGGCCCAGTACGCGTCCAGCTTCGACACCGTCTCAGGTGTCGACTCCACCACTGTAGTGCTGAAGCGTCCCAGCAGGGCGCGGCCCATTCGGTTCGAGACCGAGACGAGGGCATCCGCGCACTCAGCGGGAGCCGCGTCAGAGGCGATCGCGGACGAGGTCCCAGACGACGTGGGCGAGCGCGGACTTGGGGCCGCTCTCGACGGTGACGGAGCTGCCGTCGGCGCCGAGGATGACCGCGGCGTTGTCCTCGGACTCGAAGCCGCGGTCGGCGCCCACCTCGTTGACCACCAGCAGGTCGCAGCCCTTGGAGGCCAGCTTGGCCCGGCCGTGGTCGAGGACGCTGCCGGAGGCGTCGCCGGTCTCGGCGGCGAACCCGACGACGACCTGCGCAGGGCTGGGCCGGTGCGCGGCCAGGTGCGCCAGGATGTCGGCGTTGCGCTCGAGCTCGATGACCGGGGACGAGCCGTCGGCCGATTTCTTGATCTTGGTGTCGGCGTAGGCCGCCGGCCGGAAGTCGGCGACGGCGGCGGCCATGACGACGGCGTCGGCGTCGGCCGCCGCGGCCACCATGGCGTCGAACAGCTGCGCGGCGGACCCGACGCGGACGAGGTCGACGCCGGCGGGGTCGGGCAGCGCCACGTTGGCGGCGACCAGCGTGACCCTGGCGCCACGGGCGGCCGCGGCCCGGGCCAGCGCGTAGCCCTGCCGGCCGGACGAGCGGTTGCCCAGGAACCGGACCGGGTCGAGGTGCTCGCGGGTGCCGCCCGCGGACACGACGACGTGCCGGCCGGTCAGGTCGGGTCCGGCGCCGCCGCGGCCCAGCACGTCGGTGACGTAGTCGTAGATGTCGGCGGGCTCGGGCAGCCGGCCCTTGCCGGTGTCGGCGCCGGTGAGCCGGCCCACCGCGGGCTCGATGACGAGCGCGCCGCGTTTGCGCAGCGTCTCGACGTTGGCGACGGTGGCCGGGTGCTCCCACATCTCGGTGTGCATGGCCGGCACATAGACGACCGGGCCGCGCGCGGTCAGCAGCGTGGACGTCAGCAGGTCGTCGGCCATGCCGGCCGCCGCCCGGGCCATGAGGTCGGCCGTCGCGGGCGCGACCAGCACGAGGTCGGCGCGCCGGCCGATGCGCACGTGCGGCACCTCGTGCACGTCGTCGAAGACCTCGGTGTGCACCGGACGGCCCGACAACGCAGCCCAGGTCGGCTCTCCGACGAAGCGGAGGGCCGACCTGGTGGGGACGACGGTGACGACGTGGCCGGACTCGGTGAGCCGGCGCAGCACCTCGGCGACCTTGTACGCGGCGATGCCGCCCCCGACGCCCAGAACGATCTCTGCCATCAGCACCCTTCTCGGGCGACGGGAACGCGGATCAGCTCTGCTCGGCCGCGGGCTCTTCCGCCTTGACGACCGGCGCGACCGGGTCTTCGGCGTCGATGTCGTTGGGGTCGATGTGCTCGGCGGTGAGCAGGCCCGCGTCGATCTCGCGCAGCGCGATGGACAGCGGCTTCTCCTGCACGTGCGTCTCGACGAGCGGCCCGACGTACTCGAGCAGCCCCTCGCCGAGCTGCGAGTAGTAGGCGTTGATCTGCCGCGCCCGCTTGGCCGCGTAGATGACCAGGCCGTACTTGGAGTCGGTCTTGGCCAGCAGGTCGTCGATGGGTGGGAAAGTGATGCCCTCGGCAACGCCTTGGGTACCGGACACGCTCATGCCTCCGGGCTCGTCAAGTGGGGTGTTCGCATCAAGGCTACCAACTCTTCGCAAACCGTCTCGACGTCGGTGTTCACCAGCGTGACGTCGAACTCGGCCTCCGCGGCCAGTTCCTCGCGGGCGGTGGCCAGCCGTCGCTCGCGCTCGGCCTCCGTCTCGGTGCCGCGGCCGATGAGCCGGCGGACCAGCTCGTCCCAGCTCGGCGGCGCGAGGAACACGAACAGCGCGTCGGGGATGGTCTCCCTGACCTGGCGGGCACCCTGCAGGTCGATCTCGAGCAGCACCGAGTGGCCGTTCGCGAGCGCCCGCTCGACCGGTCCACGAGGCGTGCCATACTTCGCCCGCTTGTGGACGACGGCCCACTCGAGGAACTCGCCCTGCTCGATCATCTTGTCGAACGTGGCGTCGTCGACGAAGTGGTAGTGCTCACCGTCGATCTCGCGTGGCCGCGCCGGCCGGGTGGTGGTGGACACGGAGATCCACAACTCCGGATGGGCGGCGCGCAGCTTCTTGACGACGGTCGTCTTTCCTACCGCTGTCGGCCCCGACAGGACGATGACCCGCGGGGCCGACCGCGGATGGGACGTGTGCAGGCTCAACCGCCGAAACGCTCGATCAGCGCCGCCGACTGGTTGGCACCCAGGCCACGCACGCGACGGGTCTCGGCGATGCCGATCTCCTCCATGATCTGCTTGGCGCGGACCTTACCGACGCCGGGCATCGACTCGAGGAGGGCGGAAACCTTCATCTTGCCGATGACCTCATTCTTCTCGCCTTCTTTGAGCACGTCACCGAGACGGGCTCCGGCGTTCTTCAGGCGGTTCTTGACCTCCGCACGCTCCCGGCGAGCTTCGGCAGCCTTCTCGAGAGCGGCCGCGCGCTGTTCGGGAGTCAGGTTAGGGAGCGCCACGAGCGGGTCACCTCTGTTGTGTCGTTATGTGGATGTGGGCCCGACCACCGCGAACGGCGGCCTTGTTTGAGGAACCTAGCGAGTGAAGCACCAGGTCAGCAACGCAATCCACCGTACCTGTCCATATGAATCAGCGGTGCAAGGTCCCCCGCGTGTCGCGCCGGAAGTCCTCGGATCCACGCATGTCAGGCCCGCGTGGAGGCACGAAACAGCAGGTCACGGACGGCATCGATGGTTCGGCGGGCCGCGTCGCGGAGCGCCTGCGGGTCCGGTCCGGCGCCCAGGACCTCGCGCGAGGCGGACGGGACCACCTGCGGCAACGCGGCCCCGAACACGGTCGCGAGGTCGTCGACGGTGGCGCCCTGGGCGCCGATGCCAGGGGCCAGCAGCGGCCCGCCGACGGCGAGGTCCTCGCCGGTCCCGCCGGTCGTGGCGCCCACGACCACGCCGACGCTGCCGAGCGGCTCGTCGCCGGCCAGGACGGCCGCGTTGGCGGCACGGACGTGGTCGAGCACGGTGGCGGCGACGGTGCGGCCGTCGGGGCGGCGGGCGTGCTGCACCTCGGGGCCCTCGGGGTTGGACGTCAGCGCGAGCACGAAGACGCCGTTGCCGTGCGCCCGGGCGGTGTCGAGCACCGGGCGCAGCGACCCGAAGCCCAGGTACGGCGAGACGGTGACGGCGTCGGCGCACAACGGCGAGCGCGGGTCGCAGTAGGCGTCGGCGTAGGCCTGCATGGTCGAGCCGATGTCGCCGCGCTTCACGTCGAGCAGCACCAGCGCCCCCGTGCCCTTGGCGTCGGCGATGACCCGTTCGAGCACCGCGACGCCGCGCGACCCGTGCCGCTCGAAGAACGCCGACTGCGGCTTGAGCAGGGCGACGGTGTCGCCCAGCGCCTCGACGGCGGTGCGGGAGAACCGCTCCAGCCCGGCGACGTCGTCGTCGAGCCCCCAGGCCGTCAGCAGGCCCGGGTGCGGGTCGATGCCGGCGCAGAACGGCCCGCGCTCCCCCATCGCGACGTGCAGCCGCCGCCCGAACGACCTCGGCACGTTCATCGCCCCCCTCCCTCGACGTTGATCTTGGAGTAATGGCGGAGTTGCCGCCCGAAATGTCCGATGAATCCCGCAGTCACTCCAAGATCAACCTGGGCCGCGGGGACGGCGACCGCGGGGACGGCGAGGGCAGGAGTCACCGGTCCTCCTCGAGCAGGCGGGCGAGGTCGCGCTGGACGCGGGCCGGCCAGAACGGGCCGCCGTAGATGAATGCGGTGTAGGCCTGGACCAGTGTGGCACCGGCCCGCAGCCGCTCGTGAGCGTCCTGAGCGGTCGCGATGCCACCGACGGAGACCAGCGTGAGCTGCTCCCCCACGGCGCCGCGCAGGAGCCGCAGCACCTCGAGCGAGCGCTGGGCGAGCGGCGCGCCGGACAGCCCGCCGGCACCGGCCCGGTCGACGGCGATCGGCGTGGAGCGCAAACCGTCGCGGCCGATGGTGGTGTTGGTCGCGATGATGCCGTCGAGCTCGAGCTCGACCGCCAGCTTCGCGACCGCCAGGACGTCGTCGTCGCTCAGGTCGGGGGCGATCTTCACCAGCAGCGGCACCCGGCGCGACGTGACGGCGTCGGCCTGCGCCCGGACGGCGGTGAGCAGGGGCCGGAGCAGCTCGACGGCCTGCAGGTCGCGCAACCCCGGGGTGTTCGGTGAGCTGACGTTGACCACCAGGTAGTCGGCGTACGGCGCGAGCAGCCGGGTGCTGGCCTCGTAGTCGCCGATCGCCTCAGCCTCGGGCACGACCTTGGACTTGCCGATGTTGACGCCGACGACGACCGGCAGCGCACCCCGCCGGCGGCGTCGCCTCGCCAGCCGGGCGGCCACCACGGCGGCGCCGTCGTTGTTGAAGCCCATGCGGTTGACGACCGCGCGGTCGGCGACCAGGCGGTGCAGCCGCGGCCGCGGATTACCGGGCTGCGGGCGCCCGGTGACGGTCCCGACCTCGACGAACGCGAACCCGAGCGCGGCGAGCGCGTCGATGCCGGCCGCGTTCTTGTCGAACCCGGCGGCCAGCCCCAGCGGGCCCGGGAAGTGCAGCCCGAACGCCTCGACGCCTCGCGCTCCACCACCGGAGGGGAGGAGCCGGCGCCGTCCGTACCCGGCCAGCCCCGGCACCCGCGCCGCCAGCCGCATGGCCGCGAAGGCCCCTCGGTGCGCCGTCTCGGCGTCGAGCTTCGACAGCACCCGCCGGAACAGCAGGTCGTACGCCGTCACGCCGCACCCTCCCCCGTTGATGGAGTACCCGTGGAACTGCCGTCCGGAACGTCCGATGAATCCCCCGAAAACTCCACGATCGACTTCGGTGGGTGGGCG
>NZ_SMKL01000102.1 GCF_004348545.1 Jiangella ureilytica | reverse complement strand
CCCCGGCCCCCGGCCCCCGTTGATCTTGGAGTAACCGCGGAATCGCCGGGCGAAATGCCCGATTGATTCCGCCATTACTCCAAGATCAACGGGGGTGGGGGGTGGACCTGGGCGAATCGGCCGTACGGCCGAGCCTGGCCGGTTATGCTCGCGGCAGGCCAGGTGGATCTTGCGGGAGGGGTTGGTGTGAGCGCCCCGCAACGCGACCTCCCGGCGACGTCCTACACCATCCCGGCCCAGCGCCCGGCTCCGGCGGACCTGCCGCCCGACAGCGGCGCTCGGCACCGCAAGGCGCACCGCGGCGACTGGATCCTGCTGACGTGGTGCGTACTGCTCGCGGCCGCTGTGCTCGGACCGCTGGCGCGCCCCGGCTTCGTGCTCTCCTACGACATGGTGGCCGTGCCGGACCAGGCGCTGCTGCCGTCGTCGGCCGGGCTCAGCAGTGCCATGCCGCGTGCCGTTCCGCTCGACGCGGCCGTGGCGCTGGCCGACGACCTGCTCACCGGCCAGGTGCTGCAGAAGCTGGCGCTCGCCGCCATCGTCCTGGGCGCCGCACTCGGGGCCGGGCTGGCGCTGCCGAAGGTCCGCACCGGCACCCGGCTGGTCGCGGCGTCGGTCTACAGCTGGAACGCCTACGTCTTCGAGCGGCTGGTCGTCGGGCACTGGCCGACGCTGATCGCGTACGCCGCGCTGCCGTGGCTGCTGATCCTCGGCCGCCGGGTCCGTCAGGGCAGTACGACGGCGGTGGCGCCCGGCCTGCTCCTGGTCGCCGTGGCGTCCCTGACCCCGACCGGCGGGCTGCTCGCCGCGGCACTGTTCGGTGCGCTCGTGCTGGCGCCGGGCGGCCGGCACTCCCGCCTCACCCGGACCATCAGCACGATGGCCGTCCTCGCGCTGCAGGCGCCCTGGGTGGTCCCGTCGGTGCTGCGCCCCGACCCCGCCGTCTCCGACCCCGCGGGCGTCGCCGCCTTCGCCGCCGCGAGCGACTCGCCGCTCGGGCTGGTGGGCAGCGTCCTGACGCTGGGCGGCATCTGGAACGAGGGCGCCGTCCCCGGCAGTCGCTCGCTGCCGTCGGCGCTGGCCCTGACGGCGGTCCTGCTGGTCCTTGCGGTCGTCGGCGCGACGGAGTTGCGCCGCCACCTCGGCCGGGCCGAGCTCGCGGTCCTGGGCGGCCTGGCCGGCGCCGGCCTCGTCGTCGCGTTCAGCAGTGCGCTGCCCGGCGGCGACACCGTCCTCGAGTGGCTGGTGTCCGAGGTCCCCGGCGGCGGGCTGATCCGCGACGGGCAGAAGTTCCTCGCCTGGTACGCCCTGCTGGTCGCGCTCGCGGCAGCCGCCGGCGCGGCCCGGCTGGCCCGCGCCGTCACGAACCGCACGCCGGGGTCGGCGCCCACTCGTAGGGCGGGTGACCCGTCCAGCCGGGCGGGGTATGCCGCCGGCATCATGCTGGCCGCCGCTCTCGTGCCGGTCGCCGCGCTGCCGGACCTCGCGTGGGGCGCGGCCGGCCGGCTGGAGCCGTCGCGCTACCCGGCGGAGTGGTCCGACGTCCGCGCCACTCTGCGCACCGCGACCGCGGGCGGGGCCGAGGGCCATGTCGTCGTCCTCCCGTACCAGCCGTTCCGCCGGTTCCCATGGGCCGGCGACCGGACGGTGCTCGACCCCGCTCCGCGCTTCCTCGGCATCGAGGCCGTCGTCCCCGACGCGCTGCCCGTCGGAGGCGCCGTCATCGCGGGGGAGGACCGCCGGGCCGAGGAGGTCGCCGCGGCGCTCGAGGACCCGGACGCGGCCGCCGCCCGGCTCGCCGCCCTCGGCGTCGGCTGGGTCGCCGTCGAGCGGGACACCCCGGGCGACCTTCCCGGCGGACTGCTCGAATCGCTCGAATCGGTCGAAACGAACGGAACGCTCGATCTCTACCGCATTCCTGGCGAGATCGGAACCTGGACCCGAATTCCGCCCGCTCCACCGGTCATCGTCGCCCATATCGTCTTTTCGGTCATTCTCGTCGTCGCATCGGCTGATGTTGCCCGGAACGCCTTCTTGCGGCGGCGCCGGTCGTTACGCTCCCAGGTGTCGTGATTTCCGCACCGCTCGAGGAGTACCAGAGTTCATGGGCAATTTCGGAGGCGTTGTCGCCGCCATTGTTGGTGTGGTGCTCGCCGGGCTGACCGTCGTCACCGCCGTGAACGTGAGTCAGCCCGACAACGCGAGCGACGTCAGCCATGAAGAGCTGATCGATTACGACGACAACTGACCCCGCGTCAGACAACACCACAGTGCATTCCCCCGAGACCCTGGTCGAACCGCGCCCTCTCAAGGTCGTGCTGCTCAACTGGCGCGACACCGGTCACCCCGAGGGCGGTGGTTCGGAACGGTACGTCGAGAACGTCGCCGCCGGCCTGGCCGCCGCCGGGCACGAGGTCACGTTCTTCTGTGCGGCCTACCCGGGCGCGCCGAAGGTGGAGCGGCGCGACGGCTACCGGATCGTCCGGCGGGGCGGGAAGTTCTCCGTCTACGCCCACGCGGTCCGGATGCTGGCCAGCGGGGCACTCGGACGGCCCGACGTCGTCGTCGACGTGCAGAACGGCATTCCGTTCTGGAGCCGCCTGGCCGTCCGGTGCCCCGTGGTCGTCCTCGTCCACCACGTCCACCGCGAGCAGTGGGGGGTCGTCTACGGCCCCGCCTCGGCCCGGCTGGGCTGGTGGCTGGAGTCCTGGCTCGCGCCTCGCGTGTACCGGCGCTCCCGATACGTCACCGTCTCGGACATCACCAAGACGGAGCTCACCGCGCTCGGGGTCGGTCCCGAGCGAGTGGACGTCGTCCACAACGGCACCGCGCCGGCACCGGCGACGACGACGCAGCGGGCAGGCTCGCCCCGCATCTGCGTCCTCGGCCGCCTGGTGCCGCACAAGCGGGTCGAACACGCCCTGCGGGTCGCGGCCCGGCTCCGCCCGAGCCGGCCCGGCCTGCGGGTGAGCGTCATCGGCGACGGCTGGTGGTCCCGGCAGCTCACCGACGAGGCGAAGCGGCTGGGCGTCGACGACATCACCGACTTCCTGGGCTTCGTCGACGAGAAGGCCAAGCACGAGGAGCTGGCCCGCAGCTGGCTCATGCTGGCGCCGTCGGTGAAGGAGGGCTGGGGTCTCACCGTGGTCGAGGCCGCCCAGCACGAGGTCCCGACCATCGGCTACCGCTCCGCCGGCGGCCTGGCCGAGTCGATCGTCGACGGCACCACGGGCCTGCTCGCCGACGATCTCGACGGCCTCACCGCGGCCACCGACGAGCTGCTCTCCGACGAGGTCCGGCGCCGGGCGCTGGGCCGGGCGGCCGCCGCCCGCGCCGCCACCTTCACCTGGGAGCAGACCGTCCGCTCGTGGGACGCGCTGCTGCGGCGCACCGTCGCCGAGAAGTCCGCCGAGCACTCCGCCCGCGCGGCCGCCATGGCCACCGCCGCCACCGCGGGGGAGCCGCTGGACCCGCACCGAGTGCCCGTTCCGGCTCACGGCGGGCTGTTCTTCCGCCAATCGTGACGATTCGGCGGAATCGCGCCGGGAGATCAGGTACTTTTCCGACGTGCTCCTCACCGAAAGCCGCGACCGCGCGACTCTGAGTCGTTCGGTCCGGCTCTTTCGGGCATTCCTCGCCGAACAGCGTGACCCCGACCATTTCTATGGCGTGCTGGCCGCTGACTCCGTAGCGCAATTGTCCGAATACGCCGATCTGCGGGGATCGCTGGTGCTCGACGTCGGCGGTGGCCCCGGGTACTTCCGCGACGCGTTCCGCGGCGCCGGCGCCCGCTACGTCTCCGTCGACAGCGACCTCGGCGAGCTGTCCGCCCGCGGCCGGCCGGGGCCGGGCGCCGTCATGGGCAGCGGCATGGCCCTGCCGATCCGCGACGGCGCCGCCGACGTCTGCTACTCGTCGAACGTCCTCGAGCACGTCCCGGACCCGTGGACCATGGCCGAGGAGATGGCCCGGGTGACTCGCCCCGGCGGCATCGTGTTCCTGTCGTTCACCGTCTGGCTGTCGCCCTGGGGCGGGCACGAGACCGCGCCGTGGCACTACCTCGGCGGCGAGTCGGCGGCCCGCCGGTACGCCCGGCGCACCGGCCACGACCCGAAGAACCGCTACGGCACCAGCCTGTTCCCGGTCTCGGTCTCCGACGCGCTGCTGTGGGCGCGGCACACCCCCAGCGGCGAGCTCCTGGCGGCCTTCCCGCGCTACCACCCGTGGTGGGCGCGCGGCGTCGTCCGGGTGCCCGGCCTGCGCGAGCTGGCGACCTGGAACCTCGCGGTGGTGCTGCGCCGCCGATGACCACCCACCGCAAAGTGCCCCGCCTGCGGGCGTGGCGAGCGCAACTCGCCGTCTGTTGCCTCGGGCTGGTCGCCCTGGCCTTCCGGCAGGCGCCCGGGCAGATCGTCCCGGACACCAAGCTCGACCTCACCGCCGACCCCTCGGGGTTCCTGCAGCGCGCGCTGCACCTGTGGGAGCCGGCCGCCGCGTTCGGCCAGCTGCAGAACCAGGCCTACGGCTACCTGTGGCCCATGGGACCGGTGCACCTGGCCGGCGATCTCGCCGGGCTGCCCGACTGGGTGGTGCAGCGGCTGTGGTGGTCGCTGGTCCTGGTCGCGGCGTTCCTCGGCGTGGTCAAGCTGGCCGGCGAGATGGGCATCGGCCGGACGTGGACCCGGCTCCTGGGCGGCATGGTGTACGCGCTGGCGCCGCGGATCCTGGTGTCGCTCGGCGCGGTGTCGGTCGAGGCCTGGCCGACGGCGCTCGCCCCGTGGGCGCTCGTCCCGCTGGTCCGGGCCTGGCGCGGCGGACCGGTCGTGCGGAACGCGGCGCTGTCGGCGCTCGCCGTCCTCTGCATGGGCGGGGTCAACGCTGCCGCCACCGCCGCCGCCGTCGTCCCCGCCGGGCTCTGGCTGCTGCTGGCGCCGCACTGGCCCGGCCGGTGGCGGTTCGTGGCGTGGTGGGTGGGCTGCTGCGCGGCCGTGACGGTGTGGTGGTGGGTGCCGCTGCTGCTGCTCGGGTCGCACAGCCCGCCGTTCCTCGACTGGATCGAGACGGCCGGCAACACCACCCAGCACACGTCGCTGATCGAGGTGCTGCGCGGCAACGACCACTGGCTGTCCTACCTGGCGGTGTCCGGCGGGCCGCAGTGGCCGGCCGGCTGGCTGCTGGCCAGCGAGCCGGTGCTGATCCTGCACACGGTGCTCATCGCCGCGCTCGGGCTGGGCGGGCTGGCCCGGCGCGACATGCCCGGACGCCGGGTGTTCCTGACGGCGGCCGTGCTCGGCCTGGCGCTGGTGTCGGCCGGGTACGTGGGTGCGGCGTCCGGACCGCTCGCGGCGACGGTGCGCGAACTGCTCGACGGGCCGCTGGCGCCGTTCCGCAACGTGCACAAGTTCGACGTCGTGCTGCGGCTGCCGCTCGCGCTCGGGCTGGCGCACGCGCTGGCGTCGCTGCGGGTGCCGGCGATCTCGGTCCGCCGGTTCAGCGCGCTGGTCGTCGGCCTGTCGCTGGTGGTCATCGCCGGGGTGTCCACGCCGGCGCTGGCCGGGCGGCTGCCGCAGGCCGGGTCGTACGACGCCATCCCGGACTACTGGCACGACGCCGCCGGCTGGCTCGACGACCACGCCGGCACCGGCCGCGCGCTGCTGGTCCCGGGCAGCTCGTTCGCCGAGTACACCTGGGGCGCCCCGCGCGACGAGCCGCTGCAGGCGCTCGGCGACACCCCGTGGGCGGTGCGCGACTCCGTCCCGCTGTCGTCGGCGGGCAACATCCGGCTGCTCGACGCCGTCGAGACCCGCATCGCGGCCGGCGAGGGCGGTCCCGGCGTCGTCGAGGCGCTGCGCCGCGCGGGCGTCACCCACCTCGTCGTCCGCAACGACCTCGACCGGTCCCGCACCGACGCCCCGCGCCCGGCGCTCGTGCACCAGGCCGTCGCCGACCTGCCCGGTGCGGAGCGGGTCGCGACGTTCGGGCCGCAGGTGGGCGCTGACGACGACCCCGCGGCCGCGTCGGACTCCCGGCTGGACGTCGAGTACCCGGCGGTCGAGATCTACGCCATCGCCGACCCCGCGACCGAGGAGCACCGGGTCCGCGCCTATCCGCTGGACGGCTCGGTGCGCATGTCCGGCGGGCCGGAGTCGCTGCTGACGGCGGGCGACGCGGGCGTGCTCGACGGCCGCGCGGTGTTCGTGGCCGGCGACGGCGCCGGGGTCGCCGATCCGCGCCCGGTCCCCGTCGTCACCGACGGCCTGCGCCGTCGCGCCGTCTGGTTCGGCGCCAGCCGCGACAACACCACCGAGGTGCTGCGGGCCGGCGACGACGGCGGGCTCGGCCGTGTGGTGCGCGACTTCCTGCCGTCCGAGGTACGCACCTCCGCCGGGAGCGAACAGGTCGCGGCCGACGATCCCTCGAGGGAAACGGTCGCCGTCGTCGACGGCATCGAGACCGTGACCGCATCGTCGGCCGGGTCCGACCCGCGGTCCACCATGGCGCGCGGGGCCGAGAACTCGCCGTGGGCCGCCGTCGACGGCGACACCGGGACCAGCTGGGTGTCCGGCGACTACGGCAGCGCCGTCGGCCAGTGGCTGGAGCTGCGCTTCGACGAGCCGCGCGCCGTCTCGTCGGTGGAGCTGACGCCGCTCACCGGCGGCCCGGTCAGCGCGCCGATGCAGCGGGTCGCCGTCCACACCGACACCGGCATCCTCGAGAGCGACCTGAGCCCCGGCAGCGGCGCGCAGGTGCTCGCCGTCCCGTCGGGCGAGACCAGCACCCTGCGGGTCACCGTCGTCGCCGTCGGCGAGGGCACCGTCAGCGGCGTCGGCATCCGCGAGCTGACCGTGCCCGACCTCGACGTGACCCGGACGCTGCAGGTCCCGGCGGTGAGCGACGCCGACCTCGGTGGCGCCGTCGACGGCGACCCCGCGCCCGCGACCCTCGTCTTCGCGGCCGCCGACGGGCGGCGCGGCGAGTGCGTCGCCACCCGCGCCGGTGACGACCGCGTCCAGCGGTGCGCCCGGCAGCTGGCCCGGCCGGGGGAGGAGAACGGCGCGCTGCGCCGGCGGGTCGAGCTGGCGGCCGCCGCCGGGTACGAGGCGGATCTGACCGCCCGGCCGCGGCCCGGCCGGGCGCTCGAGGAGCTGATCACGCCGCACCCGGACGCCATCGTCGCCACGGCAGGCTCGCGCGCCGTCACCGACCCGCGCGGACGCCCGCAGGCCGCCGTCGACCACGATCCCGGCACCGGCTGGGTGGCGTCGCCCGACGACGAGTCGCCGGAGCTGACCCTCACCTGGGGGCCGCGGCGGACCGTCGAGGGGCTGCGGCTCGAAGTGGAGCCGTGGCTGGCGGCGTCGCGGCCGAGCCTGGTCGAGGTGCGGGCCGGCGACGCGCGGTTCCAGGCGAGTGTCGACGGCGACGGCACCGTCACGTTCCCGGAGCCGGTGCGGACCAACGAGCTCACCGTGCAGATCGTGGAGGTCGCCGAGGTCGAGGACCGCGACCCGTCGTTCGGGCTGCGCTCCGTCCTGCCGGCCGGCGTCTCCGAGGTGGTCGTCCTCGGCGCCGACGACCTGCGGCTGCCGGTCGACCAGGCTCGCGAGGTCCGCATCGCCTGCGGCGACGGCCCGGCGCTGGTGGTCGACGGCGAGGAGGTGCCGACGCGCGTCGTCACGACCGTGGGCGACCTGCTGCACGGACGGCGGCTCGAGGTGCGCCCGTGCGGCGACGGCGACGGCACCGTCGAGCTCGGCGAAGGGACTCACGACGTCGTGTTCGCCACGTCCGGCGCGGTGCGGCCGGAGTCGGTGACGCTGCGCCCGGCGACACCGCCGGCCGAGGCGCCGCCCGCGCTCGACATCACCGTGCAGACCTGGGACGCGACGAGCCGCGAGGTGGTGGTCCCCGCCCGCGAGGAGCCCGCCGTCCTCGCCGTCGCCGAGAACCTCAACACCGGCTGGGAGGCGACGCTGAACGGCGAGTCGCTCGAGGCGGTGCGGCTGGACGGCTGGTCGCAGGGGTTCGTGCTGCCGGTCGGCGCCGCCGGCGTGGTGCGGCTGAGCTACGCGCCGGACCGGCCGTACCAGTGGGCGCTGCTGGCCGGGCTGGGCGCGGTGCTGCTGGTCGGCGTGCTGGCCTGGCGCGGCACCCGGGTGCCGGTGCCGGCGTCGCCCCTTCCCGCCCAGCGCGCCCCGAGCGAACCGGCCCCGGCGTATGCCGGGCGGCGGGCGCGGCGGACGGTCCCGCTCGGACCCGCGGCCGCGTCGCTGCGCCCGCCGGTCGCCGCGCGGCCGATCGCCCGGCACCGCCGGCAGCGGGCCGCCCCCGTGATCGTGCTCGGCACCGCCGTGCTGTTCCTGCTGGGCGGGCCCGCCGGGCTGGCCGCGGCCGCCGTCGGTGCCGCCGTCCTGCTCGCCGGGCCGGGCCGGCCCTGGCTGACCCGCCTCGCGCCGGCCCTGGCCGCAGGCGCCGTCGTGCTCGCCGGGTTCGTCGTCGCGCTGCGGCCGTGGCCCGGGCCGGACCCGGGCGCGCACTCGGGCATGGCGCAGGGGCTCGTGCTGATCGGCGTGGCGATCGCCGTCATCGGCTCCGTCGCCTGGCAGCGGGCCGGCACCGTCTCCGAGGACGGCGAGTACGTGACCATCGACGCCATGTTCGACCCCTCGGTGAATGGCTCCGCGGCGGCCGGGTACCGGCCGACGGTAAGCACACCGGAGCCCGAGAGTGGGAGGGAACCGACATGGCCGAGCGCATCGACGACACGAGGGTCGCGGTCCTCGTCGCGAACGAGGGGATCGAGCAGGTCGAGCTGACCGAGCCCTGGAAGGCGATCGAGAACGCCGGTGGGCACCCGTCCCTGATCGCCCCGCAGCCCGGTGAGGTGCAGGCCTTCAACCACCTGGACAAGGCCGACACCTTCCAGGTCGACCGCGCCGTCGGCGAGGCGGACCCGAACGACTACGACGCGCTGATGCTGCCCGGCGGCGTCGCGAACCCCGACCAGCTGCGCATGTCGCCCGAGGCGGTGGCGTTCGTCAAGGCGTTCTTCGAGGCCGGCAAGCCGGTCGCCGCGATCTGCCACGCCCCGTGGACACTGGTCGAGGCCGACGTCGTCCGCGGCCGCACGCTGACGTCGTGGCCCAGCCTGCAGACCGACATCCGCAACGCCGGCGGCACCTGGGTCGACGAGGAGGTCTGCACCGACCAGGGCCTCGTCACCAGCCGCAAGCCCGACGACCTGCCCGCCTTCTGCGCGAAGATGGTCGAGGAGTTCGCCGAGGGACGGCACGCCGCCCAGGCGTCCTCCGTCTGATGGCCACGCAGTACTGGGTCCAGCTCGCGACCGAGCAGTTCGGCCCGTCGTCGCTGGTCGAGCAGGCCGAGGCGGCCGAGCGGGCCGGCTTCGACGCCGTCAATCTCAGCGACCACTACCAGCCGTGGTGGGAGCCGGGGGAGTCGCCGCAGGCCTGGGTCGTCCTCGGGGCGATCGCGCACGCGACCTCGCGGATCCCGCTGGGCACCGGCGTGACGGCGCCGGTGTTCCGCTACAACCCGGCCGTCGTGGCGCAGGCGTTCGCGACGCTCGAGGCGCTGGCGCCCGGGCGGGCGTTCCTCGGCATCGGGTCGGGCGAGAGCCTCAACGAGACGCCCTGCGGCATGAACTGGCCGCCGCCGGACGAGCAGCTGGACCGCATGGGTGAGGCGCTCGAGATCATCGACCGGCTGCTCGACGGCGACCGCGTCGACTTCGACGGGCAGTGGTTCCGCACCGTCGGCGCCGTTCTGCACACGCGGCCGCCACGGCGGGTACCCGTCTACGTGTCCGCGTTCGGTTCGCAGGCCGCCGGCCTGGCCGCGCGGTACGGCGACGGCCTGTGGACGCTGGCGAAGCCGGACCAGGCGCCCGACGTCATCGACGCCTACCTGGGCGCCTGCGACGACCTCGGCAAGGAGCCGGGCGAGATCATCCTGCAGGCCGGGTTCTCGTGGGCGCCCGACGACTCGGCCGCCTTCGAGGGCGCCCGGGTCTGGAAGGGCGCCCAGCCGCCGGACCACTACTCCGACGACTGGCACGACCCCGCCGCCATGTACCGCCACGGCGAGGAGACCGTCTCCGACGAGGAGTTCGCCGCCGGCTACATCGTGTCGTCGGACCCGTCGGTGCACGTCGAGCGGGTCCGCGAGGTCGAGAAGCTCGGCGCGACGGTGGTCTGCCTGCAGAACGCGTCCGGCGCCGCTCCGGTCGAGGCCCTGGGCGTCTACCGGGAGCGGGTGCTGCCGGCGCTGCGGGGTGGCTGAGCGGGGTCGTCCCGGCGGGGAGCGATCGTCTGATCGGGGGCGATGTTGCCGAGTGGCATGCACGGGCCCGGATCGGAGGGTAGTTTCACGCAGGAGCCCCTGTGCCGCCCCGGGGCCGCGCCCGGCGGTGGTTGCACGGGGCGACGCGGAGACCCCCGACCCGAGGAAGGCTTGTCCATGCGGCGCAGTGTCGGCCTGGTCCTGGTGGGCCTGGGCGTGTTGATGTTGGTGCTCGCGCCGCTGTCCCGCTGGTACGCCTACCCACAGCTGGCGGTCGTCCCCAACGAGGTCGCCGAGCGGGTCTCCACGGGCGCCGACATCACCGTCCTCGACCTCGGCGCCGTCGTGCGGCAGGAGCCCGAGGTCGAGCGCGTCACCGACGTGCGGTCCGTACGTCGCATCATCCCCGACCAGGGCGAGAGCGGCGGCGACACCGCCGTCTGGGACACCAGCGTCACCACCTTCGACGAGCTCGGCGCGGGGGCGACGCCCGAGGAGAACGTCCTCTCCTACTTCGAGGAGCGGGTCGCGTTCGACCGCCACACCTCCGAGGCCGTCGACGGCCACGACCAGTACTACACGCCCACCGGAGAACGCGCCGACCGCGTCGAGGTCGACCACGCCGGCTACTACTTCAAGCTGCCCTTCGGCGTCGAGCAGCGGACCTACCCGTTCTGGGACTCCACCATCCAGGACACCCGGCCGCTGGAGTTCCAGAGCGAGACCACCCTCGAAGGCCTGCCGGTCTACGTGTTCCAGCAGGTCATCGAGCCGACGCCGGTGTCGGCCCTGGAGATCCCGGGCGCGCTGTTCGGCCAGCCCGGCTCCATCGTCGCCGACCGCGTCTACAGCAACACCCGCACGCTCTGGGTCGAGCCGCACACCGGCGCGATCATCAAGGGCCAGGAGGAGCAGGACTCCTACCTCGACTTCGAGGGCACCCGCGGCCCGACCATCGTCCAGGGCACGCTCGCCTCCACCGGCGACCAGGTCACCGCCAACGTCGACGAGTACGCCTCCAGTGCCGAGCGGCTCGAGCTCGTCCGCGAGACCGTCCCCGTCGCGGCGGCGGCCGCCGGCGTGGTGCTCGTGATCCTGGGCCTCGTGCTCGCCCGGCGTGGCCCCTACCCGGGCAAGCGCCGCGCGCCCCTTCCCGAGGACGACGGCGTCAGCGGCGGTCCCATCGGGGCTGCCGGTGTCGGTTCCGCTGCCGCCGTCCGAGACGTGGGCGTCGTCGCGGGGACGACGGTGATGAGCCGGACCGCCGAGGAGCGGGCACCGCTGCAGCGGCCCCAGACCCGCAGCCCGGAGCCGGTCCGCTCCTACCGGCCGGCGGACCAGCAGTACGGCAGCCACCGGCCCGTGGAGCCGGTCGCCGGTTCCAACCGCGACGACGACGCCTCGGCGGCGCCCGCCGAGCAGCCCTACACCCGGCCGGCGGGTCATGACGACGCCGGATCGCCCGCCGACCAGCCCTACGCCCGACCGGCCGGCAGTGAGCCGGCCGCCGGCGTGGCCGGCGACACCGACCGGAGCGGCGCCGCGCCGGCCTCGTACGACGACCCGGTGTCGGGGCAGTACGCCCAGGCGGCCGGCGGGTCGGCCCAGGGCGCCGCCGCGGCGTCGGGGCCGGCCGAGCAGTCGTTCGCGGAGCGGTCCGCCACCCAGTTCCGCACCCGGGCCGAGCGGATCGCCGCCGCCACGGCGGCCGCGGCGCCGGCCCACGACCGGGCGACCGAGCAGGCGGGGGAGCGCACCCCGCCGGCCGAGCAGCCGCTGCCCGAGCAGCCGCCGCCGGCCGAGCGCCAGCCGCTGCCGCGCCGGCCGCAGGCGTCCGCCGTCAGGCCGCCGGTGGGGCGCCCGCATGTGCAGCCGGGCGCCGACCAGACCCAGCGCGACGCCGCGCTCGAGCGCACCCGCGCCGACCTCGACCGGCTCGAGCGCGCCCGCGCGGAGCTGGCCCGGTTCGCCGAGGAGCACCCGGACCTCACCGGTGCCGACGCACGCACCGACGCCGCCGAGCCCGCGCCGCCGGCGTCGGAAGCCGGTGCCGAGCCGCCCGCCGCCGAGCCCCGGCCCGCCGCGCCGTCGCAGTCCGGCCGCCGCCGGGCCCGCGACGACGACGGCCTGTTCGACGAGTTCGATGAGGACGGCCAGTCCGCGGGCAGCCTGCACCGCTACTGAGCCCGGCCGTCCCACCGCCCGCGACCCGGCCCGGAATCCGGCTGCGACTCGCCCACGCAGACGTCGATCGTGGAGTGATCGCGGGATCAATCGGGCATGTCGCCCCGGAGCCACCCCGTCTCTCCAAGATCAACAGCTGGGCTCACCGGCAGTCGCAGCCGCGGAAACCGACTGCGACCTGGGCGGATACCCGGACCCGCGATTTCGGCCCGGCGAGAGTATTCTTGATGGACCGACCGGACGGTGGCTCGTCCACCCGCGACCCCATAGCCCACTCGAGTGGCGTGATCAACTCGCGACCTTCCGCCGATTGACCCTGGTCGTTGCGGACAGGTAATCTATGTGTGCGCTGTGGGCCTGTGCGACCTCAGACGGAGCAGGCTCGCGCTCGTTATTGTCGGTTGGCGGCACAGGGGTAATCAGGACCTGGTCGGTGATGGCACGGCGATCCAAGGGTCCTGGCGCGCGTACGCTACCACCGAACCTTGTCCGGAGTCCCCTTCCACATGACGAGCAGCATCGAGGCCGAGACGCCTACCTCGACGGCCCGCAGGACGACCACGCAGGTCGCGGTCAACGACATCGGGTCCGAGGAAGCTTTCCTCGCCGCGATCGACGAGACCATCAAGTACTTCAACGACGGCGATATCGTCTCCGGTACCGTCGTCAAGGTCGACAGGGACGAAGTCCTGCTCGACATCGGCTACAAGACCGAGGGCGTCATCCCCTCGCGCGAGCTCTCCATCAAGCACGACGTCGATCCCTCTGAGGTGGTCGCCGTCGGCGACGATGTCGAGGCCCTCGTCCTGCAGAAGGAGGACAAGGAAGGCCGCCTGATCCTGTCCAAGAAGCGCGCCCAGTACGAGCGCGCCTGGGGCAAGATCGAGGAGATCAAGGAGGCCGACGGCGTCGTTTCCGGCACCGTCATCGAGGTCGTCAAGGGCGGCCTCATCCTCGACATCGGTCTTCGTGGCTTCCTCCCCGCGTCTCTGGTCGAGATGCGCCGGGTCCGCGACCTCCAGCCGTACGTCGGCAAGGAGATCGAGGCCAAGATCATCGAGCTGGACAAGAACCGCAACAACGTGGTCCTGTCCCGCCGGGCGTGGCTCGAGCAGACCCAGTCCGAGGTGCGGTCGACCTTCCTGCAGACCCTGCAGAAGGGCCAGATCCGCTCCGGCGTGGTCTCCTCGATCGTCAACTTCGGCGCGTTCGTCGACCTCGGCGGCGTCGACGGTCTGGTGCACGTCTCGGAGCTCTCCTGGAAGCACATCGACCACCCGTCCGAGGTGGTCGAGGTCGGCCAGGAGGTCACCGTCGAGGTGCTCGACGTCGACATGGACCGCGAGCGCGTCTCGCTGTCGCTCAAGGCCACCCTCGAAGACCCGTGGCAGCAGTTCGCCCGGATCCACCAGATCGGCCAGATCGTGCCCGGCAAGGTCACCAAGCTCGTCCCGTTCGGCGCGTTCGTCCGCGTCGAGGACGGCATCGAGGGCCTCGTGCACATCTCCGAGCTGGCCGAGCGCCACGTCGAGGTGCCCGAGCAGGTCGTCACCGTCGGCAAGGACGTCATGGTCAAGGTCATCGACATCGACCTCGAGCGTCGTCGCATCTCGCTGTCGCTGAAGCAGGCCAACGAGGGCGACACCGCCGCACACGTCAGTGAGCACTTCGACCCGACGCTGTACGGCATGGCCGCCGACTACGACGCCGAGGGGAACTACAAGTACCCCGAGGGCTTCGACCCCGAGACCAACGACTGGCTCGAGGGCTACGAGAAGCAGCGCGAGGAGTGGGAGCGGCAGTACGCCGAGGCGCACGCTCGCTGGGAAGCGCACAAGACCCAGATCGAGAGCGCGCAAGAGGCCGACGCCGAGGCGAAGGCCGACAACCCGTCCACGTACTCCTCCGGCGGCGCCGCGCCCGAGGAAGAGGGCCCCGGCACGCTGGCGTCCGACGAGGCGCTCCAGGCGCTGCGCGAGAAGCTCACCGGCAACTGAGCCACTCGCTCACGCAGCACAGGTACGGCGCGAGCCCCGCACCCACACCGGGTGCGGGGCTCGCCGCATGTCCGAGGGCCCGACGGCGGCAGTGCGGGTTACCGTGTGCTCGCCGGCGCGAGTCCGGCGGGCCCGGTCCGGATGTGAGGAGACGGTGATGACGAGCCTTGACCGCCGCCGCCTGGCCGCGCTGGCCGCGGCCGTGCCGCTGCTCCTGCTGCCGGCCGGCTGCTCGAACGGCGGCGAGCCCGAGGTGCCGGTCGTGCCGACGCCGGGGGAGCCCACCGGCGACAGCACCGAGGCGGGCGGCGAGCCGACCGCCTCGCCGTCGTCCACCACGGGCGTCCCCGAGCTGTGCGGCGACCTCGCCGGCGCCGGCGACATCGCACAGATCCTGCAGGTCCCCATGCAGGGCGAGACCGTCCGCGTCTACAACGACGAGTTCCTGCCCGACTCCGGCCGCACCGGGCGACTGACCTGCAGCTACGGCGTTCCGGAGGTCCCGGAGGGGCAGGCGCCGCCGCCCACTCCGGCGCCGGTGCCGCTCGAGATCGCCGTCAGCGGCTACACCGACGCCGAGACCGCGTCCGGCCGCATCGAGTCCACCGTCGACGCCGCCCAGGCCGCCGCGGCCACCGTCACCGCCCAGCCGGTCGCCGGCCGCGACGGCTTCCTGCTGTCCGACCCCGAGGACGTCTCGTTCGTGGTCGCCGACGACGTCCGCACCTACGTCATCACCCTGCGCCACGGCGTGGTCCCGGCGGCCGCGGAACCGGTCGTGCTGGTCGACCTGGCGGCCCACCTGCTGGGCAGCGAGCCCGGGGCGACGACGACCCCGGGGGCGACGGCGACCCCGGGCGCGACGACGCCTCCGGGCACGACGGCGACACCCGGCGCGACCGTGACACCTTAGGCCTCGGACGTCGCAGGCGGCCCCTCGAGGCACCGGTGTGCAGCAGCGTCGCCCCGCCGGGGAACGACCTCGGGGGCTCGGTCCGCGCAGCTCACGAACGTCTGCGGCGGCATCGGTGAGCTGCGTCCTGGTGTCCCAGGACAGCTCAGGCCCGCCGCGCGACGCGACGTACTCGGGACCCGGTCGAAGGCCTCACCTAGCCGGGCGCCGTCGGGAAGCGGGGTTCATAGGACCGCAGGAACCGCACGTACTGGCGGCGGCCGATCTCGGCCATGACCACCAGGTGCACCAGCCCGCCCGCCACC
>NZ_SMKL01000101.1 GCF_004348545.1 Jiangella ureilytica | reverse complement strand
GTCCGGTCGCGTGCAAACCCCAGGACCGGGCACGACGACAGGTCGTTCACAAGACACCACGGTCACTGATCATTCGAGTCAGCCGCACCCGACCCCAGGACCACAAAGCATCTCACTGTGATCATTCGGGGACGGGAGGGGCGAGGCGCGCCACGGCGGCGACCAGCCGGTCGACGTGGTTGCCGTAGACCGCGTCGATGCCGGTGGCGAGGAGGCGGTCGAGGACCTTCGCCGTCTGGGCGTCCCAGCCGAAGGCGTGCACGCCGGCCTCGTGGAACAGCTCCACGTAGATCGGTGTCCAGTCCTGCCAGTGGAGGTTGACCGCGTCGATGCCGCGCGCCGCGAGCGTGCGGGCCCGGCCGCGGACGCCGTCCTGCAGGCGGCTCACCCGGGTGGAGTCGACCAGCCGCACGTCGCCGGCCAGTCCGCGCCACTCGGTCACCACGGCGAGCGAGTGATGGCAGAGCCAGGTCCGCTCCGCCACGCCGGCCGCCCGGACCACCGACACCACCGGCCCGATTGCCGCCGGATCCTTCACGTCGAGCGAGAGCTCGAACGCCGTCCCGCAGGCGGCGTAGAGCTCCGCCAGCGACGGGACGTGCGCGGGCAGCTCGGCCCGCGGGACCGACGAGATGGCGCGACGGCGCAAGCGCGGCCCGACGACGCCGTCGTGGTCGAGGACGACGACGCCGTCGGCGGTGACCCAGGCGTCGCTCTCGAGACCGGTGGCCCCCAGTCGCAGGGCCAGCTCGAACGCCGGCAGGGTGTTCTCGCGCTCCCGGGCCATGGCGCCGCGGTGCGCGAACGCGATGGGCTCCGCGCCGGTGAGAGTCATCACGCCCATCCTCGCAGGCGCCGGGCTTGTCAGCGCGCAGGGCGGCTGCGAAAATTGGATCTTGAGCCAGCCCGCTCACCGCACGACGCTGCCCGACGCTGGTGCGCCGGGTGCGAGTCGACCCCCGAAGGGCCGAAGTGCTCTTGACTCGCATCCGTTGGCGAAGCGATGCCACTTGTCAAGAACTGGCTCGTTTCATTTCACAAATGCCATGAGACGGGGCATTCCGAAAATACCGGGAGGCGTGTAACACTTCCGGACATGCAGATCCCGTTCTCGCCCTCCGCCCACAGCAGTCTGGGCGTGGAATGGGAGCTCCAGCTCATCGATCCGGAGACGCGCGAGCTCACGTCCGGCGCCATCGAGATCCTCGACGAACTGCGTCCCGCCGGCGCCTCCGAGCATCCGAAGGCCAAGCACGAGCTGCTGCAGTCGACCATCGAGGTCGTCACCGGCGTGTGCACCACGGTGGGCGAGGCACGCGCCGACCTCGCCGAGACCGTCCGCACCGTCGCCAAGGCCGCCGACCGCCGCGGCCTCGCGCTCATGTGCGCCGGCACCCACCCGATCACCAACTGGAACAGCCAGAAGATCAGCCCGAAGCCGCGCTACGAACAGCTCGTCGAGAACCTCCAGTGGCTGGCCCGGCGGCTGCAGATCTTCGGCGTCCACGTGCACGTCGGCGTCCGGTCGCCGGCGAAAGTCATCCCGATTGTCAACGCCCTGACGTCGTACGTCCCGCACTTCCTGGCGCTGTCGGCGTCGTCGCCCTACTGGGTGGGCCACGACACAGGCCTGGCGTCGTCGCGCAGCAAGGTGTTCGAGGCACTGCCCACCGCGGGCCTGCCGTACCAGCTGTCCGGCTGGGACCAGTTCGAGAGCTACATGGGCACGCTCATCTCGACCCGCACCATCGACTCGGTGCGCGAGGTCTGGTGGGACATCCGCCCGCACCCCGACTTCGGCACCGTCGAGCTGCGCATCTGCGACGGCCTGCCCACGCTCGACGAGGTGTGCACCGTCGCCGCGCTGGCCCAGTGCCTGGTCGAGCGGCTGGACCGCGAGATCGACCGCGGGTACACGCTGCCGTCGCCGAAGAACTGGGTGGTCCGCGAGAACAAGTGGCGCGCGGCCCGGTTCGGCCTCGACGCCGAGATCATCGTGGACGATCTGGACAATGTGGTGCCCGTGCGCCGAGCGTTACTCGATTTGGCCGACGAACTCATGCCCATTGCCCGTAGACTGTCCTGCGCCGACGAGCTCGCCGGTATCCAGCGCATTGTCGCGCGCGGAGCGAGCTACCAGCGGCAACGGACAATTGCAGAGGCGAACGGCGGTGATTTGACGAAGGTCGTCGACAGCCTCTTGGAAGAGATGGCTACGGGGTTGTGACCGAGTGACCTACGACTGGCTTGCGAGCTGGCTCGATCTTCATACCGACGACCTGACGGCGCTGCGGCGGATGCTGCATGCGCGGCCCGAGCTCGGCCTGCAGGAGCATCAGACCACCGACCTCCTCGTGCGGCAGCTGCGGATGTCCGGCCTCGAGCCGCGGGTCCTGCCGCGCGGCACGGGCGTGGTCGTCGACATCGGCACCGGCTCGCGCACCGTCGCGCTGCGCGCCGACATCGACGCCCTGCCCCTCCCGGACCTCAAGGAGGTCCCCTACCGCTCCACCGTCGACGGCGTCTGCCACGCCTGCGGCCACGACGCGCACACGGTCATGGCACTGGGGGCGGCCATGGCGCTGGCCAAGGTGCCGCAGCTGCCGGGCCGGGTCCGCGTGATCTTCCAGCCCGGCGAGGAGATCATGGCCGGTGCCCGCGAGGTCATCGCCGCCGGCGCGCTCGAGGGTGTCGAGCGGGCGTTCGCGCTGCACTGCGACCCGCGGCTGCCGGTCGGCCAGATCGGCATGCGCTCGGGCCCCATCACCGCGGCCTGCGACCTCGTCGAGGTGCGCGTGTCCGGCCCCGGCGGCCACACCGCCCGCCCGCAGCTGACCGTCGACCTCGTCGACACCATCTCGCGCATCGCCACCGACGCGCCGGCACTGCTGGCCCGGCAGATCGACATCCGCGCCGGGTTCCAGCTGGTGTGGGGGTCGCTGCAGGCCGGCGGCCCGCCCAACGCCATCCCGTCCGAGGGCATGCTGCGCGGCACCGTCCGCGTGCTCGACCACGCCGCCTGGGCCGACGCGGAGAAGTACGTCCGCGCCGTCGTCCGCGACATCGCGCACCCCAGCGGCGCGCGGGTCGAGATCGACTACGAGCGCGGCGTGCCCCCCGTCGTCAACGACGAAACCACCGTCGCGCTGATGCGCCAGGCCGTCGCCACGGAACTGGGCGCGCACGCCGTCACCGGCACCGAGACCAGCATGGGCGGCGAGGACTTCGCCTGGTACGGCGAGCACGTGCCGCTGGCGCTGGCGCGCATCGGCGTCCACGGCAGCGCGCTGCCGAAGATGGGCGACCTGCACCAGGGCGACTTCGACATCGACGAGAAGGCGCTCGCCTACGGCGTCCGGGTCTTCGTCAGCACGGCGCTGACGGCGCTCGCGTCGTCGCGCTGACCTCGCCCGACCTGCCGCGCCGCCCGGGACCCGTGGGCGGCGCGGCTACGATGATCGGGTGACGGATCCGACGGCGGACGCGACGGCGGCCAGGCCGGTGGCGTCGCCATGACCATGGCCGAGGACATCGCCGAGCTGGTCCTGCAGTCCATCGTCGACGGCGCCCTGCCGCCCGGCGCCACGCTGCCGCCCGAGGCCGACCTCGCCGAGAAGTTCGGCGCCAGCCGGCTCACCGTGCGCGAGGCGGTCCGCATCCTGCGCACGCAGAACGTCGTCCGCATCAACCGCGGCCGCGGCACCCAGGTCAACCCCACCGAGGACTGGACGTCGCTCGACGCCGTCATGCGGGTGTCCGCCGGCGGCCTGGGGTCCACGGCGTTCGTGGCGGCCCGGCTGCTCGAGGCGCGCCGCATGATCGAGGTCGGCGCCGTCCAGCTCGCCGCCGACCGCCGCACCGACGCCGACCTCGCCGAGCTCGAGGCCACCATCGCCCGCATGCGGGAGGCCGGCGAGCGCGACGACCTCGAGGCGGTCGTCGACGCCGACCTACGCTTCCACGCCGTCGTCATGCGGGCCAGCGGCAACCCGTTCGTGCCTCTGCTGTTCGACAGCATCGGCCCGCTGCTCGTGCAGACCCGCCGCCAGACCTCGTCCGTCCCCGGCATCCGGCGCGCGGCGCTCCGCCACCACCAGGCCATCCTCGGGGCGCTGCGCCACGGCGACGCCCACGAGGCGCGGCTGGCCATGGAGCGCCACCTCAGCCAGATGGACGACGACCTGCGCGGCGCCGCTCCCGCGGTCTGAGCTCACCCCTCTGGACTCTGTATCCACGCTGCGCCAGGGTCCGAATCCACTGCTGCGAGAGGCCCGCCGACGAAGGCGCGGATCCCGCCTGGGACGGCGCCGGCTGGGCGACGCTGGACGGGGCGCCCGGCCCGGCCGGCCGCCCGGTCACGCAGACCGCGATTCCCTACGCGGTCTGGGCCGACCGCCGGCCGTCCGAGCTGCGGGTCCGGGTGCCCATCGCCTACTGAGCCGGGCAGCCCTGCTGGTCGACGCCGTCGACGGTGACGGGAAGCGTGCCCGTCGCCGCCGACGTGCCGGCCAGCACCTCGGCCAGCGCCCGGAACGCGCCGGGCGTCCGTCCGTACAGCGCGATCTTCACCGGCGCGTCGCTGCGGCCCAGCGCGTATGGCCGGTCGAGCGCGACGACGACGTCGCCGGAGCCGGGGTCGGTGCCGCCGAGCAGCCGGACCGTGGTGGGCGCGTTCGCGTCGGTGGTGAGCCCCGCGGCCCCGGCCGCCTCGTCGAACCGGACGCGGTCGGCCTCCTCGCCGCCGACCACGCGGATGGCGCCGTCGACCAGCGGCCCCTCGCAGGCCCCGGCGACCACCGTCACCCCGCCCAGCGATTCGGCGTAGGAGAGGTCCTCGTGGCTGCCGACGGCGGCCGGGTCGGCGGCGGGCCCGGAGGCCGCGTGCAGCATGAGCGCGACGCCGCGGGTGGCCGCCTCGGCCAGCCGGTCCGCGGGCAGCTCGCCGCTCGCGACGGCGTCGACGATGGCGGTGTGCGCGGACTCGACGTCGGCCGGCATCAGCACGATGTCGACGCCCGCGGCCAGCGCCCGGACGGCCGCGGCGCCGGAGCCGTAGCCCTCGCTGATCGCGGCCATGTCCTGCGCGTCGGTGATGACGGCGCCCTCGAAGCCGAGCTCGTCGCGGAGCAGCCCGATCACTTTGGGCGACAGCGACGCCGGCAGACCTGACTCGACGGCATCCACTTCTATGTGCGCGACCATGACGGCCTCCGCGCCGGCCTCGACCGCCGCCCGGAACGGGACGAGGTCGCGGGCGCGCAGCTCGTCGAGGCCGGCCGTCTGCACCGGCAGCTCCTCGTGGCTGTCGGCCGGCACCGAGCCGTGTCCCGGGAAGTGCTTGGCCACCGCGACGATGCCGGACGCCGCGTAGCCCTGCAGCGAGGCCCGCACCGTCTCGGCCACGACCTGCGGGTCCGACGACGCCGAGCGCGTCCCGATGGTGGGGTCGTCGGGGCCGGTGGTGACGTCGGCGTCGGGAGCGAAGACCATGGTCAGACCCATGGCCCGCAGCTCCTCTCCGCTGGCCTGCGCGACCTCGGCGGCCATCGCGGTGTCGCGCGACGCGCCCAGCGTCATGTAGGCGGGGAACTCCGTCGCCGGCTCCTTGATCCGCGCGACCGTGCCGCCCTCTTGGTCGATGCCGATGATGACGGGGAACTCGCGGTCGTCGGCCTCCTGGATGGCCGCCGTCGCCTCTTGGACCTGCTCCGGCGACTCGACGTTGTCGCCCATGAGGATGACGCCGCCCAGGCCGAGCTCGGCGATCTGCGCGAGCGGCGGCTCGAGGCCGCTGTAGCGCGCGACGATGACCTGGCCGGCCTGCCGCTCGACCGGCATGTCCGCGACCAGCGCGGCCGCCCGGTCGTACTCGTCCTGCGTGGGTCCCCAGGCCAGCGGCGGCGGGGTGGCCGGCGTGGGCGACGGGGAGGGGCCGGTGGTCGGCTCGCCGGTCGCGGCCGGGGTGTCGCCGTCGTCGTTGCCGCCGGTGTCACCGTCGTCGCCGGGCCCGCACGAGGCCAGCAGCAGTGCGCCGGCGAGGAGGAAGAGCAGTCGCCGCATTTCCGCCAGTCTGCCACGCCCGCCGTCCGTCCCGTGAGCGAACGGGTGGCGGCGCGCGCGGCCCCCTCGTAGCGTCGGGGTATGCGCCGTTCGCTGCCGGTCGTCGGTGACCTGCCCGCGTTCCAGTCCGATCGGCTCCGTTTCATCACGTCGACGCACCGCGACCAGGGTGACGTCGCCCGGTTCCGGCTCGGGCCGTTCCCCGTCTGGCAGCTGGCGCACCCCGACCTCGTCCGCTCCGTGCTGGTCACCGACGCGGCCGGGTTTCGCAAGGGCATGGTGCTGCAGCGCGCCCGCGTCGTCCTGGGCGACGGCCTGCTCACCGCCGAGGGCGACGTGCACCGGCACCACCGCGACCTCGTGCAGCCGGCGTTCCACTCGCGGCGGATCACCGGGTACGCGTCGGTGATGATCGAGCGGGCCGCCGACACCGCCGGCGCGTGGGTGCCGCGGGAGCCGCTGGACGTGCACGCGTCGACGGTGCGCATGACGGTCGAGACGGCGGCGTCGACCCTGCTCGGCACATCGGTCGACGTCAGCACCGTCGAAGAGGCGCTGGCGGACTTCCTCAGCGCGTACAAGCTGGCGTTCCTGCCGTTCAGCGAGAAGCTGCAGGCGCTGCCGGTGGGGCCGTTGCGGCGGCTGCAGCGCGGGCGGCAGCGGCTGCACGGCCTGGTCGACTCGGTGGTGGCCGAGCGGGCGGCGTCCGGTCACGACGGCGGCGACCTGCTGTCCGCGCTGGTCCTGGGTTCCGACGGCGACGGCGCTGCCCTGTCGTCGCAGGAGTTGCGCGACGAGGCGACGACGCTGCTGCTGGCCGGCCATGAGACGACGGCGAACACGCTGGCGTACGCGCTGCACCTGCTGGCGGCGCATCCGTCGGTCCAGGGCTCGGTGCAGGACGAGGTCGATGCCGTCGTCACCGGGGACCGGCCGGTCGCCGCCGACGCCGACCGGCTGCCGCTGTGCCGCGCCGTCGTCTCCGAGGCCCTGCGCATGTACCCGCCGTCGTGGATGATGGGTCGCCAGGCGCTGGTCGAGTACTCCGTCGGCTCGCAGGTCATCCAGCCCGGCGACCTCGTGCTGCTGCCGCAGTGGATCGTCCACCACGATCCGCGCTGGTGGCCGCAGCCCTACTCCTTCGACCCCTCGCGCTGGCTGTCCGACGGGGCCGGGTCGGCTGACCGGCCGCGGTGGGCGTTCTTCCCGTTCGGCGCCGGCCTGCGCCGCTGCATCGGCGAGGGCTTCGCCTGGACCGAAGCCGTGCTGGGGCTCGCGACCATCGCTCGGCGGTGGCGGCTGCGCCCCGTTCCCGGCCGGCCGCTGCGGCTGGAGCCGCTGATCACCCTCCGCCCGCGCGGCGGTCTCTGGCTCATCCCCGAGCCCCGTTAGCGTGGCGGGCATGGATGCGGTGATCTTCGACCTCGACGGCGTGCTGGTCGACTCCGAGCGAGCGTGGGACGAGGTGCGCCGGGCGGTCGTCGCGGAGAACGGCGGCGCGTGGACCGACGAAGCGACCCGGGCGATGCAGGGCATGAGCACGCCCGAATGGGCCCGCTACCTGGTCGAGGACCTGGGGGCGCGCCTCACCGCGGAACAGCTGGCTGCCGCCGTCGTCGACGAGATGGCCCGCCGCTACGCCGACGCCCCACCGGTCATCGACGGCGCGGTCGACGCCGTCCGGGCCGTCGCCGCACGGGATCTCGTCGGCATCGCGAGCTCGTCACCGCCCGTGCTGATCACGGCGTTCCTCGAGTTCGCCGGCCTGACGTCGCTGGTGCCCGTGGCCGTGTCGAGCGAGGAGGTCACCTCCGGCAAGCCCGCCCCGGACGTCTACCTCGAGGCCGCCCGCCGCCTCGACGTCGACCCCCGGCGCTGCGCCGCCGTCGAGGACTCCACCAACGGGCTGCGCTCTGCCCGCGCCGCCGGCATGACCGTCGTCGCGGTGCCGAACCCGCACTTCCCGCCCGACCCCGCCGTCCTGGCCGGCACCGCCGCCGTCGTCCTCGACGACATCAGCGAGCTCCCCGGAGCCCTCGAACGCCTCTAACCGACGAGCACCTGGGTGACCGGGAGCGAGGAGTCCGAGGCGAAGTCGAGCGACGACGGGGGCAGGTCGCGCTCGACGACGGCGGCGCCGAGGGCGGCGATCATGGCGCCGTTGTCGGTGCAGAGCGAGAACCGCGGCTGGCGCAGCTCGATCCCGGCGGCCGCACACCGCGACCGCGTCAGCTCGCGCAGCCGGGCATTGGCCGCGACGCCGCCGGCCAGGACCATGGTCGAGATGCCGCGCTCCTGACACGCCAGGACCGCCTTGCGAGTGAGCACGTCGGCGACCGCCTCCTGGAAGCCGGCGGCGACATCGCCGACCGGGACCGCCCGGCCCTCGCGCTCGGCGGTCTCGACCCACCGCGCCACCGCGGTCTTGAGGCCGGAGAAGGAGAAGTCGTAGCGGTGCCGCTCGAGGTCGCGCTGACCGGTGAGGCCGCGCGGGAACCGGATCGCGCCCGGGTCGCCGTCGGCGGCCGCGCGCTGGATGTTCGGCCCGCCCGGGTACTTGAGCCCGATCAGCCGGGCGACCTTGTCGAACGCCTCGCCCGCGGCGTCGTCGAGCGTCTGGCCGAGCAGCGTCGCCGACGTGGCGATGTCCTCGACGAGCAGGATCTCGGTGTGGCCGCCGGACACCAGCAGGGCGACGACCGGCTCGGCCAGCGGCCCGTTCTCGAGCTGCTCCGCCGCCACGTGGCCGACCAGGTGGTTGACGCCGTAGAGCGGCTTGTCGAGCGCGACGGCGAGCGCCTTGGCCGCCGACACCCCCACCATGAGCGCGCCGGCCAGCCCGGGACCTGCGGTGACGGCGACGGCGTCGACGTCGCCCAACCCGGCCCCGGCCTCGGCCAGCGCCCGGTGCAGCGTCGGCACCATGGCCTCGAGGTGTGCCCGGCTGGCCACCTCCGGGACGACGCCGCCGAAGCGCACGTGCTCGTCGACGGAGCTGGCGACGGCGTTGGCGAGCAGCGTGGTGCCGCGCACCAGGCCGACGCCGGTCTCGTCGCAGGAGGTCTCGATGCCGAGGATCAGGGGCTGGTCGCTCACGTCGCCGATTATCCCTCGGCCGCCGGGGCGGCCCGCAGCCACTTGCGCAGGACCAGCCCGTCGCGGCCGCCGCCGTAGTACTTGCGCCGGACGGCGATGCGCTCGAACCCGTGCCGCGCGTAGAACGCCAGCGCCGGATCGTTGTCGGCGCGGACCTCGAGCAGCAGCTCGCCCGCGCCGCGGCGACGCGCCTCGGTCTCGAGCGCCGTCATCAGCAGCGTCCCCACCCCGCCGCGCTGCGACGACGGCGCGACGGCGATGGTCAGGACGTCGGCGGCGTCGCCGGGGTGGGACGGCGCCTGGAGTCCCGCGTAGCCGACGACGACGCCGCCGGCCTCGGCGACGACGTACCAGCGCACGTCGGGGACACCGGCCAGCTCGGACTCGAACTGTGCCGCGGACCAGGGCGGATCGCCGGCGAACAGCTCCTGCTCCAGCGGGACGACGACGTCGAGGTCCGGCCGGGTCATCGGCCGCAGCGCGGCCGTCACGGCCGTCACCGGGTCAGGACGCTCTTGCGCGCGCTCGGCGGGGTGGCGTCGGGGCGGCGCAGGTAGAGCGGGTCGGGCGGGAGGATCTCGACGGCCCTCGCGGCGACGGCGGCGGCGAGGTGGGCGGCCGACGGGTACTCGGGGTCGAGGGCCCGGGCGAACGCGCCGGGGTACAACCGGGCCCCTGCCCCGGCCGCGGGCGTCGCCGTCGTCCCCAGATCGGCGGCCGGGCCGACGTCGGGCCCGCCGGTGCGCGCGCCGCCGGCGTCGTATGCGGCCCAGTAGACCTCGCGGCGGCGGGCATCGGTGGCGACGGCGAACGGCTCGCCCGGCGGGTCGGTGGCCAGCACGCCGTAGGCAAGGATGTCGAGGCTGCAGACGCCGCGGACCGGCAGGTCGAGGACGGCGCCCATGGTCCGGGCCGCGGCCAGGCCGACGCGCAGGCCGGTGAACGGCCCCGGGCCGACGCCGACGGCGAGCTCGGTGAGGTCGCTGCGGGTGGCGCCCGCCTCGGCGAGGATTTGGGTGACCAGCGGCATGAGCAGCTCGGTGTGCCGGCGCGGGTCGACGGTGGTCGCGTCGGCGAGCACCCGCTCGCCGTCGTGCAGCGCCACCGTCACCGCGGGGGTCGACGTGTCCAGGGCCAGCAACAGCACCCGCCCACCCTACGTCCGCGGCACCCACCTCACCCAGTTCGGGTGACCTGGGCGCGGCGAGCCCGGGGTGAGGGTGGATGGTCATGACCGAGTCGACCCGCACCGCCCGGCTGTCGCCGCTCGTCATGGTGGCGATGATCCTGGCGGTCTCCATGTCGTTCATCGACCAGACGATCGTGGCGATCGCGTCGCCCGAACTGCAGCGCGACCTCGGCCTCACCAGCAACGAGGGCGAATGGGTGATCAACGCCTACCTGGTGGCGCTGGCGGCGACGTTCGCGCTCGGCGGCCGGATCGCCGACGCCTGGGGCGCCCGCCGGATGGTGCTGGTCGGCGTCGCCGGGTTCGCCGTCACGTCGGCGCTGTGCGGCGCCACCCCCGACACGTCGTGGGCGGAGGCCTGGCTGATCACGGCGCGGGCGGCGCAGGGGGTCTTCGCGGCGGTGCTGCTGCCCGCGGCGATCTCGATCGTCTACGGCGCCGCGCCGCCGGAGAAGCGGGGCCGGTCGACGGCGATGTTCTTCGGCCTCACCGGGGCGTTCACCGCGCTCGGGCCGATCCTGGGCAGCTACCTGCTCGAGTGGACGTGGCGGACGATCTTCTGGATCAACCTGCCGGTCGCGGCGGCCGCGCTGGTCTGCGTCATGCTGGCGCCCATCGGCGCGCACCGCCGGCCCGGTGAGATCGACCGGCCCGGCGCGGCCCTCGTGGCGGCCGGCATGGCGCTCAGCGTGATGGGCTTCTCGCAGGCGACGGAGTGGGGCTGGACCAGCGTCTGGACGTGGGCCTGCCTGGCCGGCGGTGCGGCGCTGCTGGTGCTGTTCGGGCTGGTCGAGCGGCGACGGCGGCCGCCGCTGATCCGGCTGGACATCTTCCGGCTGCGCGGCTTCCGGGTCGACTCCGGCGTGCTGTTCTTCGCGATGATCGCGTTCGTGCCGGTGTCGTACTTCCTCAGCGTGTACGCGGCGGTGTCGCTGGACCTCGACGCGGGCGGCGCCAGCACGCTGCTGCTCCTGTACTTCCTGGGCTTCCTGCTGGCGGCGCAGGTCGGCGGGCGCATCTTCGACGCCTGGGGCGCGAAGCCGACGATCCTGCTCGGCTGCGCCGTCGGCATCGCCGGCTACGTGTGGTGGGCGACGCAGGTGACGACGCTGGACGCCGCGGACCAGCACCACCCGCTGTTGCTGGCCGGCGCCGGGATCGGGTTCCTGCTCGGGCCGGCCAGCGCCGACGCGGTCAGCCGCGCCCACGACGCGTCCTACGGCGAGGTCACCGGCATCAACCAGACGATCCGCAACTACGGGTCGGCGCTCGGGTTCGCGGTGCTCGGCACCCTCGCCACGCATGTGTTCACCGGCCGCTTCGCGTCCTCGCTGGTCGGCCTCGGCGTGGACCGGAGCAACGCCGACGAGCTCGCCCAGCGGGCCGCCACCGGCGGCGGCGGCGACCGCGACCTGAGCGGCGTGCCCGCGGCGGCGCGCGGTGCGGTCGAACGGGCGGTCGCGCAGGACTTCGCCCAGGGCATGCGCGCCGTGCTGATCGCGATGGCGGTGGCGCTGGCCGTGGCGTTCCTCATCGCGCTGCGCCATCCCGGCGACCGCCCGGCCCAGGACCCGGCTGACGTGCACGAACTGACTGCTCCCGGCCCGCGTTGATACCCTTGAGCCAACGAGGGGGCTCGTTGGAAGGAGGTGTTGCCGGCATGGTCGCAGAGACTCTTCCCGCGCCCGTCGCGGAGCCCGTGCCGTCCTGGGTGTACCCACCCGGCGGATTCACGGCCGAGAAGTTCCTGAAGCTCGAAGGGTTGCCGAAGCACACCCAGTTGATCGACGGGAGCCTCGTCTTCGTGAGCCCTCAGCAGCTCTGGCACAGCAAGGTCATCGAACTGCTCGTGCACGAGCTCGACCGGCAGGCACCGGACGGGCTGCGCGCGATCCGTGAGATGTCGGTCCGGCTCGGTGACCGGCAGGTGCCCGAGCCTGACGTCGCCGTGATCACCGCCGAGGCGTACAACCGCAGTGACAAGGCGACCCACTTTTTCGGCGATGACGTCGTGCTCGCCATCGAGGTCGTGTCGCCCGACTCGATCGAACGCGACCGCGACACCAAGCCGCACAAGTACGCGCTGGCGGGCATCGAACACTTCTGGCGCATCGAGGAGGACGGCGGCCGCCCCGTCGTCTACACCTACGTCCTCAACGCGATCCAGGAGTACACGGGCACCGGGATCCATCACGACCGGCTGAGCAGCAAGGCGCCGTACCCCATCGACATCGACCTGACGAAGGTGCACGCCCGGCCGAGCTGACGCCGTCAGTCGACCACGATGCCGAGCTGGGCCAGCAGCTTCGAGGCCTGATCGGCCGAGATGGTGGCGCCGGAGAGCAGCTGCGCCTCCTGCCAGGAGAAGTCGCCGAGGTCGGCGCCGCGCAGGTCGGCGCCGTCGAGCTCGGCGGCCCGCAGCACCGCGCCGCGCAGCCGCGAGTCGGTCCAGACGGTGTCGCGCAGGTCGGCGCCGGACAGGTCGGCGTCGTCAAGGCGCAGGCCGTCGAGCTCCTGGCCGCGCAGGCTGATGCCGGCCATCCCCGCGAGCATGAGGTTGCAGCGCCGGAACGTCGCGCCCAGCCCGCGCGACTCGTCGAACCGGGCGCCGACCAGCCGGCAGCCGGTGAAGGCGGCGCCCGCGATCAGGGTGTCGCGCCAGACGGTGTTGGCGAGGTCGACGCCGTCGAACGCGGCATCGGAGACGTCGGCACCGCTGAACACCGCCTTCGCCGCCGAGCCGCCCTTCCAGACCGAGCCGTCGAGGTCGGCCTGGCCGAAGCCGGCTCCGTCCACGACACAGGCCTCGAACGTGGCCCCGATGAGCGCGCCGCGGGTGAGCCGGGCGTCGGTGAGGTCGCAGCGGCGGAACACCCGCGGCGCCGGCCCGGCCACCTCGACCAGCTCGGTGAGGTCGCGCCCGGCGAGATCGGCGTCGCAGACGTCCGAACCGACGGCCAGCAGCGCGGCCAGCTCGTCGTCGGTGAGCGCCAGGCGTTCGGTCACGGCCGCACCGCGGTCGCCAGCGCCGACTCGTCCCAGCGGCCGCCGACGGCCCGGACGTGCACGTGCCGCACCTCGCCGGGATCGCCGTCGCCGCCGTGGGAGCGGTCGATGTGGATCTCGAGCCGGTCGCCGGCGAGCCCCTCGGCCACGCCCTCGCCCCACTCGACCAGCGTGACGGCCTCGTCGAGGGTGGCCTCGAGGTCGATGTCCTCGAGCTCGTCCCAGCCGCCCAGCCGGTAGGCGTCGACATGCACGAGCGGCGGGCCCTCGACCAGTGACGGGTGCACGCGCGCGATGACGAACGTCGGCGAGGTGACGGGCCCGCGCACACCGAGCCCGGCGCCGACGCCCTGGGCGAGCGTCGTCTTGCCGGCCCCGAGGTCGCCGCCGAGCAGCACGAGGTCGCCGGCCCGCAACACCGCCGCGAGCCGCTCGCCCAGCGCCGTCATGGACTCGGCGTCCGGGACGTCGAGGTCGATCACCGCTTCCTCCTCTCCCCTTGTCCCTTGCGGGACTCGTCTGCGCCTGAGACCTCGCGGCCGGCCGCCGGCCGGTCGGGGCGCCGGCGCCGGACCGACGCGATGCGGCTGCTCAGCCGCCGCGGCCGGCCGCCGCGGCGGGTCCGTTCCACCAGCGTGCGCAGTGCCTCGGTGACCATCTCGTGCCGCTCGAGCAGCACCATGTGCCCGGCGTCGGTGGCCTCGATGTACTCGACGTCTACCAGCGTGTCCGCGAGGTCGCGGCTGTGCTGGACCGGCGTCATCTGGTCGCGCTCGCCGCCGATGACGAGCACGGGGATCTTCGCCAGGACGGGGACCGCCTCGGCCGCGTCGAGCTCGCCGAAGAGCGGGAAGAACCGCGCCACGACGTCGATGGGCACGGCGGCGTTCATGATGGCCGTGAACTCGACCAGCTTCGGGGAGCCGCCCTCGGCGAACGCGTAGCGCCGGGTGAGCACGTAGGCGAGGTCGCTGCCCATCTTGCGGCCGCGCTCGACCAGCTCGGGCTTGCGGGCCAGGATCGAGACGGCGGCGGGAGCGGCGCGCCCGGCCAGCCGGCCGAGGTAGCCGGGAAGGCCGAGCCCGGACACGTCGAGCTTCTGCCCGCTGGTGGCGATGAGCGCGGCGCCGACGATGCGCCGGCCGAACAGCTCGGGCCGCTCCTCGGCCAGCGCCTGCAGCGTCATGCCGCCCATGGAGTGCCCGATGAGCACGATGGGCCCCTGGGGCACCACCTCGTCGATCAACTGCCCGAGGTCGGTGCCGAGCCGGCGGAACGAGAGCTCGGTGTCGTCGGGCAGCGGGCCGGACCGGCCGTGCCCGCGCTGGTCCCAGAACACCAGCCGCGCGCTGCCGCGAAGGTCGCGGCGCTGGAAGTGCCAGGCGTCCATGGTGAGGGCGAAGCCGTGGCAGAACACCAGCGTGGGCGCACCTCGATCGAGCGCCTCGGCAGCGTCATCGACCTCGACGTGCAGCGCGACGCCGTCGTCGGTGACCACCGTGCGTGCAGCACCGCGCAGCGAGCCGAACGGCTCGTCGGCGTAAGGATCGTCCTGCTTCAACGACCTACCCATCACGTAGCGCTCCGCGGCGAATCCGACGGCGGCGCCCGCAGTGGCCACACCCACCCAGGCGCCGACGATGCCGGCCGTGCGCCCGGCGGCGACCAGCCTGCTCACAGCTCTCCGTTGACGTATACCCGAGGAAGCCGGGGAGCGAACCGGGTGACGATCTCATAGGAGATGGTGCCGGTGGCATCGGCCCAGTCCTGGGCCGTGGGCTCGCCGGCGGCGGCGTCGCCGAACAGCACCACCTCGTCGCCTGCGTTGACGTCGTCGTCGCGGAGGTCGACGACGAACTGGTCCATGCAGACCCGGCCGGCGATGCGCCGCGTGACGCCGCGGATGAGCACCGGCGCGCCCGGGCCCGCGGAGCCGCCGGACGCATGGCGGGGCACGCCGTCGGCGTAGCCGAGCGGGACCAGGCCCAGCGAGGACTCGCGGTCGGTGACGTAGAGGTGGCCGTACGAGACGCCCTGCCCGGGCGGCACCCGCTTGACCAGCGCCAGCCGAGCCCGCACCGACATGGCCGGACGCAGGCCGACGTCGGCCGGAGCGACCTGCTGCGGCACCGGCGACAGCCCGTACGTGGCCAGGCCCGGACGGACGAGGTCGAAGTGGGCGCTGCGCATGGTGAGCGTGGCGGCGGAGTTGGCGAGGTGCCGGACCTCGGGCCGGACGCCGCGCGCCTCGGCGAGGTCGACGGCGTCGCGGAACGCGGCGAGCTGCCGGGCGTTGGCCGGCTCGCCCGGCTCGTCGGCGCGAGCCAGGTGCGACCAGAGGCCCGCGACCTCGACCAGCCCCTCGGCCTGGGCCTTCAGGGCGTCGTCGACCAGCGTGGGCCAGTCGGCCGGCGGCGCCCCGGCCCGTCCCATGCCGGTGTCGGCCTTGAGGTGCACCCGCGCGGTGCGGCCGGTCTCGCGGGCCGCGGCGGCGATCTCGGCCAGCGCCCACGGCGCCGACGCGGACACGTCGACGTCGGCGGCCAGCGCGTCGGCCCACCGCTCGCCGGGCGCGTTGAGCCAGGCCATGACCCGGCCGTCGACCCCGGCCGCGCGCAGCGCCAGCGCCTCGGCCAGCGTGGCGGTGCCAAGCCAGGAGGCGCCGCCGGCCCGCGCGGCGCGCGCCACCGGCACCAGCCCGTGGCCGTACGCGTCGCCCTTGACGACGGTCATGACCTGCGCCGGAGCGGCGCGGACGGCGAGCTCGGCGACGTTGTCGCGGATGGCGGCCAGGTCGACCCGCACCTCCGCGTGCGGTACGGGCCCGGGGCCGTGGGTGTTCAGCTCGGTCACCACGTCCCCGCTCGGGTCAAGCGCCGCCGACAGCGGGCGTCCTGGTCGGTCACCACGTCTGCGATTCTGTCAGCCCGCACCGACAAGGGGCGCCCGCCCCTGCCGGCCGGGCGGCTCGCTCCGCCATGAGCACCACGACGCACCGGTGCGTGGTGGTGCTCATGGCACAGGGCCGCGCAGGGAGCGCAGGACGGCAGGCAGCGCGGCCAGGACGTCGCCGGCGCTCGGATACCCGGTGCCGGCCGCCGCGCGCTGCCCGGCCAGCCCGTGCGCGTACGCGGCCACGCTCCCCGCCTCGAGCGGTGACAGCCCGCCGGCCAGCAGCGATCCGGCCAGTCCGGCGAGCACGTCGCCCGTGCCCGCGGCCGCCAGCGCCGACGTGCCCGTGGGATTGACCCGCACCCGCCCGTCGGGCGCCGCCACCACCGTCGTCGACCCCTTGAGCAGCACGACGGCGTTCCACCGCTGTGCGGCCAGCCGGGCGTGGTGCAGCCGGCGCGCCTCGACGACCGGCCGCTCGACGTCGAGGAGCCGGGCCAGCTCACCCGCGTGCGGGGTCAGCAGCGCCGGACCGGTGAACCGGTCCGGCAGCCAGCGCAGGCCGTCGGCGTCGACGAGCACCGGCAGTCCGGCCGTGAGGACCGCGCCGACGTCGTCGCCGCGCCCGTCGCCCAGCCCAGAGCCGATGGTCCACGCCTGCACCCGCCCGACGGCGTCGGGCGACGGCCCGGCGATCGCCTCGGGCCAGCGCTGCCGCACCTCGGTGGCGACGGCGCCCGGCCCGGCGTAGCGGACCATGCCGGCGCCGCCGTGCAGCGCGCCACCCACGGCCAGTACAGCGGCGCCGGGGAACTGCCCGGAGCCGGCCAGCACGCCGACGACGCCCCGGGAGTACTTGTCCGACTCGCGGCCGGGGTCGGGCAGGAGCGCGCTGACCTCGGCGTCGTCGAGCACGGTCATGGCCGGCTCCGGCAGGTACGGTCCGAGCCCGATGTCGACGACATGCAGCGTGCCGGACGCGGCGGCCGCGGGGTCGATCACCAGGGCCGGCTTCAGCCCGCCGAACGTGACGGTGTGATCGGCGACGACGGCGTCACCGGGGGTTTCGCCGGTGTCGGGATCGACGCCGCTGGGGAGGTCGACGGCGACGACGACGCCCGCCTTCCGGCCCTCGCGCAGCAGCGCCGCCAGCCTGGCCGCGTCGCCCCGCAGCCCGCCCCGTCCGCCGATGCCGAGGATGCCGTCGAGCACCAGGTCGGCCTGCGCCAGCGCGAGCCGGACGCCGTCGCCGCCGGCCCCGCCCTCGACGACCC
>NZ_SMKL01000100.1 GCF_004348545.1 Jiangella ureilytica | reverse complement strand
CCTGATCGCCAAACACCTCGACAACAAAGGCAAACGCGGCGCCATGCGCGTGCTCAAACGCCACCTCACCGACGTCATCCACCGCACGCTCCGCCGCGACATCCCACCGCTGACCTGCCACCAGCCAACCGCTTGACATAGAAGCGTCATTCCGGTGCGGGTCAGCTGATGGCGGCCGTCGCGGCCGGGACGTCCGGGCCGATGCCCAGCGCGATCTCGGAGCCGGAGCACGCGACGACCGCGGACTGCTCGGTGCCGGCGAACACCGTCCGGCCGCCCTCGTCGGCGGCCTGCGCGTCGGGGAAGGCGGCGGCGTAGAAGTCGGTGACGGTCTCGCACAGCGGTGTCGCACCCTCGTCGCCGCGGTCGGCGAGCACCAGCGCGAGCGCCGTCCGGTCGCCGTCGCCCCAGACGGTGACCTCGCCGCCGGCCCAGGCCGCGACCCGGTCCTTCGGCTCCGACAGCGCCGCGGCCTCGTCGTCGCCCGGGGCCTCGAGCAGGAACAGCAGGTCGGCGGCGCCGAAGGTGTCCGACCGCAGCTCCTGCCACGCCTCGCCCGGGCCGGCGGGGTCGCGGACGTCGACCGCCCCCTCCATGGAGTAGTAGCGGTCGGGGAAGAGGACCTGCGCCGTCGTCGTCGGGACGTCGGTGTACGTGCTGTCGACGCCCTCCCAGCCGCCGTCGAGGAAGACGTCGCAGGTGAACGTCATGCCCTCGACGTAGGGGAACTCCAGCTGGCGGGAGATGAAGTGCGGCAGCGCGTCGAGGTCGGCGGTGGTCTGCCCGGACAGCTCCTGCAGCGCGAGCAGGTCCTCGAGCGGCAGATGCTGCCCGACGAACTGCTGGCTGTACAGCGACGCGTCGCCCTCGGTCGCGTTGAGCGCGGCATAGGCGGCGTCGGAGCCGGACTCCTGCGCGATGGCCTCTTGGTCCGGCAGCCCCAGGGCGGCGTCGGCCTGCGCGTGCACGAGCTCGTGCGCCGTGATGAGCGCGCCCATGCCGTCCATCTCCTCGGACCCGATGACCAGCGCCTTCGTCTCGGGGTCGTAGAAGCCGCCGACCCCGGCGTCGAGGGCGTCGAGCTGCGCCTGCGCGAGGTCCGTCCCGGGCTCGACGGCGCCGAGCGCGGCCAGCAGCCGCGAGTCGACGGCGGCCCGCTCGGGGTCGAGCTCGTCGCGGGTGATCTCGACGGCGCGCCGCCGCACCTCGTCGAGGCTGACGAACTCGATGTCGATGTCGTCGCCGGCGGGCAGCCCGCGCTCGTCCTCGACGATCTGCGCGACGGCGGCGACCTGCGTCTCGATGTCGCCGTCGGGGATCGAGCCGTCACCTCCGCCGAGACCCATGCCACCGGCGCCGAGGCACTCGAACAGGATGGGGTCGACGTCGCCCATGCCGCCGAGCTCGCCCAGCAGGTCCTCGAGGCCGCCCTCGCCGCCGAGCAGGTCCTCGAGGCCGCCCTCGCCGCCCAAGAGGTCCTCGAGCCCGCCCAGGCCCGACGAGGACTCCTCCTGCGCCTCGGCGAGCTGCCGGCGGGCGTCGTCGCGCTCGGCCCGCAGGTCGTCGGCACGCTGGTCCATGACGACGTAGACGACGCCGGCCAGGATGAGGCCGACCGCCAGGGCCACGGCGGTGGCGATCTGCCAGACCGCGGTCCGCGAGCCGGCACCCGGCGGCGGCTGCGACGGCGGGGGCGGCGGCGGTGGCGTGGGGGTGGTCATGATCTCCCTAACCTTACGGGCGGGTCAGGCCGTCGCGACCGCCGTCGTGGCGACCCGGGGGTCGCGTGCGGACAGCCGCCAGCCGGCGCGGTCGTCGATCCGGATGACCGAGACCGGCCCCCAGCCGGACTGCGGCCCTTCGACGGGTGTGACCCGGTGGCCGCGCCGGCGCAGGCCGTCGACGACGCGGGCGGGGACGTCGGGCTCGACCCGCACTCGCGAGCCGGACGGCGCCGGCATCCCCAGCGCCCCGGGGGCGGGCTCGACGGTCCACCGCGGCCGGGCCTGGGCCTCGTCGGGGTCCAGCCCCGCGCCCAGCACGAACGTCGCGACCTGCTGGACCAGCTGCGGCTGCACGTGGCCGCCGCGGGTGCCCAGGATCATCGCCAGCCGCGAGCCGCGGGTCCAGAGCGTCGGCGACAGCGTGTGCAGCGGGCGCCGCCCGGGCGCCAGCTCGCCGGGGTGGCCCTCGACCAGCGTGAAGCCGCGGCCGCGGTCGTGCAGCAGGAACCCCGCCGACCCGGCGCCGACCAGCGACCCGATGCCGTGGAAGTTGGACTGGATGAGCGAGACGCCCATGCCCGCGCCGTCGACCACGCACAGGTACGCCGTCCCGCCCGCCGCCAGGGCCGCGGGGTGACGGTCGCGGGCGGCGGCGGGGTCGACGGAGGCGGCGACGGCGTCGAGCCGGGCCGGGTCGAGCAGCCGGCCGGCGTCGACCGGCATTCGGTCGGGGTCGACGACGACGGAGTCGCGCTCGGCGGCCAGTGCGCGGTGCGCCTCGATCTGCAGGTGCCACGACTGCGGGTCGCCGGGATCGTCGGTCCAGCCGAGCCGCTCCAGCACGGCGCAGGCGCCGACGGCCAGATAGCCCTGCGAGTTCGGCGGGACGGTCCAGCCGGTGGCGCCCCACACGTCGGCCGACAGCGGCTCGACCCAGTCGGCCTGGCTGCGCCGCAGGTCGTCGGCCGTGATGGCGCCGCCGACGGCCTCGGTGACGGCCCGGCCGGGCGTCCCCTCGTAGAACGCCGCCCGGCCGCCCTCGGCCACGAGCCGCAGCGTGGCCGCGAGCTGAGGGCGGACCACCGTCGAGCCCGCACCCCGCGCGGCCAGCATGGGCCGCGCGGCCTCGGCGCCGGCCAGCTCCGCCGCGTTGGCGCGGAACGCCGCCACCAGGTCGTCGCTGGCCGGGAAGCCCTCGTCGGCGAGCCGGATCGCGGGCGCGAGCGACGCCGCCAGCCCCAGCCGGCCCAGCCGCGACGACAGCTCCGCCCAGCCGTCGACGCAGCCCGGCACCGGGATGGCCCCGGCGTCGCCGCGCGGGATCTCGTGGTGCCCGGCCGCCCGCAGCGCCGCGGCGTCGACGCCGGAGCCCGCGCGCCCCGACGCGTTCAGCGTCAGCGGCGCGGCGTCGCCCGGCCGGTGCACCAGCGCGAACAGGTCGCCGCCGATGCCGCAGGTCTCGGGCGCGACCACGCCCTGCACCGCGCAGGCGGCGATGGCGGCGTCGACGGCGTTGCCACCGGCCTGCAGGATCTGCACGCCGGCGCGCGTGCTCAGTGTGTGTGGGGTGGCGACGACGCCACCCGGACTGCCCGTCATTCTCAGGACCCCTCAGCGACGTCGATGTGGACGTGGTCCAGGTGGCGCAGCGTGACGTTCGTGGTGTCACCGGACGGGTGGGTGTAGGCGCGCCACCCTTCGTCGGACCGGCGGGCCGACCATATCCGGTCGTCGTAGATGATGGTCGCGATGCCCAGCTCCTGGGCGTTCGCGGCGGCCCAGTGGGCGACCGCCCAGCCGCGCCGGTTGACGTCGGCGTCGTCGTACGGCTCGAACATGACGTCGATCGCGCGGCCGTCGTAGTGCGCCGAGCCCTCGATGTGCCCGGAGTCGATGCCGCCGGGCTGGAAGCCGCCGATGTCGAGGCCGCCGAACGTGCCGGTCAGCTCGTCGCGGACGGCGCGGGCGCGGTCGGTGAGGCCGTCGTCGCCCATGGTCTGTGCCGCGTGGTCGGCGTTCTCGTACGCGCACGAGAACGCCGCCTCGGAGTTGCCGGTGAGCGCCGACGCCAGCACCCGTGCATCGTCCTCGTGGTCGGCGTAGGCGTCGGGGTAGGCGCTGCGCTGCACCTCTTGGGCGGCGACGGTGATCTCGAGGTCGCGGTAGTCGGGAATGCGGACCAGGGCGTCGTAGAACGCGCCGGCGGCGTAGACCGGGTCCTGCACCTGCTCAGGGGTGCCCCAGCCCTGCGACGGGCGCTGCTGGAACAGGCCCAGGGAGTCGCGGTCGCCGTAGTCGACGTTGTAGATGTCGGACTCCTGGTACGCCGTGGCCAGCGCGATGGTGACGGCCCGGGCCGGCAGCCCGCGCTCCACGGCGACGGCGGCGATGGTGGCGGCGTGCCGGGCCTGCTCCGGGCTCAGCGCGACCGTGCGGCCGTCGACCACGGCCCGGCAGTCGTTGCGCTGGAACCGCAGCGGGTTGTCGTCGCCGCCCACCCACCAGATGAGCAGCGCGGCGATGCACCCGCCGAGGGCGAGTATGGTTCCCATGGTCGCCGTGAGGCGGGCGGTGCGGCTCATTTGATCGGAAGAACGTCCGTGGCCGGGCCGGGGGTTCCTGGGGGTCCGGGCGTGGTCAGTTCGCGTGCAGGACGGCGTTCAGCCCGCCCCAGTCGCCGGACCGGGCCAGCGCCTCGACGGCGCCGGTGACGCTGTTGCGGCGGAACAGCAGGCCGTCGCGGCCGGACAGCTCCGCCGCCTTGACGACACGGCCGTCGGGCAGCCCGACCTTGGTGCCGGCGGTGATGTAGCAGCCGGCCTCGACCACGCAGCCGTCGCCGAGCGAGATGCCGATGCCGGCGTTGGCGCCGATGAGGCAGCCCTGCCCGACGGTGATGGTCTCTTTGCCGCCGCCCGACAGCGTCCCCATGATTGACGCGCCGCCGCCGACGTCGGAGCCGTCGCCGACCACGACCCCGGCCGAGATGCGGCCCTCGACCATGGACGAACCCAGCGTGCCGGCGTTGAAGTTGACGAAGCCCTCGTGCATGACGGTGGTGCCCGCGGCCAGGTGGGCGCCCAGTCGCACGCGGTCGCCGTCGGCGATGCGCACCCCCGCCGGCACGACGTAGTCGACCATGCGCGGGAACTTGTCGATGCCGTAGACGGTGACCGATCCGCGGCGCTGCAGCCGCACCCGCGTGCGCTCGAAGCCGTCGACCGCACACGGTCCGTGGTTGGTCCAGACGACGTTGCTGAGCGCACCGAACACGCCGTCGAGGTTCACCCCGTGCGGCCGGACCAGCCGATGCGACAGCAGGTGCAGCCGGAGATAGGCGTCCTGGGCGTCGGCGGGTGGCGCGTCGAGGTCGGCGAGGGTCTCGACGACGGCCCGGCGCACCCCGCGATCGCGGTCCTCGCTCTCGAGATCGCGCAGCTCGAGATGGGCGTCATTGGACGAGACAGGCGGTTTGCCGAGAGCCGGCGATGGGTACCAAACATCCAAGATCGTTCCGTTTGCGGCTATCGTGGCCAGGCCGAGACCCCATGCCCGTCGCTCGTCGGTCATGAGGGCCAGCCTACGGAACGCCGCGACGACGAACCCCAGGAGGCCGCATGACGGGACGACGGCTGGTCGCCACGCTCGCAGGGGTCGCGACGACGGTGCTGGCGGCCGCGGGCGGCGCCTACGGCGGCGACACGGCGGACGACGCGCCCACCGGCCCGCTCGCGGCCGAGATGGCGGCCGCGCTCGAGCGGCAGCCGGGCGGCGTCCAGGTCTCCGACAACGCCATGGCCTGGGGCGACGGCGCGGTCATCGTGGTCTGGCCCAGCCCCGGAGAGGACGCCGCGCCGGCCGGGCTCGGCGAGGGCGTCCGGCCCGAGGCGGTCGAGGCGCTCGGACTGGTGGCCGAGGCACAGCCGCGAGGCGACGTGGCCGCACGAGGCAGCGCGTCGACGTGCCCCTCGGGCTACTACTGCTTCTACACGGCGTCGAACTTCGACGGCGCGCGCTACCAGTTCTCCAGCACGTGCTCGGCCTACGCCAGCTCGTACGGGTTCGACAACACCGCGTCGTCCTGGGTCAACCGGCACTCCAGCCGCAACATCCATGCCTACGACTCCGTGGGCGGCTCACGGCTCTGGACCATGGTCCCGGGCGCCAGCGACACCTATGTCGGTGCCTCCGCCGACAACCGCATGGGCTACTGGACCTGTACCAGTGCCTGATGCCGTCTCACCGGAAGACGGTGTAGGCGACGACCGAGGGCGTCTCGAGGTCCAGTGCGCCGGTGTCGCCGGTGAGCACCTCCTCGTAGCCGAGCATGCGCCCCGTCGCCGGATCGACCATGAGCACATAGCGGGTGTCCAGGCCGGTGTCGGCGCTGTCGGCGCCGAACGCGAGCGCGGCGCGGCCGCTGCGGTCGGTGGTCTCGCCCAGAGCCACGACGCCGGGCTCGCGCGCCAGCATGGTCAGCGCCGCCGCCTGCACCGACGCGTCGACCGGACGGGTGGAGCTCACCTCGTGCAGCGCCCGGAACAGTGCCGCGGCCGGATCCTCGGCCTGCGGCCACACGGCCAGTAACTGCTCGCGCAGCGCCGTGGGGTCGGTGGCCAGCGGAGACGGGTAGGACGATGCGAGTGCGCCGGCGGGGAACGTCTCGTCGAGCAGGACCGAGCCCGCGGCAGCGGCATGGGACTCGTCCCACTCCGCCGTCGGGTACCGCGCCTCGCCGTGGGTCTCGCGCACGTGCACCGACCCGTCGGCAAGGAACCGCTGCTCGCGCAGCACCGGGACGACCGCCGTCGTGACGCCGGCCGTGCCGATGGACAGGCTCGCGGCGGCGCCCTCGGCGGGTGCGCCGCCGGTCGCCGTCTCCGTCACCGACATCACCCAGCTCTCCGTCGACACCGTCGCCTCGGTGGCCGCGTACTCCTGCGGCGCGCTGGAGGCCAGGGTCGCCAGCGCCTGCAGCTCCGCGTCGGCAGGCACCCCCCGGGCCAGTTCGGCCGCGAGCACCGGCGGCGTGGCCGCGTGCGCGACCTCGTCACCACCGCCGCCGAGGGTGCCCACCACGAGCACCGCCGCGGCGGCAGCGGCCGCCGTCGCGAGGCCGGCTCCCGGCCAGAGCGCCAGCCGCAGCCGCGGCCGTCGGCGCGGCCGCGGGAGCCGCCGCGCGGACACCTCGCCGGCGACGGTGTCCTCGAGCAGGCGCCGGATGGCGTCGCGGCGCTCGGCCGGCAGCTCGCGCCGCGCGGGCAGCTCGAAGTCGAGGTTCATGCCGGTGGAACTCATGAGTGGTGCGCTCCTTCAGGTCGCGGGCCGGATCGCGGCTCCGCGGACTTGGTGGCGGCGGCCTCGGTGAGCCGCTCCATGTGAGCTCGGGCCCGCGCCAGGCGCGAGCGTACGGTACCGACGGGGATGCCGAGGGCGACGGCGGCCTCGGCGTAGGTGCGCTCGCCCCAGACGCACAGCGCGAGCACCTCCTGCTCCTGCTTCGGCAGCCGCCGGAAGACCCGCAGGATCTGTTTCATGCGCCGCTCGTCGTCGGACCGGCCGTCGTCGTCGGGGGCCGTGGCCGGGCCGGTGCCGTTGGTGTGCGGGACGGCGTCGGCGGCGCCGCCCGCGATGACCGCGGGCGGCAGCTTGGCGAGCAGCCGGCGGTGCCGCCGGACGGCGCGGGTGCTGTTGCGGGCCACCTTGGACGCCAGGCCGAGCAGCCACGGTACGAAGCCCGCGCCGTCGGTGACGTCCTCGCGTCTGCGCCAGGCCTCGAGGAAGACGACCGACGTGAGGTCCTCGGCGGTCTTCCAGCTGCCGGTGAGCCGGAAGCAGTAGGTGTAGACCACCGTCGAGTGCCGGGTGAACAGCTCACCGAACGCGGCCGGGTCGCCCTCGCGCGCCCGCGACCACAGGTGCTGGTCGTCGGGGGGAGCGGCCGGCAGGGAGCTCATGAGGAGTGGGGTCCACCAGGTCGGGTACTCGCGCGGTCAGGGTGTCGGTGCCCTCGGCTAGCGTTGCCGCATGAGCCAGACCTCGCCCCTCGTCACCTGGCAGGCGCTCTGCCTCGACGCCAGCGACCAGCCCCGACTCGCCGAGTTCTGGGCGGCGGCGCTCGACCGCCGGCCAGACCCAGACGATCCTACGCACCTGCTCGGCGAAGAAGAAGGCGCGCACGTCTGGGTCGACGCCGTGCCCGAGGCCAAGACGGCCAAGAACCGCGTGCACCTCGACGTCGAGGTGGGCGACCTCGACGGCCTGCTGTCCCTGGGCGCCACGGTCCTGCGCGAGCCCGACGACGAGATCCACTGGTTCGTCATGGCCGACCCCGGCGGCGGCGAGTTCTGTGCGTTCCTCCGCCCGAACCGCGCCCCGCTGCCGGGCCGGCTCTACGAGGTCGTGATCGACTGTGCCGACCCGCACGCCCAGGCCGCCTGGTGGGGCGAGCTGCTGGGGCTCGCGCCCGAGGGCGACCCCAAGACGCACCACGCCGCGCTCGAAGGTGGCGGCCGGGTGCCGTTCGACTACCTGTGCTTCGTCCCGGTGCCCGAGCCCAAGACCGTGAAGAACCGCGTCCATTGGGACGTCGTCGCCGACGTCCGGGCGCTCACCGAGCGTGGCGCCACCGTCCTGCGCGAGCCCGGCGGCGACATCTCCTGGACCGTCATGGCCGACCCCGAGGGCAACGAGTTCTGCGCCTTCGCGCCTCGGTCGTAGGGTGCCGCCGTGGGCACTCTTCTCGATCTCGACCTCCCGGCGCCGGAGCTGACGGCGCAGCTGTGCGACCTCGCCTCGCCCAGCGGCCACGAGGGGCCGCTGGCCGACGCCGTCGAGGCCGCACTGCGCGCGGTCGGGCACCTGAGCGTCGACCGCGACGGCGACGCCGTCGTCGCCCGCACGTCTCTGGGGCGGCCGTCGCGGGTCGTGCTGGCCGGGCACCTCGACACCGTGCCGGTGGCGGCCAACCTCCCCACCCGGCTCGACGACGGCGTGCTGTGGGGCCGCGGCACCGTCGACATGAAGGGCGGCGTCGCGGTCGCGCTGCGGCTGGCCGCGCACGTGCCGGCCCCCGCCAGCGACGTCACCTACGTCTTCTATGACAACGAAGAGGTCGAGGCCGAGCGCAACGGCCTCGGTCGCATCGCCGGGCGCCACCCCGGCTGGCTGGCCGCTGACTTCGCCGTGCTCATGGAACCCACCTCGGCCGCGGTCGAGGGCGGCTGCAACGGCACGCTGCGGGTCGCCGTCGACCTCACCGGCACCGCCGCGCACAGCGCCCGCTGGTGGATGGGCCGCAACGCCATCCACGCCGCCGGGCCGGTGCTGCAGCGGCTGGCCGGCTACGAGCCGGCCACGGTCACCGTCGACGGCCTCGACTACCGCGAGGGGCTCAACGCGGTCGGCATCAGCGGCGGCATCGCCGGCAACGTCATCCCCGACCGCTGCGAGGTCACCGTCAACTACCGCTTCGCGCCCGAGAAGTCCGAGGCGCAGGCGCTCGACCACGTGCGGCGGGTGTTCGACGGCTACGAGGTGCGGCTGCTCGACACCGCGCCCGGCGCCCGGCCCGGTCTCGACCGGCCCGTCGCGGCCGCCTTCGTGGCGGCGGTCGGCGGCGAGCCGCGGGCCAAGGTCGGCTGGACCGACGTCGCCCGGTTCGACGCGCTCGGCGTTCCCGCCGTCAACTACGGTCCCGGCGACCCGCAGCTGGCGCACGCCGACGACGAGCGGGTCCACGTGGCCGAGATCGACGTCTGCGAGGAGCGGCTGCGGGCCTGGCTCGGGGCCCATTAGCCTGGCCCCAGTGGAGGGCCGCGCATACCGGCGAGGAACGGGGGCCGGAGGCTCTCATGAGTCGTGGGTCGAGAGCCGGAGGGACTGGTGCGAGTGAGCACGGGGTGCGTGGCCCGATCGGCGTGGTGTCGCTGATGATGCCATACGAGGAGTCCGGGCGGCCCGCGGAGAAGCACGCCGGGCCGGTGATCAAGCGAGGGAAGCAGTACGACGTGACGACCACTGACCAGCGACTGCTCGACACCGCCGGCCCCACCGACTGGGTGCACACCGATCCCTGGCGGGTGCTGCGCATCCAGGCCGAGTTCATCGAGGGCTTCGGCGCGCTGGCCGAGCTCGGCCCGGCCATCAGTGTCTTCGGCTCGGCCCGCACGCTGCCCGACGACCCGTACTACGAGCTGGCCGTCGACCTGGGGAAGCGGCTGGTGGGCGCCGACTACGCCGTCATCACCGGCGGCGGTCCCGGCATCATGGAGGCCGCCAACAAGGGCGCCCACGAGGCCGGCGGCACCTCCGTCGGGCTCGGCATCGAGCTGCCGTTCGAGCAGGGCATCAACGACTACGTCGACCTCGCCATCAACTTCCGCTACTTCTTCGCCCGCAAGACGATGTTCGTCAAGTACGCGCAGGGGTTCGTCGTATTTCCCGGTGGGTACGGCACCCTCGACGAGCTGTTCGAGGCCATGACGCTCGTACAGACGCACAAGGTGACCGCTTTTCCCATCATCCTGGTCGGCACGAGCTACTGGAAAGGGCTCGTCGACTGGCTTCGTGACACGCTGGTCGCGGACAAGAAGATCTCGGCGGTCGACATCGACCTCCTCACCATCACCGACGAGCTCGACGAGGTGATGTCCGCGCTGGCCAAAGCCGAAGCGTTGCGCCACGCGGCCGGTCGCGAATAGCGCCGGAATTCACCCGAACGGTGCCGCTCCGGGCGGCGTCGTTGCTTGCGTCTCGCACCCTCCAAGCGATAGACCAAGGCAACGATTGGAGGCGGCACATGGCAGATGCGCCCGTGCAGACCGGAGAGGCCCCTCGCCAGCCCGCGGAACAACCCAGCCTGAAAAGGGTCATGGGGCCGAGCCTGCTGCTGTTGTTCGTCGTCGGCGACATCCTCGGCACCGGTGTCTACGCACTGACCGGCCAGGTGGCCGCCGAGGTGGGCGGAGCGGCCTGGCTGCCTTTTCTGGTCGCGTTCGTCGTGGCCATCCTCACCGCCTTCAGCTACCTCGAGCTGGTGACGAAGTACCCGCAGGCGGCCGGCGCCGCGCTCTACACGCACAAGGCGTTCGGCGTCCACTTCGTGACGTTCATCGTCGCGTTCACGGTCATGTGCTCGGGCATCACCTCGGCGTCGACGGCGTCGCGCGCGTTCGCGTCGAACCTGTCCGAGGCGTTCGACGTCGAGCTGAGCACCGGCATCGGCATCACCGGCGTCGCGCTGCTGTTCATCCTGCTGGTGGCCGCGGTGAACTTCCGCGGAGTCGGCGAGAGCGTCAAGGCCAACGTCGTGCTCACCTGCGTCGAGCTGACCGGCCTGCTGATCATCATCATGATCGGCCTGTGGGCCATCGGCGGCGGCGAGGCCGACCTGTCCCGCGTCACCGAGTTCGACACGCAGGGCCAGGGCGTCTTCGGGGCGGTCACGGCCGCGACCGCGCTGGCGTTCTTCGCCATGGTCGGGTTCGAGGACTCCGTCAACATGGCCGAGGAGTGCAAGGAGCCGGTCCGCATCTTCCCCAAGGTCATGCTGTCCGGTCTGATCATCACCGGCACCATCTACGTGCTGGTCGCCATCTCCTCGGTGGCGCTGGTCCCGGTCGACCAGCTCGGCGAGGGCGACACCCCGCTGCTCCAGGTCGTCGAGGCCGGTGCACCGGGCTTCCCGTTGAAGATCTTCGCGTTCATCACGATGTTCGCGGTCGCCAACTCCGCGCTGATCAACATGCTCATGGCCAGCCGCCTGGTCTACGGCATGAGCCGTGAACGCGTGCTGCCCGGGCCGCTGGGCCGGGTGCACCCGGGGCGGCGCACGCCCTGGGTGGCGATCATCTTCACGACGGTGCTGGCGGCCGGCCTCATCACGTTCGTCGGCGAGGTGCCGGCACTGGGCGGCACGACGGCGCTGCTGCTGCTCGCCGTCTTCTCGGTCGTCAACGTGGCCGTGCTGGTGCTGCGGCGCAACCCGGTCGAGCACAAGCACTTCCGCACGCCGACGATCATCCCGATCATCGGCGCCATCACCTGCGCCTACCTCGCCACCCCGCTCACCGGCCGCGACAACGAGCAGTACCGCATCGCCGGCATCCTGCTGGCCATCGGCGTCGTGCTCTGGTTCGTGACCTGGCTGGTCAACCGCCGCCTGCACCGGCCGCCGGGCGAGCTGGCCGACTCCGACAACCTCCGCACCGGCGGACCGGTCAACTGACGCGCCTTGGTGGCGCCGTGGGTCCGCCTGGTGAGCCCTGGTCGCGCTCTCGGGCGCCTTTCAGCCGGTCGGACGCGGCGCCGCTTCGTCGAGCAGGTGTTCGCGGTGGGCGAGGGCCGCGGCCTCACCGCGGCCCGACACCCCCAGCTTGGTCAGGATGTTCGACACGTGCACGCTGGCGGTCTTGGCGCTGATGAAGAGCTCCTCGCCGATCTGCCGGTTGCTGCGCCCGGCCGCCACCAGCCGCAGCACCTCGCGCTCGCGCTCGGTCAGCGCCGGGAACGTGCCGGTCGCGCTACCCGGGCGGCCCGACGGCGACGGCGGCAGCCCCAGCCGGGCGCGGCGCACGAGGTCGTCGATCCACCGCCGCACCAGCCCGGCGCCGAGCGAGTCGGCCTGCTCCGCGGCCCGGCGCAGCGGCTCCTCGGCGGCTGAGCGGTCGCCGAGCAGGACGTGCGCCTCGCCGAGCCGGTAGCCGGTGAACGGGCGCAGGTGCACCGGTCCCTCGGCCGACTCGACCGCATCGAGCGCCCGCTGCCAGGCCTCGGGTGCGGGCCCGCCGAGACCGGCGAGGTGCGCCTCGATGACAGGCGCCCACACCGGCCCCGGGCCCCAGGCGGCGATCGGCGCCAGCCGGTCGCGCAGCCAGCCGGCGTCGGCCTCGAGACCGTCGCGAGCGGGACCGCCGCTGCCGCCGTCGTCGCCCCGGAGGTCGCGCGACCGCGCCTCCAGCGCCCAGGCGGCCGCCGCGAGCAGCGGCAGCTCGTAGCCCGGGTGTCGCCCCCGCAGGTCGTCCATGGTGGCGCGGATCAGCTCCCAGGCGACACCGGGCTCGCCGCGGCCGAGTGCCGCCTCGGCGCCGGCGCGTGCGGCCGGCAGCACGTACTGCGGCCCCGGCTCGCGGCCGGCCAGTCGCTCGCGCATCTCCGCGACCGAGCGTGACGCCGCCTCGACGTCGCCCCGCCACAGCTCCAGCCAGGACCGCAGCCCGACCAGCTGCCAGACGTGCCGGCCGGGCGGATCGAGCTCGAGTGCGCGCATGATCATGCGCTCGGCCTTCTCCCAGTGTCCCAGCGCGAGCAGCGGCTCGGCGGCGTTGCCGGCCATCATGGTGCCGAGCGTGCGGGCCAGCCCGACGGCGCGGGCGCCGTCGATGCCCTCGCGGGCGACCTCTGCGGCCTCGGCGTACCGGCCGAGCAGGTGCAGCGAGTCGGACATGTTGATGTGGTAGCCGACCAGCCACTCGGGCCGATCGCCGGCGAGCCGTTGTGCCGTGCGCAGCGCCTCGAGGCCCTCGTCGACCCGCCCCGAGTGCAGCAGGCATGGTCCGAGCACCACGTACGCCCGGAACTCCGACTCGGTCTCGGCGGTCTCGTGAGCCAGCGCCGCGGCCTCGGCGGACAGCGCGATGGCCTCGTCGTGGCGGCCGTCCATCATCAGCCGCGAGACGTACTTCTGCAGCAGCCGGGCCCGCCGCGGCGTGGGCGGGTCGGCCGGGATCAGCTCCAGCGCCCGCCCGACCTCCTCGGTGGCGCCGGCCAGCCCCAGCTCGCTCAGCAGCGTGCCGCGGAAGCCGAGCAGCCTTGCCACCCGATGCGCCTCGACGGTGCTCGCGGCCGCTCGCGCCTCGGCCAGCGACGCGTCGACCAACGCGAGGGCGCGCTCGACCTCGCCGGCGTTGTTGGCGGCCGCGGCGGTGCGGGCCAGCAGCTCGGCGTGGTCGAAGCCTGCCGTCGTCTCGGGCTCGGGCACCTGGTCCCACAGCTCCAGCGCCCGCTCGTAGTGGTGCTGCGCCTCGTCGTAGGCCGCCAGCGAGCGCGCCTCGGCCGCGGCCCGCAGGGAGGCGGCGAACGACTTCGCGTGCTCGTGGGCGCAGAACCAGTGATGGGCGGCCTCGGCGGTGACCGCGCGGCCGGGCACGCCGGACTCGAGCCGACGCTCCAGCGTGCCGGCGTAGAGCGCGTGCAGCCGCGCGTGCTCGCCGGGCAGCAGGTCCTCGTGGACGGCCTCGCGGACCAGCGCGTGGCGGAACGCGTAGCCCTCGCCGTCGACGCGCAGCACGTTCGCCGACACCGCCTCGCGCAGGGTGCGGTCGAGGTCGTCCGGCCCGACGGCGGCGACGGCGGCCAGCAGGTCGTGGTCGACGCTGTCGCGGCCGACGGCGAGCAGCCTGACCAGTCGCTGCGACTCTTCGGAGAGCTGCTCGACCCGGATCAGCAGCAGGTCGCGTAGCGACTCCGGCAGCGTCGTGCCGTCGTCGAGGTCGGCCAGCTGCTCGACGAAGAACGGCACGCCCTCGCTGCGGGCGTGGATGCGCCGCACGGCGTCGGCGGCGGGCGGCGCGCCGGCCAGCCCGGTGAGCTGCAGGGCGACTTCGGCCTCGGTGAGCCGCGGCACGTCGATGCGGTGCACCGTCCGGACCCGCTCGAGCTCGGCCAGCAGGATGCGCAGCGGATGGTCGCGGGTGACCTCGTCGCTGCGGTAGGTGCCGACGATCAGCACGCGCGCGGTGCCGAGGGCCCGGACGGCGAACCCGAGCAGCTGGCGGGTGGAGCGGTCGGCCCAGTGCAGGTCCTCGAGCACCAGGACCAGCGGCCGGTCGGCGGCGACGTGCTCGAGCAGGGCGGTGACGGCCTCGAACACCCGGCCCTGGCTGGTGCCGGCGACGGGCGGGTCGGCGTCGTCGCGGGGGAGCTCGGGGAGCAGGCTGCGCAGGGCGGCACGGCCGGGACCGGCGGCGGTCAGCAGGGCGGTCGTGCCGAGCTGCCCGGCGAGCTCGCGCAGCGCGCCGGCGATGGGGGCGTAGGCCAGCCCCTCGCCACCGAGGTTGACGCACTGCCCGACGACGACCCGGGCGCCGTGGCGCTCCGCCTCGGCCGCGAACTCCGTGACGAGGCGGGTCTTGCCGACACCCGCCTCGCCGCCCAGGACGACGGTCGCGGGGACGCCGCTGGTCGCCGCGGCCAGCGCGGACCGCAGTCCGTCGAGCTGGCTCATGCGCCCGACCATCGCGGGACTCGTCGCTGCCAACGCCACGGTGTCCATCCTGCTACGCCGGGGCGGGTGCGGGCACATCGGTTTCGCGGCGCCCCTCCGCTCCGCCGGAGTCGATCTTGGAGTAACGGCGGAGCTGGAGGGCGAAATGCCCGATCGATTCCGCGGTTACTCCACGATCGACGCCGGAGAGGGGCGGGCATGGAGCGGCCCCGGTGTCCGGAGGGGAGGACACCGGGGCCGCGGTGGGTGGCTGGGATCAGGCCGCGTGGCGGCCGGGCAGGTGCCGGACCACCCACGACGGGCCGGACGAGCCTGACCGTCGGGCCGAACTCTTCGCGGCACGGCGGGCGATGCGGGCGAGCCGATCGGCGTCGGCCTCGGCCTGCAGCCGGCCCGCGCGCTCCTCGTGCATGAGCTGGGCGGTGTACGTGCTGTTCATGACCGGACCTCTCTTCGTGACCTTCGTCTTCTGACACTGAAGAGTCTGGTCCGTAAGGGGTGGTCGCCACATGGGGTGACTGCCGCATCTACGCAGGTGGAAGGTGCCTTACTCGACGGCTGAGGGGCCTCTGGGAGGGCCTGAGGTAGCCGGATCCGGGACTGAGGTGGCCTGAGGCCTCAGGTGAGGCCCCGCAGGGGGGCCGCGGGCGGGCGGCCACCCTGGATCGAGGCCACCATGTCGAGCACCTGCCGGGTGGCGGCGACGTCGTGGGCGCGGAACACCCGGGCGCCGTGCCAGGCGGAGACCGCGGTGGCCGCCAGCGTGCCGAGCAGTCGCTCGTCGACGGGGAGGTCCAGCGTCTCGCCGACGAAGTCCTTGCGGGACAGACTGACCAGCACCGGCCAGCCGGTCGCGACCAGCTCGTCGAGGCGGCGGGTCAGCTCGAGCGAGTGGAACGTGTTCTTGCCGAAGTCGTGGGTGGGGTCGATGACGATGCCCTCGCGGGGCACGCCCAGCTCCGCGGCCCGCTCGGCCAGGCCGACGGTGTGCGCGAGGACGTCGGCGACCACGTCGTCGTAGCCGACCCGGTGCGGAAGCGTCCGCGGGAGCATGCCGCCGGTGTGGCTGCAGACCAGGCCGGCGCCGTGCCGGGCGGCGACGGCGGCGACGTCGGGGTCGGCGCCGGCCCAGGTGTCGTTGACCAGGTCCGCGCCGGCCGCGCACAGCGCGTCGGCCGTGCGAGCGCGGTAGGTGTCGACGCTGACGACGACCTGCGGGTACGTCTCGCGGATCGCGCTGACCAGGCCGGCGACGCGGTCGATCTCCTCGTCCTCGCTGACCGGCTCGCCCACGCCGGCCTTCACCCCGCCGACGTCGATGATGTCCGCCCCCTCGGCCACCACCTGCTCGACCCGGCGCCACGCCTGCTCGAACGCGAACGTCGCGCCCTGGTCGTAGAACGAGTCGGGGGTGCGGTTCACGATCGCCATGACGGCGAACCGGCCGGGCGGGAACGTCGAGCGGCCCAGGCGGAGGACACCCACGAAGGCTCCTTCGGGTCGGCGGTGATCGGGTGTCCGTAAGCCTCGCACGCCGTGTCGCCGGGCGCGGCGCGGAGGTGGAACGCCGGACGTGGCACCCTTGAGGCGTGTTCGTCGTCTTCGTCGCCGTGGGCGCCGCCGTACTGTTCGTCGCGGTGCTGCTCGTGCTGGGGCGTGGCGATCTGCTCCAGCCCGAGACGCCCGAGGCCGAGGCGCGACTGCTGCCCGACGACGGCGTCGAACCGGCCGACCTCGAAGAGCTGCGGTTCTCGGTGGTCCAGCGCGGGTATCGCATGGACCAGGTCGACACCGTCCTCGACCGGCTGGGCCGCGAGCTGCACCGCCGCGACCGCCGCATCGCCGACCTCGAGGCCCGCGTTCCCAGCGCCGAGCCGCTGCCCCGGCGCCGCCCCGCCGCCGACGAGCACTGACGATGAGCGCCGACGTCCGGGTCGCGCGACGAGTCGCCGCCCCGGCCGACGTCGCGTGGCGCGTCCTGACCGACTGGCCGGGCCAGGGCGCCTGGATGCCGCTCACCCGGGTCCGGGTCGTGGGCCCCGGCAACGGTCACGAGGTGGGCGCGCGGCTGGAGGCGTGGACCGGGGTGCGGCGGGCCGGCTTCCTCGACACCATGGTCGTGACGGCCTGGGAGCCGCCGCTGCGGTGCGAGGTGCTGCACACCGGGCGCCTGGTGCGCGGGCCGGGCATCTTCGCGGTGCGTCCGCTCGACGCCGCGACCTGCGAGGTCGTATGGGAGGAGCGGCTGGACCTGCCGTTCGGCGTGGTCGGCCGGGTGGGCTGGCCGGCGGCGCGGCCGCTGGTGCGCGTCGGGCTGGCGTTCGCCCTGCGCCGCTTCACCGCGTACGTCGAGGGGCTGCCGCGCTAGGGGTGTCCGACGGACGGTGGATGCGGGCCGCGCCGCGCCGCCGAGGATGCGTCAGGAACTCCCTAGCCGGGGGCGTGGGATTGCGCTGGATTCCCCCGTCCCGCTGCTGCCCGTTCTTGAGCCGCGCGGTGTGCCCTCAAGTCCGCGCGCTCTGTGCTTGCGCGCCGTCGGGGTGTGTCTCGCCCTCGGTCTGATGGAGGCTCTCAATCCCAGGGAGGATGGGAGTCATGGTGGCACCGAGGAAGTATCCGGAGGAGTTGCGGGAGCGGGCGATCCGGATGGCGGTCGAGGCGCGGCGTGAT